>JAYOBI010000030.1:5047-34463 GCA_038104735.1 Gammaproteobacteria bacterium | reverse complement strand
GGTCGGGCTCGTAGGTCGGGCTCGTAGGTCGGGCTTTAGCCCGACAGAGAGAGAACGTCGGGTTGAAACCCGACCTACGTACGTTATTCCCTGTAGGTCGGGCTAGTAGGTCGGGCTTTAGCCCGACAGAGAGAGAGCGTCGGGTTGAAACCCGACCTACGTGCGTTATTCCCTGTAGGTCGGGCTTTAGCCCGACAGAGAGAACGTCGGGTTGAAACCCGACCTACAAAGAAGGAGGTGTCGGGGTAAAACCCGACCTACAGAGAACCTCAGCCTGTGGGAAACGGCACCATGTCTTTTTCATCAATTAGGCCTAATTCCAAGCCCACGCGATAAAAACTCGACACCGAATAGTCAGCTAACTCACCGCTGGTATGCGCCACCGTGATCGAACCACTGATTTGCTTGCAGGCGATCTTGGTGACTTCTTGCAGCAGCGCAAAGTCGCGGTAGTAATCCCGTAACGCGTTCTTGCCTTCGCTCTGACGTCTGGCGTTTTTGTTGCGCAAGTGCGTATCAATACCTCGGGTGATCTCAGTCAATGCTTTGGGCTGCTCTGCCTGCAGGCTACGGGTTAGGGCAGAGTACGGAATCTCGCAGATCACTTTGTACCGATCGGCGTTGGGCGCGTGATAGTCGGCAATGTGCGGATCGAGAAAGATCAGCGCTCGCTGGACGCCGAGGGCATCCGCAACAAACCTTGTGATGGCGGATATCCCCTTTTCTTCGTAGGGGTCGCCTTGGGTTACAAGCAGCAGCGGTTTGTCGGGTGGGTCGATGGCCCAGCGAGTCTTGAGCTGCTCGAGAATTACCCCGGCAACCCACGACGGGTCTCTGGGGTCGTATCCACCCATACCTTCGATCACTAACGGGTGGTGATCCCGCAATGTTTGCATGCCTGTTGGTTGTTCCGCCATCCAAGGATTTTGCGCTTTTTTGCGTTAAATAGCGCTGGGCGTTGAGGCGGCGGTAGATATGGTAGCTACGGGTGGACTTGAACCACCGACCCCAGCATTATGAATGCTGTGCTCTAACCAGCTGAGCTACGTAGCCACGGTGTCGACGATTGCCGAAGGACGCGAATTGTCCTGATCACCCTCAGCCTTGTCAATCCGCGTTGCCGGTAATTTGCCTGAGCCTTACCCGCCATACTCGCCTTTAACGAAGCAGCTTGGCTTTACGCCAGCCGCGCAGATCGTTGATTAAATACAGCTCGTCTACCTCGCTTAGCTCTTCTGCCAGCAGCACTCGCTCGCGGATTTGACCTTCGTCCAAAAGGCGCTGGCGCAGTATGCCGGGCAACAGTCCGCTGGTTGCTGGGGGCGTGTATTGCTGGCCCTCAAGGAAGTAAACAAGATTTGCGATGTCGGTTTCGGTGACTTCGTTGCGCTGGTTCATCAGCAGCGGTTCTACCTGCTCGCCGTGATCGCTTTGCACTTGGGCCCGAGCCTGCACGTATACCTGCCGCTGGTTGGTTTTATGGTTTAGCGTTGGGTCCTGGGCGTGCACCGGCTGGGCTGCCAAAGCCACCACCTGGGGGACGTCGCTGGCGGTGGGCGCTGGGGTGAGCTGGGCCCGGCACTGGCCGGTGACGTCCATAGTGATACGCAGGCGATAGCGCTGATCCGGAGCGGACGCCAGAGCTGCGGCAGCGCACTGGATGGCTTCTTGAGCTTTTGCCATCAGCGTTGAGTCCGAACCTACGGGAATCCCAAATTGCCGGGCACTGCTGGCCATCCGCGCCAGGTGCTGTGGCAGATGCTTTGGCCCCTGCCGGGGATTCCAAGCCAGGGTTTCAAATAGCTCGAAGTCTTCGGCGGCGACCACCTGCTGCAAGATCCGGGTTTTGCTGAGCAGCTCTTCGTGTTCTTCCTGGGGCTTCGAATCCCAAACTACCCCGCCACCGGCACCGTAGCGGGCTACGCCGGTGACATTATTTATCCAAGCGGTGCGTATGGCGATATTGAAGTGGGCTCGCCGGTTTGGGGCGATGTAACCGATGGCACCGGTGTAAATTTCTCGCGGGGTGTTTTCAAGCTGCTGGATATGTGCCATGGCCGCTCGTTTGGGAGCTCCAGTGATCGAGGCGGCGGGGAATAGCTGCTGGAAAATCTCGCTGACGCTGGCGCAGGTCTGCGCCTCGATCCGCGAGGTTAGCTGCCACACGGTGGGGTACTGCTCCAGCGCAAACAGCTGGCTGACCGCAACGGATCCGGGCCGGGCGATTCGCCCCAGGTCGTTGCGCACCATGTCAGTAATCATCAGATTTTCGGCGCGATTCTTTGCTGAGTTAACTAACCAGTCGGCTTGAGCCTGATCTTTTTCTAGGTTGCCTTCCCGGGCCACGGTGCCCTTCATGGGCTGGGAGTAGATGCGCTCACCGTCCAAGGAGAAAAAACACTCGGGGGATGCTGAAACAATCGTGTGACTGTCGCCCTGCAAATAGGCTCCGTGAGGCGCGCCCTCGGCCACCGCCGCAAACAGCTCATCACTGTCGCTGACAATGCCCTGCAATCGCGTGGTGTGATTGATTTGATACACGCTACCGGCAGCAATGAGCTCGCGTATGCGTTCGATGGCCTGCCGATAACTGGCGGCGGACTCGGTGCAGCGCCAGAGCTGACCCAGCTCAGCTGCGCTGGCTTGGGGTGCTGCCACGACCTGGCCGCTGTGAAACAGAGCGAAGCAGACCAAGGGTAATTCGGCGGCTGGGTGGGTATCCAGAGCAGGGTCAAAGCCCGATGCGGCCTCGTAGGTGACGAAGCCAACGGCGGTTAGATTCTCGTTCTCGACTCGTTGTTCGACTAGGGCCATTACCTGTAGCACCTGCGCCGGGTCCGTGGTGGATAACACCTCCACCGGGTCGGCGTAGATCATCCAGCTGCCTTGGGCACCATCAAACAGTAACGCGCGCTGGAGATTCAAGGTCGCTGCCTCTGGGCGGCATGATCGAGTCCCGTTCTTTGCAAGGCTGACCCTTATCGTCGGTTATGAATGAGTGCTGTGGACGCTGGCCCACAGTGTAACGCCGGTGGCTGTGAAAAGTTCATGTCCTGCTTGAGCCGAAAGATTAGACCTGGGGCGCTTCTTCTTTGACTATGTGCCCTCGCCACCGCAAAAACAAATCATGCACCACCGTCGCTGCCGTCAACTGAAACTGCTCACTGGTCTGTTTGGGATGCTCGGGGCTGCTCTGACCCATGCCCAAGACGCTGCTGCCAACCCCTGGATGGATGAGGTGGTGGTTGTGGCTAACCGCACGCCGACTCCGCAGCACTTGGTGGGCAGCACGGTTACCGTGCTGGACACCGAGCAATTCTCGGATCGGGCGGTGTTCGATCCGGCCGGGTTATTCCGCACTCTGCCCAGCCTCAACGTTTCCCAGTCGGGACCTTTCGGGGGGTTGACGGAAATTCGGCTGCGGGGCTCCGAGAGTAATCATACGCTGGTACTGATTGACGGCGTGGAGGCCAACGATCCGGCCAATGGCGCCACCTTCAATTTGTCGCAGCTGGCCGCCACGGACATGAAACGCATTGAAGTGCTGCGGGGGCCTCAAAGCGCCCGTTACGGCGCCGAAACCATTGGCGGCGTCATTGCCATCCACACTCTGGAGCTAACGCAAAACCCACAACAAGAATGCCAGCAACAGCGGCTTCGCCTTGGGCTGGAATCCGGGCATCGGGGTTTCCATCAGGGGTCTTTGAGCGGTGGCTGGCACAAGACGCTGCGGCAGGATGCGGTTTGGCACGGTGAGTTTGGCGTTACCCGAGCCATTACCGACGGCACCAATGCGTCATATTTCGGAGACGAGAAAGACGGCTATCGAAACCGCTCCTGGCATCTCAACAGCGCGGTGGAGTGGCAAAATGGTCAGCAGCTGGGCTGGTCCTTGCGCCAAACCCACAGCGACGCGGACGGTGATCCTCAGGACTTCGACTTCCCGGCCACGCCAACCCAGGGTTTAGTCATCGATGGCGACGAGCGCAACATCGCTCGGCAACAGCTGGCGGCGGTGCGAGCCAAGCTGAACACTGGCCAATGGCAACACGATCTAACGCTGAGCCGTAACCACAGCCGCACGCGCTTTCGGGTGGATGGGCTGGACAGCAGTGGTCTTGAAGGCACCCTGGACAAAGCGGATTGGGCAGCTTCGCGCCGTTACGCTGCTGGCGGGCTGACCCACGACCTGTCCCTGGGCCTGCAGTACGAGGCGCGGCGCTTTCGCAACGTGAGCGCCGACACGCCCCAAGCCAATCACCGGGCCAAGGATCACCAGCGCAGTCAATTCATCGAGTATCTGCTACGGGGGGAGCGGCAAGCGCTGTCGGTGAGCTGGCGTCACGACAACAACCAGCGATTTGCCAATTTGTCCACCTGGCGCTTGACCCTTAGCCAACAACTGAGCCGGCAGCTGCGCCTGCACGGCAGCTGGGGCGAGGGGTCCGCCAACCCAACGTTTTTTGAACTGTTTGGTTTTATCCCCGAAAGCTTCCAGGGCAACGCGAACCTAAAACCGGAACAGTCCAAAGGCTGGGACCTTGGCCTTAGTGCTACTGCCTGCCTGAACCAATGCCGGTTGGATTTAACCTATTTTCGCTCACGGCTGGAAAATGAGGTGACCACGGTCTACACCCCGCCCCTCTTTCTAGCCACACCGGAAAACGTAGCCGGCAGCAGCCGCCGGGCGGGCTGGGAGCTGAGCCTGGATGCCAAGCTGACGCGAACCTTGTTGGTGGACGCCAACTTCACCTGGCTGCAGAGCGAGGACGACGGCGGCTTAACCGAAATCAGGCGACCCGGCCGCAGCGGTTCCGTTAATGCGCACCTGAGCTTTGCTGACCGTCGCGGCAAGGCCAGCCTGTCGGTGATTCATCACGGCAGTATGCTGGACAGCGAATTCATCTTTGCCACGCCGCAAACCCGGGTGCGGCTGGGTTCCGTCACGCTACTCAACGCTGGCATCAGCTTTGCCCTTGGCAAGGACACCACGCTGTTTGCCCGGGGACAGAATTTGCTGAACAAGGAATATCAGCAGGTGTTAGGGTACCGGGCCGCTGGCATCACCGCCTCATTGGGACTGCTGGTCACGCTGCCCTAGGAAGCTCGTGTCGTTTGTGCCGAGCCAAGCTATCATGGCGCTTTTGCAGTGAGGCTTGGGTATGCGGATCGCCACCTGGAACGTGAATGGCTTGCGGGCTCGTCTGGAATACATCACCCGGTGGCTGGAAGACCGTCAGCCCGACGTTGTGGGCCTGCAGGAGCTAAAAACTCCGGACGATTTGTTCCCCCACGACCACTTTGCCGACCTGGGTTATCAGGCCTTGGTGCACGGCCAGAAAAGCTGGAACGGGGTTGCCGTACTCAGCAAGCTGCCTACTACGCTGACGCATACCGGGGTGCCAAATCAGGAACACTTCGGGTCCCGACAAATTACCGTCAACGTAGACGATAAGCTGGCTTTCACCACGGTTTACTGCCCAAACGGTAAAAACCTGGAGCATGCGGACTTTGCTGGCAAGCTGGCCTGGTACGACGACCTTACCGCCCAGTGGCAGGCCGCTGACGCTGGCCCGGAACGGCGTATTATCTGCGGCGATTTCAATATTGTGCCCGAGGCCATCGACGGCTGGCGCGGTGAGGCCGGCGAGGGCTCTATCTTCTACACCAAGGAGGAGCGCGGCAAACTGCAGGCGCTAATGGACACTGGCTTGACGGACTTGTTTCGGCACCGCTATCCCGACGCCCAGGAATTTTCCTGGTGGGATTACCGAGGCGGGGCCTTCCACCGCAAACACGGGCTGCGCATCGACTTCATTTTGGCGACGGCGGGGTTATTAGACCTTACCGAAGAGGTGGTGATTGACCGCGAGTATCGCCGCAAAATAGACGAACTTACGGCCTCGGATCATGCGCCGGTTTACGCGGATCTGACGCTGTAGGGCTAAGAGCCGGTGCGACAATTCGCGTGAGCTTTCTAAGATTCGGTGGTATGCTGCGCCCTCGCTATTCCAGCCAAATATTTTTTTCTTTATTTTTCAATGGGTTACACAGCAAACGCCCTTGAGGAATAGCCGAAATTTTGGCATTCCGACTGAACGAACAACACTGATAGAGAGAACTGATGAAAGACCTGACACGCTATCGAAATATCGGCATTTTTGCCCACGTGGATGCGGGCAAAACGACCACAACGGAACGCATTCTTAAGCTGACGGGTAAAATTCACAAAATCGGTGAGGTCCACGACGGCGCGGCCACTACCGATTTCATGGAGCAGGAGCAGGAACGCGGTATCACCATTCAATCTGCTGCCACCAGCTGCATGTGGGCCGATCACCGTCTGAACATCATCGACACCCCGGGACACGTGGACTTCACCATTGAAGTTTACCGGTCACTGAAAGTTCTGGACGGCGGCGTTGGCGTTTTCTGTGGCTCTGGCGGCGTTGAGCCGCAGTCGGAAACCAACTGGCGCTATGCCAACGAATCCGAAGTGGCGCGTTTGATTTTTGTCAACAAGCTGGATCGCTTGGGGGCCAACTTTTACCGCGTGGTCGAGCAGGTTGAAAAAGTCCTGGGTGCAAACCCGCTGGTCATGACTCTGCCGATTGGCGAAGAAGACGATTTTGTTGGCGTTGTTGATCTGTTGAACATGGAAGCCTGGGTGTGGGACGACTCTAACAACCCGGATTCCTACACCATTTCCGAGGTACCCGCGGATTTGGCCGAGCAGGCCGCCGAGTACCGGGAAAAAATGGTGGAGACCGCTCTGGAGCAAGACGACGATCTGATGGAAGCCTACTTGGAGGGCAACGAACCGTCCGTTGAGGATCTTAAGAAGTGCATTCGCAAGGGCACCATTGCGCTGGACTTTTTCCCAACCTTCTGTGGTTCGGCGTTCAAAAACAAAGGCGTGCAGAACGTGCTGAACGCCGTGGTCGACTACCTGCCCAACCCGACGGAAGTTGATCCGCAGCCTGAAGTTGACCTGGAAGGCAACGAGACCGGCGAAGTGGCCACCGTTGACCCCAGCGGCCCGCTGCGCGCGCTGGCATTCAAAATTATGGACGACCGCTACGGCGCCCTGACCTTTACCCGGATTTACTCGGGCACCTTGAACAAGGGTGACACAGTACTGAACACGTTCACCGGCAAAACCGAACGCATTGGGCGCATTGTGGAAATGCACGCTGACTCTCGTGAAGAGCTGGAAGTAGCCCAGGCTGGTGACATTGTGGCGCTGCTGGGCATGAAAAATACCCAAACCGGCCACACCCTGTGCGATCAGAACAAGCCCGCCACCCTGGAACCCATGGTATTCCCAGACCCAGTGATCTCTGTGGCCATCTCGCCTCGGGATAAAGCCGGCGCTGAGAAAATGGGCATTGCGCTTTCCAAGATGATTCAGGAAGACCCCTCTTTCTATGTAGAAACGGATGAAGAGTCCGGCGAGACCATCATGAAAGGCATGGGCGAGCTGCATCTGGACATCAAAGTGGACATCTTGAAGCGCACCCACGGCATCGACGTTGATGTGGGCAAGCCTCAGGTCGCTTACCGCGAAACCATTACTCAGCGTATTGAGGACACCTACACCCACAAGAAGCAAACCGGTGGTTCGGGTCAGTTCGCGAAGATCGACTACGTCATTGAGCCCGGTGAGGTTGGCAGTGGCTACGAGTTTGAATCCACGGTTACCGGCGGCAACGTACCCCGGGAATTTTGGCCTGCAGTAGAAAAAGCCTTCGGCGTCAGCATGGACGAAGGCACGTTGGCCGGCTTCCCGCTGCTGGACGTGAAGGTGACCCTTACCGATGGCGGCTTCCACGCCGTGGACTCCTCGGCTATCGCCTACGAACTGGCTGCCAAGGCGGCTTACCGACAGTCAGTGCCTAAGGCCAAGCCTCAGCTGCTGGAGCCGGTAATGAAGGTTGATGTCTTTACGCCGGACGATCACGTCGGTGACGTAATCGGTGACCTGAACCGTCGACGCGGCATGATTAAGTCCCAAGAAGCAGGACTCACCGGCGTGCGAGTGAAGGCTGACGTTGCACTGGCAGAGATGTTTGGCTACATCGGCGATCTGCGCACCATGACTTCTGGCCGCGGCCAGTTTTCCATGGAGTTCTCCCACTATGCACCGTGCCCGACCAATGTGGCGGATCAGGTGATTCAAGAGGTGAAAGAGCGCAAAGAAGCGAGCTAACACCGCCGCCTAGGAAACTGGGCAGAGAAAAAAGGCGCTCCGGTTTCACCGGCGCGCCTTTTTTTATGGCTGGCCGTTCACGAAGGCAATGGGCTGAAAGGTCGATAGCCCATGGTGGCTGAGGACTTTCCCCGAGCTGGCTTGCGGCCGCGTCATTCACCCAATCACAGGAAGTAACCGAGCAGGCGACCACTTGCCCTCCTGTCATTAAGCTGTTATTTTTCTGACATTTTTTTGTACATGTACAGGTTTATGTCATGAAAAGCATCAGCTATACCGCAGCCCGAGGCAGCCTTGCCAAGACCATGGGCCAAGTTTGCGAAGATCACGCGCCGATTGCGATAACTCGCAAAGGGGAAGGCACTGTAGTGATGATGTCTATGGAGGATTACCAGGCACTTGAAGAAACCGCCTACCTTCTCAGAAGCCCAAAAAACACGCGCAGATTGATTGAATCCATCGCCGAGCTGGAAGCAGGCGGAGGAGCTGTAAGGGAACTGGTTGAGTGAAGCTGGTCTTTGCCGAGAAGACATGGGAAGACTACTTATATTGGCAGCAAACCGACAAGAAAATTCTTCGGCGGATCAACGCGCTCACAAAGGAGATCATTCGGGCACCATTTGCAGGCACCGGCAAGCCGGAACCATTAAAGCACGCCCTCTCAGGATATTGGTCCAGGCGGATAAACGATGAGCACCGCATCGTCTACAAAGTTCAAGACGGTTCCGTGCTGATTGCCCAGCTTCGCTATCACTACTGATGTTGAGCTTAATCTTGAGCGGCCAGCAACGCTCTGCCCACAGCCGGCTGCTTGCCTACTCAGACATTAAACCGGAAATGCACCACATCGCCGTCCTGCAGTTCGTACTCTTTGCCTTCCAGCCGCCAGCGGCCTGCATCCTTGGCGCCGGCTTCGCCACCCAGGGTGACGTAGTCGTCGAAGCCTATAACTTCCGCGCGGATAAAGCCTTTTTCAAAATCTGTGTGGATAACGCCTGCAGCCTGCGGCGCCTTGGCACCGACAGGTATGGTCCAGGACCGCACTTCCTTAGGTCCGGCGGTAAAGTATTGCTGCAGGCCCAGCAGCTTGTAGCCTGCACGAATTACCCGATGCAGCCCTGGCTCGGTCAGGTTCAACTCGCCTAAGAACTCGTTGCGCTCTTCGTCGTCCAACTCGGCCAGCTCGGACTCTATCTTGTTGCTCACCACCACGACTTCCGCTCCTTCGGCGGCGGCTATCTCGCTGACCACATCCACCAGCGGGTTGTTGTGAAGGCCGTCCTCAGCAACGTTGGCGATGTACAGCACTGGCTTGGCGGTTATGAAGTGGAATTCGTGGAGCGAGCGTTTTTCTTCAACGCTGAAGTCGATAGAGCGCACTGGATCCCCGGCTTCCAGCGCCTGGGCGACTCGCTCTAGCAGCGCGACTTTGGCTTTGGCGTCTTTGTCACCGGCGTTGGCTACGCGGCTATAGCGGTCAATGCCTTTTTGCAGGGACTCTAAGTCCGCTAGCGCCAGCTCGGTGTTGATGATTTCAATGTCGTCAGCGGGCGAGACCTTGTTGGACACATGAATCACGTTGTCGTCTTCAAAGCAGCGAACAACGTGGGCAATGGCGTGGGTCTCGCGGATATGCGCCAAAAACTGATTACCCAAGCCCTCGCCCTTGGATGCCCCGGCGACCAAACCAGCGATGTCCACAAACTCCATGGTTGCGGGGATCACTTTTTGCGGGCTAACGATATCGCTGAGCTGATTCAGGCGGGGGTCCGGCACAGGCACGACGCCGGTGTTCGGGTCGATGGTACAAAAGGGGAAATTCTCGGCATCAATGCCTGCCTGGGTTAAGGCATTGAACAAGGTGGACTTCCCGACATTGGGCAGACCCACAATTCCGCAGTTAAATCCCATGGTGTTCTCCTGAGCCGCTGGGTGATTTTGCTTGAGTTTCCGGGGCGGCAGCCGTGGATGACTCTGACTGTTTTGGTGTATCGCCAGTATGCAGGGCGGTCATAGCGCTCTGCCAGCGACCAGCTAACACATCGCCAAGAATACTTGCGGGCAGGTCTGCTGCGGCGATGACCGCTTCACGCTCAGCCGCCGGCGGGGTTTGCTGGGTAAGATAGGCGTTCACCAGATTCTTGTTCCCCGGGTGCCCAACGCCAATTCGCAGACGATTGTACCTATCTTGATTGCCCAGCCGCGCGCGCACGCTTTTCAGGCCGTTGTGACCATTTTCTCCGCCGCCGGATTTCAATCGCACCTGACCCGGGTCAAAGGCGACTTCGTCGTGGGCAATAAGAATTTGCTCTGGCTGGATCTTATAAAAGTGGGCCACGGCGCCAATGGCGTCACCGCTGTTGTTCATAAAGGTTGTGGGCACCATCAGCCGTAAGTCCTGGCCACAAATCGTGCCCCGGCCGATTTCCGCCTTGAACTTGCTCTCCAGGACCAGGGGGATTTGATACTGCTGAGCCAGGGCTCGAACCCAGTCCGCGCCGACGTTATGCCGGGTCTTGGCGTATTGCTGACCCGGGTTGCCCAGGCCAGCGATGAGTTTCAGTGCGGTGGTCACAGGCGCCCCTTGAGCATTCGCTGGAAGAACAAGGGACACATGATCGCACGGGACAGGCCCAGGGCGTTACTCGCTCTCGGCTTCTTCTCCAGCAGCGTCATCTGCGGGAGCGTCTGCAGCCGGTGCTTCGTCTTCGCTTTCTGCGGCTGCACCACCGCCACGCTTGGCGGTTACGCTGGCTACCGGAATGTCCCGATCAGCGCCCAAGGTCAGGGCCACGATGGTGACGCCTTCGCCGATGACCAAATCGCTCAGGTGCACTGAAGTGCCCGTCTCAACTTCCGCCATGTCTACCTCGATGAACTCGGGCAAATTCGCTGGCAGGCAGGAGATTTCGACTTCGGTAAGGGTGCGGGTCAGTGTGCCGCCCTGCATCTTCACGCCCACACAGCTTTCTTCGTTAATGAAGTGCAGGGGCACGTTAACGTTGATTTCCCGGTCTGCGCTGACGCGCTGAAAATCCACGTGCTGGACCCGTTCGTTGGCCGGATTACGCTGCAGGTCCCGAACCACGGCCTGCTCGGTTTTGCCGTCAACATTGACGTTCAAAATCTGTGAGTAAAAGGCCTCGAGCTGCATAGCCTTGGACAGTTCGTTTGCTGACAGCGTCAGCATTTGTGCATCGGCCTGGCCACCATAAATGATAGCCGGAACCTTATCTTCCAAACGTCGTAGGCGGCGGCTCGCACCCTTCCCTACCGTCGTTCGGATCTGTGCAGTCAGTTCAATTGTGTCTGACATGTTGTGTCTCCAAAATGTTTAACCATTCTTTGGGCTTGCGACCAACCCAAAGACTTCCTACCCGACAGCTCGGTGTTTCTAGCGAAACATCGCGCTGATGGATTCTTCATTGCTGACCCGCCGAATGGATTCGGCCAGTAAGCGGTCCAGACTGAGCTGGTGAATTTTTTCGCAGGCTTTGGCTGCATCAGACAGCGGGATCGTGTCCGTCACCACCATGCGATCAATGTGTGAGCTGCTGATGCGCTCAATGGCCGGACCGGAAAATACCGGGTGGGTGATATAGCACACCACGGCCTGAGCGCCTTCTTCCTTTAATGCCTCGGCTGCCGTGCACAGGGTACCTGCAGTGTCGACGATGTCGTCTACCATGATGCAGGTCTTGCCTTTCACGTCACCGATCACGTTCATTACCTTGGTCACGTTCGCTTGGGGCCGGCGCTTGTCGATGATGGCCAAATCCAAGTCGTCTATCTGCTTGGCAATCGCCCTGGCTCGCACCACGCCGCCGACATCCGGTGACACCACGATGGGGTTTTCGTAGCGCTGGGCCAAGATGTGATCGACCAGCACCGGTGAGCCGTAAATGTTGTCCACGGGGATGTTAAAGAAACCCTGAATCTGGTCGGCGTGCAGATCAACCGTGAGAATTCGGTCGATACCCACGGTGCTAATCATGTCGGCGACGACCTTAGCGCTGATGGCCACCCGGGCAGAGCGAGGACGACGATCTTGTCTGGCGTAGCCGTAGTAAGGCACGACCGCTGTGACCCGTTGGGCTGAGGCTCGATGCATGGCGTCGGCCATGATCAACAGCTCCATCAGGTTGTCGTTGGTGGGTGCGCAGGTGGACTGCATCAGGAATACGTCTTTGCCCCGGACGTTTTCGTGGACTTCAACGGTGACTTCGCCGTCACTGAAGCGGCCCACATCCATATTGCCAAGTTCCAGGTGGAGTTGATCGGCTACGCGCTTGGCAAGGGCTGGATTCGCATCGCCAGAAAACAGCATTAAATTAGCCATTTAAGTCCCCCAAAGTCGTTTGGCAGAATGTCCATGTCCCAAGGGAACCTCTATGTTTGGCCAAACCGCTGGCCAATATGATCAACGCGCATCCGAAAGTGGCTGGGGTGGCAGGATTCGAACCTGCGCATGCCGGGATCAAAACCCGGTGCCTTACCGCTTGGCGACACCCCATCTGACTGGAAGCTAAATCTGTCTCCGCTACTGGGCGCTGTTTAACAAGCTTCGCCAGTGGTTCTCCGTTGGTGACTGCACCTGCCGGGCCTTCTGACATTACTCTGAGGGTGACGATTTTCGAGCGCGCTATTGTCCTGATCGGACCATGCAGTGTCAAACTTCTTTCGGCTCGCAACAATGCAAGCGAGAGCAGCCGTTGCCGCAGCCGGTGGATTGCTGCGCCTGTTTAGCGCCCCATTACCGGCCTGGGGAAAGACAGCACCATCCCCATGGTCATCTGCGCAGCGGTGATGTCCAGACGCCGGGGCCGCCATACTCCGTCGAGGAGTTCGAAGCGGGAAAATTCCACTTGCCAGCCAGCCTGCTGCAGTTGCGTTATACGGCCTTGATCGTCGGTGCGGATCTGGCCTTGGGGCAGACTGGTTGCCGGTTCGCCCAAGAGCCATGACCCCATGGCTTCCAAGGGCACCGACCAGCCTAGATGCTGAACCATCATGGCCCGGGCTGGCCCGGAGACGCTGTCACGACCCGATGTAGCCAGCAGAGACTGCTGGGTACCCGCAAGCTGCAGGCGTCCCACCCCTAACGCACCCCACACGGTAATCTGGTACTCATCCTGAGTTTGCCGCCAGCGAAAGTTAAGGCGTTGGTCGCCCTGGGCAGATTGCACAACCGCTTTGCCGCTGACCACATAGGGTGTGAGCAAGACGCTTGGCTGGGATACGCAGCCAGCCCCTGCCAGCGCCAGGAGCCCCAGGGGGAGCCAACGTCGCCAGAACCCAGGGCCCTGCACAGCGGTGCCGGCACGCCGGTAAGGGCTCGGTACAAGGCGCGAGTTAGACGACCACATGTCGAGTTTTGCCGGTAACGTTCATCTGCTTCGCCTAGGTGACTTCTGTTATCATTCGTGTCTTTAAATTTCTGTCGCAACGCTGTTCATGAGCATATTGGCATACGGCCTTAACTATCGCACGGCCCCTCTGGAGTTGAGGGAACGGGTGGCATTCCCGGAGGAAACTCTGGGCACAGCCCTGCGTGACCTGACCCAGGACCTGCCGCAAATCAGCGAAGTAGCCATTGTCTCTACCTGTAACCGCACGGAACTGTATTGTGCCGCCAGTAACGATTGCGCCAACGATCTGGGCAGCTGGCTGTCCGAGCGCCGGGACATTGCCGTTGCAGACCTGCAGGGCGCCAGCTATCAATTCTGGGACGGCGACGCCGCCAAACACTCCATGCGCGTGGCCGCTGGCCTGGACTCCCAAATGCTCGGGGAACCGCAGATCATGGGGCAAATTAAATCCGCCTTTGAGCTGGCCAGAGCCCAGGGCACCAGCGGGCCTGAACTGAATCTGCTGTCGCGCTTGACCCTGCAAACGGCTAAAACCATCCGAACCCAGACGGATATTGGCCGCAATCCGATCTCTGTGGCCTACGCCGCAGTGTCCCTGGCGGCCCAGCTTTTCAGCGACTTACCCAGCAAGCGCGCGTTGCTGCTGGGCGCTGGCGAAACCGTGGCACTGGTGGGTGAACACCTGCGCGGCAAAGGCGTCACGGATCTGACCATTGCCAACCGCACCCTGGCCAACGCAACTACCCTGGCCGCCAAGCTGGACGCCAAGGCCATTCAGCTATCCGACGTGGCCGAGGTTTTAGCGGACTTTGATATGGTCATTGCCTCCACGGGCAGCACTCTGCCGGTGCTGGGCAAGGGTACGGTGGAGCAAGCGATCCGCCAGCGCAAACGCCGGCCCATGTTCATGCTGGACATCGCGGTGCCCCGAGACATCGAGGCCGGGGTTGGTGACCTGCCAGACGTTTATCTGTACACCATTGACGACCTGACGGCGATTGTGGAGGTCAACAAAACTAAGCGGCTAGTGGCCGCCAGCGGCGCTGAATCTCTTGTGGATCAAGGGGCCGAGGAATACCGCCGGGAGCGGCGCATCGCTCAGGGCAACGGGCTGCTGCAGGGATTTCGGCAGCAGGCCATGCAAATTCGTGACGGTGAAGTGGAACGCGGCCTGAAGGCGATTGGCAATGGCGCGGATCCCGCCCAAGTGCTGGAACAGATGGCCGCTACGCTGACGAACAAACTCATTCACCCCACCACCGCCGGTATTCGGGAGGCCAGCGCCGATGGCCGCACAGACCGGCTGAACTTCATCCAGCAGCTTTACGGTCTGGAAGCAGCGGCATCCGC
Organism: Gammaproteobacteria bacterium; assembly: GCA_038104735.1. Lineage (GTDB taxonomy): Bacteria > Pseudomonadota > Gammaproteobacteria > Pseudomonadales > Azotimanducaceae > UBA4421. The sequence continues at coordinate 19,535 of JAYOBI010000030.1, read as the reverse complement.
GGATGAGGCCAATCGAGACGAGCAATCCTAGTGTTATTGACCGATTCCATGATGGCCAAGCTGGAAAGCCTGCGCGACCGATTTGAAGAAGTGTCGGCGCTGCTGTCCGATGCCGAAGTGATGTCGGATCGAGAACGCTTCACTGCGCTGTCCAAAGAATATGCGGAAATCGAGCCTGTGGTGGGCTGCTATCAGCGAGCGGCTCAGCTGGAGCAGGACATTGCGGACAACGAGCAGCTGCTGGAAGAGGACGACCCGGACATGCGGGAACTGGCCCAGCAAGATATTGCCGACTGCAGAGGCCAACTCGAAGAGCTTACCGAAGAGCTGCAAACCCTGCTGCTGCCCAAGGACCCCAACGATCAGTCCAACGTTTTCCTGGAAATTCGCGCCGGCACCGGTGGCGACGAGGCGGCAATTTTTTCTGGCGACCTGTTTCGCATGTACACTAAATTCGCCGAGGGTAAAGGCTGGCGCGTGGAAGTGATGAACGAGCGTCCGGGGGAACACGGCGGCTTCAAAGAAATCATCACGCGCATTGAAGGTCGGGATGTTTATAGCCAGCTGAAGTTCGAGTCTGGAGCCCATCGGGTGCAGCGGGTGCCGGAAACCGAATCTCAGGGGCGCGTGCATACGTCGGCCTGTACCGTGGCGGTGATGCCCGAGGTGGATGAGATTGGCGAAATTGAAATTGAGAAAAAAGACATTCGCGAGGACACCTATCGAGCCTCCGGTGCCGGCGGCCAGCACGTGAATAAAACCGACTCGGCCATTCGCCTGACCCATATCCCCACGGGTACCGTGGTGGAATGTCAGGACGAGCGCTCTCAGCACAAAAACCGCGCCCGGGCCATGTCGCTGCTGAAAGCGCGGCTACTGGATGCGGCTCAGACCAAGCAGCAGGACGAACAGGCGGCCAATCGCCGACAGCTGGTGGGCTCCGGTGATAGGTCCGAGCGCATCCGCACCTATAACTTCCCTCAGGGCCGGGTAACGGACCATCGCATCAATCTCACCCTGTACAAGCTGGACGAGGTCATCGAGGGCGACCTTGGCGCGGTGGTCGAGCCCTTGGTGCGAGAGCACCAGGCGGATCTGCTCCAGCACCTGGCTGATGGTTAACCCAGGCGCACCCTGTGGCTAAGGCCGCGGACGCACAATCCATACGGCACTGGCTCGGTTCTCATCCGACACTCAATCGCCTGGATCTTGAGGTGGCGGTGTGCCAGGTGCTGAATTGTTCCCGAGCTTACCTGCTGAGCCACTCTGATCGGATATTGACGGCGGCCGAAATGTCCCAGCTCGCACCCTGGAGTGAGGGGCTTTATAACCATGTGCCCTTGGCCTATCTGTGTGGCGAGCAGGAGTTTTGGGGGCTGAATTTAACCGTGGATGAACGGGTTTTGGTGCCGCGGCCAGATACCGAAACCCTGGTAGAACAGGCCCTGCTGCGTTTGGCCCAGATGCAGGCTGGGACTGACGGTCCGTCCGCCGGGCCGCAACCACTGTCGGTGCTTGATCTTGGCACTGGCAGTGGCGCCATTGCCCTGGCGCTGGGCTCAGAGCGCCGGGATCTGGATCTGCACGCCAGTGATCTGAGTCAAGAAAGCCTGAAGGTTGCTCAGCTTAATAGCCGCAAGCTCGGGATACCCGTGACCCTACATCACGGTCGTTGGTTCGACGGCCTGACCCAGCGCTTTCATCTTGTCGTCAGTAACCCTCCCTACATCGCGCCCCAAGATCCTCACTTACCAGCCTTGGGCGCGGAACCCAGTATGGCGTTGGTATCCCAAGATCAGGGCCTGGCGGATTTACGCCACATTGCCCGACACAGCCCAGACCACCTTTACCCCGGGGGCTGGTTGCTGCTGGAGCACGGCTTCGATCAGGGCGAGGCCGTCAGGGACCTGCTGGAGACTCAGGGTTTTCGCGGCGTTGGCACCTGTCGGGATTTGGGCGGCAACGAGCGGGTGACTTGGGGGCAGGCGGCGGATCAGGCAGAATCCCGTGATGAATGACCAAGAGCTACTGCGCTATAGCCGCCAGATTATGCTGCCGGAAGTGGACGTTGCCGGCCAGGAACGTCTGCTGTCTGCCAAGGTCTTGCTCATTGGCGCCGGGGGCCTTGGCTCCCCTATCGCTCTTTATTTGGCCGCGGCAGGCGTCGGCAGACTGACCATTGTGGACGATGATGCGGTGGACTCATCGAACCTGCAGCGACAGGTTGCCCACGCTGAAGCGGATCTTGGGGCTAACAAAGCGGCATCCGCCGCTGCCGCGGTGCGGGCGCTCAATGGGGCAACCCAGGTGTTCGCCGTTGAACAACGGCTGGCGGAACCGGAGCTGTCCCGGCAGGTTGCCGAGGCGGACATTGTGCTGGACGCCACCGACAATGCGCAAAGCCGCTATGCCCTGAACGCTGCCTGCTGGCAAGCCGGCAAGCCCCTGGTCAGTGGCGCAGCCATTCGCTGGGAGGGACAGGTAACGGTTTTTGACCCGAACCTTGCCACCTCACCCTGCTATCAATGCCTTTACCCAGCGCTGGATACCGATGCGGCCTTGAACTGCGCTGAGAACGGCGTCATATCGCCACTGGTTGGCGTCATTGGCAGCATGCAGGCGCTGGAGGCCGTGAAAACGCTCACCGGCAGTGGCGTCGGCTTAGTGGGCACGGTGCTGTTTTTTGACGGTAAGTACGGTGAGTGGCAGCGGATTTCGCTGCCTAAGCATCCCAACTGCCCAACCTGCGGCTAGGCAGCGTCAGCGCTAGCTGCTGGGCCAGGGCCTGCAGCAGCTGGTCTGTGACAACCTCCATATCCGTTACCCCAAAGGCGGCCATATGGGTGGTGGTTATATCGGTTAAACCGCAGGGATTGATGCCGTCGAAGGGCGCCAGGTCCATGTTCACGTTCAGGCTTAGACCGTGGTAGCAGCAACCCTTGCGCACCCGCAGTCCCAGCTGGGCTATTTTTTGCGTGCCCACGTATACCCCGGGGGCCTTGGGTCGCAGCTGGCCGCTAATTTGGTGCTGACGCAGCACCTGCTGAATGGCGCTTTCGATGCCTGAGACAAGGTCCCTGACACCCATTTTTTTACGCCGCAGGTTCAACAGTAAGTAACCGGTGATCTGACCCGGCCCGTGGTAGGTCACCTGACCACCCCGATCCGACTGCACGACGGGAATACCGGCAGGCGCCAGCACATGCTCGGGCTTACCGGCTTGACCTTGGGTGTATACCGGCAGGTGTTCCGTCAGCCAGATTTCATCCGCCGTGCCGTCATCGCGCTGGCGGGTGAACTGCTGCATAGCCGCCAGGACAGTCTCATACTGGGTCTGCCCGAGCGTCCTGACCAGCACGTCGGTGAGAGCAAAAGGCCGGTCTGTCATAACACCTTACCCACTGAGTTCTGCTGTTGAGGCACGAGCCCGCCCGCCTGCGGCAGGATTGGCCTAAATAATGAGCCGAACCGCATCGTGGGCCAGCAGCTCATCGTACAGGGCTCGCAGATGCTCCTCACTTTCAGCCCACAAGTTTACGCGCAGGGAGACAAATTTTTCGCCGCGACTGTGACGGCTGCCGATGTCGTCCGGAGACACCTTCGGCGAGTGCCGACGCACAATTTCAATCACTTGGGCAGTGTGGTCATTGCCCGTGGCAACAATAATTTTTATCGGGTAACGACAGGGAAACTCGAAGACCGGCTCATTACTCATCAGCAGCGGACTGGTTGAACAGCAGGTAGATGTAATCCCCAAGCTGGGAGAATACGCCGGCCTCTGCTACCGATACCAAGGCCACAACGTCTCCGGAATAAAGGCTCTCGCCGTCCAGGCTCAGGTTGATGGTGCCGAGTACGTCACCTTTGCGCACCGGTGCCTCAAAGAACTCAGGCACGGTGATAGAGGCTTCAATGTCTTTGTAGTAACCCTTTGGAAAAGTCAGCACCACGTCTTCAGCAACGCCCAGGGGCATGGTTTCTACCGTGCCGTAGTACATGGGCTGCTCCTGCAGGGTTTGGCTCCGGGTGTAGAGGGTTTTGGTTTCGTAGTTGCGGAACCCGTAGGACAGCAGCTTTTGGCTTTCGCGCATGCGTGCCTCATCGCTATCGGTGCCCAGCACAACGCTGATTAAGCGCATACCGTTACGCTCGGCTGAGGCTACCAAGCAGTACCCGGCGGCGTTGGTGAAGCCGGTTTTTACGCCGTCTACAGAACGATCGCGCCACAACAGCCGGTTGCGATTGGGCTGCTCGATGCCGTTAAACGTAAAGCTCTTTTGCGCATAAAGCTGATACTGCTGCGGGTGATTTTGGATCAGCGCCCGAGTCAGCAGGGCCAGGTCTTTGGCGGTGCTGTAGTGGCCTTCGTCGGGCAGGCCGGTAGCGTTGCGGAACTGGGTATCTTTCAGTCCAAGCTGTTTGGCCTGCTGATTCATTAAATCCGCAAAGGTCTCTTCGTTGCCGGCAATATGCTCTGCCAGGGCTACGCTGGCGTCGTTGCCGGATTGAATGATGACGCCCTTGAGCAGGTCCTCTACGCGGACTGTCGTGCCCTCACGAATGAACATCTTTGAGCCCCCGGTGCGCCAGGCGTTGACACTGATTTGCACCGGTTCGTCGACACCAAGACGACCACGCCGGATTTCCTCTTCCACCACGTAACCGGTCATGATTTTGGTCAGGCTAGCAGGGGCATTACGCTCCTCGGCGTTGCGCTCGGCCAGTACCTTTTGGGTGGTGGCGTCGATCAGCAGATAGGACGTGGCTTGAAGGGGTGGCGGCGGTAAGGTGGGTACGGCATAGGTGGCAGCACTCAGGCAAAACCCAAACATCAGCACAGTCAGTGAAGTAACAACTCGAAGCATAAAAAACGGCGCCTGTAGAAAGCGGAGATACTAGCGCCCAAGCACCAGCTTGGGCAAACCAATATCCAAGGTTAACAGCAGTGCTCGCAGTCGCTCGCTCTTGGCCGAGGAGCTGACCGGACCAAAACGCAAGGCATAACCGCCGGTGCCCAGAGCCACCACCTGTCCGGACACCGCTTCCAGCAATAGCATCTGCTGCAGCGCGGCCTGGGCCTCTGCCGCGGTGGCAAAGCTGCCGGCGTGGTAGTAGCGAGAGTCTTTAGCCGGGGCCGGGGCAACCCTGTTTTCTGGCTCAGTGAGGGTTTCAACCCTTACCGGAGCCGTGCCGTTGTGAGCAAACCCAAGCTTCACCGCAGCGGCGTAGGACAGGTCGATGATGCGGTCATCGTGGAAGGGGCCGCGGTCGTTGATTTTAACCACGGTGCTGCGGCCGTTGTGTAAATTCGTGACCCGAGCAAACACGGGAATAGGCAGAGAACGGTGGGCGGCAGTGAGCTGGTACATATCAAAGGGTTCGCCGCTGGAGGTTCGGCGGCCGTGAAATTTGGCTCCGTACCAGGAGGCATTTCCCTCGGCCTTATAGCCCTCAGCGCTGGCGGATACCCGGTAGGTTTTACCCCACACTTGATATTGCTCCGGGTTGCCGGTCTTACTTTTTGCCAGCGCTGTAACCACCGGATCCGGGGCTTGGGCCAAGGCCTGGAGCTGACTTTGACTGAGGGCCGGCGCTCGATCCGGCCCTGTGCCCGAAGGCGGCTGGGTGGCGAGACCCGTACAACCCATGAGCAAACCCCATCCCAGCAGCAGCAGCCAGACCCGCGGCTTGGAAAAGACATTGGCCTCTATCGACATTAGCGGTTCCCGCGGCGAGCCAGAATGAGCTGGCTGAGCTCGTGAACCGCCATGGCATATAGGCGGCTGTGGTTGTAGCGGGTGATCACATAAAAGTCTTCGTAGCCCAGCCAGTAGTCGGCACCGTCGGGCTGCTGCATGCGCATGAAAGTCGCTTTGCGGTCGTCAGGCTGGTCAGAGTTAATCACGATGCCTTGCTCCCGCCAGTAGCCGACGGTTGCCGTCGGACGCAGGCCGCTGTTCGCCATAGCCACCAGCTCCGCGCGCTCCTCGGCCAGGCGTACCGCCTCGACCACCTCTCCCTGGCCACTCCAGCCGTGGCGCGCAAAGTAATTTGCCACGCTGCCTATGGCGTCGGTTTTATTGGTCCAGATGTCACGCACGCCGTCGCCATCAAAGTCCACGGCATAGCTGCGATAACTCGACGGGATAAACTGGCCGTAACCCATTGCGCCGGCATAGGACCCTTTCAGGCTCAGAGGATTTTTGCCCTCCTCACGAGCTAACAGTAAATGTTCGGTGAGCTGACCGCGGAAAAACGCTGCCCGAGGCGGATAGTCGAAGGCCAAGGTACTCAGAGCGTCCACCACGCCAAATTTTCCCGTGACCCTGCCGTAGCGCGTTTCCACCCCAATGATGGCGACGATGACTTCCGGCGCAACGCCGTACACCTGCTCCGCTCGTTCCAGGGCAGCTAGGTTTTCCTGCCAGAATGCCACGCCCTGACTGATGCGGGGCTCATCCACCAGGATTTTGCGGTATTCGTGCCATACCAGACGGCGTTCGGCAGGCCGGGACATTAACTCGAGAATGCGCTCTTGCTTCCGGGCCTGAGCAAAAACCTCACGCAGGGCCTGGCGCGAAAAGCCGTGCTCTGTCACCAGCTCTTCAATATAGGCCTGCACTTGCTGGCGCTGGAGATAAGAGTCCTGGGCTGCAGTTAGCGGCGCGAAAAAAGCGCTAAGCACTACTAAGCCAAGCGCTGCGAGACCATGCCCGGTGGATAACAGCCTGCTGCGAGGGGCCAAGGAGGGTTCCGTCATAACAATTACCAAGCCTTATGAGTACGCACGGACATGATGACACCAAACCCGGCCATTAAGGTAATGGCCGAGGTGCCGCCATAGCTCACCAGGGGCAGCGGCACCCCCACCACCGGCAACAGGCCGCTTACCATGGCGACGTTAACAAACAGATAAACGAAGAACGTGAGTACGAAAGCGCCAGCCAGCAAACGCCCAAAGGTGCTGCCGGCCTGGGCCGCCAGCCAGAGCCCGCGCGCAATAATCAGCAGGTACATGGTGAGCAGAAATAGCACGCCGGAAAAACCCAGCTCCTCACCGATAACCGCGACAATAAAGTCCGTTCGCGCCTCAGGCAGAAAATCCAGATAACTTTGACTGCCTTCGAACAGGCCTTTGCCGAACAACCCGCCAGAGCCAATGGCCGTAGTGGATTGAATGATATTCCAGCCCGCACCTAAGGGATCACTTTGGGGGTCGAACAGCGTCAGGATTCGCTGGCGCTGATAACCTTCAAGAACAAAGCGCCAAATCAGGGGCGCTGCTGCTGCCATGGCCATCAGTGCACCGATCACCCACCGCCAGGACAAGCCCGCTAACAGCAGCACCGCAAAGCCGGCACCAAAGACCAAAATGCTGGTACCCAAATCTGGCTGACGACCAATTAACAGGGCAGGCAGGGCGACTAGCAGCAAACAAATACCCGTATGCTTGAGAGACGGCGGCAGGGCGCGGCGCTGCAGGTACCAGGCAATCGCCATGGGCACCGCCAGCTTCATCAGTTCCGAAGGTTGAAATCGCAGCAGGCCGGGCACCTCCAACCACCGCTGCGAGCCCTTAACGGTAACGCCAGCGAACAGCACCAAGATCAAAAACGTCAGGCCCGCAAGGTAAAACACCGGCGCGAAGCGCAAATACAGTTGCGGGGGGATCTGTGCGGCAACGATCAGGGCGACATAGGCCAATCCTAACCGCTGAACCTGGGCGACAAAGAGCGCTTCATTGCCGTCCACCGCGCTGCGCAGAACCACCAGACCAAACACCACCACGACGGTGATGAGCAGCACCAGTAGCGGATCTATGTGCAGCCGGAAGTACCATCGGGATGCCGTCGACGACGCCGCATCATAGGGCGACAAGGAACGCTGAAAGTCCGAGGTATTCATTGTTGATCTCTCATGGCCTGGCCGCGGCAAGGCTTCGGGCCGGCAAGCCGCGCTGACGCTGCAGGCTCATGTGGGCGTCAACTACCGCGCGCGCCACAGGCGCCGCCACTGAGCTGCCGCCGCCGCCATTTTCAACAAGCACCGCCAGGGCGATGGTTGGGTTATCTACTGGCGCAAAGGCGATAAACCAGGCGTGCTTGCGGTCAAATTCCGAGAGCTGTTCCTCCTCGTATTCTTCCCCCTGACGAATTTCTACCACCTGCGCGGTACCCGACTTGCCCGCCATGCGATAGTCAATATCCTGGCCAATGTAGGCCCAGGCCGTGCCGTTGCCACGGAAGCCTTGATTGCCGCGGTGCACTACGTCCTCCATCGACCGGACCATGTTTTCCCAGTCTTGGGGTTCGATGATTTCCGCGCCCACCCGACGCACGGTTTGGGCAGACGACTGGCCTGGGTCGGCGACGATTCGCGATTGCACCAAACGGCCCCGGTTTGCGATCACTGACGCCACCACCGCCATTTGCATTGGCGTCACCAGCAGGTCGCCCTGGCCAATGCCCATGTTGACGGAGTCGCCGGGGTACCAAGGCAGGTCCTTGAAGCCCTGCTTCCAGATCGGATCGGGCAACAAACCCGTGCTGGCAGAGGGAATATCCGCCAGCAAATTTTTGCCTAGCCCAAAGTCGCTTGCCAATCCCACCAGGTCATTGATGTCCATGCGGGTGGCAAGGTCGTAAAAATATACGTTGGAAGAACGGTAGATGGCCCGGCGCAGGTCCACCATGCCCTGGCCGCCGGAGTCATCCTTAGTCCATGACCAGTCCCGATAGACGCGTTCCTGGCCAGGCAACTGGAAAGATCCCAGGTCCTCGATTTGCTCTTCCCAGGTAATAGCCCCGGTACCAATGCCGGCGAGACCGACAATGGGCTTAAACGTGGAGCCCGGGGCGTATTGACCATTCACGGCCCGATTGAAAAGGGGTACGTAGACTGATTTGCTCAGGGTTGCGAAGTCTTTCGCCGTCATTCCCACCACAAAGTCATTGGGGTCGTAGGCTGGCTTGCTCACCAGCGCGAGGATGCCGCCGCTGCGCGGATCGATTGCCACCACGGCACCGCGCCGTTCGCCCAGGGCCGCAGCGCTGGCCTGCTGCAGATCAATATCCAGATGCATGCGCAGGTCTTGGCCCGGACTTGGGCTTTGCACCTCCAGAGTTCGCCGCACTCGACCGTGGGCATCGCTTTCCACTTTTTGATAGCCCACATCGCCGTGCAGTTGGCGCTCATAAAACGCTTCAACGCCACGTTTGCCGATAAAGGTTGTGGCGCTGTACTGCACCGGATCCACGGCCAGTTCGTCGTCGGCAGTCATGCGCCGTACTGATCCCACCGCATGGGCGGCAACGTCACCATAGGGGTAATAACGCACCAGTCGGTTAACCACTTCAACGCCGGGGAGTTGATGGCGATTCACCGCCAGGCGCGCGACTTGGGACTCTGTTAAGGAATCGACCACGATCAGCGGTGTGTCCGGCCGCCGGTTGGCCCCCAGGCGTTGCTGAATGTCTGCTTTTTGATTCGGCGACAGCGCCAGCAGTTCGCCCAGAAAATCGAGGGTCGCTGTGCGCTGGGTTAATCGGTCGGCCACCAAGGCCAGCGAGGCGGCATTTTGATTGTCCGCTAACAGCCGACCGTTGCGGTCAAAAATCATGCCCCGAGCGGGCGCCAGAGTTTGCACCTGGGTACGGTTTTTGTCGGCCTGAGTCTTATAGGTATCGTGCTTCCAGAACTGCAAATCTAAAAAGCGCAGCACCAGTGCACCCATAAGTAATAGCGCCAGGACGAAAAGCGTTATTGCTCTTTTGATGAACAACTGAACTTCCCGATTCTGATCTTTGATTTCTAGCTCAATGGCCAAAATGTTTTCCGTTTATTGTGACTTTACTCACCCCAGGGTCGCTGATGTTAACCCTATGATTTTGATAACAATATGGAGTTTTCGTGGAAATCACTCGCGATGGTAGGGGTGGCCGATACAAATGCTGTGGGCGCGGTACAAGGCTTCAGCGATAAGGACGCGAACCAGGTAATGGGGAAAGGTCAGAGCTGACAACGACATGCGCTGGTCGGCACGCTGCAGCAGTGTGTCACTGAGGCCGTTAGCGCCACCGATCATGAACACGACGTCCTTACCCAGATCCCGCCAGCGCGTCATTTCCGCCGCCAGCGCTTTGCTGCCAAGGGTCTTGCCGCCTTCGTCCAAAGCCACTACCCAGTCGCCTGGGGTGATTTTTTCCGCAATTTTTTTGCCCTCAACTTCATCCACTTTACCGCTGTCTTGATGATGCCTGGGCGCTGGCACTTCGATTAGGTTCAGGGGCATTTCTCTGGGCATGCGCTTTGCGTACTCGTCAAAGCCTTGCCGCACCCAGCCCGGGCACTTGGTTCCTACCGAAATAACGCGGAGTTTCATGGGTGGTTTGACGCCGACAATGAGTTTGACCGCAGCTAGGCGTCGGCGTCCGAGCCTGCGCCCAGCGGGGACTCTATGGTATCCGCGTCCGCGGCGGCGGCTGGGGTGTCGTCCTCAAGATCTGACCAAAGCCGCTCCAGCTCATAAAAGTTTCTGGCCTCTTCGTTCATTACGTGAACGATGACGTCGGCAAGATCAACCAAAACCCAGTCGTAACTTTCTCGGCCCTCAATGCCCAGCGGCTGCACGCCAATGGCCTTTGCTGATTCGTTAGCGGTGTCGACGAGTGCTTTTACGTGCCGGTTGGACGTGCCGGTGACCATCACCATGTGATCGGTCATTGGGGTTAGGGCGGCAACGTCCAGGGTGACGATGTTGACGCCTTTCATGTCCTCCAGCGCTGCAACGATGTGGTCTCGCAGTTCACTCGTTTTCAAGTCATTCCTCCTGACCGATATAAAGCCGATGTTCATTGATGTAAGACCACACCTGCTGGTCTAACAGATTTTCTGGGTTGCTGCCTGCCTCGCAGCGGCAGCGCACTGACGATGCGGAAACTTGCTGCATTGGGGCCGGCAAAAACAGGATGCTCCCGGCAGCTTCGTCCCCCAGGCTTTGGCACCGATGAGCCCGTTCAATGTCGTGCAGCACCGGGTCTGTTGGGACGCCGTGACCAGGCCGCTGCAGCACTACCAGGTGGCCAAGGGCCAGCAATTCCCGCCAGCGATGCCAGCTTGGCAAGGTGGCATAAGAATCCATGCCCAGAATCCAGCATAGCTGGGCCTGGGGGAAACGCTGACGAAAGCTCTGCAGGGTGTCGAAGGCGTAGGACTTACCCGGACGCTCAAGCTCGGTGGCATCTGGGGTCAGCTGGGGGTAATCGTCACAGGCCAAACACAACATGGCCCAGCGGTGTTCATTGGCCGTTTGCGGTTGGTCCCGGTGGTCGGGCCTTGCGGACAAAATCAGGCGCACCGCGTCTAAGCTCAAATCTTGGTGAGCTGTCAGGGCCGCGTGAATGTGACCCCGGTGAATCGGGTCAAAAGTGCCGCCATACAGGCCAAGCCTCATACCCGGCGCTCGGGGTTCATGGGCCTTGCGTGAAGCAGGTATTCGGGGCGGCCTGGGCCGTTGGACTGGACCGAAATGGCATTGCTGTTAGCGATGGCGGATCTCACCCGAACCAAAAACCACGTACTTTTGGGAGGTTAAGCCTTCGAGTCCTACCGGGCCTCGGGCGTGGATTTTATCAGTGGATATGCCCACCTCTGCCCCAAGGCCATATTCAAAGCCGTCGGCGAACTGGGTAGATGCATTCACCATCACTGAGGCTGAGTCTACGCGGGCGATAAACTCCCGGGACTTTCGGTAATTCTCGGTTACGATAACGTCGGTATGCTGGGAGCCGTATTGGTTGATGTGCGCTATGCCCTGCTCAAGCCCGTCGACAATCCGCACCGCCAAAATCGGCCCCAGGTACTCTTCACCCCAGTCAGCATCCGTGGCCGGTGTCATGGGCACCAGCGCCTGAGCTTGGGCACAACCCCGCAGCTCTATCCCCGCTGCTTGAAATTTTGCCGCCAGTTCTGGCAATACGGCCTGGGCGATGTCTTGGTGGATTAACAAGGTTTCCAGCGCATTACACACCGCGAGCTTTTCAGCTTTGGAATTAAACGCGATAGACACTGCCATATCCGGGTCGGCTTCGTCGTCGATGTAGACGTGGCAAATACCGTCCAAGTGTTTGATTACTGGAATTCGGGACTCGGTGCTGATGCGCTCGATTAAGCCTTTACCGCCCCGGGGCACGATGACGTCTATGAACTGGTCCTGCTTGAGCAGTTCGCCTACGGCGGCTCGGTCGGTGGTGTTGAGCAGCTGTACGGCGGTGCCGGGTAACCCGGCGCCTGCAAGACCCTGAGTGACACAGGCGGCGATGGCCTGATTGGAGTGAAAGGCTTCCGAACCGCCGCGCAAGATACAGGCATTGCCAGACTTCAGGGATAGGCTGGCAGCGTCTACGGTAACGTTGGGGCGTGACTCGTAAATCATGGCGATGACGCCCAAGGGCACGCGCATTTTGCCAATCTGAATACCGGTGGGGCGGTAGCTGAAATCGCTCATCTCACCCACCGGGTCTTTTAGCGACTCTACCTGCAAGATACCTTCGATCATTTGATCGATGCCCTTATCGTTGAGCATGAGTCGATCAATTAACGGCTGGTCGATACCATTTTGTTCTGCCGCCGCCATGTCTTTGGCGTTTTCCGTTTTGATATTGTCCCGCGCCGCGTCGACGGCTCGGGCAATTTGCTTGAGAGCCTCAGACTTGCTGGCGGAACTGGCGCTGCCGATGATGCGGGACGCGGCTCTTGCGCTGCGTCCTACCTCGGCAATGTAGGAGGAGATATCGGTAGTCATTGGCCTAGTATAAGGACATTCACAGGCGTCTCCCAACATTCCCGCAGAAAAATCCCTCGGCAGATCTGGGCATGGTTTGCCTAGCTCGCTAGCTGTTTTACCACTTGGGCGAGCTGGGTCAGCCGCTGGCGCGGCTGGGATTGCTCTAAAAACTCTTGTTTCAACTCCGGGGCAATGGGCAAAAGATCTGCCAGACGGTAACTGACCGAACGGTCTTCGTGCAGATCTGTTTGCGGATCCAGCTCTTGGATCAGCGGATGCGCCAGCAAGTCCTTGAGTACATCCACCAACGGCTGGTCGCCCTCGGTTATCGGCTCCGCTGGTTCCGATAAGGTTTTCACTCGGCCGCGCAACAGGCCACTGGCCTCTACCGCACAGTTCAGTACCGAAATCTTTTCGCCACCCCGGGCCACAATGCCAAGCAGGCCGTTATCGGCCTGGTCAAAGTCGATTATTTGAGCTTCGGTGCCGACGGTGCATATATTCGGCATCGCTGGGTTTGCAGATGGATCCATGACGTCGGAACCCTCCTTCAGCAGCACCACGCCAAATCCTGCGGATTCCTTCATACACCAGCGGATCATGTCTACGTACCGTGGCTCAAAAATTCGCAGTGGCAGCGTGCCACCTGGGAACAACACAGTGCGCAGGGGGAAAAGAGGAATTAAGCGCTCCGAGGGGTTGTCGCTTTGCTGGGCAGTAGGCTGTATTTCGTCGGTCATCTGTTTCTCGCTAGTGCTATGATGCGCCCGTTCGGTGGCCGCCGCTTCCCATGCTGACAGGATTTCCGATGGATTGGGTACAAGTAATTTTCCTAAGTCTAATCCAAGGCTTAACCGAGTTCCTGCCAGTTTCCAGTTCCGCCCACTTGGTTTTGCCTGCCCAACTTACTCAATGGCCCGATCAGGGGCTGGCTTTTGACGTGGCCGTTCACTTTGGCACGCTGATTGCCGTGTTAGCTTACTTTCGCTTGGACCTGCAGAACCTGCTGTACGCCCTGGGCCGAGCCCCAAGGCTGATGCCGAACATGGGTTCCGCGAGCAACCTGGCATCAGCACTGAATGAGGACGCTGATCTCGATTTGCTAATGAAGCTGGCATTGGCCAGCCTGCCAGTCTTACTGGTGGGTTTCCTCGCCAAAGACGCCGTTGAGGCTTATCTGCGCACCGTGCCCGTGATTGCCACGGCGACGATGTTGTTTGCCCTACTGCTGTGGTATTCGGACCGGCATCCGGGGGCGCGCTCACGTATTCAGTGGACTGATGCCGCTTGGATTGGCGTAGCTCAGACCCTGGCGTTGATTCCGGGGACTTCGCGTTCGGGAATTACCATTACCATGGCTTTACTGGTGGGCTTGAGTCGGGTGAGCGCGGCCCGATTTTCCTTTTTGCTGTCTATTCCCACCATTGCTGGCGCGCAATTTCTGCTGACCAAGGACTTAATCGACAGCCCAGAGGCTGTGAATATTTGGCCGCTGCTAGCCGGCGCGGCCATTGCATTCGCTGCAGCCTACGCGAGTATCCACTTTTTTTTGCGGCTATTAGATCGCTTCGGCATGATGCCGTATGTGATTTACCGATTGGCTTTAGGCGCTGGTCTTTTTATCTTTGTTTAATCTTTGCTTAACCTTCGGCTTGCCTGATTGGGGCTTGCCTGATTGGGGCTTGCCTGATTGGGGCTTGCCCG
>JAYOBI010000030.1:0-4947 GCA_038104735.1 Gammaproteobacteria bacterium | reverse complement strand
GGCTTGCCTGATTGGGGCTTGCCTGATTGGGGCTTGCCTGATTGGGGCTTGCCCGAGAGTGGCGCTTAAATACGACCTAAGCGCCTTTCATTAAAACGGGATGTCGTCCTCAAAATCATCGTCGGACAGCTTGCTGCCTCCGGCGTTGGAGGGGCCGGATTGAGGGCCATCAAAGCCACTTGGTGCGCCACCAAAACCGTCATTGGGGCCTTGGGCAGCCATACCTATGTTTGGGGCTCCGCCACCAAATCCACCGTCGCCCATGCTGCCGCGGCTGTCGAGCATTTGCAGTTCTCGAGCATTGATTTCCGTGCGGTATTTTTTTTCGCCGTTAGCTTCCCAGCTGGAGGTTCGCAGGCTGCCCTCGATGTAGACCTTGGAGCCTTTGCGCAGGTACTCGCCAGCAATTTCCGCTAGCCGGGCAAAACACACCACGTTGTGCCATTCCGTGCGTTCCTGCTGCTCGCCGCTGGTGCGGTCCTTCCAGCTTTCAGAGGTGGCTACGCTGAAGCGCGTTACCGCGCTGCCATTTTGTGCATACCGGGTTTCCGGGTCTCGACCCAGGTTACCAATCAGCATGACCTTGTTGATGCCTCTCGCCATTGAATTCTCCGAACAGTGTTTGCTATGCCCCAGTGTAGATCAAAGCCCGCGGCCACCCAATCAGAAAAGTGCGGCAGTGGCCGTAAGCCCGGGCCTTGTAACACCGGGGCTGGGCCTTTGTTGTCCAGTAAGGGTACAGGCCCCTTCATTGCTTGCCGCCTATCAAGGATCACGCTATCTTGCCTGCCCCCTATCGCCACGAGTCCCCACGCCCTTGGATACCATTGCCGTACGCGGTGCCCGCACCCACAACCTCAAAGACATCGATCTAGACATTCCTCGCGACAAATTGGTCATTATCACCGGATTGTCCGGTTCAGGAAAATCCTCTCTTGCCTTTGACACTCTGTACGCTGAGGGCCAGCGTCGCTATGTGGAGTCGCTCTCGGCTTACGCGCGCCAGTTTCTCTCGATGATGGAAAAACCAGACGTGGATCTGATTGAGGGTTTGTCGCCGGCTATTTCCATTGAACAAAAATCCACCTCCCATAACCCGCGCTCTACTGTGGGCACAATTACCGAGATCTACGACTACCTGCGGCTGCTGTATGCCCGAGTGGGTGAGCCTCGCTGCCCTACCCATGACCTGCCCCTGGACGCGCAAACCGTGAGCCAGATGGTGGATCAGGTGGTAGACAACATGGCAGACCAGCGAATCATGGTGCTTGCGCCGGTGGTGAACGAGCGCAAAGGCGAGCATTTGCACGTTTTCCAAGAGCTGATCAGTAACGGTTTTGTGCGGGCGCGAATTAACGGCCTGATCGTCGACTTAGACGACGCGCCGACGCTGGATAAAAACAAAAAGCACTCTATCGAAGCCGTGGTAGACCGGGTGCGAGTAAAAGACGACATCAAGCAGCGCTTGGCCGAGAGCTTTGAAACGGCGCTAAATCTTTCAGATGGCGTGGCCCACGTTATTGATATGGACGATGACGAACTGCCGCCCAGCATCTTCAGCGCGCGTTTTGCCTGCCCAACCTGCGGGTATTCTATTGCTGAGCTGGAACCTCGGATGTTTTCTTTTAACAATCCCGCCGGCGCCTGCACGGGCTGCGACGGCTTGGGGGTTACCCAGTTCTTTGATTCTGAGCTGGTGGTGGCTGATGACGAGCTAACCTTGGCCGAGGGTGCGATTCGCGGCTGGGACCGGCGCAACGTTTACTACTTCCACATGCTCAGTTCCATCGCGGACCATTACGAGTTTGATGTTGAAGTGCCCTTCCGCAAGCTCAGCAAAAAACATCGGGACATCATTCTCAACGGCAGCGGCCGGCAGCGCATTGACTTCAGCTACGTCAACGACCGGGGCGACGTCATTAAACGCACTCATCGCTTTGAGGGTGTTTTACCCAATATGGCCCGACGCTTTCGGGAGACGGACTCCAGCATGGTTCGGGAGAATCTGCAAAAGTTCATGCGGGTAACCCACTGTCCAAGCTGTGCTGGCACGCGCCTGCGCGAGGAATCCAGGCATGTGTTCGTGGGCGCGACGAATCTACCAGAGATCACTGCCCAGTCTGTGGCCCAGACCCTTGCTCATTTCAACGGCCTGAAGCTTAAAGGCCAAAAAGCCACCATCGCCGAGAAAATTCTCAAAGAGATTCAGGCGCGGCTGCAATTTTTGGTGGATGTAGGCCTTAACTATCTGACTTTGGACCGCAGCGCGGAAACCCTTTCCGGGGGTGAAGCTCAGCGCATTCGCCTGGCCAGCCAAATTGGCGCCGGCCTGGTAGGGGTAATGTACATCCTCGACGAACCTTCCATTGGGCTGCACCAGCGCGACAATGAGCGACTGCTGAAAACCCTGGAGCACCTGCGGGATTTGGGTAATACCGTTCTGGTGGTGGAACACGACGAAGAGGCCATGCGTAAGGCTGACTACTTAATCGACATTGGCCCTGGTGCCGGCGTTCACGGTGGCTGTGTGGTGGCGGCAGGCAGCTACAGTGACATTCTTAACAACGAGCAATCCATTACCGGCCAGTATCTTAGTGGTGCAAAGCAAATCGCGGTGCCTGCCAAACGCGTGAAGTCCGACCCGGACAAAATGCTCACCCTTGCCGGTGCGCATGGGAATAATCTGGATCATGTGACCCTGAGCATTCCCTGCGGGCTATTAACCTGCATTACTGGCGTTTCGGGCTCGGGCAAATCCACCTTGGTCAACCACACCCTGTACCCCATTGCCGCCACAACCCTGAACAAGGCCACCACGTTAAAGCCTCGGCCTTATGACAGCATTGATGGCCTCCAGCATTTGGACAAGGTGGTGGACATTGATCAAAGTCCGATTGGCCGCACACCGCGATCCAACCCTGCCACCTATACAGGACTGTTCACTCCTATTCGCGAGCTGTTTGCTCAGGTTCCTGAGGCTCGGGCGCGCGGCTACAAACCGGGGCGCTTTAGCTTCAACGTCAAAGGTGGCCGCTGTGAAGCCTGTCAGGGTGACGGCCTGATTAAAGTGGAAATGCATTTTTTGCCGGACATTTACGTGCCCTGCGACACCTGTGCGGGTAAGCGCTACAACCGCGAAACCCTGGATATTTGTTACAAAGGGAAGAACATCCACGAGGTGCTGGAAATGACCGTGGAGGACGCCGCTGAGTTCTTCGCCCCGGTGCCCATGCTGGCGCGAAAGCTGGAGACTTTAAAAGATGTGGGCCTGTCTTATATTCGACTGGGGCAGTCAGCGACGACGCTGTCTGGAGGAGAAGCCCAGCGCATTAAGCTGTCCCGAGAGCTTTCCAAACGCGATACCGGCAGCACCCTGTACATTCTGGACGAACCGACTACGGGACTGCACTTCCACGACATTGCTCAATTACTCGAGGTCCTGCACCGGCTTAGAGACGACGGTAATACCATCGTGGTGATTGAACACAACCTTGATGTAATCAAGACCGCGGACTGGGTGATTGACCTGGGACCCGAGGGTGGTTCGGGTGGCGGTGAAATCGTTGCTACGGGTACGCCGGAGCAGGTGGCCAAGATCAAAAAATCTCACACCGGACGCTTCCTAAAAGATGTGCTGGCCTAGCGGGGTGGTAATCCTGGCCGCTGATGCGGCCTGGCCGATTGCTCGTTAGGGCAGGCAGGCTTTTAGCGCGCTGGTGCACAGCTGCACGTTTTCCTGCCGCGCTGAGTAGCCCATCAGACCGATGCGCCATACTTTGCCGGCAAAGGCCCCCAGGCCGGCGCCGATTTCCAGATTGAAGTCCTGCAGTAGCTGCTTGCGCACGGCGGCTTCGTCGACGCCCTCGGGAACCTTGACCAGATTCAGTTGAGGCAGCCGGTAGTTGGCGTCTACAACGAATTCCAGACCCAAACCGGTAAGGCTCTCATGCAGGGCCCCATGCATGGTGCGGTGTTTCGCCCAGGCTTCCTCCAGCCCTTGCTCCTTTACCATAAGCAGAGCTTCGTGCAGACCGTACATGGCATTCACCGGCGCTGTGTGGTGGTAGGTTCGACCACCGCCTTCGCCTTCCCAGTAGGCCATCAGCAGAGACAAATCCAAAAACCAGCTTTGTACCGGAGTATTGCGTGACTTAACCCGATCCGCTGCGGCTTGGCTGAAGGTAATCAGACTGATGCCCGGAGGCGCGGAAAGACACTTTTGGGTGCCGGAGTAGGCTACGTCGGCCTGCCATTCATCTACCTCCAGCTGGACCCCGGCCAATCCGGTAACGGAATCCACTATGGTCAGGCAGCCCTGCTCTTTGGCCATGGCGCACAATGTTTTTACGTCAGAGCAAACGCCAGTAGAGGTTTCGGCGTGCACGAAGGCTACAATCTTGGCGTCAGGATTTGCCTGTAAGGCGGCTTTGAGTTTTTCCGGGTCAACTTGGGTACCCCACTCGTCCTCTACGGTGACCAGTTCCCCGCCCATGCGGCGAACGTTTTCAGCCATGCGCATGCCGAACACGCCGTTGATGCAGACAATGGCTTTATCACCGGGCTCCAGGAGATTAGCGAAAGAGGCTTCCATGGCCGCTGAACCGGGGGCCGAGAGCGGCAGTGTTAGCGCGTTAGACGTGCGGAACGTGTAGCGCATCAGCTCTTTGATGTCTTCCATCAGGCCCACGAACTCTGGGTCCAGGTGGCCAATGGTGGCTTTGCCCATAGCGCCGAGAACCCGGGGGTGCACATCCGAGGGGCCAGGGCCCATTAACGTGCGCGGCGTTGGGTGAAAGCTGGTGTTCATAGTCGGTTAGCCGTTTTTGTTCTCGTCTTTATTCTGTTCTTCGCCTTCGTCCTTGGCGTCGTCAGCTGGCGCTTCCGCTTGGGTCTCTTCCTGGGCTGGGGCCTCTTCTGCTGGCAGCGCCTCTTCTGCTGGCAGCGCCT
>JAYOBI010000006.1:51702-123988 GCA_038104735.1 Gammaproteobacteria bacterium | reverse complement strand
CCGTTGAGGCGCGACTACGTGCCTGGTGGGTTCGACTCCTACCTCTTCCGCCACGCCAACCTCAAGCACCCTCCACTAGATTCCCTGCAAAGAGCAAAAACCCTTAGGTTGGTGCTGAGGCTGAAAGAACCTGCGCGCGCAGTGATTTTTTGGATAAATACAGAGCACTTCGTGTTGGGCTTGTATTTCAACGCCGCGTGGGTGAGCCTTTACAACCTAAGAATTTCTCTGATTCCAGCAGTGCAGACCATGGCTATTTGGACCTTTTTGCTATTTGCTTGCCTCGCCGTCTTGCTTATGGCGACAGCTTTCTTACCCCTTTTCGACGTGAATTTTCTCATTCACAGGATGTCCGTCGCGAACGAGTCGGTGCAGACTAATTACCTAGCGATTCGCTCTGCGACCTTCGCAAGCCTCGCTTTTTTTGTCGTAAATTTTTTGCGACACAAACGGCCGCTATCCTCTGTCGCGCCAATGCTGGCCTTTTGTAATTTTTTGGTCTTCTTTGGCGCTGCACTGATGATTAAGCGCGCCGAGTTTGAGGTCTTGCCGTGGTTTTTTTTGAGCCTGATTGCAGTTCTTTCTATTTTCCTGTTTCGAGAAAATAAGGCCCAAGCTAGCACGATTTTTCGAGACTCTTGGTAACACAGGAAACAAATTAGGGTCTTGCCTTGCCTGGTGGAAGACCAAAACTTTAGCAGGCTTTCCTTCGTTCCTGATGAGGGACCTTTGTCTAGTGGTCTACTTTGCAGTGGAGACAAGAGTAAGATGAGAAACGTTAGACGTTTAGTGCTGGGGTTGCTGTTGCTGTCTTTGGCTGGTGTTGGCTGGGGGGAAAATGAGAAACCACAAGTTCACGCGTCTGCTGCCTATGGAGACATCGGTATTTCTGCCACGCAGGATGGCACTTGGTTTGCTTTCAATAGTGTTGTTGGCGCAAGGATTATCTACTTTTGCAGACTAATGCCGGCAGATTCTGATGGGCAAAAGGAGCCTATTTGCCAAAAAGTTGTCGCTGATAGCTATGACAAACAAATGGAAGGCTTTGGTAAAGGCAGCTACAAATGAAGTCCATCATCACCGGTTTGGTTTTATCACTGATGAATGCTGTTGGTTGGGTTCGTGACTTCATCGTTCAGATGAGGTGGTGCGTGGTGAGTGCATAGCAAGTCCGATGAGTTAGTGGGGCTTAAACGCCGGACTTACCATGCTAAATGTGGAGACTTCTCCGTCCCCTTTACAACCTCGCCACTAAGGTACAAAGGCTGGGTGACAGAATTGTTTCAGTAACTTTAGTAAAAAAAGTCTCGAGCACACAAAAGGCCACTAGACAAACACCGAAGAAGGTCACCGTTAAAGGATTTATCAAAGAACATGAAACGCTTTATCACAGGTTTGCTTTTGACACTGATAAGTCCTGTTGGTTGGGGTGAGATGGACAACTCAGCGGCTATGACCGCATCCAGCATAAATGCCACTCAGGTAGAGACAACCTTACTGTTCACCGTATTACTGTCTGCTTTCTTGATTGTTCTTTCTTTCAGGGTTTTGGACTTAAGAGGAAGTCCAGTAACCAAGTGGCTACACCCCGCAGATAGAAGTATCGAGCAGGACACCCTTGACCGCGCCATTAGGGGCCATGGCAACCTTATCGAGTATGCTCCGATGTTCCTGATTCTGATGCTCTGTGCGGAATTACAGGGCGCACCGCAGGGACAGCTCCTTCTTAGTGGAGCCTTATTCGCCGTTGGAAGACTAATGCATGGCATTGTTTTCTCTTTCATGCGCCCGCAACCGCTAATGAGAATTGGCGGCATGGCACTGACTTTTACAGGCTTCTTCGTACTGATTGGGTCGGCGGTTTCTATCTTGTGAGCTAACTCAAACTAACAGCAGCGTGATAGCTTCAGCAGTCTCAAGCCACATCGCGCATCTCTAGTACGCAAAAACTCAACAGCGAAACACCCGTGAAAATTCTGCCTTGGGTGGCTTGAGTCTCACTAGTGCAAACTTAAGGCTCGGTAGCTCGTGTGAGACTCAGTGATTCTTTTCTACAAACCACCTCTAATGTATCCAGCGTCCACCTACAGCTGCTGATGTTTAGCTAGAGCCTCCCCGAGTGCCTAGAAAGAACCCCACCCTGTTTTACTGGCTAGGGTAATTTATATGGTACAAATTGTGGTACGTCGCATATCAGTTATCGCGGTATACCTAATAAGCATCTGTTTTATAGTGTTTTTATCTCAGTGTGTTGGGGGTACCTCTTTCGCCAGTATGGTGCTCAAACCAATGACTTCGAAGTCTTGTGGAAATCATCCTTTTTAAAACCCACAGACAGTTCTGCTTTAAAACGCGCCGCAGCTTGCTCCTTTAGCGACCCCCAGATTCGACCTCAGGCGCCACTCCCGAAGCGCCCCCATTTGTCAGCTTGGCTCTCCTAGTGCTGGTATGTGTTACTAATCTGGTCGAACGCCTTGCCCGTCAGTCAGATACATCAACCCGGTATACCCGATCACTGAATCCAGCATTTTTTTTGCGACCTTGCGGCCCTACCTTCCTGCGCGGACGCCACTGACGCTCAGGGCGATGCTTTGCGTAGCCCGCTCACGGTCATCGCAACCAAGCTCAATATGCGCTCCTGGTATTCGCCCATGTTTGTGCAGCCGCGCTTGCAGCCAGCGGCAGAAAGGTTCAGCACCGTAGCAACTTGATCCGAGGTGAGGCCGCGCCCGGCCAGGTCAAGTTCACCCGACAACTCAGCCAGATCAACACAAAGCCTCAGTTGGTCGTTGAACTTTTTGCTGTAGCCGATGACCACATCACCGCACAGCCGGGAGTACTCGTCCTCGAGTTCCGCCCCCTGAGGTGACTCAAGTACCAATGCTAAAAATCGACCGTGCCGAGCATACAACGCGTTGGCGAGACGGCTCTCTAAAACTGTCTCTGCCGGATCCCGTAAAATGCTACAGGCCTTACTCAAGGCGCCCTCGTGCACATTCACGGAAACGCAGCGAAAGATTTCTTCCTTGTTTTTGAAGTAGGAGTAAACCGACGCGCGCGAAATCCCCGCTTGTTCAGCGATGTCTTGCATTGACGTCTTGCGCAAACCAAATTGCGCAAACTGAGTTAAGCCAGCATCGAGAATCAGCTGCCGCTTTGCGCCTTCGTGCAAGGGTTTGCTCCTTTTTTTGTGGTGTGTGATCGACCATGCCCACCAAATTGACAAATTTCGTGTATTTTGTCATTTTATCGAACGGCCGCCTAACGATGCGAAAAAGGGCAAAATTATGCAAGACACCAAGCCGCTTTCCGGAAAAACCGCCATTATTACTGGCGCTTCCAGCGGTATCGGACGGGCCACAGCTGATCTACTGGCAAAAAGCGGTGCGCATGTGTATCTGGTAGGCCGTACCTCTGCGGCCCTTGAATCCGTTAGCAATCTAATCTCAGAGGCTGGCGGTACTGCAGAAACTGCCTGCATCGACATCAATAAGGATGACGCCCTTGGCGACCTAATCAGCCAATCGGTTAGCGATACCGGTCGTTTAGACATCATGGTGAACAATGCGGGTCTCGAATACCCGGGCACGATCCTCGGTGGCAACGTTGAGCATTGGCGGGAAATGGTGGACACCAACATCGTAGCAGTGCTGACCGGCTGCCAGGCTGCGGTAAAGGCGATGCGTTCCTGCGGCAGTAACGGACACATCGTGAACGTGTCCTCGGTTTCCGCTCAGCGCAACAATTCTGGAGTTTATGGAGCCACGAAACACGCTGTTAACGTCATTTCATCCAGCTTGCGGGACGAACTTGAGGAAGATGACATCCGCGTCACCAATATTCTTCCCGGAGCAACCTCCACTAATTTTGCGCGAAATTTTCCTCCGGAATTTGTGCACCAGTTCATCGCGGCGTCTGGCCTGGATATAGACTTCATCCCCGGCGAACACCTTCCCGCAGAAACCCTAGAGGCAATGGCTGACAACCTGAAGAAAATGCTCTGCCAGCCCACTGACGTTGCCAACGCTGTTCTTTACGCGGTGAGCCAACCGATTAATGTCAACATTGCCGAGATTGTCGTGCGTCCACCGCGGGCCATGAATGTGGCGCACTAAGCGTGTTCCAAGGAGGGAAACGAAGATGACTACGAACAGCACAATATTAGATGCGCGGCTAACCGAACAGTTTGGCGATGCCTACAGCACTGCCCTATCTCCAGCACAGCCTATGGGCCGACGCATTCATGGCGTTGATCTGACACAGCCATTATCAACCGATCAGGCCAAATTGCTGGTGGATTTGCTGGATCATTACAGCGTGATTAGCTTTCCTGAACAAGGCAACCCGTCCTTCCAATTGCGTGCCCTGGAGCGGCTGGCCAATCATTTTGGTGCGCCGGTACCCCACCCCAAAAATTACGCTAATTACATCGAATATAAGAAAAACCGAGCACCTTTAAAGCTACTGCCAAAGGAAAGACAAACCGCCACGTTATGCAACGCCGCGTTCCCCAACGAAATTCAATGTGTGGAGGATGCCGACAGTCCGGCGGTCTATGTCGTGACAAATCTCCCAGGCAGCGGGCCAGATCAGAAAGAGCAGTGCGCGAGCGGTCTGCACTGGCATACGGACATTGAGTTCGAACCGGTGCCTTTGTCTACCAGCATGTTCTATGTGCAGCGTGCGCCCACATCTCGGAATGCTCCTGCTGGCACCTGGGTATCTGATACTCGACCTGCAGAGGGTTTTTATCACCCGAATTCGGATGCCACGCTAAACCAACGACGTTTTGAACTACCCCTGAACGGCGAGACAGCCTACGCAGATACCGCTCGGGCCTTCGCTGATCTGCCAGAGGAAAAGCAGCGCGAACTTGAGCAAATATTGGTGAGACGCCGATTGCGAGTCTCGGATCCCGGGTGGTTAATACCATTGGTTTATGTCAATCCGCGCACCGGCACAAAGTCTTTGCACAGTCCCATCTGGGCATCCCGAGGAAAGAATATTGCACCGGTTACCATTGATGGCATGTCAGACGAAGAGGGCCGTATATTTCTGGACGAAATCGAAAGTCATGTGCTGCAACCAAAGTACCGGTACGACCACGCGCACCGGGCCGGCGACATTACAATATGGAGCAACTTCTCCACCCTACACAATGCACCGCCCGCAAAAAGCGTGATTAATGCACCGGACGACGCCCGACTGATGTATCGCATAAGCTGCAAGGGTGAGCCAAGTTACAGCTTGCCTCGTCCGGACACAGATGCATGGCTCAGCGCCAATATCGTGCCGCCCTATCGAACTCCTCTTTAGGACATGCAACTTTGCTGCGGCAAGAGGCGCTCGAGAAAACCTGTGGTGAAATCGCAGCAAAGAGAGCAGCGAGCGAACTTACCGAAGCATCCGACTCTCACAACAAGCGCACCTTTGGGATTATTTGCACACACGTATTACCCGAACGAAAGCACCGCCCAAACAGCCGTCCTTGGAAGACCCGTTACCGCCTTTGCCAGGGCTACCACATGGCGACAGGATTGATGACCATTTGCACTGTACCCTTGAGCTTTGCGTGGCCGAGCACGAACATGAACTCCTTAACGTCCTCTCGAGCCAGCCGTCCAGTGTCCATGGTTTCAAGAATATAGATCCCGTTTTCTTTTAACAAAGTCACGTGCCCGTAAAACAGCCTGTCGCCCGCAATGGCGGGTACGGCCTCAACTCCCCAGGTATCCGCCCCCACGGCCATTGGATTGAGGGATGCAACGTACGCCGCGGCGGCGTTAGTCAGCCCGGGAATCGTACTGCCCCAGGTGGCAGGATCAGATTTAAGCGTGGCGTCAGTCCAGCCCGTGTGGAACAAAATTACATCGCCCTGCTGGAACCGGACATTTTGCTGTTTAGCCGCAGCCTGAATGTCCGCTGGCGTAATCGGCTGCCCGCCGGCCATGGCCTCCACGCCAAAGTGCTCAGCCATATCCAACAAAACACCCCGTCCGATGAGGGGCGGTACGTTATGCAAACTCAGCTTAGTCACGCCAGTAATTTGCGTGAAGTCCTCGCCGCGATTGCAGTTGTAAAACTCACCCGCTTCGCCAAGATGCGATAGCCCGTCAAGTTGTGGGCCGGTGCCCAGCCACATTTGAACCACATCATCGTTGTAGCTCATGTCCCAGCCGTAGGCCGCGGTAGTATCCCGACCGAATTCTTGTCCTGGCTGCACAATTTGCAGTTGGGTATCCCTGGGAGGAAATGCCGGCATACCCGATTCGATGACAATGCCAAGACCGTGACTCTGGCCGGTTTTTATCAGCGACGCCGCGGCGCTGACCTGCTCGGGGGTCACATAATTGGCGGCGCCAATTTCATCGTCGGGACCCCACTTAGACGGCTCACACTCTTGATCTGCGTGAACCACGCCGATCAAATAAAGGGGCGCAAACAACATTAATAAAGCGAACTTGTACATGAGATTTCTCCTATAGCCATTTGTATGTATACCGAATCAACCAATCTCCCGCTTATAGTGCGTCGCGGTAGGGGGTCATATCTATTCCAAAAGCTGCGTAGCGAGCTTCCACCGCAGACACTGTCTGCGGCGTCCAGTACTCGTGGCCCGGAGCTGGAAAACCCAACACGCCACGCTGCTCTACCGAGGCCTGAGCGATTAGCTTCTCCATAAGCTTGTCGCGCCGATACATAGACCAGCTCCATCCCGGGTGGAGCACGTTCAACCAATCGCGACCTGTTCTCGTAAAGGTAAGGTTCTGCACTAGCCGCAAACACCCGGGCTTTACCGGGCGCCCCCGATGCCAGGTATCGTGACGATAAAAAAGTACCGAGCCAAATTGAAACTTGGCCACCACCTCTCGGGCATACAAATGCTGCTGACGGAATGCGGCTACTGCCGGGTTTTGCTGAGCCAAGTAAGACTCTGCTTTGCTGCGATCGTTGACATAATCAAGCCCAGCCACTCCAGGGGTTTGCACAATTGGCCACGGGTACGCTGGATCCTCAGGTCCTTCTCTCGGCACCAGCGCTGTCGCGCCGCCGCAATCGTCGTGGTCGTTCAGGTAAATGATGATCTCTACCGCCTCAGGATTTGCCCATGGGGGTGGGTGTACAAGGGAGTGATTAGGGTAATCACAGTGCATGCGCTGATCTGTGTTGTCTTGATCGTTAGCCGGTACTCTGCCGCCGTACTTTGGCCAAAGATCTGACTGAGTAAGCCTGAGCTCAGCAGTGGTTACCCCTAACAGGTGCGCTGCCGCCTGCAGCAGCGTTGGATGCAGAGTTACCGCATTGCAGGCTACGGACTCGGCAGGAAAAACAAATTTCTGACCGCTACCGAAATTATTGAAGTGTTCCGCAGCAGCCGTGCCGGGTTTGGGATAAAAGTTCAGCGCATCCTGCTTCAAATCCAATAGCAACTGAGTTGGAATCAGGTCGTGGACCAGCGTAAATCCTCGGTCTCGCCAACTGTTGACCTGGTCGGCGCCCAGCCGACTATCGGTAAGCCTTATTGAGCTCGCAAAGTTGGTACCGGCGTCATCCATAGCGTCTGTTTCATCAACCCTTTTAAAGCAGGTTATCCTAGCTTGCAGTGGAGTACAGTGCCCAATCTTCTGTGAGGTCGCAATCAAGCCACTGACAAACTAGTGGGACAGCCCGTCGATCCGTTGACCGGTCTGAACCTAGCGGATAGCTTGCGCTATACCTGAGACCAAACGATAACCGGGACCGAACACTAAGTAGGCCCGCTAACCGAATCGGGGCGAGAACCTTATGAGCATCATCGAAACTGATTCCGACACCCCTGCTGCACCAGCAACCTCCGAGGAATCACCAGCAGCCACTGGCGACACCCAAACCTTTGCCTTTGAATTTCGCGGCATTGGCGCTGAATTCTTCAAGATCTGGATCGTCAACTTAGTATTGACGGTCATCACCTTCGGTATTTATTCCGCTTGGGCCACTGTGCGCACCAATCGGTATTTTTATGCCAACACCTACCTTGATGGTGAAAGCTTTCGCTATCTGGCTGATCCAATCACCATTTTAATCGGCCGGGTTATCGCAGTGGCCGCTTTCGCCATTTATACAGTCGTTGGCGGCCTGTCACCGCTTTTCGGGTTTATTTTTGCGCTGGCGCTGTTTGTTGGAATGCCATTTTTAATCATTCGATCCATTGCTTTCAGCAATCGGATGACAGCCTATCGAAACGTTCAATTTCGCTTTAACGGAAGGTACGGCGAAGCTTTTATGGCGGTGTTGATTTGGCCCTTACTGGGCATTCTTACTGTTGGCCTCCTCTACCCCTACGCACTGCTCAGAGCCAACAAGTTCGTGGTCGAAAATAGCGCCTACGGCACCACCTCTTTCGCTTTCGACGCCAGCACCTGGGACTACGGCCAGGCTTTTCTAAAGTTTCTCGGTATTTTTGTCTTAGCTGGCGTACTGGCCCTGGCGGTGTCCGCCGTTAACGAAATCTTAGCGGCGTTGATTGGTATTGCCGGCTATATGGTTGCCTTGGGTTATCTCACCGTTGCACTGATCAACATTTACTACAACGCAACGTCGTTGGGCGCTCACCGCCTATCCGCAAACCTTGAAACCATTAGCTACCTCAAGGTTTTTTTGACCAATGCAGTGCTGACGGTTCTCACCCTCGGCCTATACCTACCTTTCGCTAAAGTGCGCATGGCCCAGTACCGGGCGACCCACACCGCCCTGCTCGCCAGCGGCTCCCTGGACGGTTTTGCGGCAGCGGAACGCGAACAAATTAGCGCCTTGGGCGAAGAATTCAGCGGCGTCTTTGACTTCGACGTCGGAGCTTTTTAGGCCATTACTGATATTAATTCCGCACATCACTAAAGGGCGTTTATGGTTTTAGGCAGATTTTCAGACGGCGAAACGTCAACGCTCGTTGACGCTCGCCTGGATGTGGTTAGTCACCTCGTTGTGCTTCGGGATGAGGACAACTTGGTTCTTTACCAATGCCCGCGCGCCCAAGTCGTTATTTCATCCCGCTTGGGTAACACCCCGCGCCGCGTCACATTTAAACAGAACTTGGATCGTCAAAGCTTTGAAACCGACGATAATGATGGCATCGACGAACTATTCCTCGACGAAACGCAGTCTACGGCTTGGCTGCACAGGCTTGAAACCAACCGCTCACTGGTCGCCGGCGCCAGCCTTTTCGCTATTGCTTTTGTCTTCTGGCTAGTCGTCTATGCCCTGCCTCAAGGTGCCGCGGCCTTGGCTTTCGAGTTGCCTCAGGAGGTAATCGAGCAAACCGGAAAATCCACCCTGGACGCCCTGGACCGGGCCTATTTCGACCCAAGCGAGCTCAGTACCGAAGAACGAGATCGAGTGCTTGCAGCCCTGGCCCCTCACGTTCTGACTGCTAGCACGTCTCTGCACTTTCGCCAGGGGCCGCCCAACGCCTTCGCCCTAGCAGACGGCAGCATCGTGTTCACAGATGGCTTGATTCAGTTGGCGGAAAACAACCAAGAGCTGATCGCCATTGCCTATCACGAACTAGGTCATGTCCAGGACCGTCACCTCATTCGCCGCGCCATACAGGGATCTGCCATCGCGGTCATGTTATTTTTGCTGACCGGTGACGTCAGTGATATCGATATTCTGGTAACGGTGCCGTCGATGCTGGCCGACCTCTCGTTCTCCAGGGCCTTTGAAACCGAAGCCGACCAATTTGCGCTGGAAACACTAACCGCGGAGGGCATTGATCCAATCCACTTTTACCGCATTCTGGAGAAGCTCAACGCTTACTACTTGGCGAAACTTTCGGATCCAAACCAAGACTCTGGCGTTTTGAGCTACCTATCTACCCATCCTGAGACAACGGCGCGCCTGCAGCAAATCGCTGCCTATCGGCAGGAGCACTGGCGCTCGACGGCGCCAGCGAATTGAGGTGACACGGCGAACCTAGAGCTCCGTATCTTAGGTCGCGCTACCTAAGCTAACTGCTTTTGTTCGGGGCTTTTATTCGGGACTTTGATCGATGGCTCTAATCTGCGTCGGGCCCAAGAACCCAAGCACGGATCTCTTCTATCGGTACTTTTGGTGAACGATCGAAGTACAGCAAGCCATTTATCTCCTGTTGAACATCGGAAAGTTGGGTCCAGACAAAACCGGTGAGATTATCGATGGCGTGAATCTCGGCGAGCAATTCCGCGCATTTCGCTCCCAAAGCCTCCGTGGAATCCGGCATATCACCATAGGCAAAGTCTGCTTCGCCATTCGAGGCAAACTGCTTTTTTTGCACAAAGCCAACGCCACCGCACTCAGACAAAACCGTGGGTAGCGTCTGAGGATTTGCGCCAGCTAACGCGCCTTGTCGGGGCCGCCCCATATTCGCCACCACAGACTGCGGCATTTGCCGTAGTGCGTGAATCTGCTCGGCCAAGGCGCCCTCGTCATGTTCGTAGGAATGCAGTGCCCAAATATCGCCGCTGGAAAACTCCCAGCCGTCATTACCAATCACCGGCCGACTGGGATCCAGAGATTTCGTCAGATGATATAGCGCATCCGCCAGGTGCCGTTGCTCAGGCCGCTCTCCCTGATTCCAAATCCCCCATGACTCGTTGAAAATTACCCACCCGACAATGCTTGGATGACTGCGATCTCGCAGCAGCAGCTGCGGCCACTGCTCGCTCAGCGCGCAGGACAACTGGTCCGAAAAAATTCGTCCAGCGGGCATTTCCGCCCAGATCATCAGACCAAGTTTGTCGGCCCAATACAGATAGCGAGGATCCTCTGCTTTTTGATGCTTGCGGACAAAATTGAAGCCCATGGCCTTGGTGAGTTCTACATCCCGGCGCAAAGCACTATCGTCCAGTGCCGTATACCAGCTGTCCGGGAAATAACCTTGATCGAGCACACCCCGCAGATACACGGGCTCCCCGTTCAGCAGCAGAGAGTTATTCTCGCATCGGATCTCGCGCAGCCCGGCGTAACTTTCAATGTTGTCCAGTGACGTCCCGTCCTGATCACGAATCTCCAAGGCTAAATCGTAGAGATAGGGGGTTTCTGGCGACCATAGCTGTGGCTCGGACACGTCGATTACCACTGACACCTCGCTGCGGTTTTGAGCCGGCGCGTCACGCCATTGCAGGGAGCCGTCGGTAAGTGCCAGCCCAACTCGGACACTGCCCTTGGACTGATAGGCCAACCCCACGGTTACCTTTAGCTGCTTTGCGGCAAGGTCATAACGACTGAACAGGTGGGTTACGTAGTTGGCACCAACGGGCTCCAGCCAGACGGTTTGCCAAATGCCAATTACGCCATCGTAATCGATCGGCCATCGAGTATCCCCGGCCTGCTTGCCCCGAGGTTGCTGCCAAGAATCCGTGTCCGCCGCCCGCACCACGATACTGTTCTCACCGGGTTTCAGGTATGCGCCAACGGCTATCTGAATTGGCGTATAGCCGCCCTCATGGTGGCCGACGTGATGGCCATTAATATAAATGTCGGCCCAGTAATCGCAGGCGCCAATGTTGAGCAATGTATCCTCACCGCCTTGGTCGGCATCAAGCCAATTTGGACAGTCAAAGCACCGTCGATACCAAACCACTCGGCAGGAACCGTCAAGTTCCACGCCACTGGCAGTGGAACCCACACTATAGGGCACCGACGCTGTTCCCGGCGGCCAGCTTTGCAACAAATACCAGTGAGCTGTCAGGCCCTGGTTGTCCGGGTCTTTGCGGAAATCCCAACTGCCATTGAGATTTATCCACCGATCTCGGCGGAGGATTGGGCGCGGATACTCTGGTCTGGGGGTTTTCATGGGGAAACTCGTATGGCCTCGGCAATCACCTTCGCAGCTCCAGGGTCCCGCTGCGAGGCACTTTTAATGCTTGATCTGACCCGCCCAACCCGGCCTCGGCACGTTCTCGGCAGCTTCTCTGCCAGACAGGCGGACAACCTGTAGACGAA
Source organism: Gammaproteobacteria bacterium (assembly GCA_038104735.1). GTDB lineage: Bacteria > Pseudomonadota > Gammaproteobacteria > Pseudomonadales > Azotimanducaceae > UBA4421. The sequence goes on along the minus strand of JAYOBI010000006.1, from coordinate 112,030 downwards.
TTCAGGGGGCTTTTCGGGAAGCTTTTCTGGTCAACTCTTTCACTTCACGAAGGTTGCTCTATGATGCTCCCTGAGCGAGCGCGGCTTCGACTCCTTGCTGCGGACCCACGACTTATCTCTCGCTACCACACGCTACAAGGAAGTGACCGTTGAACCGATTTACCCTAGTTCTGCACTGCCCCAATGTGCTTGGCATTGTTTACCAGGTTTCTAAATTTTTGTTCCAGCGAGGCGCCAACATTACCGAGAGCGCCCAGTACGATGACGAAGAAACCGACCGTTTTTTCATGCGCGTTGCCTTCGCTGTGGAGAACACCGAGGAAACCCGCGACGCTCTGGCCTCTGATTTCGAGCCAATTGCGCGGGATCTGCAGATGACTGCCAACTTTTATCCCCACAAAGAAAAAACCCGTGTGCTGATCCTGGCATCCCAATGGACCCACTGTTTAGCAGACCTACTGCATCGACACAGTAGCGGTGATCTAGAGGTCGATATTGTTGGAGTGGTATCCAATCATTCGGACGCGGCGGCTCAGTTAGCCAACAAATACGCTATCCCCTTCGACCACTTGGATACCGGCTCTTACGAAAAAGCCGTGATCGAGCAAAAGCTCATGGAGATCATGCAGGCCCGGCAAGTGGAACTGATGGTTCTGGCCCGGTACATGCAAATACTCTCCGAGAATTTTTGCGAACAATCCCCCTGTCCGATCATCAACATTCACCACTCGTTTCTGCCAAGCTTTAAAGGCGCCCGGCCGTATCACCAAGCCTTTGCTCGCGGTGTCAAAATCGTTGGTGCAACCGCCCATTATGTCACCGCAGACCTGGACGAGGGCCCGATCATTGAGCAGGACGTAGCCCGGGTGAACCACTCTATGGACGCCCAAGATTTGATGGAAATAGGCCGAGACCTGGAAAACTCCGTGCTTGCACGAGCGGTGAAGCTACACGTACGTCATCGGGTGCTGCCCAATGGTCCGCGAACCGTCGTGTTCGCGTAAAACACCCGTACTCGAAAGTTGTTGCTCATGCACTGAAGCAAAAACTCCCGCCCAAACACGCCGGCAGGACACCATCAGACTTTGCCTCCCACCATTGCTATAGTGTTTGGACTTTTAAGCGTTTACGCCAGTTCTACCGCCGTGTGCCGACGCTACCAGTTACGAAAAATAACAAGGAACAACCACTCATGAATATCAATCGCCAATGGCTGCTCGCCAAACGCCCCTCAGGTCTGGTCACGAAAGAGAACTTCGAATACGCCGAGAACCCGATTCCAGAACCTGGCGACGGCCAGGTCTTGGTCAGAAACCTCTACTTATCCTTCGACCCAACACAACGAGGCTGGATGGAGGATCGTGAGAGTTATTTACCGCCGGTAGGCATCGGCGAACCCATGCGGGCAGGCTCTATCGGTCAGGTAGCGGACTCTCGCCACCCAGACTTCGCCGTGGGCGACTTAGTGCAGACCACCGGTGGTTGGCAGGACTTTACCATCGCATCACCCAACCAAGGCCCCATGGGCCTAACCAAAGTGCCGGATGGGGTGACTCCCGAAATGATGCTTTCGGTATTGGGTATTACCGGTCTCACTGCCTATTTTGGCCTTCTGGATCTGGGTAACCCACAGCCCGGCGAGACAGTCTTGGTCTCAGGGGCAGCCGGAGCCACCGGTTCCGTGGCGGGACAAATTGCCAAAATCAAAGGCTGCCGTGTGGTGGGTATCGCCGGTGGCCCGGAAAAGTGCGCTTGGCTTACCGAGCAAGCTGGGTTCGACTCCGTCATCGATTACAAGCAAGGCAACGTTAGCGAACAAATCAAAGCCACGTGCCCGAATAAGGTAGACGTCTATTTTGACAACGTTGGGGGCGAGATCTTAGAAGCTGCGTTAAATCACATTAACCTCAAAGCGCGCATTGTCATGTGTGGCGGCATCTCCGGTTACAACGCCACCGAGCCCGTTCCTGGGCCGACCAATTTAATGAACGTCGTCACTAACCGCGCCCGTATGGAGGGCTTCATTGTCTTGGACTACATGCCAAGGGCCGGCGAAGCTATAGGCGACTTGCTCGGTTGGATTGGGGCTGGGGATTTGATCTACCAAATTGATCTGCAGGAAGGTTTCGACAACATTCCCGACACCCTGCAGCGGCTGTTCACCGGGGCGAACCTGGGCAAACAGCTACTGAAGATCGCAGACGCGTCTTAAATTCTCAGCTCAGAATAGATCTAAGGTTTCTGCCATGAATCAGCATTCTCAAGCAGAGGTGCAAATTGCCACCCAATCCGGTGGCTTTTACCAGGGTTTTAATGTCTGGGTCGCCGCAGTACCCAAGATCATCATCCTCACCCTGATCTTGTGGGTTGCCATGTCACCGGAACAAGCTGGCAATGAGTTAGCAGCCCTGCAGACCTGGTCAACGGCATCCTTCGGGCCTTGGTATATCTACCTGACCGCGTTTTTTGGAATAACTTGTCTCGCTCTGGCTCTGTGGCCAAAGACCGGCAAACTGGTGCTCGGGCAACCTGGCGACCGGCCGGAATTTTCCATGTTCACCTGGCTATCTATGATGTTTGGGGCCGGCATCGGTATTGGCATGCTCACCTATTCCACCGCTGAGCCTATCTTTCACTTCGCTAACAATCCGGAAACGATTCAAGGCTTGAGCACACCGCTGGACGCTGACAACGTGCGCAACGCTTACAAATGGGCTCTGCTGCACTACGGGTTAACCCCTTGGGCTTGCTACGGCGTTGTGGGCATTTCGCTGGGTTATTTATGCTATGCCAAGGACTTACCCCTGACCATTCGCTCCGGCCTACAGCCGCTTTTTGGCGGCACTCTGTCCGGCTGGGTGGGGCATGCTGTGGACATCGCGGCGATCTTAGCCACGCTCATTGGATTGGGCGTCACCATTGGTTACGGCGTTTCTCAGTTTGCCGCCGGTTTATATAACATCAGTGCTCTGGACATCCTAGTGGATGCCGCAGGCAAGCCCACGCTTACCGCCCAGATCCTTGGCTTGGTTCTGATCGTCAGCGCATCCTGTTTATCTGCCATGTCGGGTATTCAGCGCGGTATCAAATGGTTATCCAATATCAACATGGGCCTTTCCATTTTTTTGGTGGCTTTCTTCATCGTGTTCGGGGCGACGCTATTTGCTGTGACGACGTTTGGTTTGGCGATTTGGGATTACGTACTGGCGCTACCAGCCATGTCCTTTACCGTTTGGAACGACACCAGTACCGACGTGGGCGCTGCCCTGCAACAGTGGCAGGGTGCATGGAACATTTTTTACTGGGCCTGGTGGATTGCTTTCGCGCCCTTTGTCGGAATGTTTCTTGCGCGAGTCTCGAAAGGACGCACCATTCGTGAATATGTGCTTGGGGCCATTATCATGCCTGCCCTCATTTGCCTCACTTGGCTGGCCTTTGTCGGTGCCACCGCTATTGATCTGGAACTTCAAGGCGTGGCTCAGGGCAGTATTGTTAACGCCGACATCTCCGCCCAACTTTTCGCCACCATCAATCTAATGCTATCACCGGCTCTTGCCATCGCGCTTTCCGCGGTAGTCGTGGTGTTACTGCTGACCTTCTTGGTGACCTCTGCGGACTCCGGCATCTTGATTATTAACACCCTGGCCTCTGGCGGCAGCACGGGCCAAAAAGGCACTCATCACATCATTGTTTGGGGGTTGATTTTCACGGTGCTGATTGGCGCACTGTTAAGCGCCGGCGGCATGGATGCCCTGCGCTCGGCGATGATCGTCGGCGCACTCCCCTTCTCCGTAGTCATGGCGTTGATGACCCTAGCGATGCTGCGGGCGCTGATCGCAGACGCTCGGCAAACACCAGAAGACGCTAGCTAGTCAGGCAAGTCCCCGAAGGAAATACTCTTGACCGCCGCACCTACGGCCTGCTCCGGGGGAATGGCTTCCCGAGTGCCCGTATCGTCATAAGGATCTGAGAAATAACCCAGGGCGTATTCGCCTTGGGTATACCCCAGCAGGTCCTGCAGCCTTGGGTCGAAACCCTTGGCCAATTCCGGTGGGCAAGACAGATACTGATTTTCTTCCTGTCGCAGCCACCCTAAACAGTAGGTCAGATTCAGGCCCAGGCGGGGGCTCTTAGAACAGTTTGCCCCGCCATGGTGGAGTACGCTGCCGCTATAAAAAAACACTGAACCCTTACTCATAACTGCCTGACAGGATTGCTCTGGTTCGGCCTTTTGCTGCCAATCCCACCGGTGGCTGCCCGGGACGCAGTGGGTGGCGCCGTTTTCCTCGGTGAAGTCAGTCATCGCCCAGATGGTATTCAGCTGTGGCTCGATACTCCTCGGCAGATATGAACCCCAGGCGTAACGATCACGGTGAATTTGCTGTGCCGCACTGCCGGGATGAATCTCAATGGTCTGAGTCAAATGCAGCAGAATTTTTCGCGTAAAGGGCTGCAAAAAACTCTCTGCAGTCGCCAGCACCAGATCGTTGAGAATCAGCTCACGACAGGTTGCCGAGCGTGCTGCCAAGGCGCCCGTGCGCTTGGTGCCCTTGCCCGTGAATTCGTCCCGCCCCATCGGCGTTCTGTCCACAAACGGGCGCACCTCACGCGCAAAACTCTCGACGACGGTATGGTCAATCAGATTTTCGACAATGACGGCACCGGACTCCTCCAGAGCTTTCAGCACGTCTTCAGGCTTCGCAGTCGCTTCCAGTGTTTGCAGCTTCAAATCACACCTCCCCAATCAAATCTTGCAGTGTTCGACGAGTATCATGCCGCTCCTCGGCGTTTAAACAGTACTCCGACGCGGCGAAACTGGTTACGCCAGCTTCGGCTAAACCGGCAATCGCCTCTTGGACCTGCTCCGCTGTGCCGACGATGGCCAAATCGGCAGGACCATCTACTCCCTCTCGCTCGAACATGGCGCGATAGGACGGCAGCTTGCCATACATAGACAGACCCCTGCCGATAGACTGGCGCACAACCTCGGGCTGATTGGTGACGCACACCGGCAGTGTTGCCAGGATCCGCGGCGTAGGTCGTCCGCTGGCCGATGCCGATTCGTTAATTCGCGGCGCAATGTGTTCCTTTACCGTCTTCGGCCCCACCCAAGCGAGAGTAGTGCCATCAGCGGCTCGGCCGGCTACGGCAAGGGCTTGAGGACCCAGAGCAGCCACAAGCACGGGCACCGGCCGCTCCGGCGGCTGAAAAAACGCGCCGTTACAGCTAAGCAACTGACCACTAAAATCTACCGCACCGGTATGCAGCAGCGGCATCAAAATATTCAGATACTCGCGTAAGTGGCGGATAGGTTTGTCAAAAGGCAACCCTAGTTGAGCCATCATGGTCTCATGAGACAAGCCAATACCCAGCGTAAAGTTGCCGCCAAGGGCATTGGCCGCAGTGAGCGCTTGACCCGCTAACGTCATCGGGTGGCGCGGCAACGTTGGCACAATAGCGGTTCCCAATTCGATATCCGGCACTTGGGCCCCAGCCAGGGCCAGCACGGTTATCGCGTCAAACCCGCCGGTTGGGTGCTCGGCCAGCCAATAGTGCTGGAAACCATCAGCTTTAGCTTGGCGCACACCATTGGTTACCGCGTCCACCGATGCCTTCTGAACCAATCCCGTGCCGTTGATTCCTAAATCCATTTTTTATCCTCTCCCGTACTGACTCTTTTCCCGCTGAAGTGGCCGACCCTGTTCAGAAACTGTCTCACCGAGGGAGCGATGAGCAAACTGTCGCCTGGTTAACCGGCGTCGACCTGCCGATTTATTAAGCTCGTGACTTGCATACTGCAAGGTACATTTTGCTCCGGGCTTCTGGTACCTTTTTGAAAAAATAATAAGGATGCTCACATGAGTTCTGGGGACATTTTTGACCACGAAAATTCTGTGCTAGAGCAGGCATTGGCGTTATGTGAGTCTGAGACCGCATCGCTGGAGGACCATCAAAAACTGACCCAGGAATATCAAAAGCTCCTTAAGACTACGCGACGCATCATCAAACTGAGCGATAAGAGTGAGAAGCGGCTTACTGAGCTTTCCCAAGAAGCTCAGGAGACTAACCGGCAACTGGAGGGGCTCTCGACCCAGCTTTCAAAGTACCTCTCTCCCCAGCTCTATCAATCCATTTTTAGCGGCAACAAAGCCGTGGCCAGGGCCAGTTCTCGAAAAAAGCTCACGGTCTTTTTTGCCGATCTCTGCGGCTTTACCACCATTGCCGAAAATCTCGAATCTGAGGACGTCACGGAAATTTTGAACCTCTATCTCGGGACCATGACGGAAATCGCCCTGCGCTATGGAGCTACGGTGGACAAGTATATTGGCGACGCAATCATGTTGTTCTTTGGCGACCCGGATACTAAGGGCGTAAAAGAGGACGCTATTGCCTGTGTCACTATGGCCATGGAGATGCAGCGCACGCTTAAGAGTATGCAGCACCACTGGCATCACCACGGGTTGCAGGAAGCCCTGGAAATGCGAATTGGTATCGCCACAGGGTTCGCGACAGTTGGTAACTTCGGCAGCGATCTGCGCTTGGAGTACACCGCAGTAGGCTCTGGGGTAAACACCGCCTCACGTCTGGAAACCGCAGCGGATAACGGCGACATCTTGATGTCCTTCGACACTTATTCATTAGTCAGCGATCGTATCCCCTGCCAAGAAGGAGAAACCATTCATGCCAAAGGGCTTGGCATGGTACGGACGTTCAGGCCAGTCGCTGATGACGCTGACCAGGCGTCCAGACTGTCTCTTGAAGTTGGCGATGCCTCAGTGAACACGGACATCAGTCAGCTCACCCCAGAGCAGTTAGAGGCAGCAAGGGTCTCGCTGGAGGCAGCGGTGGAAAAACTGGCGCTAAAAATTCAGGAGGAGTCGGTTCAGGAATCGTTGCTCTAGCGTGAAGGGCACGGGTTGTGCCCTCTTTCACCACGTCCTCTGCCGACAGGACGCCGGTGCTAAGAGACGTAGCCTCGATAGACAAATACCGGGCCGTCCTCTGTATCGGCGATTTCAAACTCAAAACGCTGCACGCGCCGAGCCATTTCAATAAAGCCCAAACCGGCACCCTTTGAGCCTTCTGGAGGGCCGCTGCGCAAGCGATCTTTGTACATTTTTCGCAGCTCTTTAGCGTCTTTCATGCTCAACTCCAGCAGCGTGCTTTCCAGTGCCGTGCGCTTCGTGGAGTCAATCGCGTTTACCGCTTCGATTAAAAATCCGTCATCTTCGGTTACGCTGATCGCAATCGTGCCAACGCCTTCGCCGGTGTCTGCGCGCAACGTTGCGTAGCGAATGATGTTCTGGGCTTGCTCAATGAACACGCCAAACACCCGCTTGGCTACAACCTCGTCGGAATCCGATTCGGATAGCTGCTGGCGCACGGGATTAGAGATAGAGGTTAGCAAGTCCTCGGACAGAGGCCCGGAGTAGCAAAACAGCGTCCTGCGAGCTTGCATAAATTTGTGAAGCTCAAGAGTCTGGTCATTAATCATGGATTCTTCTCCAGTGGATTCCGAGGCGATTCACGCCGCAGGGCAAAGTCTGCAGCTAGGACTCGGCGTCTTTCGGCACCTCGACCTCCACCAACTCAAACTGGCAGGATTCTGCGTCTTCAGAGAAGTCCTCGCCAGCTTCCAGCATGGTGTCGTCGTCCGCGCGGTAATTCCAATTGATTTTTACGTTAAGCCCCGCGGCTGCCTTTTCTTCAAAGAACTCAAAAAAATCAAAGAAAAACTTAGCCGAGGAGCTATTGAAGTAAAAAAGCTCAAGCTCCACGGTGAAGCTGCCCGAATCAGGCACCATTGAACGAAGCGAAGTCATCACCGGAGCTGAAAACTCCTGAATGTTCTCGGGGTAGCATTCGCCGACCATCCGGCATACTGCCTCGTTGATTTCGATTAGCGGAGTACGCTGCGTTGCTGCTTGTTCCATCGTTATCTCTCCTCTACGTCCTTGACGATTACCTCGTCACCCCCATTGATCGAGAATGCCAATAGCGTGAGATCGTCGCGGTATGGAGCACCGCCCCGGTAAAGATCCACGTTGGTCATAATATTGCTCACCAAACCATCCGGCGTCGTTTGCGTCGAGTTCTGTAGCGTCCGCAGAACCCGGCGCCGACCGAAGGCAATAGGTCTATCCTCGGCGCTCATGACGTCGGTGATACCATCGGTCAACATCACGAAAGCACCTTCTGGATTATCAATAGAGTGCGTATTGAACTGGAATGAACCACCGGAACGAGATGAACCTACCGACTTTCTGTCGCCCTTGATTTCAGATGCGCCCTCACTGTTAACTCGGAACAAAGATGATTTCGCCCCGGCGAATTCCAGCCGCCGTTCTTTGCGGTGGTAGATGCACACGCCGCCATCAAAGCCTTCATCGATTTTTTCGTTGGCATTGTCTTGCTGACTCAGGGTCTCCATGACCAGGCTATGAGCCTTGGTCAGGTAGTCACCGGCGTTTTGCTGTTGGTGCTCATCAATAGCTCGCTCCAATACTGACCGCGCGATAATGGAAAGAAACGCCCCCGGCACACCATGCCCAGTGCAGTCCACGACTGCGATGTACACTCGATCTGGCAGGCTGTGCACAAAATAAATATCTCCGCCCACAAGGTCCCGGGGTCGCCAATGCACCTTGAATGAGATGTCGCCGGGATATTGCTTGGGCAGCAGCGCGTTTTGCAGGCGCGCGGCATAGCGAATGGAACTATCAATTTCATCTCGCGTACGTACCAATTCCTCGGTGCGGGCATTGATTAAGGATGTCACCTCATCAGACATTCTCGAAAAGGCCACGCCCATCAACTCAATGGACGCTCGTTCCTTCGCCTGATCGTCGCCACTGCCTACTTCGTGACGCATATGCTCGATGTCGTTGAGCATTAGTTCTTTCGCCCCACCTTCAAGCTCTGACGCCAGTGTTTCCATTTTCTCGAACATCAAATTGTCACGCTCAATACGTCGGCGAGACCTTTCGATACGCTGTTCCTCAGCCTCAAGCAGTTTCTCACGATACTGATCGATGGCCTCTGACAAGCGGCCAACCTCATCATTATCCGAGGCAAGGATACGATTACGCTCAGGCATTTCCGCCTTCAAGTCGCCCTCTGCCATTCCGCGCAGAACATCTATCGCAACCTTGATCTGACCAAATGCACCCCAGGTAAGGCCGAGGATCACGCCAACGACCAAGAGAACAACGACGCCTAAGCTTGCATAGGTGTTCACCGAAGTCTGTTGTTGCTGTTGGATGCTGGCGCTCTGATCCTTAAAAATCATCAGGCTGATTTCTTTGGCAGTTGCTTGATAACTCAGGGGTATCGAGGTAATTGACACGCCCAGGTCGGCAACGATTTCGCTGAAGGTGGAATCCGAGGACTCCTCAGCCAGCCGCTCACCTTCGGCTACAAGCTTGCGTAAATTCGCAACACCATATTCCGTCGAGTCATTGCCGCCGTCGTCATAGTAGTCGTCCAGGCTAATGCTTTGGCCATTCGAGCGAACAGCCAACCGCACTTCAAAGTCCTCGCTGAAAAGCTCCAAGTTGTCCACCAGGTTTTTACCCACGACAACCAAGGCAACCGGCTCCTCGTCCGCATTCATTACGCCAAACGAAAGCGAGTCGTTGATCGACAGGGGCTTTTCGCCAGTGGTGTCGGTAATACGCACGACGTTGCGCGTTGGGCTTTGCAGCGCATCACGCAAAAAACTGTCGAAGTTCAGAAAAAAATCTGGGCGCGCGCTCTTCCCACACGGGTCAACACCGTGCAAGAACAAGCCAGACAAACAGTAAACCTGTCGGCCGGTGGTCGTGTAGGCCATAACGAAGCTAATTTGCTCCAAATCTACGGCTTCGGCGAACAACGTATCGAAATAATCTACGGCGAGATCAGGGCGATCTGACTCTAGTGCCGCGACAAGGGGATTTTCCTCGCCGCTTTGGTCAAAAGCGTTTTCGTAGGGATCCCAGTAACGCACGATTTCTGGCGCTCCAAGCTCAGGATCGAATTGCTCTACAGAGCGCTCAAATTGAGCGTCCGATGCGGACAGCCAAGCCGCACTGTAGGTTTGTGCCAGCGAATCTGAGGTGAAGTTTTTGGCGGCGGTGTTTAGCGTCTGGGTGGACGCAAAGAAAATGGCGAGAAGAACGGCGAATCCGGCAATTAGCAGCGTAAGGAGTTTGTTGCGTATGGACATTTTAATATTTTTCTTTTGTCGTTTACGTGGATTTGGATTTCTTACTACGGATTAGCCCTCTAGAACATAGGATACGGTCATGAGCACGTCTTTGACCTCAGTAGCTTCTCCATCTACCTCAAAGGGCTTGAATTTCAGCGTCTCCATATACCGCATGGCAGAGCGATCAAACATACGCCGAGGCTTGGATTCTACGATTACCGGACTGATCGCATTGCCCTCCACATCCACTGAAAAGCGCACCACTACAGCTCCACTGACGCCGTAGGATTTTGCACGCCGCGGGAATTTTGGCGTGCCGCGGGCAATGAGTTCAACATCAACATCACCAACACCAGCCACCTGTCCTGTATAGGTTTCAGCCCATCCTGCGCTGGCCACACCCATGAGCGAAGCGAAAACACCGGCGATGAAGATTCTGAGCATCATGTTTGTCTCTCTCTGTCTCGTAAAAAGCTGTTCTTGGCGCGAGGCTTGAATTTTATTCTTGTTCTCGCCCGCTCTCCAATGTTAACCATTAGTTAATATGCTCGTAAACAAATATAGGAGCCTGTCGCGGATTTGGAGTGAGCGCATATTGGCACTGTATTCGCTGTGGTAGTGCAGCAAACATCGAGACCTCAAAGCATCAGTGCAATTTAGAACGTTGTACGGCCCATTTGCTGGAACGAGCAGACAAAGAGCGCGCCAAACAACAAAATGACCCAAACCAAGAACAACCACAGCAGAAAAGCAGGCAAGGCCGCCAAGGCGCCATAAATCGCGTCATAAACGAAATAGCTCGACAGCCAAATAAAGACAGAAAACGCAGCCTTGAAGATAGCCGCCGTTAACAGCCCGCCTAAAGCCGCCTCTGACCAGCGCACCGGCGCATTCGGCACGGTTTTGAATAGCAGCCCGAACACCAAAAACAAACACACTAAGGGCATATGCCGAAAGATATTCGCCCGCTCCACTAGGTGGTCCACGTCGCTAATTAAGGGCAGCGATAGAATCACGGTAGAAATCCAAATCCCCGCCAGTACCAAGGAAGGCCCCACCGTCAGTGCGCCGACAAGCAAAGCAACGCGCCCTGGGCCCCATTTGGGCATCGCCACCCGCCAGATGGCATTAAAATGCCGCTCGATGCTAAGAATGAGCATCAGAGCCGTTACCCCAAGACTGATTAACCCCAACGAAGTCAGATTTTCTGCTCTGTTCGCAAACTCTTGGAGTTTGTTCTGTATTTGCGCGGAGCTGTTGGGTACAAAGTTCTGAAAGATGAAATTTTCGACATCCGCCGCTAGCACCGCGAACTGGGGCAAGTACGACAACCCCATATAGACCACGGTCATCACCGGTACCAAGGCCAGCATGGAGGTAAAGGTCAGGGAGCCGGCAATGGTGAGACAATCCTGGGCGGCAAAGCGCCCCAAGATCCACTGCAGTCGCCGCACACCATTTGTCATCACTTCATTCCAAACCACCGCATTTCCTCACCTGGTGCTTAGGCAACCTCTAGATTGTTCTGCGTTAGTAAAGCCTTATCCCTCGCCGGCTTTGAATGGTGCTACTGTCCGGCTTTAACGGTCTCGATATTTGCCGAGGTCAGGCTAAGGCTCTGTCCCCACCGTCAGCGGCAGCGATGGATCTGCTGCCCACTGTGACATGGACCCGTCGTAGACGCCGACATTCATCTGCCCCAGGAGCATACAAGCGAACCCATCCAAAGTTGCCGCGATACCCCCGCCACAGTAGATCAGAGTTCTTGGTGCGCTGAGCATTTGTTGCGCCTCCAAAACTTCTCGAAGTTCATCGGCTGGCAGAAAAAACTCATCCCGCAGAATGTTGGCAAAATAAACCGACCGACTACCCGGAATATGCCCTCGACGACCGTAATAAAAGTCCCCTGTGCCCTCGTAAAGGGCCGGTGACAGCGCGTTGATGGTACACACCGAGTCTGCGATACCAGCCGCAACCGTTGCCGTATCCACGAACAGATCTGGCACCGGGTTTGGCTGGAATTGGGCCGCAGGATATCGCTCCTCACCTTGTTGGGTAGGCCTACCGGATGCTATCCAAGCAGCCAGGTTACCGTTCAGTACCTTGACGTTGGTGTGCCCGGCATAGCGCAGCAGCCACCAAGCACGTGTCGCCCACATTAAATGACTGGATGAATAAAGCACCACTAGATCATCGTTACCGATCCCGTCAGCGCCAATCGCCCGGGCCAGTACGTCAACCGCTGGCAGCGTATTGTTGTAGCCGGACTCCGTGTTCGACCAATCCTCGCTCAAGTTAATGAAGCCCGCCCCGGGAATATGCTCCTCAAGGTAACGCTCTCGCCCGGGCTCTGAGCGGTAGCCGGTATCTGTTGGGTGCAACAGAACCGATGTATCGAACACTCGAACATTTGGCTGGGATAGTTTGGCATCGAGTTCATCGACGCTGATCAAAAACTCTGGGTGGGCGTAAGACACGGGGTTTCTTCCTTTTCAACGGTCACAAATTTCTATGACGCCCGACCGCCGGAGGCAACCTCATTGGGCATCGAAGCCTGATCGTCCCTGATCAACGATCAGCATAATGAGCAGCGAAGCAGCAGGTTAACGTCGCCACGCTCTCGCATCGCGCATACCTTAAGCTTTTTCTTTTGCCATGGAAAAGCGCTTCTTCCCAAGGGGCGCTTGATCTACTCTTGAACGGTGTTGTTTTACCCGAAAGGTCTGGGAGGAACCCTGTGGATACACATATTAAACTGGATGGAGTGCGCACCGGGCCGCTGAATGGCGTCCGCGTCGCAGATTTTTCAGCGATTTTCTCTGGCCCTATCGCCGGCGCAATGCTGGCGGATCAGGGCGCAGATGTCGTCAAGGTCGAAGCTTTCACCGGCGACTTAATGCGCAAGGGCTTCCCCCAAAGCAACGGCATGGCCAGCGCATTCACCAGCATGAACCGCAACAAACGAGGTGTCAGCCTCAATCTCCAAACCCAGGGCGGCAAAGAGGCTGCCATCAAGCTCATTCAGTCTGCAGACGTCGTACTAGAAAACTTCCGGCCCGGGGTAATGGATCGGTTGGGGCTGGGTTACGATTCCTTCAAAGACCAACAGCCAAAATTAGTTTACGCCTCTATTAATGGAGTCGGCGCAACAGGGCCCTATGCCAACCGGAGAGTTTACGACGCCGTTATTCAGGCGGTATCCGGCTTCACGGCTTTGCGGGTCGATGGCAGGCCAGAAATGGTCAACAGTTTGGTTTGCGATAAAATCACGTCTCTTACCGCAGCAGAGGCCATCGTCGCTGCGTTGTTCAGCGCAGAGCGCACGGGCCAAGGCCAGCGGGTTGAAGTCTCCATGCTGGACGCCGCGCTGTCATTTCTCTGGCCGGACACCATGAACAACTTTACTTTTATGGACGATGGCATTGAGCCCGTTGCCCCCCTGGATCACTCAGTGTTTCTGCACGAGACGAAGGACGGCTGGATTGCCAGCATGCCAGTTCAAGAGTCGGAATTTTTCGGTGTTTTTCGAGCGCTGGAGCGCCCTGAGCTGGTGGAGGACGAGCGTTTTCAGACCGCGGCATCGCGGCTGGAGTTTCGCACTCAGCTTCGTCAGCTGATGGATGAAGCCTACCCTGCGTTCACCACCGACGAACTTTGTGAGCGCTTTGAAGTGGAAGATGTGCCCTACTCGCGACTCAACACTCGTGCAGAGGTGCTCGACGACCCTCAGGTGAAAGCCATGGGCGCCCTGCTTTCCTACCAGCATCCAACGGCTGGGTTGGTTAGAACGCCGCGACCAGCAGCGCAATTTGCGCAAACACCGAGCAACCTTTACGCCCACACACCAACACTTGGCGAGCACACAAGGGATGTACTTCTGGAATTGGGCTACACAGAAGCGGAAATTGCGGAGCTGCAAACAAGCGAAGCCATTTTGTGCGGAGAACGGATTTTGTAGGCTGTATCGCAGCTTTTTCTCCCGTTGCCGGTGGACAATGCACCCTCGAACAAGCGCAGGTGTGAACCCCTGGGAGATAAACGTGAAACCAACCGCTCTATTCTTCGGCTTTACCGCCCTTTTTTCTATGATCCCGAGGCGCGGCCTCGCTGAGAATAGTGTCTTTCCCGATAACCTGCCCAGTTTTCATGCGAGATCCAACCTCTAAGCCGAACAGGCTTAAAGACCGCTCTGGCGAATCGTCAGCGTTTTGCTCAAGCCTGTTTGGCATGCCTTGGTAATGAGTGCGCTATGCGGATATGGCCCGCCGGCCATGAAGACCAAGCAAACTTGTGCCGCAATACCTTTTGTCTGCCCAAGAGCGTCAAGCGTCTTGCCTTTGCTGAGGGCTACAACATGCGCTATCAGTACCGCTACCAGATTTCCTCTGATGGCAGTGCCTCGTTGATCGACGGCCATTACCTTGAGGGTGAGCCAAGAGGGGTCACCGGCAAAAAGACCAAGGCCGAACACTTGGAGCTATTGAATAAATTTTTGAGTCGCGCCAGCTACGAGCCAGTCATCGTCGACGGCGAGACCAAATCCCTAATCAACCTCACCGCAACTTTCGAAGTTGGCGCCGACTACCAGCAGTAGTCCCCCAGTGAGTTACTCAACCCATCAGACGATACGGGACTGGCCGTCTCCCCAATACTTGTCGCGCAGGAGGCGTTTATACAGCTTGCCCGTCGGCAGCCGTGGCATCTCGTCAATGTAGTCAATGGACCGGGGGATTTTTTGCCGCGACAGATGCTCACCCAAATAGGCCAGCAGTTCCTCACTGAGCGCATCGTCCCCTTGCACCTCTGGTCGGGTTTGAATTACCGCCTTCACTTCTTCACCCAAGTCCACATTAGGCACGCCAAATACCGCGGCGTCCTCGACCTTGGCATGGGCGATTAGCAAATCCTCGCACTCTTGAGGATAGATGTTTACCCCGCCGGATATGATCATGAAGGTTTTGCGGTCGGTGAGGTACAAGAAGCCGTCTTCGTCCACATACCCGACGTCACCTACTGTCGTCATCTCACCGTCAGGGGACGTGCTTTCGGCAGTTTTCTCCGGGTCATTGTGGTACTCAAACTCGTTGTCGCTTCGAAACCATAGGGTCCCGGGCTGCCCTTGGGGTAGCGGCTGCATGTCGTCATCCAGCACGGATAACTCGCCCGCGACAATTTTGCCTACGGTTCCCGGATGCGCTAGCCATTCCTCGGTATTGCAAGCAGCAAATCCCAGACCTTCGGTGGCCCCATAGTACTCGTGGATTATCGGCCCCCACCATTCGATCATTTGCTGCTTAACAATCACCGGACAAGGAGCCGCCGCGTGAATGGCGATTTCCAGGCTTGATAAATCGTGGGCGGTGCGCTCGTCAGCCGATAGCTTGAGCATGCGACTGAACATGGTGGGCACCAATTGCGAGTGCGTGACTTGATAGCGCTCAACCAACGCCAGGTATTCCGCCGGGTCAAAGCGCTCCATAATCACCACGGTCCCGCCTTTGCGAATGGTTAGGTTGACTGCCGCTTGGGGCGCCGAGTGATACAGCGGCGCCGGAGAGAGATAAATCATGTCCTCGCGATACTGCCAAAGCTGGCTTAAAAACTGGTACATGGGCAATAGCTGTTGCGGCGATTGCTCAGGCAAGGGCCGGATGATGCCCTTGGGGCGACCGGTGGTGCCGGAGGAATACAGCATGGACGTGCCGAGCAATTCCTCAGCAAGAGGCGAGTCAGGATAGGCGGCGCAGGCCCCTCGATAGTCATCAAAAATCTCGGGCAGCTCGCCCTGGCTGTCAACCACCAACACCCGCTTAATGGCCGGGCACTGGGCTACCGCCGCCGCCGCAACCTCAAGTTTGGCTTGGCTGGTAATTAATACCTGAGATTCCGAGTTAGTCAGGATGTAGGCCAGTTCGTCGGCCGTTAAATAGGAATTTATGCAGGTGTAGTAAAGGCCTGCGCGCTCACCTGCGGCACAAGCCTCAAGGTATCTATTGTTGTTCTCCATCATGATGGAATAGTGGTCTTGGTGACCAAGCCCCAGGCCCCGCAGTAATTGTGCTAGCCGATTTGATCGCGATTCGAACTCGGTATAACTCACCGACTCGCCGCTGCTCGCCATAATAAAAGCCGGCCTCTGGGGGTGAGATACCGCATGTTCGTTGGGGTACATACCAATCCTCTCCTAACTTTGAGTCAACATATTTTCACAGAATTTGGTAAACCAAAAGTGTCTGCAGTGCGATACAGGATGCTCATTCTTGATCTAGGGAATACACTGACCGCTTTGCAATCGGGAGGAATCAATGAAACGCACCCTGCTAGCCCTCGCCATGGTCACCATCGCCAATACCGGCCAGGCCCACGATCAGGCGAACTGCCAAAGTATCGATAACTTGCTGGCGCGCTTGGCGTGCTATGACGAAAGTCACGGCAGCGCCAAATCCGGTGCTGAGGCAGGCATTACTGCCGTCGCCAGCACGGCTCAGGAACCTCGAAGCGATGAATCCGCGTCATCAACCTTCGGCAGACCTACGGAGCTTTTCGCGCCCCGAGATAGCCGCACCGTCTCAGCGAAGCTGACGAGGCTGGACAGTAGTCCAGGACGAAAAACCCGTCTGGCGCTGGACAACGGACAGATTTGGGAGCTGGGTAAAGACCGCATGGTCGCCTACCCGGAAGGTGCGGCCGTAGAGATTAAAACTGGCGCCGTGGGAGGCTACTTAATGAGTGTAAATGGCAGCTCTTGGTTCCGCGTCAAACGTATCGATAAGTAGAGTCATGTCGCGCTAGCCGCAGCTGACATCTATGCGCCGATGGAGCGATGGGCATTCACGGTAATCCGGCAGCAGCGGACTAAACCGATATTCTTTTTCCCCTTAACCCTGCCAAGCCAATTCAGGCAAAAAAAAGCCCCGGTAAACCGGGGCTTTCTCTTTCAGCGTTAGCTGTCTGCTTTACATGCTTGCAGACATACGCACGTACCACACTCGTCCACGGAAATCGTGGGTGACCGGGTCATAGGTGGTGTTGTTCGGGACCCAAGGGGCGTCTCGATCGAACAAGTTCTTCGCACCGACGGTGATCGAGGAAGAAGATACAGCGCCCATTTCTGGCAGCTCGTAGGTGTAGTTAGCATCTACAGTGGTCCAGCTTGATACGTCTGCATCGTAGTAGTACGCAGAGGCTTCTGGCCCAAGGGCCAGTGCTACTGTGTTCTTCCAGAACGCTGAAGCAGGCTCTTCACTGAGCGTCGCTTCGTAGCCATCGATGTAACGCAACACTGCGTAGGCCCGATGATTCTCATAGCTCCAGTTCAGTGAGGCGTTGATCTTGTACTCGGGCAAAGCACGTCGAGGCATTACAGGATTCTTCACGTTGTACATGCCAACAGCGTCTTTCTGACCAGCAACGATGAATTCGTTCACCCATGCCGCAGCCACGGTTGCGCGGAACGCACCGTACTGGTTATCGAAAGAGTAGCTCGCCTGTACGTCGAGACCTGAGGTTTCTGCTGAGTTCTGGTTAACAAAGTCTGGTAGAACACGCAGGATCTTACCTGTTCCGGTACGCAGTACCTGATCGCGGTTACCCACGCCCGCAGCAATCGCATCCACTACTGACAGCGAAGAAGCATTCAACGCAGCGTTGTCTGCAGCAACAATGCTCAGATAACTTTCGCGCGACAGAATGTCTTCGTACTCGTAGTCGTAGTAGTCCAGATCCAACTGGAAGCCTTCCAGAGCGCCTTCAGGGATCCAGGACATACCCACGTTCCACATGTCAGCGCTTTCAGGCTTCAGGTTGGGGTTACCGTTGGTTACCGAGGGCTTGTAAGCGGAGGTCCCATCCGTATCCGTCATGTTGTGAACCGTGGTGACCTTACCGAACAGCTGATTCAGTGAACCAACGCGGAAGGAAGAACCGCCGGAAGCACGTGCGGTGATGGTATCGGTAGCTCGCCACAACACTGTGATCTTGGGATCCGTCGTGTCTTGTCCGATTTCATCAAAGTCTTCGTAGCGTACGGCAACGTTTACGTCGATGTCTTCACCTACAGGTATCGCAACCTCGGTAAATAATGCAGTTGTTGAGAGCTTGCCATCCCAGTCTGTTGCACCGTAGACGAAGTCAAGGTTTCCAGAGTTCATCGTGGAATCGTAGTACACGCGACCGGTGTCAACGCGATGCTGGAAACCAACAGCTACACCGATTTGGTCATCCAGGATTGAGCCAGTTAAAACTCCGTCAAACACTTCCTGCTCATACACGGATTGAACCACTACACGACCCAGCAGGTGCTGATACAGCTCCGCAGGGTTAACCAAGGACAAATCGTCTTGGGCTGTGCCGTCGGGCTTGATGTATGAGTTACCGAATGGGTTGAAGTAGTAACAGTTGCCGGCGCCAAAATCACCGCCAGAAGCTGCGTAGGCAGCGTTACCAGAACCTGCGGTGCCGGAGAACGGGTCACAGTTAGGTCCGCCAAAACCGTTGATGGCCAGTTCCATTTCTGCCGATTGGGTGTCCTGCAGTTCCATTCGCTGCTGATTGAACACTGACTTGGTGTAAGACACATCCAAATCCCAGCCGTTTTGCAGATCGATTACCGCCCCCAACTGCATGCGGTCCATAGTTCGGTCAAGCTGAGAGAACGTATTTAGCGGACGCTCGGCAGTGCCGGCATCATAAACCGTTCGGCCGATCATACGGGTTTTGTTCTCAAGGGCTGCTGGAGTAACACCACGATTGGTCGCGTCTTCAATCAACCCTGGGTGCGTCACAGGAATTTGCAGTGCTACGGCGTTGGGGTTCAACGAGTTGTAACGGAAGAACTCGCCGCCGTTAGCGCCCATCTCAAAATAGAGCTCAACATTGTCGGTCAGGTCATAGTGACCTGTCATGAACATCTGACGGGTGGACGATCGACCCTGCAGAGGGAAGAACGGACCGAAGTCGTAGGCACATAGCGCGTTGGAGTAGTTCTTCGCACCACCAATTACGTCCAGGCCATCGGCAGCTTCACAGCTGGGATCGGCGTTGCCGAAGCCTTGTGAGCCGTCTGGTGAACGCGGAAATTGGTTCGCATATTTATAAGGTGAATCAGCAGTTCCGTCGCCAGATCGCTTAAACGGCGTCAAATCACCAGCAGCGTACGTTCCCGTGTGAGCTGCGTAAGTGAAGGGGTCTGCATCAGTTCCAGCCCCTCCGGTCCGAGCGTAAAGCCCTGTCGCATCGTCAAGGGTTCCAGCGGCCGCCCAAGTAGACGTCGTGCCGGAAGCACGAATCATCGTACCGGGTTGACCCGTGGAGGAGAACGTCGAGCCGCCATAACGGTCATACAGATCGCCAACGGTGACCATGCCCTGAGACATCGCACCAGCCGAGACCACGATACCACCGCGATCACCTTGAACACCAAAAATCATCTGAGCGTTGTTGGTGTCACCCTTACTGGCTTTCTCGATGATGGAGTGCTCGAATTGCACATCCAGACCTTCGAAGTCTTTCTTGGTGATGAAGTTTACTACACCGGCGATGGCGTCAGAGCCATATAGGGCCGAAGCGCCGTCCTTTACGACTTCCATACGCTCAAGCGCAATGGTGGGCACCAAGGCTTGAATGTCCACAGCGGCGTTGGAACTGCCATCGTAGAACGTAGCAACACTGCGCTTGCCGTTTACCAGTACCAGCGTGGACGACATCCCCAAGTTTCTCAGGTTTACCGTCATTTGACCCAAACCAGCCGCACCGTTAAATGTCGCCGAACGGGTTTCACTGCCTGACTGCCAAGGCAACGTATTGATAACTTCCGCCATACCTTGAGCACCTAAGTCCTCAATGTCTGCTGCGGAAACTACGGAAAGCGGTGATGGCGTGTTTTCTGAAGAGCGCTTCAGATACGAGCCGGTCACTACAACTTCCTCTATCGCTTCTTCTGCTACCGCCACCGTTGCGTTGCCAAAAGCAAGCACGCTAGCTGCGCAGACAAGGCTGCTGCGTCGCAGCGCCTTTTTCGTGAGATCAAGAATCATAGTTCTCCCCTGTCTATTGTGAACTCCTCTCCAGGAGTCTGTGTTCGTACCACCAACGCCCCATGACACTGATATACGAACACCAAAAGTTAACACTTTGTAACAAAAATAAAAGAGGGGAATTTGCCTTTTTCCCTGTTTTTTTTGTTTTTTTTCAAAAGGAAGTCCTTTGTGAGGAGAAAATTGGTCTACTTTTAGTCCACCTAAAGATTGCAAAGATGTAACAGGGCGAAAACAAGCTGTTGGGTGCGGCACACCTTCGCTACGCGAGCAACATTAATTTGCTCTCCGCTAGCCCACCTAGACGACCTACTTGGGGTATGATGCGCCACCGCCGATCCGTGTATTGGCCTCTTACCCTAGGAACTGCATGGCCACCGACGCGTCTATTCCGGTCTCATTTCAATCCCTTAAGCTGCTACCGGCCTTAGTCCAGACGCTGGAGGGACTCGGCTATGAGGCGCCGTCTCCGGTACAGGCCCAAGCGATCCCTCATCTGCTCGCCGGCGATGACATCCTTGGCCATGCGCCGACGGGCACTGGTAAAACTGCGGCTTTCGCACTGCCTCTGCTATCAAGGCTGGATCTAACAAAGCAGCACGTGCAAATCATGGTGCTTGCGCCGACTCGAGAATTGGCAATCCAGGTTGCCGAGGCATTTAGAACCTATGCCAGCAATCTGAAAGGCTTTCAGGTGCTGCCCATCTACGGCGGTCAAGATTACGGCGGTCAGATTCGCGGGCTCAAGCGAGGCGCCCAAGTCGTGGTGGGCACCCCGGGCCGGGTGATGGACCACATGCGTAAAGGCACACTGAAGCTGGATCGAATTCAGGCGATGGTGCTAGATGAAGCCGACGAAATGCTGCGCATGGGCTTCATCGACGAGGTTGAATGGATTCTGGAGCAAACCCCCGATAACCGGCAGATGGCATTGTTTTCGGCCACCATGCCGAAGGAAATTGAAAAGATTGCGCGTAAACACCTGCAAGATCCGAAGCAGGTAAAAGTCAAAGCCAAGACCGCCACTGCCGAGACCATTCGACAACGTTTCTGGCTTGTTGGCGGTATGCACAAACTGGACGCTCTGACGCGCATTCTTGAGGTTGAGCCTTTCGACGGTGTGCTCATCTTCGTGCGCACCAAAATTGCCACCACCGAGCTGGCAGAAAAGCTGGAGGCCAGAGGTCATGCTGCCGCTGCCATGAACGGTGACATGCCGCAAAAACAGCGTGAGCAGATGGTAAATAAATTGAAGGCAGGCGGCCTCGACATTCTCATTGCTACTGATGTTGCAGCACGGGGACTCGACGTGGATCGAATCAGCCACGTGATTAACTACGATATCCCCTACGATACCGAGGCCTACATTCATCGCATTGGCCGCACGGGCCGCGCCGGCCGCCAGGGAGACGCCATCTTATTTGTGGCGCCTCGCGAACGGCGCATGCTGGGGGCAATTGAGCGAGCCACACGAAAAAAGATTGAGCCGCTTACCTTGCCCAGCACCGAGACCATTAACAACAAACGCATTGCAGACTTTAAGCAGCGAATTACGGACACCATCAACCAGGGCGATCTGGCCTTCATGCGCGGGATTCTCGAGCAGTACCAGCACGAATCGGATTTGCCTCCTCTGGACATCGCGGCGGCCCTGGCGACGTTATCGCTGGGTCAGCGCTCGCTGCTGATCAAGCCAGAGAGCAAGGCCAAGCGCAAAGCTGAGAGTAGCCCCAGCGAGCGCGGCAACAACTCAGGAAAAAAGGAACGAGCACAAGCACGAAGTCGCCAGACAAGGGGCTCGGACTCGATTAGGGCCGGCAACGATATGGAGCTATTTCGCATTGACGTTGGCCACGATCACAACGTGGAGCCCAGAAACATCGTGGGAGCTATTGCCAACGAGGCTGGGCTGGACGCCGAAAACATCGGACGCATCGACATCCGCGATGACTTTTCTATCGTCGAGCTGCCCATCGGTATGCCCAAACCTATTTTCGCGGACTTAAAAAAGGCATGGGTTTGCGGGCGCAAACTCAATATTGCCAGGGTGGACGCTCACGGGCAGGTTCATGAGCCTCAACAAGGTCGCAAGGGCGGCAAGAGAAACGTCAATGTAAAAAAGTCGAAGCCACTCCTAAAGCCCGAGGGGACTGATTCTTTGAAAAAGGCCAGAGCAACTCAGAAACGTTCACTGCAAGACGACAAGAAACCGGGTCAAGGTAAAAAAAACCGCTCACCTAAACAAAGTAAGCCTTCGATGTAGCTCGTGGGGTTTGATAATCCTGCGGCTAACCTGCCGCTATTGGGCAGCAAAAGCGGCGGCGAAACCCCTCAGCGCTGTCTTTGTTTTTGCTTTGGGTGTATTTCAGATCTCGCTTTCGGAAAACCATCCCCAGAATCGCCGCGATTTGTTTACGTGGCGTGAATCTTTAGTTAACAACAGTACACCTCACGTTCACCACAGCGCGCGCATCGTGATCCTGCCTTGGAGGTGTTGCCCGGTGCTATCCCCTCTCCCCCTCTGCGCTACTTCACCTCCAAGGCGTCTTTTCCCGGACCGAAGATTTAGTTTCGGTCGCTCATTTTCCCCGAGCTAGATCCTTCGAGCGTCTGCGGTTGAGCGCCCAGTTCAATGCTTTAGCATAAGCGTACATATACACGAGGAAGCCCAACCAAAATCCGTAGGGATTGCGACTGGGAGCCGCTACATAACTGACCAACAGAAACCCACCAACGAACGCCAGAACACTACCGAAAAAAATCGCTAGATCTTTAAGTAAGGCCCGAAAACTTGGCGCTGACATTTGCGTGCTCATCCTATGACGGTGGATTAACTGTGCAGCTATGCTTGGTACATCGTGCCAGATTCTGCAGGATTGGAGTTTAATATGAATTTATGGGTAGACGCCGACGCTTGTCCCAATGCCATCAAACAAGTTTTGTTTAAAGCGGCGGAACGGCTGCAGATTCCTACGACTTTAGTTGCCAATCAGTACATTGCGACCCCACCATCTCGAGTTATCAAGTCTCTTCAGGTGGCTCAGGGATTCGATGTTGCCGACAACGCCATTGTTGAAGCAGTCTCGGCGGGTGATTTAGTGATCACAGCGGACATACCGCTGGCAGCCGAAATCGTCGACAAGGGTGCCTTGGCGCTAAACCCGAGGGGTACCCTGTACACCAAAGAAAATGTGCGCGACTACCTTCAGCGTCGCGACCGCGCCGAGACCCTACGCGCCACCGGCATGATTAGCGGGGGCCCAGCAGCTTTTGATAAGAAAGATGTGCAGGCCTTCGCCAACGCCTTAGATCGAATGCTGGCCCAAAGCGCGAAAAAATCATAACCGCAGCATTGCGCAAACCCGCTAGGACGCCGAAGAGCTGCTGCGCATGGCGTACAGCACTTGGCCCCGGCAGCAAAGCCGCCCTTGGTCGTTGAGAATATTAACTTCAACGGTACTTAACTGCCGTCCGCGCTTGATCACCCGCGCCTCGGCCTCAAGCCACGCTCCATGGGCCTGCCGCAAATAGGTAATCGACAGATCAGCTGTACCCGCTGGCAGACTGCCCTCCATAGTTTTGCTAAACACCGCGGCCACCGCGGCCATATCGACCATGGTGGCGAGGACACCACCGTTAACGCTTCCCCCAATACCGGTAGGCGTTGTATCAGTTACCGTAAGGCGCAAGCGCGCCATATCTGGTGTCACTTCGGCAATGGTTAAGCCCATATACCGATGGAATGGATTTTCATTGAAGCGCTCAAAGAACCCTTCCCTGTCGCCAAGCGGCGGGATTTCTTCAGCCAAAAAATTCCCCTATTGATTATTTTGTTCTTTATGCGCGCATCCCGGGCACCCGCAAATCCAACCCAACTGTGGCTTTTACAGCCCGACACCGATAAACTTTCGGTCCGCTCAAGGCTGGGTGGCAGAGTGGTTATGCAGCGGACTGCAACTCCGTTAACGCCGGTTCGATTCCGACCTCAGCCTCCACTTTTCGCAGCCAGCGGTTTGAGTCGGGTCACGCCCACCCTACTCTTAACGCATCCCTCGGCTCAGCGACTCCCAGGCGGCATTCAGATATTGCCACATGCTCCAAAGGGTCATTGCGGCTGCCAGGTAAAGCAAACCGTAGGAACCTTGCAGCGCCAGAGTCATCGCATCGACGGGTTGCGCCAGTAAAAGGACGATCGCGATCATCTGCAGGGTCGTTTTTACTTTGCCTAAATAGCTCACTGCAACGGTAACCGAGTCGTTCATCTCAGCCATCCATTCGCGCAGCGCACTGATCACGATTTCCCGCCCAATAATGACTAGCGCAGGCAGGGTTAGCCACGGACTGCTGTGATAAGCAACCAAAAGAATCAAGGCAGAAACCACGATCAGTTTATCCGCAACGGGGTCGAGGAAAGCTCCGAGAGGAGTCGTCTGTTCCAGCTTTCGCGCCAGGTACCCATCAAACCAATCGGTGACCGCGGCGAGAGTGAATAAAACACTGGCCAATAGAATGCTCCAGTCCTGTTGCATCATGTAGAAACCGACAAAAATGGGCACCAGCAAAATTCGACTTACCGTAAGCAGGTTCGGAAGATTCAAGACTCGTTCCTAATTCGTTATGACTATTGGGGACACCGAATGTTCGCCGATTGGCGATGACTCGCTATTTGTTCAATCATGCAGGGCACTATAAATCTGATCGGCAATGTTGCCACTAATACCCGGAACTTTCGCCAGTTCTTCGATGCTGGCACCCCGCACGCCGGCAGGGCTTCCAAAATGCAATAACAGCTGCCGCCGCCGCTTCGGACCGACGCCTGCTATCTGCTCCAGCTCACTCTGTTTACGTTTTTTGCCCCGCTGAGTTCGGTGCCCGGTGATGGCAAAGCGATGCGCTTCATCTCGAATATGCTGTAGTAAGTGCCCTGCCTCTGAGCGCCCATCGATGATGATCTCCCGTTCACCGAGAAAGAATCGCTCTTCCCCGGAGATCCGTTCAACACCCTTCGCGATGCCCAAAGTCTTGATGCTGTCAATCTGCAGTTCCGCCAACACCGCTAGCGCTCTGCGCACCTGGCCAAGACCGCCATCAATGATCAGTAGATCCGGCATTTCGCCTTCACCCTTGATTAGCCTGGTGTATCGCCGCCGAAGCGCCTGCTCCATGGCGGCATAATCGTCGCCGCCGGTAATACCCTGGATATTAAAACGTCGATACAGCGAGTTCTGGGGGCCATTGGTATCAAACACCACACAGGAAGCCACGGTAGCCTCGCCCATGGTGTGACTGATATCGAAACATTCCAAACGCTGGGGCATCTCGTCCAGGCCAATAGCATCCTGTAGATTTTGAAATCGCGCCAGCGTGTGGCTTTTGTCTGCTAAATGACTGCGCAAGTTTAGCGACGCGTTATCCTTAGCCAAGGACAGCCAGCGCGCGCGCTGACCTCGAACGTCTTGTGTCAGCTGCACGCTTCGGCCAGCCTTCTCATTAAGCGCCTGAGCCAGCGCTTCATAATCCTTCGACAACTCACTCACCAAAACGGACTTCGGAATCTCGCGCTGGCCAGAGGCAAAGTAATATTGCGCCACGAATGCCTGTAAAAACTCCCCGGCGCTAAGCGAAAGATCGTTCTTGTTGTAGTAGGTTCGTTGCCCCAACACTCGCCCGGCTCTAACAAATATGCCCTGCACGCAGTTTTGGCCGGCCTCTTCAGCGTATCCAAAGACATCGACATCCCCAGCCGCTCCGTGCACGTACTGACGCTCCTGAATTTTGCGCAGCTGAAGAATCTGATCCCGGTACTTAGCCGCTCGTTCGTAGTCCAACGTTTGAGCGGCCGCATCCATTTTTACTTTGAATTGATCAAGGACATCAATGCTTTTGCCCTGCAGGAACAGAATTGCCAGCTCTACGTCCTCGGCGTAGTCCTGCTGATTGATGTGCCCTACACAAGGAGCGCTACACCGGCGTATTTGGTGCTGCAAGCATGGGCGCGACCGATTCTTAAAGTAGCTGTCCTCACACTGACGCACCATAAATAGACGTTGTAGTACGTTGAGGCTATCTCTGACCGCCGCAGCCGAAGGGAATGGTCCAAAGTACTTCCCCGCCCCCTTTTTCAGACCTCGGTGGAACGACAGCCGCGGAAACTCATCCTGGGTTGAGATGTGCACAAACGGATAAGACTTATCATCTCTCAGCAGAATATTGTACGGCGGCCGATCATTCTTAATCAGGCTTTGCTCAAGTAGTAACGCCTCAGTCTCGCTTTTGGTGACGGTTGTCTCGATGCGATTTATCTTTGCCACCATGGCCATGGTTTTGGTGGCTAACCCAGAGGCTCGGAAATAGCTGGACACTCTGTTTTTCAAGTTCCTCGCCTTGCCGACGTAGAGCACTTTCCCCTGCTCGTCGAGCATGCGGTAGACGCCCGGTTTACGAGTAAGATTCTTTAAAAAGTGTTCTGGGTCAAAAGCGGGCTCAGCCATGAGTGCACTATAACGAGGCTAGTCGGATCCGAGAACCTTTGAATCTTCTTTAGCATTGTCTGAAGGCCGGTGACGCATCATGCCTCTCAGCGCATTGCTTATGGTGTCACCTAATTGAGCGCCGTCCTTATCTCGGCAAAGACCGCATCGAACATCTCTTGAGTGAGCCTGCCAGTGTTCACATTGAGCCGGCTGGGGTGATAGCTGCTAAACAGCGAGTAGTTTTTGGCTAACGAGACCTGTTGGCCGTGAGCGAATCTAACGGTTTGCAAACCCATTGATCGCTGCACTGCATAAAAAGCCTCGCTCCCGAGGCAGAGCAAGACTCGAGATCTCGCTCGTGGTCCTGGCGCGAACAGCTCCAACTCTTGCTGCAAAAAAGGCGAACAGTTGTTTTTTTCTTGTGTCGATGGTTGATTACTGGGGGGCAAACACTTCACGATATTGGTTATTGCAGTTTTTCTTAGCGCACTGACTTCGGGGTTGGCGCTAGTTGCGTAACCAAAGCGATGCAGCGTTTGGAACAAAAACGCGCCGCTCGCATCACCAACAAAACCCTTACCTGTACGCCCCGCGCCGTGAAGACCGGGTGCCAATCCGACAATAAGCAATCGACTTCGACGGACGCCCCATTGGGGAACCGGCGCGCAGTGGTATTCGGGGAATATGAGCTTCTGTTGCTCCTGATAGCGGCCTAAACGACTGCAGCGACGACACGCCGAAATCAGTCGCGATAATTCTTGATGTCGACCGGGCATAAGCTTGAGGGCGCCATGGACCCTCAGGTCCATGACATGCGTCCAGGCTCCTATACTGAGAGCGCAACAATAGACTACCCAGGATTGCCCTAGCTACTAATATCGTCGTGCTTTATGTCCGTCTCCGAGTTGGCCTCGGTGTTTGTTTTCCCCGCTTTAGATGCTTTGGGCGCTTTGGGCGCTTTGGGCTCTTTGGGCTCTTTGGGCTCTTTGGGCACCTTCGATGACAGCGCGCTCAGCTTCAACTCACGATCAAGCTCGCCAGACAGCCCAAGGTCGATCACTCTGTACTGAATCGCCATTTTGGTCAGCGCCACATCACCATCAACCTGCAGTTTGTCGAATATGCGGTAGCGGTAACTATTCACGGTTTTTGGAGACAAGCTCAGCGCCTGCCCGATGGACGTCGGGCTATGCCCGCCCAGCACCATCAACAGCACTTGAAGCTCACGAACCGAGAGCTGCTGAAACGGATTGTCTGCCCCGTCACCGTAGGCGTGCCCAGCTAGGTCCCTTGCTACCTTCTCCGAGACATAGCGTTTACCAAATCGGACTTTGTACAGCGCTTGGGTTAACTCCTCAGCAGAGACGTCCTTGCCCACGTATCCATCAAAACCGGCTCTCAAGGCCTGCAGGGGCACGGGTTGCTCAACGCACTGGGTTAGCGCGACAACTCGCGTGCCAATGTGAGCACGTTTGATACGTCGAAAAACCTCGAAACCCGACATGCTCGGCAAGGATATTTCGATTAGTAGAACATCTGGCGTATTTTCGGTAACGAACTCAAGGGCGGCTTCGGCCGTTTCAACTTCACCAACAACGGTAAAGCCGCCAATGGATTCGATAAGTTTCACCATGCCGGCACGGAACAAGGCGTGGTGATCTGCTAGTAAGATATTGGTCATCTCTCTTGCCCTCTTTTCCTGTGGACAAACAAAATAAATTGCTCGTCCACCTTAAACAAAGGGTTAGCAAGCCTTTCAGAGAAAACTTACAAGATCTTGCGAAACATCTCCCAATTTACCCGTGATCTCCGGCCCCGGTCATACTCTAATCTGCATTTATCCACCCGCCTTTGGGCCGCATTGTTAGGAGAACGCTTGCAGGCCGGTTTGGGCACGCCCCAAAATCAAAGCGTGAATGTCATGGGTGCCTTCATAGGTGTTCACGGTTTCTAGATTCATCACGTGACGGATAACCGGATATTCATCTGAGATACCGTTACCACCGTGCATGTCTCGAGCAACCCGAGCAACATCCAGCGCCTTCCCGCAGTTGTTGCGCTTCATCAAAGAAATGTTCTCGATGGGTAATGTGCCCTCGTCAAACATCCGGCCCATGCGTAAGCACCCTTGAAGGCCTAGCGCGATTTCAGTCTGCATATCCGCCAGTTTTTTCTGCACCAGCTGGTTTGCCGCCAACGGACGCCCGAACTGGGTACGCTCTAGGGTATACGTGCGAGCCGCATGCCAGCAGGCCTCTGCCGCACCCATAGCACCCCAAGCGATACCATAACGGGCCCGGTTGAGGCACCCAAACGGTCCTGCTAAGCCCTTAACATTTGGCAGCAGGTTTTCTTCGGGGACAAAAACGTCTTCTAGCACGATTTGCCCGGTTACTGAGGCTCTGAGGCTCATCTTGCCTTCGATTTTTGGCGTGCTGAAACCTTCGAAGGCCCGTTCCACGATAAATCCGCGAATTTCACCGTTGAGCTTAGCCCAGACGACGGCCAAGTCGGCTATGGGTGAATTAGTAATCCACATTTTGGCTCCGTTCATGATGAATCCACCATCAACAGGCTTGGCGTTAGTCACCATACTGCTTGGATCTGAGCCGTGGTCAGGCTCGGTGAGGCCAAAGCAGCCGACCCACTCGCCGGTGGCTAGCTTGGGCAGGTATTTCTCTCGCTGCGCTTCTGACCCAAAGGCATGGATTGGATGCATAACCAGCGAAGATTGAACGCTCATGGCCGACCGGTAGCCTGAGTCCACGCGCTCCACTTCTCTTGCCATAATGCCGTAGGACACGTAGTTGACGTTGGCGCACCCGTACTTTTCCGGCAGGGTGGCGCCGAGCATACCCAGAGCGCCGAATTCATTCATGATTTCTCGGTCGAACACTTCATGACGAAACGCTTCACGCACGCGGCTGAGCAGTTTGTCCTGGGCGTAATCACGTGCGGAGCTTTGAATCATGCGCTCCTCTTCCGAAAATTGGGCTTCAAGCTGGAAGGGGTCATCCCACGAAAAGGGAGCTTTGTCGTTACTCATGAGGGCATCCTTGTTTTGCAGACGCAAGGCTAATTGAGTGCATGGTTTTGCGCAATCTGTTCCCGCTTGGGCAACCTTTTGCCCAAGTTTTTTTACGGTACCCAAGACTCAGCAGCTTCGACGGTCGCGCGCGCCCAAGGTATCATATCGCGCAAATAATCTTTGAGATCCAGCATGAACAACGCCGCTATTCTGCCACCTGCCATGGACGAGGACACACTCAATCAGCTGATTGACGTGGTTAGAAAGTTTGTCAGCGAACGCTTGATTCCGCTGGAAGCGCAGGTTGCGGAAGAAGACAAAATTCCAGAAGACGTGGTGCAGGAAATGCGTGAGCTGGGATTATTCGGTCTGACGATCCCTCAGCAATATGGAGGCATAGGCCTCAATACATACGAAGAATGTCGAGTGGCTATGGAGCTTGGCAGAACGTCTCCAGCATTTCGCTCAATCATCGGCACCAACAACGGCATTGGCTCCCAGGGCTTAGTGGCGGATGGCACGGAAGAGCAGAAGGCGTTCTACCTGCCCAAATTTGCTAGCGGTGAAATCATAGGCTCTTTCGCATTAACGGAACCGGATGCGGGCTCTGATGCGGCATCGTTGACCACCCGAGCGGTGCGCAATGGCGATGATTTTATTATCAATGGCACCAAGCGCTATATTACCAACGCACCCAGTGCACAGCTGTTCACGGTTTTTGCTCGAACTGATGCAGAAACGGCAGGAGCCAAGGGCGTTAGCGCCTTCCTGGTGGATGCTGACACCCCAGGAATCACACTCGGCGCACCAAATTCCAAAATGGGCCAAAAAGGTGCCCACGTTTGCGACGTAATTTTCGACGATTGCCGGGTTTCTGCGGATCGGCTGCTCGGTGGGCAAGAGAAGCTCAATAAAGGTTTTCAGAGCGCAATGAAAACACTGGATCGAGGCAGGATCCATATCAGCGCGATTTCTGTGGGCTGCGCCGAGCGGCTGATTGACCTTTGCCTAGGCTATGGCAAAGAACGAAAACAGTTCGGACAGCCAATAGCGGAATTTCAGCTACTGCAGGGCATGATTGCGGACTGCAAGGCCGAGAGCTATGCCGCCAGGTGCATGGTTCTGGATGCAGCGAAACGGCGAGATGCTGGCGAAGCCGTGAATACGCTGGCCTCCTGCTGCAAGCTATTTGCCACGGAAATGGTTGGCCGAGTAGCAGACAAGGCCGTCCAGTTTCACGGTGGTGCGGGTTACATGGAAGAATACGCGGTAGCGCGATTCTACAAAGACGTGCGGCTTTTCCGCATCTATGAGGGAACCAGTCAGATTCAGCAAAGCATCATCGCCAGGAACCTGCTGCGCGATTTTGACGGCTAGCGTCTTGGGCGCGCGCTGCAGTTACCACCTAACCTCAGCTCTAGGCCAAAGCAGATCTCGCGTCGTTGATTTGACGGGCAAGGTCTGCCGCAGCTCTGCCTGCTTCCGCTCCAAAGTCTTCTCCTGAGCCGGCGTAGATAATACCCCGAGAGCTGGATATACACAGGCCTTGGCCGCGGCTATCTAAGCCGCACGCCAGAACCGCCTCAACATCTCCCCCCTGGGCTCCAACCCCGGGCACCAACAGAGGCATATCTCCGATAGCGGCCCTAACGTTGCCCAGTTCCTCGGGGTAGGTGGCTCCGGTGACCAGCATACATTGGCCGTTCTGGTCCCATTGCCGTACCTGTCTTGCAACGGCTAGGTACAAGGGCTCGTTGGCAATCTTTACCCCCTGAATCCAGTCACTGCCTGGGTTACTGGTTCTGCACAGCACAATGACGCCTTTGTCTTCATATCCCAGATAAGGCGCTAGGCTTTCGTACCCAAGATACGGATTCACGGTGACAGCATCTGCCCCGTATCGCTCAAAGGCTTCTTTAGCGTAGAGCGCAGCCGTGCTCCCGACATCGCCTCTTTTGGCGTCTAAGATCACCGGAATGTGCGGATAATCGGCGCGAATGTAGGCGATGAGCTTGGCTAGCTGCGCCTCTGCACCGGCAGCCGCAAAATGTGCAGCTTGCGGTTTGAATGCGCAAACATAGGGAGCCGTACCATCGACAATGCCCTTGCCAAACTCAAACAGCGGTTCGGCGCTTCGCTGCAGGTGGCTGGGGATTTTCTCCAGTTCGGGGTCAATGCCCACGCACACCAGTGAATTCGTCCCTTGCCAGACCTCATGTAAACGCTGATGAAATGTCACGATGCTTTGCCCTGCACGGACTGCTCTAGGATTTTCTGGCGCATATCCGGGTCCTGCATCACGCGCTCGATGGTTTCTACAATAGTTTGGGTTTGGCTATCCACCTCCACATTTACGCGGTCGCCCAGAGCGAGACGGCCAAGGGTAGTTCGCTCAATGGTTTCAGGTATCAGGCTGATAGAAAATGTGCTCTGGTCACGATTAACGCTCGAGATGGTGATACTGGCACCATCCACCCCGACGTAGCCTTTGTGCAAAATAAAGCGACCCCATTGTTCGTCAACGCGAAACGTTAGCACTCGATCGTTGCCTTGATGCAAAAGGTCGACGAGTTCCGCTGTGGTGGTGATGTGCCCTGAGACAATGTGCCCACCTACCTCATCGCCCACTTTGAAGGAGCGCTCAACGTTGACTAGTGATCCTGCCTTGAGCTTTCCTAGATTCGTGGTGCGAAGAGTTTCGGTGATGATATCGAAACATACTGCGCCGTTATCGCTAACTCGTGTCACTGTTAAGCACGTGCCATTGACGGCAACAGATGCCCCGAGAGCGATTCCCTCAATATACCCATGCATGTCTAATTCAATGCGATTTAGATCCCCTTTTTCCTCGATCCCAATGACTGCCACCAAACCCTGAACGATTCCTGTAAACATGGTTTGCCTCCGATTTTGCAAAAAAAAAGCCGGCTAAAACCGGCTTTCCAAACACGCGGCTCAGGACTGCACTAGCCGGCAGCGGCAAGGGCCTCAAGCCGAGCCTTCTCTCGATCAATAAAGGTTATCCATTGACCGCAGGTACGCTGACTTGGTTTGTCATCTTCACGACGTGCCACTCGGCGGCATTGTACAAAAGAATCTCGCGCAGCCGTTAGTCGATCCATATTGTACTGGCACATTCCTTTGACAATATGCACCGATTGAACTTTGCGCAGGCCGCCCTTATCCAATGCGCCAGCAGCAGAGTCCACGCACTGGGCAAATTGATCGTCTTCGAGATACAAATAAGAGAGCCGTTCGTAGATTTTGCCGTCTTCAGACAACTCGGCCGCTTCCTCATAGACTTCAATCGCGTTGTCGACTTCTTGGGCTAACTGCCATGCTTGTCCTAACGCCTGCAGGTTGTCGGAGTCACGTTCGACACTCTCAGCCTTAAATCCGGCTACCAGTACCTTAGCCGCTCGGTAGGGCACTTCTTCTTGCATCAACAAGCCTGCTAGGTTTGTGTAGTCTGTCTTGCGCTCGAAGAGGCCCAGTGAATAGGCCGACTCCAAGGCGTACATCTGTTTCTTCTCGAACCCTTCCTGGCCATAAACGCCCGCAAGCCGAACCCAGTGTTCGCGCTTGGGAAACATTTCGACCATTACTTCTAGGGTTTCAATGACCTTAGGCCAGTCTTCTTTCTCGAAATACAAAAATACCAGTAGGCTCCACTGTTGCTCTTTAACCGTGGTGCCCCGCTCCTTAGCGATTTGCATGCCAAGCTCCATTTGTTCGATGGCCTTGACGTAATCTTTCATCTGGTAGTACACCGTCGCCAAAAAGAAACGTGGGTCTGCGGAGGGGTTTTGGGCCTTGGATATCCAAATCTCCATGTACCGCAACGCTTCATCGTAGTCCTCTTGGATGTAGCTGAGCTGAGCCACGGTATACAAAGTCGTGGTTTCGAGCCCCTCTGGAATTTTTTCCCCCTGAGCGGCTACGATTTTGTATTCGCGAAGGGCGCTGTTGTAGTCCTCTTTCAGGTAATAGATATACCCGAGCATGTTGTGCAGATTCGCTACTTCGTTTTCGTTGTATCGACGGCTTCGATCCAGGGCTTCAAGCATTACCGCGAGGGCTCCGTCGTAGTCCTTGGCATCAATCAGCTCTTGCCCTTCGCCGAGCTTTTTGAATACCCGTTCACTTAGCGCTGGTACACGCCTGGTTTTCTGACGTTTGGCAGGGGCTTCTTCCGCAGTTGCAGTGGCCACAAAAGCCGCGCCCACTTCGCTCTGAAAAGGTGCTCCCAGCCCGGTTAAGGCAATGACCAAGCCGAGCAAAGCAAAACCGCGCAGCAGTCCTGTGATTCCCGGAAACCCAACGTTTTTCTCTGCTTTGATCATTGTCATGCTAACAATAACTCCTGATGCGTTATCTTGGTGGCGCTTTTCTAGCGCCCCTCAAGGGTGCTCGTTCCAGTACCTTGAACTCTACCCTTCTGCCAGCTCAAAGGTGATACGGGTTTTCACCCCGGCTACGTCTATGGGTTCGCCGTTGACGACCTTAGGCTTGTATTTGTACTTCAACGCCGCGTTTATGGCCGCGCGATTAAAAATGCCCGGGGGCTTAGCATCAATGACTACTGGGTCACGAACAGCACCAGTCTTCGTCACGATGTATTCCAAAATCACATAGCCTTGAATACCACGGGTTTGCGCTCGGCGCGGGTATTGGGGCGCCACTTTCACAATTGGTAGGTATTCTCCGTCTGAGCTGAATCCACCGCCTTCAATGGATAGGTTCAGATTCACGTCTACGGCACCGACATCCACTCCGTTCGACAGATCCGACGCCTCAAAATCTGGCTTTGGCATGTCGGGCGGAGGCTCATCCGGAGGCGGCGGCGGCTTGGGCTTTCGCTGCTTGGTTTCGATATCTTGATCGTCCTGCAGACGCACAAAATCCAAAAGCTTGCCTTTAACGCCCTCATCGAGATTGGCTTCATTAGTAGCAATGATGGCTTGCATCAAAAAGAACAGCAAAAACGTGACCAAGGCTCCGAGGCCAACGCCTATCGCATAACGAGCGACCATAGTACTACCTGCCTAATTATTTTCGGTTGAGATTGCCACTTCTCGCATTCCTGCGGCACGTGCGGCATTCAAGACAACCATGAGTTTTTCGTTCGTGGAAGAGCGGTCTGCCTGAACGACCAATCCCCCTTTGGGGTTCTCAGCGTGCAGCCGTTCTATGTGCGAACGAACCGAGTTTGGATCCACTCGCTTTTTATCGATCCAGATATCTCCCGAGGGACTAATCGCAACCAGAAGCGCTACCGTTGGCTTCTGTTCAGAGGTCTGGGCGTCTGGACGAAGCACGTCGATGCCAGCCTGCTTGATGAACGTCGCTGTTACGATGAAGAAGATCAACATGATGAAGACCACGTCTAGCATGGGCGTCAGGTTGATATCAGCCTCTTCCTCGTTTCTTGAGATGCGCTTCATTTGTCTGCGCATAGACTTTCTCCTCGACTCAGAATCTAGTGATCCAGAGTTAATTGATCCTCAAAAAGCTCAGTCTCATACTCGACCTTGCGCTTCAGATATGTGGTCCCCACCAAACCAGATAGCGACGCAATCATTCCTGACATGGTCGGAATCGTCGCCATGGATACCCCAGCGGCCATCGAACGAGCATTACCACCTTGAGTGGCCATGGCATCGAACACCGCAATCATCCCGGTTACCGTACCTAGCAGGCCGAACAGCGGGCACAGAGCCACACAGGTCTCGATGATTGGCAGACTGCCGGTAATGCGAGTAGCACCATCAGAGATGATGCCTTCTCGGACTTGATGAGCAGACCAGGATTTACGCTCGGAGCGGCTTTCCCACTTCGTGGCCGCCTGAAAAACCAAATCCTTGTGTTCGGTTCGGAAAAACCAAATCCGCTCAAAAATCAGGCTCCACATCAGGAAGGTTATGGCGGCGATGAACCAAAGCACATCGCCTCCCATTTCCATAAACCTGATGATTGCCAAGTAAGCGTCACTAAACATAATGCTGCAGCCTCCTTTGACTCAGGCTCAACTTAACCTAACGCCTTTCCCGACTTTTCAGCGTGCTCAGCGATAATTCCTGCGCTTTGCTCTTCAATGATGTGAACCAGCCCACGTGAACGAGAACTCACCACTGCGTGTAACAGCGTCGTCGGAATCGCTACGCACAGACCCAATACCGTGGTCATCAACGCTTTGGAAATACCGCTAGCCATGGTCTTGGGGTCACCGGTACCGAACAGCGTGATGGCCTGGAAGGTCTCAATCATGCCGATTACCGTACCAAGCAATCCTGTCAGCGGTGCAACCACTGATATCACCTGAACCAGATTGATGTATTTCGTTAGCGCGGGTGTTTCCGTCAGAATGGCCTCACCAAGCTTGAGTTCCAACGTTTCAACATCAACGTCTTTGTTCTCTTCGTAGACTTTGAGAACGCGCCCCAAGGGGTTGTCATCATGCGCCACCGGGTCTTTGCGCTGCGCTGCTACTTTGTTGCCGATCATGAACAGCGTAATGAAACGCTCGATGGCAAGCAGCACACCGAGGATACCGCCAAGGATAATCACGGACCCTACTTCACCACCCTGACCGTCACAGAACGGTAGGCCACATTCACCAATCGCGCCAAAGGGTGAACCGATACGCTCACCTAATGTGGCGGCCTGAATAAGCAGTGCCAGCAGCGAGCCGCGTGTTGGGTCAACGGAGAATTCAACCACTTCACCCGGAGCAGCTTCTTGCAGGTCCTCAGCGGTAGACACATGCCGACCAGTCGGCTGCCTTGGTAGTTCAACGATGGACTGACTGTCTGCATCCCACTGGAGGTACTGACCTTCGCCAATCAGGGCAAAGGAGCCCACTCGAACAATTTCAGTGTCGACCTTTTCCCCTGACAACTTTGTAATGGTGCCAGGATACTTGGAAATCTTGCCCGACTCGGTCATTTCCCGCTGCAGTTCAAACCACAGACTTTCCATCTCATCGATGGTTGCCAACTGGCTGGCTGTACCCATTTTCTTGGCCAGCTCACCCAGCCACTCGCCGCGATTTGCGTATTGGCTGGAAACGATTGAGCCTTCAAATCCACCGCGCGTGTCGCCAGCAACTTGCTGCAGAACACCAAACAGCTCGCGCAAGCTACCCAAACGCTTATCCAGCTGCTCGGTTAGGTCGCCAATTCGAATTTCATTTTCTTCAAATTCGGTCTCCAGACGATCCGAACGCCGCTGTTCCCGGGCGCGCTCGTCCTCAGCTTCTTTCAATAGCCGAGCCTGAGCGGTCTTTTCGTTGGCGAAGCGGCGCTCGCGGGCCGTATTTTCTCGGGACTCAACCACTCGTCGAGCTTTAACGTTTTCCAGCAGTTCATCTAGTGAACTCGCTTCGTTTACCACTAAATCGGTTGCCGGCGCCGCATCTTCGGCATGGCTTGGGTGGGCAAAAACTAGCGCACCAAACGCCAGTGCCGCTGCCGCATATTTTTTGAATGAACCAAAGTCAAATTTGCTATCAAAAATCATTGTGCTACTCCCGCTCCAACTACCGGCAAGCTCAGCATGTCGATTGACGCCTGCTGACGAGCCATTCGAATACCCTGTCGAACTGATGCTTGATA
This sequence comes from Gammaproteobacteria bacterium, assembly GCA_038104735.1. Classification (GTDB taxonomy): domain Bacteria; phylum Pseudomonadota; class Gammaproteobacteria; order Pseudomonadales; family Azotimanducaceae; genus UBA4421. The sequence goes on along the minus strand of JAYOBI010000006.1, from coordinate 74,693 downwards.
GGAATTGTCCACCGCTTCGTATTGACGGGTGGTCGGATTGAACATGCCGGTCTCAGCGCCATCGGGTGTTTGGTAAACAAGGGCGATTCGACCAACTTTTAAAATATCGACTTTTCGCTCAACACCGTCGATTTCAATAGTCGACGGGTAGGTCTCCATGGTTCGACCGTACTCGTTTTCGATTTGGAAGGCTCTGAAGACTTGAGAAAACTTCTCTGACACCGCCACGTCAGCGCGGTCCATCATCTCGCGCAAGCGATCGACTCGTTCGTTTCGCTCGTCCAGTAGGAAAGGCGCGTCCAGGGCCACGAATTGCTCAAGGCCATCGATCATGCGAAGCATTAACGGCGTTATTTGACGCTCAATAATAGTTACCTCGTCGATGGCATCAGCTAGCTCCACCATCTCTCTTTCTTGGTTGCCAATCTGTTTTTCCAACTGACGGTTGTAGACTTTGAGCCCTTCTACTTCCTTTAACACCGTCTTGTACTCGTTCAGCAGCTTGCGCGTCTCTTCGGTCAGATCATCGATCCGTGCCTGAGAACGCTTCGCTTGTGCATTCATCTGCTCAGCAGCCTGGAAAACGTCACTGAGCGTCGCTCCCACTGCTGACGGTCCGGTTAAAACTGCAGCGGTGGTTAGCAGCGCTAGCGACAGCTTTTGCATGTGTTTTTTCATTAGTACTTCCTACTGGAATCCCTGGTTTCTGTATGGCTAAGCAATCGCTAGCCGACGCGCACGCGCCTTCTTGCGATTGTTTTTTTTAAGCCAGCTTTTTTCTGCCGAAGCAAGTATTTCAGATGTTGCCTGTTGTCCTGCCCAATGGACGCTTTTGCTCCGCGCTGAGAGGGTTCGACCTCTAAGTCTTCAAAAAAGCGCTTTCTCCAAACGGGCCTTTAACTCAAAGGCTCAAGCGATTGCGGCCTCCCCGCCAATCCGAGCTGAAGGATCAACAAAGGCCATAGGGATGTCAATACTAGACATCCGTTAGATCCTTATATTTCGCTATGAAGGCTCCTCATTTGTCGAACGCGCCGTGTATTTTCGAAACAAACCCGGAAAACGCGTCCAACAGCACACTGACTAAGACTGCTAATAGTCAGTCAAGCCAGTTTCCAAGGAAGTTACAGGTGCTCGGCAAAATGGGCCAGAGTGCGCTGCTTGGCCAACGTCGCTGCAGCCTCGTCATAACTGGCTCGGTGATCACAGTTAAAACCGTGATCCGCCGCATACACATGCACCGGCACGTTGCTGCAGGCCCTTTTAATGTTCTCAACATCGCTCATAGGAATGTGCGCATCCAGTTCGCCAAAGTGCATGATGAGCGGACACTTGGGCTGCTGATCTAAAACGCCTGCTATACCACCACCGTAATAGCTGGATGCTGCCGTAACGCCAGCCAGCTGACATGCGCTTAAATAGGTCAGGAGTCCCCCGAAACAGTACCCCACCACACCAACAGAGCCATGCTTGCTGGCGAATTCTACGACCCGTTCCAGGTCCTTGAGCGTTTGACCCATATCCAACTTTTGGAACGCCAGTTCAATACCTTGGCCCATGTCGTTTTCCGTGTAGCCTAATTGGATATCCTTTTCTACACGATCGAATAGCGCCGGCGCGATGGCGACATAACCCTCAGCCGCGTATCCGTCAGCAACCTCACGAATGTGCCCGTTAACGCCGAAAATCTCCTGGATCACCACAATAACGCCTTTAGCGGCTCCCGACTCCGGCTCAGCACAGTACGCGCCTAACTCAAACCCATCAGCCATTTCGATGACTTGCATTTGTCCCATGATTTTCCTCCGGTAAAAGCTACATCCTAAGATGGCAATCGGCGCTGTGACAACAGACACCCCTCGGTAAAACCTTGAGTCCAGCACCCTAAAACGCTGGCAAGCCTGTTTTAATGCTCCCGCATTAACTGCGTCATATCGCTGTTACGCTTTCGTCATCCAACCGTCATATAATCATCGTTTACTCGCCCGGAATCTATCGCGATTACAGTAAGGAGCGGCCGCAATGGCGACGTCGATTCTCATCGTCGAGGACGAACCTGAAATTCGAGAACTTTTGAACTTTGCGCTGACCCGTGCTGGTTTTGACGTCGCTGAAGCAGAAAGTGGCGAGAAAGCACTTCAGTATCTCGATCAGAAGCTACCCGATTTGATGGTGGTCGACTGGATGCTGCCCGGGATGAGTGGCGTCGAGCTTGCAAAGCGCATTAGAAAGGACGAACTAGCCGGTACCATGCCTTTGCTAATGCTGACTGCTCGAACTGACGAGTCAGATTTGCTGAAGAGTTTCGCTCACGGCATCGACGACTACATGAGCAAGCCATTTTCGCCGAAAGAGCTTATCGTTCGCATTAAAGCCCTGCTGCGCCGTGCCGGCACTCCGGACGATAACGTAATCCAAGCCGGCGAATTACAGATAAACCTCGACAGTCACCGCCTGACCGTTCAAGGCAAGAACATCGACATTGGTCCAACCGAGTACCGGCTGCTGGAGCTGTTAATGCGGAATCCAGACCGGGTATTTGAACGCGACCAGCTACTCGATCGGGTCTGGGGGCGCAGTAGCTATATTGAAACGCGAACCGTCGACGTTCACATTCTGCGCCTTCGCAAAGTGCTCAAACCCTACGGACTGGACAGCACCATCCAAACCGTCCGCAGCGTGGGCTATCGATTCACGCCCAGCGACTAAAGCGGCTTCGTTACCCGGCATTACCTCCCCACTCGAACTAACCCGCTATTGCCTTCATACTTCCTGGCCTGCATCGATTCTTTTCAATCTAAGCCAAGTTAGGAGTTCATTGTGTCTATAGCCGAATCCTCAGAAACATCAGCCATCCTGTGGGACTTTGGCGGCGTATTCACGAGCAGTCCTTTCGAGGCCTTTAACAAGCTGGAAGAAAAGCTTGGCGTACCACAAGACTTCATCCGCCAGACCAACGCTATTAATCCAGAGCACAACGCTTGGGCGCAATTTGAATCCAACAGCGTGTCCCTAGACGAATTCGATGACCTTTTTGCAGCAGAAAGTGCCGCTCGCGGACATCGAATCCAGGGCAAAGAAGTCATCGCAGTGCTTTCGGGACAATTGCGGCCTCGTATGGTTGAGGTTCTCAAGTTATGCAAAGCCCACTACAAAGTGGCCTGCATTACCAACAACGTAAAAGCGGGGGAAGGACCCGGCATGGCCCGGGGCAAAGGCAAGGCCGACGCCGTTGCCGAGGTAATGTCTCTATTTGACCTGGTAGTCGAATCCAGTGTGGAGGGCGTGCGCAAACCCAATCCTGAGATTTACATTCGTACCTGTGAGCGCCTTGGGGTTCCCTGTCACCACGCCATTTTCTTGGATGACCTCGGCATAAATCTTAAGCCCGCCAAAGCCCTAGGTATGCAGACGATTAAGGTTGTCAGTGAAGCTCAAGCCATAGAGGACTTAGCCACACTGACCGGTCTAACCTTTCCCTAGAAGTGACACTCAGGAGCTCGCATGCCCATCTTCGCCCGCGGCCTTAGCGCTGGGAGCTTTTTTGCGCAGCCAGCGTATCCCTGACCCTAAGCCGGGTGAGACATCTCTGCGGCAGCATCTTGAACCGCTCGAACAATCTTGTCGTAGCCCGTGCAGCGACACAGATTGCCGGCCAGCCAGTAACGGATGGTCTCTTCATCTGGATTCGGGTGTTTTTCCAGCAGCGCCTTCGACGCAACGATAAACCCTGGTGTGCAGACACCGCATTGCAGCGCAGCATTTTCAAGAAATTGTCTCTGCAGCGGATGCAGACCTTCTTCGCCGGCAATACCTTCTATCGTCTCTAAGGACTTGCCGCTGGCTTCAACGCCAAGCATTAGGCAGGCGCACACCAAGCGACCATCAACTAAAATTGAGCATGCTCCGCAGTCTCCAGTACCGCACCCTTCCTTCGTGCCCGTTAAACCCAATTCATCCCGCAACACATCCAACATGGACTGGTTGGCATCACACAAAAACTCTTTGTTCTCACCGTTAACAACGGTTTCCACTTGCAGTCTGGCCACGATTAGCTCCCTTGAATGCGTTGATGGGCGACACCGATAGCGCGGCGGCAGAGGACGGCAACCACCTTGCGGCGATATTCCGCAGTGCCGCGTTTGTCGCTAATTGGTGAAGCAGCGGCTTTACAGGCCTCTCCGGCTTGGTGAACCGCCTCGTCATTTAGATCCGTGCCGACAATGGCGTCAGCAGCTGCCGTGACCAACTGAGCAGTCGGCGCTACCGCACCCATGGCAACTCTCGCGGCAGTGCACTGTCCTTCGACCACGGTCAATGAAACACCAACACCGGCCACGGCAATATCCATTTCGGTGCGCGGCGTGAAACGCAGATAGGCGTCCTTGGTGTTAGCTCCTGGCTTCGGCAACATCAAACCCAATAAAAATTCACCTGGCGCCAACGCATTTTTTCCAACGCCAACGACGAAGTCCTCAACAGGCATCTGGCGGGATCCGGTCGACGTTGCGATGTCACACACTGCGCCGGCAGCAATCATGGCCGGTATGCTGTCACCAGCCGGTGAGGCATTGCATAGATTTCCGCAGATGGTCGCCCTGCCTTGAATCTGCGTGGAACCAATCAAGTCGGCTGCTTCTAGCAAGCCGGGTAGAATTTCTTGCAGCACTGGATTTTCATTGATCACCGCGCTGGGAACCGCAGCGCCGATGTAAATTTCATCACCACTGACGTCCAGTCGATTGGTTTCCGTCAGCGACTTGATGTCAACAATGGTCCGCGCCTGATGTCCTGGCGCGCGCATTTGTACCAGCACGTCGGTGCCTCCGGCCAAAATCTGTGTAGCCATTCCTTGCTCGGCATTGTTCGCCAATAAGGCTACCGTTTCCGCTACGCTGTTTGGCGCTGCATATCCATAGCTCTCCATAGCTCCCCCATTTCGTCGTTACTTTGCCTAGACGGTACCACGTCACTGCCACTGTCGGAATCATAGGATTTTCGATGTCCTACTTTTTTCCTCGCTCCTCTTTGCCTATGTATCTATTTTGCCGCCGTGGTGGCAGGCTCCCGCTGATCGAGCCTGTTAAACTCCCCACCGCCACGGAGTAATACCAATGAATGCAACGAATCAGCGAGCGCTCATGCAGGCGCACTATGCAGAGCTGCAGAATTTTTACGCCTACGTGCTAGAACACACAGGCTTTGATGCTATTGCCTTAGGCTCGGGGACCCAGTCGTGTTTTTTTCACGATGACCAAGGGCCATTCTTTCGCCCCAACCCGGTCATGGTGCAGTGGCTTGCAAAAGAAAAACTCGCGGAGAATTGTTGGCTGGTGATAACTGCCAACGCCCGGCCAGTTTTGTTGTTCTACCAGCCCGAAGATTTTTGGCACGCGGCAACGCCGGCGCCCGAGGGTATGGAAGATGTCCTTGCCGTTGAGGTGTTCACTGATGCCCAGGCGCTGACGGCGCGCTTGAACGCCTTGCTGTTTTCCGGGGACAACGGCAAACGAGTGGCGCAAATTTGTCAGAGCGCGGACACCATTAACAGCCAATGCACCCTCAACCCCGCGAATGTGATTCACGCCCTGCATTTTCAGCGCGCCTGCAAGAGTGAATTTGAACTCAGCAAAATGCGCGATGCTTCAAAACTTGGTGCCAGGGGGCATGCTGCCGCAGCGACAGCCTTTGCTCAGGGGGCCAGCGAATTCGAGGTGCATTTGGCCTTTCTGCGTGGCAGCGGTATGAACGAGTGGCAGCTGCCCTACGGCAATATTGTCGCCCAGAACGAGCACGCGAGCCTATTGCACTATCAATATCAGGACAGAGAGCCAGGGACCCACCAAAACAGCCTGCTCATCGACGCGGGTGCCAATGTCCAGGGTTATGCCAGCGACATCACACGAACCTATCTGGGTCCTCAGTGTTATTCCCAAGAAGCTGCTGACTTGTATCAAACCCTCTTGGACGAAATGCAAAAGCACCAAGACACACTTATTGCCCGAGTACAGCCGGGCACAAACTATGTGGACCTGCAGAACGAAATGCACCGCTCTCTAGCCAAGATCCTCGCTGATACTCAATTGATCAGCTGCAGCCCAGAGGAGGCTTTTGATACTCAGCTTACCGTGCCTTTTTGTCCCCATGGTCTGGGGCATTTGCTGGGCATTCAGGTGCATGACGTTGGCGGCCAACAGCTCGATATCGAGGGCCAAACTGCGCCTCCACCGGAGCCTTATGCGTCCTTGCGGCTGACTCGCCCCCTGGCCGAGAACATGGTGATCACTGTCGAACCGGGGTTGTATTTCATCCCCATGCTGCTTGCGGCAAAACGGGCGCAACACGCGCCAATTAACTGGCACACCGTGGCGTTGTTGACGCCATTTGGCGGCATCCGAATTGAGGATAATGTACGCATTCTGGCGCCAGGTCTTGGCGTTGAAAATCTCACGCGAGACGCCTTCGCTGAAATTTAACCATGCCGGCGTTCACCGTATTTCGGGCAATGGACCCTGCCAGACTATGACAGACGCTGAGGCCACCAACGGGCCTGAGGCCCACCACTAACCTAAGGGACATTTTGTGAGTAACGCTGCCACACAACCTTTAACTCCGAGCACACTCTTTACTCAACCCGGGTTGCGGCCAACACCACCCAGCCAATACAAAATTTCACCCTGCGGGCGTTTCGTTACCTATTTAAAAGGCTCGAAAGACGCCCCCACCGTGCTGGACTTGTGGTGTTTTGATCGAGCCAAAAATCGACATACCGAGGTAATTCGCGCCACGGTACTTGACGCCCAAGCCGATGAGAGCGTCACTTTGTTAAGTGACGCAGAGCGAGCAGAACGCGAACGCCGACGACAGTTCACTTTCGGTATTTCACAATATCAGTGGCTAAACACCTCTCAGGCCCTCGTTCTGTATGCTGATGGTCATGCCTATCTCACCTCCATAGACGATGACGGCGTCGCTGGGGCAGCTCAGCCAATCACGGCGCAGGATCAAAGACACAGCGGCTTTAGCCTGAGTCCCAAAGGAAATTTCCTGAGTTACGTGACCGACGGTGACCTTTACTTTACCGCCATTGGTGACATCCCAAAAACGCATCGCATCACAGCAGATGCTGACGCCTGCGTTAGCAGTGGTTTGCCAGATTTTCTCGCCGCCGAGGAAATGCATCGATTCAAAGGCAGCTGGTGGTCCGATTGCGAGCGCTACTTGATCTATTGCCGCAATGACGAGGGCCCGGTTGCAGTGAGCTACCGGCTGGAAATCGACGGCAATGGCAGCCGGACCGTAGAACAGCGCTACCCCTTCGCCGGTAAGGAAAATCCGTTGATATCGTTGCACGTTCACGATACCGAAACCGGTAAAAACCAGCAGATATGGCACTGTGACGATGCTACTGCAGACGCGTACTTAGCCCGGGTAAATCCGTGCAGCAATGGTTTGATAATTCAGGTTCAAGACCGGTTACAGCAAAGCCTGACGATGCGTCGTTACCGATTCAGCGATGAAACCTGGCAGCAGCTGTATCAAGAAGGTTCAAGCACCTGGATTAATCTCACGGACGATCTTTACCAGGTCAACGAAAATGAATTCATTTTCTCCAGTGAGGATTTGGGCCAGCGCCAGGCGCTGATTTTAAATGCCTCTGCCCAGCCACAGCGTTTGAGTGGGCCAGCGCACATCAACCAAATACTTAGCGTCAACGACAAGCAGCTCCTTGCCGCGGGCTGGGACGACACGCCCATTGAAAATCACCTCTACGCTATCTCTCTCGACGGATCCGGATATCAGTGTCTCACCGCCGGCAATGGCGTCCACGATGTAGCAGTTAATCACCCGCGAGGGCTTTTCGTGGATCGGTACAGCGACGAGTTCACTCCGCTAAGAATCAGCGTTGCTAACCTCGACGGCAGCAACCGGCAGCAGCTCTTCGAGGAGGTCATTGACAGCAGTCATCCCTATTTTCCTTACCAACCGGATCACGTCACGTCCCAGTTCGGTAACATCAGCACTGGGGGACATATCCTCCACTACCGACTGACGCCGCCGTCAAATCCCAATGGCCTGCATCCAACAATCGTTTACGTTTACGGCGGGCCCGGTGCACAAAAGGTACGCCGGGATTGGGGCGCCCTGGTACTGCAGCTCTTTGCTCAACAGGGCTTTGGGGTGCTGGAACTGGACAATCGCGGGTCTGCGAACCGGGGGCGCTTGTTCGAGGCACCGCTGTACAAGCGCATGGGCAGCATCGAGGTAGAGGATCAACTCCAGGCGCTGGAGATCTTGAAGAAAACAGATTGGGCGGACCCAGCGCGAGTGGGCGTTTTCGGCCACAGCTATGGTGGATACATGAGCCTTATGTGCCTGTGCCAAGCCGGACAGCAATTCAAGGCTGGTGTCGCCGTGGCGCCGGTAGCCGATTGGCGCCTATATGACACCCACTACACCGAGCGTTTCATGGGCCTTCCTCATGACAATGAAGAGGCCTATGACGACAGCAGCGTGCTGCCCCATTTGGAAAAACTAGCGCGGCCGCTACTACTGATGCACGGTATGGCGGATGACAACGTGCTATTCACTCACAGCACAATGCTGATGTCCTCGCTGCAAAAGCTCGGCAAACCTTTTGAACTGATGACCTATCCTGGCGCCAAACACTCTATGCAGGAAACACATGTATCCATTCACAGATTCAACGCGATCTTGGATTTCTTTCGGCGCAACCTATAGCAGCCAGAACTCTCCTCGGTGCCAGCGACGCGCTAACCGCCGCAGCCAAACAGCTGTATGAAGTTGTCACCGGTTTGCCGGCTCAACTCCTCTGTGGAGGATTGGCGCAAATCGGCTAAGAACGCCGCGGTGTGCGCCACGTAAGCCGGCTCATTGGTTTTCCCTCGCTTAGGCACCGGTGCTAGCCAGGGCGCGTCAGTTTCTATCAACAGACGATCTGCTGGTACTTTAGCCGCCACCTCGCGGACGTTGTCCGCATTCTTAAAGGTCACGATGCCTGAAATAGAAATGTAGAACCCCTGATCAAGCGCCTGCCTCGCCATTGACCAAGATTCGGTAAAACAGTGAAGCACGCCGCGGGCATCCGGGTGGGCGCGCAACAGAGACAGCGTGTCTTCCTCTGCAGCCCGGGTGTGAACAATGGTGGGTAGGTTATGACTCACGCTCAAGCCGAGCTGCAGATCAAAGGCCTCGCGCTGTCGCGACTGAGTGGCGGCATCAGTGCCGTGCATGTAATCCAGCCCGGTTTCGCCCACGGCAACGACTCGAGGCGCTGCCAGAGCGTCCTCGATCCAATCTAAGTTGCCCGCCGCAGCGTCGGGATGCACGCCGGCGGTAGCCCACACGTCATCATGATTGCTGGCCAGCGCCATAACCCCAGTAAACCCCGCTTCATCCACGCTAATGCATAAACAGGTTGTCACGCCTGCCTCACGCGCGCGCATGATGGCCTGTTCTGGATCGTCGAGGAAGTTAAGGTGACAGTGGGAATCAATCAGCAATTATTTGCTCCAAACGATAGAAATTTTTTCACGCTCTTTGGCGCTGCCGATGTTGCATGGCCTCAAGTTGCTGCCAAAGATAGAACAGTCGTTCCAGGATAAGCCGGCTATTGGCGCCGCTAGACATCTCGATCATCCTGCGCGCGTGACTGAGTTCGTCGGCAAAGGCCAACAGACCCCGATTTGGCTGCTCAGATTGACGGTGAATCAAGAGTCGGTACCACGCCGCCAACAGCTGCGGTACATCAGTTGCTAACACTCGATCAACAATGGTGCTGAAATGTTGTGCTCGGGCAATTTCCTCTAGTAGAGCACCGAGGTCCAGACCTTCGCTTTGCTCTAGGTAAGCAAGAGGTGCATAACCGGCTTCGACAAATTTTTGCAGGGAAAACTCCACGCCTTGCTGATCTAACCAATGCTGGGCTTGAGACTGGGAAGGCACTACCTGAAAACGCTGACAGCGGCTGCGAATGGTGGGTAGCAGCCGGCTCCAATATGGCGTGCACAAGATAATGTGGGTATTGGCGGGTGGCTCCTCGAGGGTTTTCAGTAAGGTATTTGCCGCATTGACGGTTAGTAAATGTGCATCGTGAACAGCAGCGACTTTTCTGCCGGCAATCTGGGGGGTTTGCACCGCAAAGGCATTCAGCGCCCGTACTTGATCTATTTTAATCACAATCCCGTCAGGGGCGATCCAGCGAAAGTCCGGATGAGCAATATCTTCGGGATCCTTTTCCTGCTCTAGCCCCAGCAAAAGAGCAGCGGATCGCGCCAGCAGAGACCTCCCTCCCCAACCCAGGGGACAAGCAAGCCCTATGGCGGCTGGCAATGATGCATTGTCCGCCCGGGCGGCGAGCGCCGATAACGCATCATCATGCCAGGGATAGCGCTCCATCAGCGAGCACTTCGCAGGATAAAGTCGTTAATACATTGCTCAACCTGAGCCTGTACCTCAACCAAAGACAAGGATGCATCCACCGTCCGAAACCGCGGGTGCTGGGCAGCCCTTGCCAAGTAGCCCTGGCGGACTCTCTGGAAAAAATCCCTTTGCTCAGCTTCCATGCGATCTTTTTCTCGATCCGCAATGCGCTGTTCTGCCAGCACCGGGTCTAAGTCCAAATACAGTGTCAGGTCTGGCTGCAGATGCGCCTGGACCCAAGACTCCAAAACCTCAAGTTTCGATAGGTCCAGCTGGCGACCATAGCCCTGGTAGGCAAAGGTCGCGTCGGTGAAGCGGTCGCATACCACCCACTTGCCAGCGTCTAAGGCCGGCCGTATGACGTTGGTTATGTGTTGGGCTCTGGCGGCGAAGACCATCAACAATTCGGTGAGGCCGTCCACTTGCTCGTCCCATTGCTGCAGCATGGTGGAGCGCAAAGCTTCGGCCATGGGCGTCCCGCCAGGCTCACGGGTCCGCACGACGCCGATGTCGGCCTTCTCCAGGGTTTGGCAGACAACGTCGACATTGGTCGACTTTCCTGCTCCCTCAGAACCCTCCAACGTAATAAACCGACCTTTCATGGCCCTGTACTTTGCCTCTTACCTGATAACTGATAGCGGCGCACCGCAGCATTGTGTTCTGCCAGTGTACGAGAAAACTGACTGGTGCCATCCCCTCGAGCCACAAAATACAAGTAGTCCCCTGGGGCAGGATGCAATGCTGCTTCAATTGAAGCTGCTGACGGCAGCGCAATGGGGGCAGGCGGCAGCCCCGGATAGCGATAGGTGTTGAACGGCGAGTCCACGCGCAAATCCCGACGCCGTAAATCCCCATCGAAGGCTTGGCCCAGGGCGTAGATTACCGTCGGGTCCGTCTGCAGCCGCATATTTTTTTGCAGCCGCAAATGGAACACCTGGCTAATCTGTCGGCGGTCTGACAAGGCATCGCTCTCTTTTTCGATAATAGAGGCCAACACCAGGGCTTCCGCGGGGCTTTGCAGTTGCAGGGTGGGATCGCGCCGTTCCCATGCTGTCATCAGCTTTGTCACCATGACGTCGTGAGCGCGCTGAAGCACACTCAAATCGGATGCTCCGCGGGCGACGTAATAAGTTTCGGGGAAAAAAACACCCTCTAAAAAGGGTAGAGCCAGATTCAGTTGCCGGTACAGGTCAGCGGCATCCCTCACCTCGTGAGTTAATACCGACTGATCTTTTAGTCTAGGCAACAGCTGGGCCAGCGTGGCTCCCTCGGGAATGCGAATGGGATGCTGTTGCACCTTGCCACTGGCTAACAGCTGTAAGAGGGCTTTTGGAGAGAGATTGCCAGCAACTTCATAAATTCCCGCTCGAAGCCTTCGCTCGTAGCCAGAGGCCTGGGCGTAAACTCGAAATAGCCGAGGGTGATCAACCAACCCCTGCTCTTCCAGGACTGCTACTACCGCAGCCAACGACGCGCCGGATGGCACTTCAACCACAGTGGCCAAGTTAGAACCTGGGCGCTGTGGCCAAGTCCACAGTTCATAGAACCCAACAGCGACTAGCAGGGCCAACGCGCAACTCAGTGCTAGCCGCACCGGCTTTTGTCTCAATGGCTTGGCAAAACTCGAAGACCCAGCCACGAAGGAGGCCTAAACTTTGCCGAAAACAAGGGTTCCATTTGTACCGCCAAAGCCAAAGGAGTTACTCGCCGCGGCGCGAATATCCACCTGTCTTGCTTGATTTGGCACATAGTCTAAATCGCAACCTTCGCCAGGATTATCCAGGTTAATGGTCGGCGCGATCACCTGCTCCTCTAGGGATTTGATGGTAAAAATCGCTTCTACCGCCCCGGCGGCGCCAAGAAGGTGCCCGATCATCGACTTTGTGGAGCTAATCATAAGCGGCGTTTTATCGCCAAAAATTGCCTTCACGCCTTTTGTCTCGGCTACGTCCCCCAGTGGTGTTGAGGTGCCATGAGCATTCAAATAGCCCAAGTCCTCGGGGTTCAGTCCTGCATCGTTCAAAGCATTTTGCATTGCGGCAGCGCCGCCCTCACCGTTTTCAGCGGGACCGGTTATGTGAAAAGCATCTGCACTCATGCCGAACCCCAGCACTTCAGCGTGAATATGAGCGCCGCGAGCCTTGGCTCGCTCGTACTCTTCAAGTACCAGGACACCAGCCCCCTCGCCAAGGACGAAGCCATCGCGATCGCTGTCCCAGGGGCGACTGGCCTTTTCGGGCTCGTCATTACGTGTGGACAGGGCTTTCATGGAGGCGAAACTCGCGACGGTTATCGGTGAGGTCGCCGCTTCGGCACCTCCCACTACCATCACATCCGCGTCTCCGTGCTGGATCATGCGCGCACCAAAACCGATGTTGTGGGTGCCCGTGGTGCAGGCCGTAACGATTGCGATGTTAGGGCCTTTAAAGCCGTACTCAATGGAAACGTTGCCTGAGATCATATTGATGACGACGCCGGGTACGAAAAATGGCGAGACCCTTCTAGGGCCGCTTTTTACCAGGGTATCGTGGGTCGTCTCGATGGTGTTGATGCCGCCGATCCCGGAACCAATAGCGACCCCAATCCGATGGGCATCGGCTGGATTTGCCTCTAATCCGGCCGCTTTAATCGCCTGACTCGCCGCGGCAATACCGAACTGAACGAATTGGTCAATTCGCCGAGCTTCTTTTGGATTCATATAGGCTGCAACGTCAAAGTCTCGAACGCTGCCGCTGATTTTTACCGAGTAGTTTTCGGTATCGAAGGACTCGTTCAGGCCGATGCCGCTCTGCCCTGCCACCGCCGCTTGCCATGCGTCGTCAACGTTATGACCGATTGAACTGATCATCCCCATGCCAGTGACAACTACCCTTCTTTTGGTCATCTTCAATTATCCAATTCCGTAAGTATTTCGATCGGTTTTCATGGAACGAGCCATCCCAGTGGCTCCAATCCGAACCCGACCCTCGCCGAGCCCCTATATTACCCTGACTTGCTAAACCATATCCTCTTCCGAAAAGCTGTTCTTTTCCCAAAAAACGCAGGTGGCGACCTCAATTCAAGGCTCAACAATAGTAACCGGGCAATAAAAAAGGGGCGTCACGCCCCTAATCTTCGGAAATCTCTTTCTAGTTGGTCTCTGCAGTTTTTCTCTGCAGCCACTCTTTTATCCCCTACGCCACATTAGCTCAGATTTTCGGTCTGCATAGCCGGTGCCGGGGAACCCGCTACTGGTGGGCAAGAATGTAATCGATGGCCTCTTTTACCGTCGTGATTTTTTCCGCTTCCTCGTCGGGTATCTCTGTTTCAAACTCTTCTTCCAGAGCCATGACCAGTTCCACAGTGTCCAGGGAATCGGCACCGAGATCTTCAACAAATGACGCATCGCTTTGGACTTCGTCTTCTTTGACACCAAGCTGCTCACAGATCAGTTTTTTTACTCTCTCTTCGATGTTGCTCATGCGGGTGTTACTCCATAGGTAGTGGTAAGCGCGAAGCGGTCGGGATTCTATAGAGGCTCAATAGCCAATTCAAGCGAACTATGCCGCGGTATTTAGCAGTAGGTCCAGGGGATATTTCTCCCGATGAAGGCTTGATTTTCGCCAGTTTGTCAAAGCCCGATTGATGAACGGTCCGCTGGTTTTTTGCCCAATCATTCAAGCGAACAAAGACCCATTGCCCCTCACTAACCGAACAACAATCCGCCATTAACCTGGAGCGTTTGACCCGTGATGTAGGCCGCTTGATCCGAGCATAAAAAACTCACCGCAGCGGCCACTTCTTCCGCCTCACCCATGCGTCCAAGCGGTATGCGCTGGAGCATCCCATCGGCTTGTTCCGGACTGAGCGCCTCGGTCATATCAGTGGCGATAAATCCGGGAGCAACTGCGTTTACGGTCACGCCTCTAGACGCCACCTCCATGGCCAACGAACGGGTAAACCCTTCCAGCCCCGCTTTGCTGGCAACGTAATTGCCCTGTCCGGGATTGCCCAATCGTCCGACAACGGAGCCGATATTGACAATACGCCCCCAGCGGGCCTTCAACATGCCTCGCAACACTGGTTTCGCGACACGAAAAGCCCCGGACAGATTGGTGTCGATCACCTGACCCCATTCCTCCTCAGACATGCGCATTAAAAGATTGTCTTTGGTAATTCCCGCGTTATTCACCAGCACTAATGGTGTCCCAGCAGTCTCAGCAACCCGAGCGAGACAACTGGCTACGGATTCTCCATCAGCCACGTTCAGGGTTAGTCCCATTCCTTGGTCGCCCAACCGATCGCCTATGGCCTTAGCACCGTCACTGGACGTCGCGGTACCGGCTACGAAATAGCCATCTGCCACCAGCGCAGCGGCAATCGCGGCACCAATACCTCGACTAGCGCCCGTAACAAGAGCGGTTTTTTGATCTGCCATTTTCTTTTCCAGTGATTTTAAGCTCGACCCGTTAGTGTGCGCGCAGAAAGAACAATTACAGCTGGTTTACCGCTGCAACGCCATCTGCATTAGCCAAACTCAACGTCGGCGTAGCTCGGGAAATACGCTTTACCAGACCAGCCAACACATTGCCGGGACCACACTCCACAAACTGCTCAACACCATGATCTAACAATCCTTGAACGCAAGCCGTCCAGCGCACGGGCGAATACAGCTGCTGCAACAGCAGCTGCTCCAGTTCTTCTACCGACGCGGCAACGGCGCCATGGACGTTTTGATATACCGGAATCTTAGGCATGGTCATTGTCGTATCGGCAAGCGCCTGAGAAAAATCGTCCGCCGCTCGTCGCATCAGTTCAGAGTGAAATGGCCCACTGACATCCAGCGGTACCGCACGTTTCGCGCCAGCCGCCTTGCAGGCATCGATAGCGGCAAGCACTGCGGCACTCTCGCCAGCGATTACCACTTGGCCCGGCGCGTTAAAATTCGCTGCACTGACTACGCCGTGTACCTGGTCACAACATTGGGCGATGGCGTCATCGTCCAATCCCAGCACCGCAGCCATGGACCCTTGCCCGTTTGGCACAGCCGCCTGCATGAGCTCTCCTCGCCGGCGCACTAACTTGACCCCATCGGTAAATCCAATGGCACCGGCGCAAACCAAGGCCGAGTACTCACCGAGACTATGGCCAGACATGAAGCTCACTTTCGTACCCGCCTCTGTCCAAAGGTCCCAAAGACAAACGCTTGCCGCCAGCAATGCAGGCTGAGTGTTTTCGGTTTGGCCCAGCACCTCGCTGGGGCCGTTCTGAACCATGTCCCACAAATCAAAGCCCAGTGCATCCGAGGCCTCTGAAAATCGCTCGTTAATCGACGGATACGCCTGGGCAAGATCCCCTAACATACCGACAGTCTGTGCGCCTTGACCCGGGAATATCGCCGCTATTTTTTGACCCGCCCCGTTCATATGAACCCCTTTTTCGTTTTTCAGAATGTTACTGAATCTTGCTCGGCTAGTTCGCCAAAGCTGCTTTACAGGCAGATAGAAGCTGTCTTTTTGCACTATCTCGGCCTTGGATGATTGCGTGTAGGAACCCCCGCTCGCTCGCGCTACCGTGAGATTTGATGACAACGCCATTAAGACCCGCCAGCAAGGCACCATTATAGCGTTCAATATCAACCTTGGCGGCCAGGCTCTCTAGCTGAGCAGAACTGGCCTCGAGCTCGCCTAGCTGGCCCCTCAGGAACGAGGCCATGCTTTCAACGGTTTTCAGGACCAGATTGCCGGTATACCCGTCACAGACGATGACGTCGGCTAATCCTGCGAATAAGTCGCTAGGCTCTATAAAACCGATGAAATGCTTACTCTTATCCTGCCGCAAAAGCTCCGCCGCTTGGTTCAATTGGGCGATGCCTTTGCCTTTTTCGGTGCCAATGTTTAATAGCCCCACTCGCGCCGCGCGGTTTGTATCGCGCTCTTCATGATTGTCAACGTGATTGTCTGAATGACTTTCGAAAAGCGCGCAGCCAAGTCGAGCAAATTGCTGCAGGAGGTCGGCCCCGCAGTGCACATTGGCACCGAGATCCAGCATGTAGAAAAGTCCAAGGGGGCCCAGAAAGGCCTTTGCGATGGCCGGACGTTTCAGGGCTTCAATAGTGCCGAGCTGGCTGCGACCAAGAATCATGACAGCCTTGGTGTCCGCCGAGCTGACGACCGCATCGGCATTACCCGTAGGTAGAAGATTAAGAGCCAGCGCCAGGGAGGTTTGATTGCCACGTTTCAGCAGGTTTCGAGACGTTTCACTCCCGGATAAGACGTCGCCGCAGGACAAAAAATCAGCCCCTTGGTCTTGCAAGCGGGTGACAAGGTTTGGGTCCAGATCAGGCATGCGACCCACCAGGGTTAGTTCCTCCGGGCTTGGATACTGCAAGCACGCTCGTAGGTTTGGGTTGCCGCTACCGACGCCTCCCATGAGGTCCACCGCGATCTTCATTAACGAAATGCACTCAAGGGTTTTAGGAACCAGTACTCACTTGAGACCCGCTGATCAGGAGAGCCGGATGCCAGCTTCTTCTCCAAGCCTCTCTCCAAGTCGAGCCCTTAGCGTGAGTCGCTAGCTCTTATCGGGCATTACCTGCTTGCCACGGTAGAAACCGTCAGCACTCACGTGGTGCCGGCGATGGGTCTCTCCCGACGTGCTCTCAACCGACAAGGTTGGGCTGCTTAGCGAATCGTGTGAGCGTCGCTGACCACGGCGTGATCGCGTCACTTTGCTTTTTTGAACTGCCATTTGCTCTATCCTTTTCTATCTAACCACCGAAGCCCCGCGGACCGGTGTCTAATCTTTAGCCGAAGCCTCTCCCGCGGCTTTTGCCAATGCTTTGTAGAGGCTTTACCTCAGAAATTACTAGGGTTTGCCGCCTTCATTTTCTTCCATCGCTTGCCGCAGTCCCGCGAACGGGAATCGGCCTTCCGGCTCTGGCTCAGCGGCAGCGGCTTCTACGGCACTACCATCGTCGCCATAAGCCATTGCCGGCATGTTCTTGCATTCTTCGTCAAGGCACACTCGCTCTGGCAGAGCCAGAAGAAACTCATCTTCCACAAGTTCCGAAATGTCTAGATTGGGGCTTCGCACCACAATTACCTCGGCGGCTACACCCTGATCCTGCCAACTTTGCGCCTGCTCTTCGTCGAACGCGACCAGCGCGGTAAACTTCGACGCCAGCTGACGATCCACAAACTCATCACAGCGGTGACAGCTAAGGCTGACGCTACCGCTGGTTGTGCCACGACAGCGTACCCGGCCCTGGTCGTCTTGATCGAATTGGACTCGAGCCGCAAGGCCAGTCGCTGACGCGCAGAGCCCTTTTAGCCTCGGCAACAACTCAAGGTCTAACGCGCGATCAACTGCAGCCTGCTGCTGAGCCAGTGAGCGATAGGTCGATGAACCGGGGACTGGGCTTTTCATGGCGGCGCCACTATAGGTACCTGAAAACCCAGTGTAAAGTGCCCGACTGACTTTCTACTCGGGCAGCAAACAATGCGGCTACCAGATAGTTCTTCCAAACCCCTCTTTGGAGCATGTGATTCGTGAGACCAAAACTGATTCTAGGCTCCTCCTCAAAGTATCGAGGAGCGGCACTTCAGACACTGGGTTTGTCCTTTACCCAAGTGTCCCCGGATATCGATGAAACTCCTCAGCACGCAGAGCACCCACAGCAACTCGCTCAGCGTTTGGCAGCAGCAAAAGCGAATGTCATAGCGAGCCAGCATCCGGGGGCGGTAGTCATCGGCAGTGACCAGGTAGGATGGTGCGAGGGTCGGTACCTTGGCAAACCCGGAAAGCTGGAAGCCGCGAAGCTGGCACTTTCGCGCAACAGCGGTCGTAAGGCCACTTTCTATACCGGTCTCGCGGTCTGTCAGTTTGATAGCGCCGAAGGCGTCAAAATGTCTACGGACGTGATTGCCACCGAACTGCAGTTTCGCGTTCTTAGTGAAACGGAGGTCGACCATTACGTCAGCGAGGATCGCCCAATCGATTCCGCCGGCGGCTTTAAGGCAGAAAGTTTAGGTATCGCCCTGTTTGAGTACGTCAAAGCCGACGACCCAAGCGCTTTGATCGGCCTGCCACTAATCACGTTAGTCAGTCGGTTACGAGAATTCGGCATTAACCCACTGTCGGGCTAATCGGCAGTCAGCGATCTCTGGTTGCGTCTAAAGCCTGCAAGCGCGCCCAAATTTCAACCATGGTCCGCTCTAACGGCGCACTGAAATCCAAACGGTCAGTGCCCATAGGCACCACTAAACGCGACGCGTGCAAACACAGTCTCTCAGCGTCCAATGACCGGCTGTTCTGCCCCTTAGACTGACGGTACTTTGTGTCCCCAAGAATCGGATGGCCCACAGATTGCGCGTGCACACGAATCTGGTGGGTGCGGCCAGTATGCAAAGAAGCTTGCAGCATCGTGGCGTTAGGGCACGTTTCCATTGTGTGGAAGTCTGTGCGAGCTACCTGACCGTTGTCATCAACCCGCACACGCCGCTCGCCCCAATCGGTGACATAGCGCAGTAACCTGCGCTGCACAACTTGGACTTTCTTCGGCCAAATGCCCTGCACGATCAGGGCGTAGTTTTTCTTAACCGTCCGCTCTCGAAATGCGGCCTGCATTTCTCGCAGCACGCTGCGCTTTTTACACAACAGCAAGCAACCGGAGGTGTCGCGATCCAACCGATGAGCCAGCTCAATCTCCGGCCGCCCCTTGATCACACGCATCATTTCGACAACGCCCGCATTAATGGAGCTGCCGCCGTGAACGGCAAACCCCGGGGGTTTGTTCAGAACTATGAGGTCGCCGTCCTCAAAAATGATCGCCGCCTCCAGCTCGTCATGTGTGTGACTGCTCAGACGCACAGGCGCCTGAGTTCTGGTGAAAATTGGTGGCACCCTAACCCGGTCGTGGAGTTCTAGACGGTAAGTGGGCTTCACCCGGGCGCTGTTCACCCGCACCTCGCCTTTGCGCAAGATTGAGTAGATTTTTTGCTTTGGTACACCCTTCAGCGTGCGGAGCAGGTAGTTATCAATACGCTGTCCCACATCGTTGGGGTTTTCGATATCCACAAAGGTAACGCTCACCAGATCGCGCTCAACATAAAAAAATCAAAGGATTGAGGGGCTTAGCAAACACTGTTAACATCCGGCGTCGTTTTCGGGATAGCTTTCCTGCCAAGGAAGCATGTTACTGGAAAGAGGTAAAGATAAAGAGGCAAAGATTTGGCAGGTGAATGATACTCATTTCACCGCCAAAACAGCGTCGCGGGTTGCAACAATCAGCACCCCTGCTTCCTTTGACGAATTCAAAAAAAAATGAATTCGAGAAAAGAAAAGAAACCAGATAGCGACAAAAAACGAATACAGACATAAGACGAATTCAGACAGAGAACGAACAAGAGAGAAACGATGGTCGGCTGATGAGTGCGCCGACTTTTAACCAGTGAGCAAGAGTGTTTAACAAATCGGCGACTAGCCGGACCCACCTTGCATCGCCTACGTTCAGACGGATTTACATCCCCGACGGACATTTTTTAATTTTGACGCATAAGAGGCGTTTTCGGACACATTTGCCGTAGTCCGATCAATGAAAAGTTAATTGCCAACGAACCTGTCGCACCCGTGGGGTGCTGCAGCTTTGAGGTTATTCCCAGCGGTCACGGCCGCTGACCAAAGGAACAGATAATCCGGATACCATGCCTTTACTGAGCGAACGGTTTCCGTACTAGCGAGATGGTGCATTCGGTCATAGTAAGTTGACCCGCCATACGCAAGGAGCGCAGAGAAGAGAAAGTCGTAGAACACGAACAGCGTTAGCGCAAACCCTCGAGAATAAATGCTGGAAATACGGCATGAATACGATGGTTTAAGCTACTGCAACGGCACTGCCGGCGCGGTGGCTATACGATTCCGGTGTGCCAGCTGCAATGACGACGACCACATCTTCTCCTTCGCAACTCTATCTGAACCTCTTTTCCCCTCTGCGTCCGATGTAGCGCCGTGAGTTTAGGCAGGCTCCGCGCTTAAGGACTGATTATGAAACGAATGCTAATCAACGCTACTCAGACCGAAGAGGTGAGAATTGCCTTGGTCGACGGGCAAAAACTGTACGATTTAGACATTGAAAACAGTGCCCGGGAGCAGAAAAAGGCAAGCATCTACAAAGCTAAAATCACGCGAGTGGAACCCAGCCTGGAGGCGGCATTTGTCGACTTCGGCTCCGAACGCCACGGTTTTTTGCCGCTGAAAGAAATTTCACGTGACTATTTCAAGAAAGGCGCCTCTCAGCGAGCGCCCATCCAAGAGCTGGTTCGAGAAGGCCAAGAGATTTTAGTGCAGGTCGAAAAAGAGGAGCGCGGTAATAAAGGTGCGGCGCTGACCACGTTCCTCAGTTTGGCTGGCCGCTACATGGTGTTAATGCCAAACAATCCTCGAGCGGGCGGCATCTCGCGCCGCATAGAAGGTGATGAACGAGACCAATTGCGCAGCGCTATGTCGCAAATGGAGATTCCAGAGGGCATGGGCGTAATCGTGCGCACGGCAGGCGTAGGCCGCAGTCCTGAGGAATTGAACTGGGACCTGAATTACCTCTTGCAGGTTTGGCAGGCCATCCAAAACGCGCAAGAGCAAGAACCAACCCCTTCACTTCTGTACCAGGAGAACAGCGCGGTGCTGCGAACGATTCGCGACAATCTGCGAGCAGATATTGGGGAAGTGCTCGTCGAGGGTGAGACCGCTTATGAGGAGGCGTCCGCCTTTATTGCCCAGGTGATGCCCAATTACTCGGCGAAGCTGAAGCCGTATAAGGATTCCATACCGCTATTCAGCCGCTACCAGATTGAAAGCCAAATCGAAACGGCATTTGAGCACACCGTCAAACTGCCCTCTGGTGGGAGCATTGTTATCGACCCAACCGAAGCTCTGGTTTCCATCGACATTAACTCTGCCCGAGCCACCAAGGGCCACGATATCGAAGAGACAGCGACCAACACGAACTTAGAAGCTGCTGATGAGATCGCTCGCCAACTGCGCATCCGAGACATCGGCGGCTTAGTGGTCATCGACTTCATCGACATGATCAACCCATCCAACCAACGAGCAGTTGAAGCTCGCATGCGCGCGGCCCTAGAACCTGATCGGGCCCGAATTCAAACAGGTCGAATCTCTCGATTTGGCCTAATGGAAATGAGCCGGCAGCGGCTGCGCCCCTCGTTAGAGGAAATCAGCACGGGGCTTTGCCCGCGCTGTAATGGCCAAGGGCGAATCCGTGACACCCGCTCACTGGCCTTGGCTATCCTGCGCGTAATGGAAGAAGAATCCCTCAAAGAACGCAGCGCGGTCGTTCGCGTTCAAGTGCCTCTTGCTATTGGTGCCTTCTTGCTCAATGAAAAACGCGGTGACCTGGCGGACATCGAAAGTCGCACTGGCACCCACATTGTGATCATTCCCAACATGAATCTGGAAACGCCTCATTACCTGGTTGAACGCTTGCGTGCCGATCAGGCCAAAGTTGAAGGTGAAATTTCAAGCAACGTGCTATCGGATTTAGCAAACCAAGCGCAGCAGCAAGAGCTCCCTGCAGAGGAACAAACACCGGTAAAGCGCGAGGCCGCGGTTAAACCCCAGTTCAATCAGGGGCCGCCTGCACCGAATGTGCAAGAGGTTGCACCACAAGCGGTGAAGCAGGAAAGCAAACCTGCCAAACCCGGTTTTTTTGCCAGATTGGTGAAAGGCCTGTTCTCAGATGCTCCGGCTATCGAAGAAAAAGACTCCCGGGAAAGAACCACGAAAAACCGGGATCGATCCAGAAAGGACGAAGAACAAAGCAAGCGTCGACGCAGTAGAAATGGCGCCGAATCTCGACGCGGACAAGGCGAACGAACAGAAAATAATCGCGATCGTGACAGCGCAGCAAAAGCAAAAGGCGACGACAATAACCAAAACAACAAAGACAGATCCCGCGGCAGCCAGCCACAGGCCGAAACCCCGGACAGCTCGGCAGATCGTGCCAGGAGTGACCAAGAAAGAAACGAGCGGCGCAAACCGCGCCGGGAAGATCGTCGGCGTGGAAAAGACGAATCACCGAAAAAGCTGTCTGACGCCACTGCTGACGATACTGAGGCCTTCGTAGCTGTATCTCCAGAAGAACGACAGCCTTCCGCGGAAACGCTGGCCAACAGCAAACGCCAGCCTAAGCGTGATCGCAACAGCCAACGAGAGCCTCGACCAGAAAAAACTAAGGGCCCTGTGGCTGCTGTGCAGGAGACGATTGAACCCGCCAAACCTGAACAGCCCGTAGAGGCACCAAAGCCCAGAGTTGGGCGAGCCAGTAATGATCCACGCAATCGCAACGGGTCGGCAGACGCGCAAGCTGATAATGAAAGCGCACCCGCTGTTGAAAACACGGACGCGGTAGTGGTTGGCGAAACACCAGCAGAAAACGCAGCTATTGAAACGCCACAGGACGCTGTTCTTGACCAGTCTAAGAATATGGACGCAAGTGCAGCACCCACCGACCCCGACGCGGCAGACAGTGAAGAGCCCTCAGCGAACGCAGAGCC
>JAYOBI010000006.1:0-51602 GCA_038104735.1 Gammaproteobacteria bacterium | reverse complement strand
AGAGCCTTCAGCGGATGAGGAGCCCTCAGCGGAAGAAGAGCCTTCAGCCAACAAAGAGCCCGCGGCAACTGAAAAGCCGGATCAATCAGCAACAGCGGCTAGCGCACCAGCGGAAGAACCCTCTGGGCGCCCAGCCAGAGCTGCCAATGATCCCCGAGAGGTGCGACGCCGCGAGCGCGAAGCCGCGCTCAGGGCCCAGGGTGTGACCATCAACAACCCAAACAAAGGGCGTCAAGACACCACCGACGGCTCCAACTCCAGCGCCAGCTGAAACTTGGCCTGCACACTGCGCTGTACGGCGCTGGCAAAGGCCAGCACCTCTGGCGCAGTGGCATTGCCATAATTGACAAAAACCAGGGGCTGCTCGTTCCAGCAGCCCACGTCTCCGTGACGCACCCCTTTCCAACCCGACATATCAATCATCTGAGCTGCCGAAACTTTAAAGCGCCCCTCGAAGGCATAAGGTCGCAGACCCAGCGACGACAGTCTCTCAACGTCGTTCTGATCTACGATCGGATTTTTAAAGAAACTCCCCGCGTTGGGGAACTGGTCTGGATCCGGCAGTTTGCGCTGACGGATACCGATGACGGCCTGGGCTACTTGCTGAGGCGACGGTGAGGCATTGCTAGCATCGAGAGCCGTCTTCACTGCCAACGCCCGGGCAAGCTCTTCATAGGTCAAATTCACTGCGGGATGCCGCAACAACCGCAGACGCACAGAAAAGATTATCTGACTGCCCAAACCGTCAATAAGGTTTTCCGATTGTTTGAAGACGCTGTCTCGATAACCAAAGCAACACTGCTGCGGATTGAGCCTTTGCACCGATCCCGCCTGATCTATGATCTGCACCGAATCTATGTACTGGGCCACTTCGACCCCGTAGGCACCAATATTCTGCACTGGCGCCGCACCGACAGTTCCTGGAATTAGCGCCAGATTTTCAAGACCAAACCAACCCCGCTCCAGGGCTTGAAGCACAAATTCATGCCAGTTCATCCCGGCACCAACGTCCACCCAAACGTAGGCATCGTTTTGATCGACCACGCTGACGCCCGTATGACGCACGCGACAAATCACACCCTGCGGATTTTCCGCCAAAATCACGTTAGAACCCGCACCCAGGCACCGTAGGCTCAAACCGTTTGACCGTGCTATCGCCACAGCCTCACGTGCCTCCGCCAAGGACGAAACATCCATGACCGACTGTGCCCGAGATGGCAGCTTCAACGTATTGGTTAGGGCAAGGTTGTCGCGTTTCATAGCGCCAGCTGTCGAAACGTGAGATTAATGCGCAAACCACAAGGCTTTTTGGTTGCTCTCAGACAATGTCGCTGTTGGCCGTCAAAGATGAGCAAGGAACCGCTATCCAGCTCCAGGGTCTGACGATCAATCCCCCCGTCACTCGCAGCCACGTCAATGCTGAACCGCCGCGTGGCACCAATGCTCAAGGACGCTATCTGACCGGAACAGCCTTGCTCATCGTCACGATGCCAGCCCATGTAATCCGCACCATCAGCGTACCGGTTCAGCAGTAAAAAGTTGAATCTCTGACACGCCTGGTCCTCTACGCGGTCTTTTAGTGCCCGCAGAGCTGGTGGCCAACCCTCCGCTGGGTGGTCTATGCCGGTATAGCGGTAGTTCAGCCCCGCATCGCCAAACCAAGCCAACTGCCTGGGAGCCTGCACGCGACGTCCGTAAATCCGGAAAGACTCTTGCTGCCAGTGCACGAACCTTGGGTCTTCCAATTCAGTCAGCCAAGCTGCCGCCTCTGTCTGTGGCAAAAACCTCTCAATAAAACGCATGCCTGATTTCCGCTGGGCTCCGCAATGGCTTGTTAAAATGGCTTGCTTTCGTTTCGCTCCAAGGAAAATCGTCCCCGCGCAAGCTGAATAATCTGGCCTAGGGTATATACTGGGCGAGTTTTCACAACCAACAAAAGGAAAGCCTGTGAACATTGAGGGAAAAGTAGCCGTCATCACCGGTGGTGCTTCGGGCCTAGGCCGTGCAACTGCCGAAATGATTATTGCAAACGGCGGCAAGGTCGCGATTCTGGATCTTAACGAGGATTTAGCTAAAGCCACCGCCAGCGAACTTGGCGAGGCCAGGGCTTACCAAGTCAACGTTACTGACGACGAGTCTGTTACCGCGGCCATTAACCAAATCGCTGAAGATTTTGGTGCTATCCACATCAACGTGAACTGCGCGGGTATTGGCGCGGCATCTCGCACGGTTGGACGTGAAGGTGCCCTGGACATTGCCAAGTTCAATTTTATCGTTCAGGTCAACCTGATCGGTACTTTCTCGGTTTTGAGTAAATGTGCGGCCATCATGCAGGTCAACGAACCGGAGGGAGAAGCACTGGAGCGTGGCGTGGTGGTGAATACCGCCTCGGTTGCGGCATTTGATGGCCAAATCGGTCAAGCAGCTTATTCCGCCAGTAAGGCTGGCGTTGCTGGCATGACATTACCTATCGCTCGAGACTTATCTCGCCAGGGTGTTCGAATCTGCACCATCGCCCCCGGCATTTTCAACACACCAATGATGGCCGGTGCACCCGATCAGGTTCGAGACCCACTCATTGAGATGGTCCAGTATCCCAAGCGCCTGGGTCTGCCGCCGGAGTTTGCGCTATTGAGCAAGCAAATCGTTGAGAACCCCTACTTAAATGGCGAAACCATCCGCCTTGACGGCGGTATTCGTATGGCTCCCAAGTAACAAGCACGCTGCGGGAGTAGCCATCAAGGCTTGGGTTCAGGTGTTGAAAAGCGCCTGCACCCTCGCCAGATCTTCTGGGGTGTCTACCCCACCGGGCACGGGCTCCGAAGCCTCAATCACTAGCAAATCCTTGCCGGCTTCAAGCCAACGCAGCTGTTCAAGCTGTTCGATACTTTCCAAACGCGAACGCCCCAAGGCGACAAACTCGCGCAGACCCGCGACGCGAAAGCCATAAATCCCCACGTGACGAGCCGCAGCATCTGGCAGAGTTTGCGGATTATCTCTTAGCAACGGTAATGGGGCTCTGGAAAACATGAGCGCCCGATTGTTGGTATCACAGACGACTTTAACGACGTTGGCGTTAACGAAATCCTCGCGGGTCTCCAAAGGTTCGCTCAAGGTGGCCATGGCGACTGTGGGCTGGGCGGCCATACCGTGGATTAACTGGTCAATCACCCTCGGGGGCACCAAGGGTTCATCACCTTGCAGATTTATCACAATGTCGTCGCTGGCCCAGCCGCGCTGTTCAGCCACTTCCATGACTCGATCTGATCCAGACTCATGGTCATGGCGAGTCATCTGCACATCCCAGCCCGCGGCGAGCACGGCTTGTTGCACTCGATCATCGTCTACGGCAACCACAACATTGTCCACATTGGCTTGGGCTGCTCGAGCAGCCACTCGCAAAACCATTGGCTGCCCTGCGATATCTGCCAAAGGTTTTCCAGGAAGCCGACTAGACGCATACCTAGCCGGTATCACGACATGAATTGCCATTAGACTTGATCCGCCGACGTCTGAATGTTGCTCTCCACTGTTTGACCGAGGCCAACGGCACTGCTGGGCGTTATTCCCCGTTCTTCCATCATTTTACGAAGGGCGCTGGTAAAACTGATATCCAGGTCCAAAGAGATCTCCAGGGCCCAAACAAAACTCAAATTCACATCCAGAGCAGACAGCTTTATTGCGTCTTTCTCAGTGCACACGATTGGGTTGCCGCTGACAAAATCGATTTCATCACCCGTGTAGCCGTGATGGTCTGGATACAAGTGCGGCTCAACGGAAATGCCTAAATCCGTTAGCGTGCGCAAAAACCGGCTGGGGTTTCCGATGCCGCAAAGAGCGTGTACCCGAGGATACCGCTGAGCAAACTCATCAACCGACGTAACTTCACCGTCGCTAAGCCGCTTAAACCTCATCGGCAGGGTTTGCATCGTGTACTCCCCCGCTGCCAATCCGGAAGGACCACCGTGACTGATCACGAAGTCCACTGTTGCTAATCTTTCCACTGGCTCCCGCAGGGGGCCTGCAGGAAGCAACAATCCATTACCAACACCGCGAGCCGCATCTACCACGGCAATCTCGATGTCCCGGGCCATCGCATAATGCTGCAGTCCGTCATCGGCGATCACCACATCGCACCCTGCTTGCTCAAGCAACGCAATACCCTTGTTGCGCTCAGCAGCAATAGCAATAGGACAGTGCAACTTCTGTTTCAGCATTACACCTTCATCGGAGTATGCTGCGGCGGATCCACCGGCGGGAATCAAGGCACCCTGTCGGCTTAGTTTGCCCTTGTACCCGCGGGAAACCACGCCGGGAGAGAAACCCTGAGCCGTCATCAGCTCCACCAATGCCAGCACCAATGGCGTTTTACCGGTGCCGCCGACAGTAATATTGCCAACCACAAGCACCGGCAGCCTACTCTCGCCGCCAGCGCCGTCTGAGAGCAAAGCGCTTTTTCGTTTGGCGCTTTGCCGCCGACTGATCCAGGCGTATACCCATGACAGTGGCAGCAGGCACTTAACCCAAAATCTATCGCTGTACCAAGCTCTAGTAATGGCATTAGCCGATTGTCCGAGAAGCGAGCCCTGCTTGACGGCTTTGCGAGCTGGCTGCAAAGCCCCGGCGTTCGGCGCTGGCCCGGCAGGCTCAACCTCCTCATCTTGAAATTGCGCACCGTACAGGTCCGCATACAGACCGCCCTTAGCGAGCAGCTCGTGATGCGGGCCCTGCTCTACAATCTGCCCTTGGTCCATAACCACGATAACGTCCGCAGATTCCACCGTTGAAAGTCGGTGTGCTATCACTAGGGTCGTGCGCCCTTGCATCACCTCTTCTAGTGCTCCTTGAATCGCTTTTTCTGATTCGTTATCCAAAGCCGAGGTTGCTTCATCCATAATCAGGAGCGGTGAATCTTTCAGCAGTGCGCGAGCAATCGCGATGCGCTGACGCTGCCCGCCAGAGAGCAGCACGCCGTCGTCCCCAATCAAAGTTTCGAGACCTTCAGGCATGGCGCTGATGAACTCTTGCGCGTAAGAGCGGCGCAGCGCTTCATGGATTTGCTCGTCTGTTGCGTCAGCCATATCGCCGTAGGCAATGTTGTTGCGCAACGTGTCGTTGAATAACGTCACCTGCTGACTAACAAAGGAGATCTGGCGACGCAGATTAGCCAGCTCAAAGTCCTGGACATTTGTACCATCTAGAAGAATCGAGCCCTGCTCTACGTCGTAAAATCGGGGCAGCAGACTGGCCAGGGTGGATTTACCGCTGCCGGATCGTCCAACCAAGGCCACGGTCTGAGCGGGCGCTATCGTTAGCTCGATATTCTTCAACACCTCAGGGCCATCGTCTGAGTAGCGAAAACTGACGTTTTGCACGGTCACCTCACCCCGGGCTCGCTCCAAGGTGTAGGTACCAAGATCCTGCTCCACCCCACTATCAAGCTGCGCAAAAATGTCCTCGGCTGCAGCAAAGCCCCGCTGAAGTTTGGCATTGACCTCGGACAAGTTGCGGATGGGACGCCCTAACATGCCTGCCAAGACTAAAAACTCAACGGCCTTGCCGCTGGACAGCTGTATGCCAAATTCTGGGCTGTATAAAATTAGAATCAAACCGCACAGGCCCAGCACAATAATTGATTCGTTGGTTTGCGAGCTCAGTACTTTGGTGACCACCATTTTCATGTTTTGCTGACGATTTACCTTGCTGGCGGCTAGAAAGCGTTTCTCCTCTTGGCTCTGCCCGCCGAAAATTTTTACCTCTCGGTAGCCGTTAGCCACTTCAGATACAACGTGGGTCACATCGCCCATGGAATGTTGAATGCGCCGACTAATGCGTCGAAACCGGTTACTGGCAAACACCACGATCAAGCCCAACAGAGGCGCCATAGCAATGAACAACATTGTTAGCCGCCAGTCGATAAGCAGCAAAAAAACCAAATAGGCGGTTACTTTGAGGCCATCGCTGATGAGTGCTCTGAGCGCGTCGGTGCCGGTGTCACGCAACTGCGTCACGGTAAAGGTAATCTGGGAAACGATATGACCTTGCGAGGCACTATCAAAGTAACGGCTGGGTGACTTTAAGATGTGACCGAAAAGCTCTTCACGCAGGTCATAGACCACGCCAAAGGAGACCCGCGACATGGCTGCTTCCCCAGCAACGGCACCAATACCTCTGGAAATTGCAGCGACCCCCATCAGAATCGGGATGGTGGCGGCGGCGCGGATTTGCGCGTCTTCCCAGCCATCAATGAGATTACCAAACAGCGTAACAAAGTAGGCTTCGGTGCCGGCAGCAAGGGCGAAGCCTAAAAATGCACAGATTAAAAGACCCCAATACCGACCAACGTAGGAGAGTAAACGCCGATAGATAGTCCAATCAGACTTGTCTTTTGAGGTATCGCTCACCTATTACTCCGCTTAACTAGCTGCTGCATCAGCCGTTGGTTTTGCTAATCCCGTAGTGCCAAGGCTCACTCGCGTCAGACCTATGCTGGCGCAGGCGTCCAAGACCGTGACCACAGCCTGATGAGAGGCAGACGCATCGGCACGAACCAGCACCGACAACTGTTTCAGCTCATCAGCTGGCAGTCCCTGAATTCGACGTTCCAATAATTGCCTTAGCGATTGGACATCATCCCCCGCCGGCATCCCGGCCACCGAGTACTGACCCTGAGCATCTACCGCTATGTCTAGTTGCTCGGCAACTGCCGCTACACCCTCTTGGGCTTCGGGGAGATCAATAGAAATACTTTTGTTTTGCACAAAGCTCGTGGACACCATAAAAAATAGCAGTAACAGGAACACCACGTCGATCAGGGGCGTTATCTCAATTCCGGCCTCACGGCGAGCGGCGCTAGCTCGCGGCATAATACCCCCTATTCGCCACACCCCAGGCTCGGCCAGACCCGGCCGAAGGCTGGTGCAAAAGGCCTCGAATGAACGATGTTTTACGCCTCCTCGGACGAGCCGTTTGCCCGATCAATTCTCAGCCCTCATTTGTTCCAAGAATCGGTTACTGATGGCTTCCACCTCGATCAGCAAGGCATCGATGTGACGCAGCAGGATGCGGTGACAGATCAGCGCTGGAATGGCCACCATTAAACCCGCAGCCGTAGTCACCAGCGCGGTGGATATACCACCCGCCAGCAGCTGTGTTTCGGCCTGTTGTGCGGCGAAAAGCTGATCGAATACGTCTATCAGACCGACCACCGTGCCGAGAATCCCCAGCAGCGGACAGATGGACGCAACAACGCCTAATACGGTGAGATAACGTTCTAGGTTATGCGCAATCATGTCCATGGCGCCGCGAATGATTTGCTGAAATTCGTCTTTTGGCGAGTTGAGGTTGGCCAACCCCACCGCCAGCACATAACCCAATTGGGAGGTTTCCCCCAGCTCGTTCAGTGCCGCCGCAGAAGTTGGCCATCCGGTAGTGCTTCCTAACCGTGCAAGCAATGGCTCGGGTAGAACCTGAGAGCGGCGCAGCGACCACCACCGCTCCAGCCCAATGGCCAGCACCGCAATACTGCACAGTAAAATAGGCAGCATTAACAGGCCGCCGGCTGAAAAAAGATCCAGCATTAAGTCCAACCCATCGTTTCAGGCCTTACCAGGAACAGCCGCGGGCGGCGATAGGCCATAGACTGTGCACCATCCCGTCCTCTTCGCGAACCCAGTATTGATCGTGCAAGTTAACCGTGGGGTCACAGTGCGGCACGGCCAGCTCAAGCACGTCTCCCAGCATGACACTGCCGATGCGGTTGTCGCCGGAGTCCGCCGCGGGTTCCGGCAAAATCAGCACGCCATGCTCGTCACCCGCAAACCGAAACTGCAGGTCGGGTTGTTCATCGCAAACGGGATAAACGCTGTCCGATGCAAAAGCCTTATAGCCACCGTCAACGGTGATGGTGGCGGGCTGAGGCTGGCTAATAGCCGTGCACGCCACCGTCAACGCCAAATCAAAACCTTGAAATCGATCTGAGCCTGCACCGCCAACCTGTCGGTATTCTTCATCCATAAAGATGTAGCTGCCGACCTGAAGATCCGTCAAAGGTTCAATATTGACGTCTATATCGTACGTCCCGGTGCCACCACCAGTGACGATATCTGCTCGAATGCCCCGCTGCTCTAACAAGCGAAATTTATCTGCCAATCGATCCCAGGAGCGCAGCGACTTTTCTTTGCGTTTTTCAAATTCAGGTATGTGCATGATGTGGCCTGCATAATGCTGCAAGCCAGCAAAGTAAAAGCGAGGGTCGTCATGCAGGCTGTCCAACAGGCGCAGGAATACGTCGTCTTCGCGCAAACCTGTTCGACCCATAACCACATCCAAATCCAAAACCACCCCCACCCTTTTGTCAGAGGTGATTTCTGCATCCAGTGCTTCAAAGCCAACGACAGAATCCACAACCAGCAAAAGCTTCGAGTGTTCCGTAGCGATAGCATTGACCACGCGAGCCTTTTGCCTGGTGGCGACCGGGGAGGTTACTAAGACACAAGGAATACCCGCATTCAGCATCACCGCGGCCTCGCTGACTTTGGCTGTGCAAATGCCCTCGGCGCCAGCCGCCATTTGAATCTCAGCTATGGCCGGGCACTTGTGTGTTTTCGCATGAGGTCGAAAGCCTTTTTGATGAGTCGCAAGATGGTCGGCCATTTTCTGGATGTTGGCGTTCATGATGGGCCTATCCAAAACCAAAGCCGGTGTCGGTAGTTCTGCTACCTCAAGGGGCCGCTCTAACATTACCGGTTGTGTGGGCCGCTCTAGAACTCCAGTCAGCGCCATGTCGATTGCCGTCGTCACACCATCACCTCGTCTTCTTGCACGAGCGCCTGCATCACCAGCCTTGGGGCCAGGTTCGCATGGGCGCATGAGTTAGCCATCATAACCGGGTTGCTGCGGAATGGCAGGGGTGACGCGCGCTTCTTGATTGTGAATCTCTGGGAGCGCGCAACTGCTTGGGCAGTTTCTATTTTGTTGTTTTAAGTTTGTTGTTTTTAAGTTTTTGCGGCCGTGATCCAAGAGCGCTGTCAGCGGTGAGGGAAAGCGTTATTGATCTAGCGCTAGCTACTCACAGACCACTAACTTTGAAGGGGGCGATTTTCCTCGGCGGCGTGTTGAATGCGTAAGGCCGCGATGAGGTGTCGACAGATGGCTTGGCCCGTTTGAGTCTCATCGGCCAAACTCGCGGCCTGGTCGGAAAGTGACTGGTTGCTGGCGGCTTTGTCGAACCGAGAAAGTTCTGCCAATCTACAGGGCTCCAACTTTGGCACCTCGGGCACCTGCCAAAGCAGCTCTTGCTGCCTTTTTGTCTCTTGGTCTGTCCGTTGTTGCGGTGGTTGCTGTTCTGACCGTCGCTGTCCTTTCGTTCCCTGCCCTTTAGCTTGCTGGTGACTCGCCGTGGCTACACTCTTCAGCCCCCTGCTCGCGCTATTACCCGTTGCGGAGCCACCCAGTGCCCGCGTCTTTTTAGGTCTGTACCGCAGTTCCCGAGTCAGCCGATAAACCGCCCTCCAATGTTCCGCAGCTGCTTCTTGAGGGCAGGGTTGCACTTGAAACTCCTGCCCCAAAGCCAACTGCATGGGCACCTTCATGGGCTCCTTGCTGGCGCGTTGATGTAATTCGCTGGGATTCATACTGTATAAATATCATGTACTGTATATTTATACAATACTCCATTTAGGTGCTGGGTTGAGGCGCCTGGGATATCTCGAGCTTATCGCCATTCCAATCGCCTAAGAGCTCAGCACCCGGCTCAAAGCCCTGACTCAACAACGCCTCCGCCAGAGGGTTCTCGACCATTCGCTGAATTGCACGCTTTAACGGCCGCGCTCCGTATACTGGGTCGTAACCGGCCTCGCAGAGCATCTCCAGGGTTTTCGGACTCAGCGTCAGTGACAGCTCCTGGTCTGCCAACCGGTTATTGAGCAAATCCAACTGCAGTTTGGCAATGCGCTCGATATCTGCTGGAGACAGGGGCCGGAACACGACAACGTCATCGATGCGATTGATGAACTCCGGTCGAAAGTGTTGGGCCACAATACCCATCACCAGACTGTTCAACCGCTCATCAACACCGCGATCACTGTCCCCCGCTTGATTACCCTCTTCTTCAGTAAATGTCTGAATCGCCTGTGAGCCCAAATTAGAGGTCATTACCAAAACACAGTTACTGAAGTCCACTGTGCGGCCTTGACCGTCGGTCAGTCGACCGTCATCCAGCACCTGCAGCAAAATGTTGAAGACATCGTTATGGGCTTTTTCAATTTCATCCAGCAGCACCAGTGAGTAGGGTTTGCGCCTAACCGCTTCAGTGAGATAGCCACCCTCCTCGTAACCAACATAGCCGGGAGGCGCACCTATGAGCCTGGCAACCGAGTGTTTCTCCATGAACTCTGACATGTCCACGCGAACCATGGCGTCGGCAGAATCAAACAGTACTTCTGCCAACGCTTTGCAAAGCTCCGTCTTGCCCACGCCTGTGGGCCCCAGGAACATAAACGACCCATTTGGCCTGCTAGGATCCGCCAACCCGGCCCTGGCTCTGCGCACGGCCTGACTCACTGCCGCAATCGGAGCCTGCTGACCAACCACTTTTTGGCCCAGGGTTTCTTCGAGCTCCAATAACCGTTCTTTCTCTTGAGTCAGCAGCCGGGCTACCGGGATACCCGTCCACTTACCGACCACCTGGGCGATTTCCTCAGCCGTTACTTTATTGCGCAACAATCGCGGTTGGCCTTCGTCTTGGGCGTTAGCACATTCTGATGCCGTTGCTTGCTCGGCCAAGCGCCGCTCTAGCTCCGGAATAATTCCGTACTGCAGTTCGGACATCCGGGTTAAGTCGCTTTCTCGTCGCGCGGCCTCAAACTGCTGACGGGCCGCCTCCAATTCCTCCTTGGTGTCTTGGGATCCTTTCAAGGCCTGCTTTTCGGACTCCCAAATTTCTTCCAAGGCGGCATATTCTTTTTCGCTCTCTGCGACCTGTTTTTGCAGATCCTCTAAGCGTTTTTTACTGGCTGGGTCGTCCTCTTTTTTCAGCGCCTCGACTTCCATCTTCAGCTGCATCATGCGCCGATCCAGCACATCCATACTCTCCGGCTTAGAGTCCATCTCCAGACGGATGCGACTTGCAGCTTCATCAATCAGGTCAATGGCCTTGTCTGGCAGCTGTCGATCAGTGATGTAGCGATGCGATAAATTCGCGGCAGCGATAATGGCGGGATCGGTAATGTCCACGCCATGATGGACTTCGTAGCGCTCCTTGAGGCCACGCAAGATGGCGATAGTGTCCTGCAGATCCGGCTGATCTACCTGAACCTTCTGAAAACGACGTTCAAGGGCCGCGTCTTTTTCAATGTATTGCCGATATTCATCCAGCGTGGTGGCTCCCACGCAGTGAAGTTCGCCCCGAGCCAGTGCAGGCTTAAGCATATTCCCCGCATCCATGGCGCCATCGGCTTTGCCAGCGCCTACCATCGTATGCAGTTCGTCGATAAAGAGAATGATGTTCCCTTCCTGTTTTGATAAATCATTTAAAACCGCTTTTAGGCGTTCCTCAAACTCTCCCCGGTACTTCGCACCGGCAATAAGCGCACCAAGATCAAGTGACAACACGCGTTTGTCTTTCAAACTATCAGCGACTTCACCGTTCACAATGCGCTGAGCGAGCCCTTCGACGATGGCAGTTTTTCCTACGCCGGGCTCGCCAATCAGCACCGGATTATTTTTCGTACGGCGCTGCAATACTTGCACCGTGCGACGAATCTCCTCATCGCGACCAATCACTGGATCCAGTTTTCCCTGTTCCGCAAGTTCCGTGAGATCTTGAGTGTATTTTTCTAGCGCGTTGCGCATTTCTTCATCGTTCTTAGCTTCCACCGTCTTACCCTGTCTCTGCATTTGAATAAAAGATTCAATCGCTCGTTCGTCTGCGCCGGCGGCCTTCAAGCACCCAGCAACCTGTGGCTCGTTGAAGAGTTCCAGCACCACCCATTCCTCGGGTACGTAGCTATCCCCCGCCTTGGCCGCGCGATTTTGTGCTGCGTGCAAAAGCGTCTGCAGCCCGGGGCTTGCGGACAGCTCCGCTGCCGCAGTGCCCAAAGTTGGCAGGCTTTGCACCGCCTCACCGAGCGCGCGCCGAAGTTTTTGCGGGTCCGCCTGAGTGGCCAATAGCGCTTGAGCTAGCAAAGAGTCCGAGTTGTCCGCCATGACGGCAGCAAGGTGCACACCCTCTAAATTCGCATTGCCTGCTGCCACCGCGGCCATGTGGGCAGCCGCTAACGTCTCTTCCACTCGCTGAGTCCACTGCATTGTCATTTGTCCTGCCTCCGAAAAGCTGACCAAAAGCTTCCTAGTTCCGGCAAGTTGACAACTCTTTCACTCGCCGTCTGATGCAATTGGTTGGGTGTAATTTGCCTTTTTCAACCACCTCTCTGTGGCGTTGCGAAGGGGCACAAACTTTTTTAGGGAAGTGAGCTCAATGATTCGTTGCGAATACTTTGACAACGTTGCTGGAAGCGAAAATCCCGATAACGGTGCGGTCGGCCAGATTGTGCTGCAGCCCAATCACTCGCTGACCTGGCGGGCATTGAAGTACTTTCTAGCCTTTATGATGGTGCTGTCCTTCTCTATCGCCATCGCTTTTTTGTTTTTCGGATATTGGTTGGTGCTGCCCTTCACGGGCCTGGAAATGGCTGTCCTGAGCTACTGTCTGTGGCTGTGTTTACGTCGCACCAGTTTGCAGGAGGTCATCACCTTCAGTGCTGAAGAGATCCGTTTCGAAAGCGGCATCGATGCACCAGACAACACCGAGATTTGGGAGCGCTTCTTCACCAAGATCCACGTCAATCAGGCGGTACACCCCTGGTATCGAAAAACCGTATCGCTGGTGCACCGCGGCGACCGCTTTGAGATCGGATCATTTTTAACCCATAAAGAGCAGGACCAACTCATCGAGTCCCTGCATGACATGGTTCGGCGCGCGGATGCGGCCATGGTACATCGGCGCTAGCTCCGCCTTACCCTGCAGGCTGGGATGGACTGCGCTGCAGCCGGACTCTTTGCGGCGTACGAGAGCACCACTGAATTGCGCCGCTGGTCGCGGTATTCAACTGACGAGATTCCTCCCATTCATAGCGCAGCGCCACACGAGGATGCGGATGTCCATATCGATTGTCCCTACCCGCGCTGTAGACCACTAGGCTCGGAGACAGGTGCCGCACAAACTCGATAGACGATGACGACCCGCTGCCGTGGTGAGGAGCCAGCAACAGATGAATCTGCCCTGGCAAATGCGGCAACAACTGCTCTTCAGCCAACTCAGAGATATCGCCGCTAAAAAAAACGCTCCTTGTGCCGCCTTGGAACTGGGCCTGGACTAACAGCGTACAGGAGCGGTCATTGTCCGTTTTTAGGTTAACTGCTTGCAGAGTCGTGAACCTGACACCATCCCAAACCCAAGACTCTTGATGGGGACAGTTTTCCGGACCCAGCATGGGTAACGGTTCAAAGTAATCACGAAAAAACTCCAGGCCACCGGCGTGATCAAGGTCTGCGTGGCTGAGCAGCACCAGATCCAGATCGTGTTTGCCGGTTGTGCGCAAAGTCGGCAATATCTGGGAGCGAGCCAAGTTTCCCGTCTCGAAACCCGGCCCGGTATCGATCAGCAATCGATGCTGAGCGGTATCAACGAAAGCAGCACTTCCCTGACCCACATCGACCACTCGAATGCAGAATTCACCCGCTGGGATCGCCGACTGAGTTTGCAAGCCCAACGCCAGCAAACCACCCCAGACGCCTATCCGCAGATAAGGGGACAAGGGCAGTAAAACAATCAGCCCGCTGATTAAGGCAAGAAGCGTTGTCGGGAGATCTGCGAAGCCAACGCTGACACTGCGCTTGGGCACGATGCCAAGCAGTGCGGTCATCAAGTGCTCAATCAGAACGACGCTAAAGTCTGCCAGGTGCAATAACACGTCAGCTAGGGCCACCAGTGCCCCACTGAGGACAGGATTAAAAATGCCGCCAAGCACAGCGCAACAAAGCCCCAAAAACAGGCACGGAACCGTAATCAGTGTGAGTAGCGGCACAGCCAGATAATTGGCGGGAAGCGCCACAAGAGCTGACTCGCCGACAACCAAGGCCGTGAGGGACGAAAGGCCGACGATCAGCACAAGCTGTGCCTGAATCGATCCAGACAATGATGGTGCGGATGGCCGCCGCGGCAGAAAAAAGAACAGCAGCACGGCCACCGCACCATAAGAAAGCCAAAAACCAGGGTGGAACACCTGCAGGGGCATGGCCAAGGTGGTTAACAACATGGACAACAGGAGTACTGACCCAAAGGCGCTGCGACGCTGGAACAATTTTAAGGCGAACAACCCAACTAGCGTAACAGCGACTCGCATAACCGGCGATCCGGCGCCAGTAAACCAACCGAGGAAGAGCGCACCCAGACAGACCCCTGCCCCTGCAATCAAGGCAGCCGCATCACGCCGCCGATAAAGCCCCATAAGCCGCAAGGGATACAACAAGAACACAAAAAGCATGATGGACAGGGTCGAAACGTGCAGGCCGGAGACAACCAATAAGTGGATGGTGCCGGTAAGCCGATAAACCTCCCAAACCTGGGGGGAAACATGCCCGCCATCACCAGTAACTAATGCCTGTAGCACGCCGGAGCGCACTAAACCCTTGTCACTCAGGGTGGATCGGAGAAATTCGGCCCACTGGCTCCCAATCGGCGGCTTAAGGTCTTCATCAATGCGCTGCAGCGAACGCACATAGCCAGTACCAGCGTAGCCACTGGCAAAGAGCCAGCGTCGATAGTTAAACCCACCGGGGTTGGCTGCCCCCCAGGGCGCCTTGAGCTTAACCACAGCCGTGAATTGTTGCCCCACCGCAGGCGGTGACACATTTCGCCAACTCAACAGCAGCCGCTTACCGTCCAGATCCGAACACTGGCTTAGCGCCGACGCCTTGCTCCCACCCTCATTGCTCGGCGCTCTTGCTTGCCGCGACTGTTTGAGCATTGCGGAGTTCTGGCTTGACTGGGACTGTGTGTCCACGATTACAGTGGTCACCCATTGATGGCTGGATCGCGGGCGCAGATCAAGCACCCTGCCCGTGAGGAGACGATCCACACCGGTGGCGCATTTCGGTATGATCTGGCTCTTGGCTTGCAGCCATGCGCTGCCAACGTAACAACAACAAATAACCACGGACAAGACACACCAACCACGAAGCACAAAAGATCTGCACTGAGCAACCGCGAGAGCCAGCCTGCGTCGCTCTCGTGTGGTCACGATGCTTGGTTAACACGCAGCTGCATCACTAGGGCTTTAGCGTTAAATTTAATAACCGCATCGGAGCGATTTGGGGGATCCAACATTGAACGCCAGTAATGAAAGAGCGACTGCGTAAGTTAATCCCCAGCAGGGAGGCGTTACGTGAGATATCAGCCCTGCGACCTGTCGCTCATTTGCTCAATCACGGTGAGTTGTGGCACTTAAATCGCCGTTCGGTTTCGGGCGCTGCCTTTGTGGGCCTGTTTTCGGCGTTTATCCCAGTACCCTCGCAGATGCTGCTCGCGGCTCTGATCGCGCTGGTTTTCCGAGTGAATTTACCAATCTCCGTGTCTTTAGTTTGGATTACCAATCCAATTACGATTCCGCCAATGTTCTACGCTTCTTATCGCCTGGGCGCGTGGATTTTAGGCATGGACCGAGATCAGGCAGGGCTTGAGTTCACCCTGGACTCCTTAGTCAGCAATTTTTTCACCATTGCGGAGCCGCTATTTGTTGGGGCTGTACTGTGCGGCTTAGTGAGCGGCAGCTTGGGTTTTACCGTGACCCATTTTCTCTGGCGCAACCGGGTTGCGAGAAAGTGGCGCAGGCGCCAGCGGCTCATGGCCCAACGAAAAATAGCCGCCCAAACTGGCACGAAAGAAAATCAGCGATAGCCGGCCAGCAGCAACCCGGGATAACAGCGCTAGTGTAAGTGTCTGGCGGGCGCAAGCTCACTGGCCCGCTTGGCGGGCAGCCAAGAGGAAATCAGCGCGACGCCGATGCTCAAGAGCACGATGATGCTCAAGTCCGTCCACGCCACATAAGTAGGGACTGACATGAAATAAGAGCCCTCAAGTAAGTGCTGACCCGTTATCGCGCTTAACGCTTCTATCAAGGCATCCACGTTTCCGGTCATCAATAATCCCAGCAACAGGCCAACCGTTGTACCAAGAACTGCAATGAACGCCCCTTGAGACAAGAACAACGCAAAAATAAATCGTCGCCGGGCGCCCATGGTTCGCAGCATAGCTATCTGCGACCGCTTGTCGTGAACCATCATGGACTGTCCCGAGATGATGTTGAATCCTGCTATGGCCACCACCAGAAACAGCAATACAAACATCATGCTCTTTTCCATGCGTACCGCCCGAAAGAGCTCGCCATAGGTGGCCTCCCAGGTGACGATCTGAGGCGTTTGCATCGTCGCAGCCAGCCGCGCTTTTACTGCAGGCGCATCCATCGGGTCAGCCAACATGATGCGGGTGCCCAGTTGTCCCAGAGTTCGCCACTCGTCATCAGACCGTTGATCAAGATTCACCACCACCATGCTGTAGTCGCTTTCTGCGCCCATCTCAAAGGTGCCCGCTAGACTCAGACGCAGCCAGCGCAGGGTAACGCTATCCCCCTGGGCAACCGAGACACCAAAAATCACCGGATCACCGAGTGCGAGTGCCAAGTAGCGAGCCAGCGGTTCACCGATCAGCACTGAGTTTGGCATGTCGCGAAATGCTGCCAGCTCGCCCCGGCGCATGCTTCGGTCAAGGTCAGGCATGGATTGCAGATCAGTAATCCCAAACCCGATCATGGTGACGGGAAAAGCCCGGGAGTCGGCAGTGAGCACCCCAAACCCTTGGAAATACTTGCTATCACTGCTCACCCGTTCTTCCGTTATCAGCAACGAGCGCATGTCCTCGGATAGCGGCGTTTGCGCCACGGTTAAATGCGGGATACTACCCAGCAAGCGCTGCCGCAACTCCCGATCAAAACCGTTCATCACGTTTACCACAAGGGTAAGCACAGCAACCCCAAGCACTAAGCCAATTAACGACACCCAAGTAACGAATCGGGCAAACCCGGCAGCCCCTTGAAGCAACATTCTTGCGGCCATCTGGTACAGCAAACCCGAGGGCTGCCTGAGCCGAGCCACCACCCTAACCATCTCCAGCGATTGGAGACGTCAGCAGGCCTTCCGCCAGGGTTAACACCCGATGGAAGTGACCCAACATGGAACGATCGTGAGTGACGACCAGCAGGGCAACACCGTGCTCTTCGCTAAGCGCTACCATTAGCGCCATTAGCTTCTGAGCGCTGGTGTCATCTAGGTTGCCCGTGGGTTCATCTGCCATTACCAGTTGGGGTTTATGAACCAAAGCCCTAGCCACCGATACCCGCTGGCGCTCACCGCCTGAAAGCTGTGAAGGCAAATGACTCAATCTTTGCTGCAGGCCTACCTTTGCCAACAGCTCGGCACTGCGCTGTTCGGCTTCCCGCCGTCCAGCTCCGTTAAGGCGCAGCGGCAAGGCAACGTTCTCTAGTGCCGTAAACTCCGGGAGCAAATGATGCTGTTGATAAACGAAACCCATATAGCGCCCCCGCAAAGCGGTTCGAGCTTCGTTGCTGGCATCGGTCAAAGAGGCACCGGCAACCATAATTTCTCCCGCATCGGCCTGGTCTAACCCCGCTAACACATGCAATAAGCTGCTTTTACCAGTCCCAGACCGACCGACAATCGCCACTCGCTCACCGGCCTCCAGCGCCAGATCTACCCCACGCAGCACGGCTATCGGCGCACCACCTGTTGGGTAGTGTTTGGAGACATTACGCGCCCGCAGCAGCTCAGGGGCATCATTCATTTGCAAGCACCTCGCTTGGCATTAACTGGGTAGCTCGCCAAGCAGGGTACAGACTGGCGAAAAATGTCGCGGCAATAGCAAGCCCGGAAATCATCAATAAATCTGAGAGCAAAACCTGCACTGGTAGATAGGCGATAAAGTACTGGGACATCAGTTCATAACCAAGCGCGGCAGACAGCCAGTCAACGACATAAGGTCCAAGGTGACCTAAACCCACACCCATGAGCATACCGACACCAGTTCCCGCCGTCCCCAGAACTACACCCATAAGACAAAACAAACCCAACACCCTGCTCCGACTCGCGCCCATGCTGCGCAAAATTGCGATATCGCCCTGTCGTTGCTCGACGATCATGATCAGACCCGAGACCAGGTTAAAAGCCGCCACTGCCGTCAGCAGAGAGAACAGCAGGAACAACGTTGCTTTCTGCACAGAAATGGCCTGATACAGCGTGCCAAACTCTGTCATCCATGACTGCACACGAAGGCCGGCTGCCGGTATTTGAGCGCTAAGGAAAGCCCTCGCTTGATAGGGGTCAAACAAATCCGCCAGCCGACCCTGCACCCCATGCACGGTTTCAGGCATGCGCATGAGTCGCTGAGCATTCCCCAACGACATGAAAATACCGCTGGCGTCTACTTGCGACTGGCTGGCAAACACCCCGACGATCTGAAACCGTTTTTGCCGCGGCATTGCACCGGCCAGGCTAATGCGCTGATCTGGGAGCAACACCACAACCTGGTCGCCAAGGCCGACGCTCAGTTGGTCGGCGATTCCTGTGCCTATTAACAAACCAAAGGGTGTTTGCTGCAACTCAGACCAGCTGCCCTGGATGACAAATTGGGCTAGAGCGCTGACCTGGGCATAACTTTCGTCTACGCCAGTAATTTTCCCAGCACGGACTTTTCCGTTGGCAGCCACCAACCCGTTACTGGTGATCACCGGAGCCAGACCCACCAGCCCTGCCCCTTGTGCCGCTGCGCTCAGTTGCGGCGCCAATTGTGCTGGCAGGCCTTGGCTGGTGGTAGCGCTGATATGTGGTAACACATTAAGCAGACGCTCGCGTAGCTCTCGCTCAAAACCGTTCACAACCGAGGTTACGAACACCAGCACGGCGATGCTTATCACAAGACCAGCAAAAGCTAACGTAGATACATAGGATAAATCGCCGCGACCGCTGCCACCACGTCTGCCGAAGGCATAACGCATGGCGACGAAAGTCGTGAAATTAGAAAAGGCCACCGGTTAGGTCAGCCAGGGCCGAATGAAGAGTCCAGGCCCACTACAGCGGGCACGGGAAGTCGCTGGATTCGTATTAGCGACCGACACGGCGCGATAGATCTGCGGCACTGGAATCTGCCGCCTGAGAGTCAGGTTTGCCGTCGGTGGCATCCTGGGTAAAGAACGATTTTTCACAGTTCTCCGGGTTACCGCCACATACCTCGCACTCCATTTCCATACCCAACGCTTTCATGCCACCACAGCTGCCAGCAATGGGCTGGCGTCCGAACATAACTCCCACAGCCATCGCTGCCGTTAAGGCAAGCATGACAAAAAAAGCAACGACGATTGTTTCCACTGG
Source organism: Gammaproteobacteria bacterium (assembly GCA_038104735.1). Lineage (GTDB taxonomy): Bacteria > Pseudomonadota > Gammaproteobacteria > Pseudomonadales > Azotimanducaceae > UBA4421. The sequence continues at coordinate 32,102 of JAYOBI010000006.1, read as the reverse complement.
CTACTCCGCTGGTGTGCGCAAAAACGCGTTCATAGCCTCAGTATAGTGCTCCCGAAAGCGTCCATCAGCATTTTTCTCGATGATCAGCGCCGGCAGCGCCAATCGTTGTGCCAGCTCCAGCCCTCGTTCCGTGCCCAGCACCATGATTGACGTGGCATAGGCATCGGCAAACATAGCCTCAGGGTGGATCACGGTAACCGAGGCCACTTGATTGTCTGCAGGCAAGCCACTACGCGGGTCAATGACATGGTCCACCCGAACACCATCTACCTCACGAAAGTTTCGGTAATCCCCAGAGGTGGCTACAGCAACATCGGATGCCACCAGAACCCTTTGAATCGAACCTAATCGTCCAGGAATGGGTCGCTCGACACCAATCTGCCAGGGTCGCCCTTTTGGGTTTGACCCGGCGAGTCTCATTTCACCGCCAATATCCACCATGAAGTCTGTACAGGAACGAGCAACAAGACTTGCCGCTAGCTCATCCACACCCAAACCCTTAGCGAGGGCGGACAGATCCACATAAACCTCGACGGCCGTCTTTTGCGCCCGGGCATTGGCGTGGTCTAACCGAAGATGCTGCATGCCTACCCAGCGGCTGGCGGCTCGTTGCGCCTCTGCGGTTGGCAACCTCACCCCTTCGGACGGCCCAAAACCCCAAAGATTGACCAAGGGGCCGATGGTTACGTCGAATGCCCCTTGGCTTTCTCGCCAGACCTCGAAGGCGGCCTGCAGGACTTGGTTCATTCTTGGCGTTAAATCTATCCATTGATCCGCAGCTGCGCCGTTGAATCTGCTGATTTCGGATTCTGGAATATAGGTGGATAGGCTGAGATTGAACTCCTCCAGCAGTCGGTCCGCGTCCGCCAACGAGATCTCACAGCCCTCGCTGGGGCGATAGAGCACCCGATAATAAGTGCCCATAGTAGAGCCGGTAACCGTGCGATATTCACCAGCCGCTTTCCCTGGCTTCACGTCATCGCTTGCTGACCGGCCACAGGCCAAAAGAGCAACAGCCCACAGCATGAGCAACAAAGATCTGAAACAGCGCTTGGACACAAGGCTCTCGGCAACGACAAGGGTGCGCCAGTGTAACCCTCGTCGTGGGGGCAAGCGAAGCTTGGAAGCTGGACCAATGCCGGGGTTTTGCTTATCAATGCCGTCCAAGGCAACATGATCATCTTCAGGTTCCCGTACACGCGCAAAGCCATTCACGCTTTATTGGGGGGCGCCACAATCTGACGATGGATTCAGTTATGAACGCACGATGGTTTGCGCCGTTAATTCTTGTTTCAGCAGTTCTCGGTTGGCTTTGCGCGGTTACTTTTCCGGATACCATCTGGCTAGATCAATTGACCCAACTGCTGCGGACAGCATTCTTCTCCGCCCTGAAGATGATTATTGCGCCGCTGATTTTTTTCTCGCTAATCGCCGGTGTTATGCAGTTACGAACATCCCGGCAAATGGGTCGTCTCGGTTCTGTCACCATTGCCTACTACCTCACCACCACCGGCATTGCCGTCGTGATCGGTTTGCTGGTGGTGCTGTTCTACCACCCGTGGACTGCGTTCCCACCGTTGATCGAAAACCCCGGCGCGTTGGGCGATGTGACCGCTCAATCTGCGCGGTTGATCGACCCTGGCGATGGCTCGACCTTCGCGCTGCTCAACAACCTGCTGCAGCGTATGCTGGTTAACCCGTTCAACTCTCTCAGCGAGATGAACGTTTTAGGCATTTTGGTTGGTGCAATCCTCATTGGCCTGGCTGCTGCAGTGGTGCTGCCCGAGGACTCCAAACTGCCCAAAATTTTTGATGAGCTGGCCCAGGTAACGTATCGACTGGCCGGCTGGATTCTCACCACGCTACCCATCGGTCTGTTTGCTATAACGTTTCAATTGGCGCAGAAAATCGACTTCTCAACACTGGCCGCCCTTGGGCAGCTGGCTGGCGTTGTCTTCTCGGCCACCCTATTCCACGGCTTAATTGTGCTTCCGGCTATCGCGTGGCTGGCCTCAGGCATGAACCCGCTGCAGTTTTTACGAGCGGCCAGCCAGCCAATGCTAACGGCGTTATTTACCTCATCCAGTGCCGCCACCCTGCCCCTATCGATGACCACGGCACAGACAAAACTTGGTGTCTCGCAGCCCTATAGCGCCTTTGTGCTGCCCCTGGGCGCGACTGCAAACATGGACGGCACCGCGTTATTCGAGGGCATAGCCGCGGTATTTTTGGCTTATATGTTCGGCATCGACCTTGGCACCACGGATATTGTTGCAATATTTTTGGTCGCTATGCTGTCCTCGGTGGGTGCTCCCGGGATTCCCTCAGGCTCAATGGCTGGTATGCAAATGGTGCTGCTGGCCGTAGGCATACCACTGGAGGCTATTGGCTTATTGCTCCTTATCGAGCGACCGCTGGACACTTTCAGAACTGCCGTTAACGTGGAAGGTGACTTAGTCGGCTGCTTGGTCGCCAAACGCTTAGTTGCATAACCACTGCTTTAACCCGCCGTAACAGGATACCGTCATGGCACCACGAATTTTGCTGCTCAGACATGGGCAAATCGCGGCCAACAAACTTGGTCGCTGGCATGGCTCAACGGACACACCTTTAACAATGCGAGGACGGTGGCAGGCCTACCTCACCGGGCGTCACCTCGCCCGAACCGAACATTTAACCGCCGTTTACACCAGTCCTCTTCGGCGGTGTCGCCATACCGGCGCACTGGCTGCACCCACCTCCAGAGCGCGCCATGAGGTTGTGGATGGGTTGGCGGAAATGTCCATAGGCGACTGGGAAGATATGCGCTTTGTTGATCTCAACCGAGAACATAATTTGGTCGATCGATTGAATAGCGACACAGCTTGGGCCCCACCCAATGGTGAAGCCCTATCCACTGTGGCCCAGCGAATGCGGCAAAGCCTGGAGGAGATCAGCGCCGCCCACAGCACGGACGATACTGTCCTGGTTGTCAGCCACGGCGCCGCAATGGCCATTGCCCTGGGCGAACTTCTGCACAACACCCCTACCGAATGGGGGCGCTACCACTTTGAAAACTGCAGTCTGACTCAATTGCGCCTGAGTGATGGTGACGGGCCTGCAGACCTTATCGACTTCAACAACTGTGCACACCGTAAACCCTTCAGTTAAAGTCGTGTCTCGTGTGCAAGCACCGAACCCGACCAATCTACATCAGCGAATTTGAGGAGAACGCTCATGGGTGAATATTCTATCGTCGAGAAAGCCGACCACATTATGACCGTGAGGATGAATCGACCCGACCGACTAAACGCGCTGCATCCTCTCGCCAATGCTGAGCTGGGCCAGGTATTTGACGACTTTGCTGCAGATGACGACATGTGGGTAGCCATCATCACCGGTGAAGGCCGTGGCTTCAGCGCCGGTAACGATCTACGCTACCAGGCCGAGGGCGGCGAACGCGTACCAACGCCCAGAGGTTTCGGTGGGTTGACCTCACGATTTGATATGAACAAACCGGTAATCGCCGCGGTAAACGGCGTCGCCATGGGGGGCGGATTCGAAATTGCCCTAGCCTGCGATTTAATCATTGCCTCGCAAAACGCCAAGTTTGCTCTCCCTGAACCCAAGGTTGGCCTTGCGGCCTTGGCTGGTGGGCTTAATCGACTACCACGTCAAATCGGCCCAAAGCGCGCACTTGGTATGATCCTGACCGGCCGGCATGTGAGTCCGGAAGAAGGCAAGGAATTGGGCTTTGTAAACGATGTAGTGCCCCACGAACAGCTTATGGATGCGGCCATGGATTGGGCCAAGCAAATCTGTGCTTGCGCCCCGCTGTCCATTCGCGCCAGCAAAGACGTAGTTTACAAAAGCCTTGATAGCGCCTCCCTGCAAGACGCCATGGAGGCCAAATACGATACGGTAAAAGCCATGGCGAGCAGCCAAGATTTCATTGAAGGCCCCAAAGCTTTCGCTGAAAAACGCGCTCCAAACTGGCAGGGCAAATAAGGCCAGCGCCTAACTAACAGCGAGAAAATAACCATGTTAAAAGTAAGCCACCGCGATTTAATCGACCGAGCACTAGCGGAAATTGAAACCTTGGACCTTGATGCTGCCGAAGCGCTGCTTGAAGACAACGACGCGGTTTTCGTTGATCTGCGAGACCCTCGCGAGCTGGAGCGCGAAGGCAAGGTACCCAACGCATTTCATGCGCCGCGAGGCATGCTGGAATTTTGGGTGGATCCGTCATCCCCCTATCACAAGGAGGTTTTTGCTTCGGGTAAAAAACTGGTTTTTTACTGCCAAAGTGGCTGGCGATCTGCCCTGGCCACAAAGGCCGTACAAGACATGGGGCTAGAGCGTGTCTGTCATATTGGCGACGGATATCGCGGCTGGAAAGACAGCGGCGCACCAACGGAAGAGGTTGTGCCGAAGCAGCGTTAGCCGTTTTTTGCCACCCGGTCGGGGCCTGAATTCCATGATCGACCCTGCGCGATGATTCCCCTCATCCACCTGCTCGCCTTTTGCGGCGGTTTCGTCATCATGTCTGTTGAGCTTTTGGGCGGCAAAATCCTCGCCCCGTACTTCGGCAGCGGCGTCTACGTCTGGGGCAGCATTATTACCGTGTTTATGCTGTCGCTGTCCTTGGGCTACTTGCTCGGCGGCAAGCTTTCCGTCCACAACCCTTCACTCACTCGCTTCGCTAGCATCTTCGGGCTCGGCGCTGTACTGCTTTACCCGCTGATCCTATTTGCCGAACCGGTAATGGCGCTTATTTTTGTTCATATTGAGGATCCAAGGTACGGGTCCCTGGTCGCGTCCGCCTTCCTGTTTTTCTTACCCACGGTAATTCTGGGCATGATCTCACCCTACTCGGTGAGGTTGCTGGTCACGAAGGTGGAAGAAAGCGGCAAGGTGGCAGGCACGCTATATTTTGTGTCCACCTTGGGCAGCGCGCTTGGCACGCTTATGACATCGTTTTATTTCATCTTATGGTTTGAGGTGAATACGGTGCTGATGTTGCTAACGCTGGCGTTGCTGACCATGGCCATTCTAGCGGGATGGATTGGAAGGTAAACGCTTAAGCCAGAGGCCTAAATCGCCGCAATCGTTCTGACGAGCATCTCAGAACACCAAACCCTTCCGCTTCCGCCCGGCACAACGAATGCGACAAGTCGCATGGCTATTGAGCCATATTTCGATTTTCGATTTTGAAATCTACCGACACATTGACTGTGTATGTCACTTCATCAAAAGACTGGGCCTGGGGCAACTGCTCAAGCTCAACAGCATCTGCGTAGGCCTCTAATCTTACATTTTCATTACTATAAGCCTCGCTGACCCCTGCCCGGAGCAATGCGCCACGTGTGGGTAGAGGCTGCACGTAACTACTGCGAACCCTGATGGGGGTTAACACAACGCCCAGCGACGATTCGTACTCCCTTTGCTGCTTAGTCACATTAGCAAGCGCTTGCGCAAGCACCCTTGCGTTGCTTTGCTCTTCTTGTGAATGCTTAAACGTCGTGTCTGCCAGTTCGACTTCGTCGTACTCGTCAGTTAACGCAGCAACGTCCATGAGTTGTGACTCTTGAGATACCGTAATCACCATTCGGTTCACGACTTTGTGACTTGTCGGCTCTTTTGAAAACCATCCATACTCGGCGGAGGAGAAAAACTCTGAACGTTTAATTTGATCTGCTGCCAGGCCAGATTTGATTAACGCGTCTTCAATGTTTTTTCTTATTTCCGCGTTACTGGCAAGAGACTTGAGGAGCAATTTATTTTCTGTGGTAACCACTAAGCTCAGAATGGCAGTATCGCCATAGGCGATTTCTTCTGCTTCCCCGTAGATAGTCATCACGCTGGGTTCCGGGTACAGAAAGCCCTTCAGTTCACGAGGCGTACCCTTCAATTCAGGCTCGGAAAATGCGGAAACGGAAAAGACCGTACAAAAAACCGTCCAGAGTATTCTCTGCATGCTAATCTCGCTCATAGGTCGGTCGCTACCGCTTTTCTTTTTTAGCTATTATAGCTATAGCTTCTTGTTTTAACTGCGCTTAACCCTATTCACTAGCAGAGAGAACGCAGCGTTTTACGTATTCCTCAGCCTCGTTGGCGGTCCAATCGGCCTTAGATTTTTCGTCCAGAGCAGCGCACCAATCAGGCTCCCTAACTTCAGCCCCCCCAACTTCAGGCCCCCCAACTTCAGGCCCCCCAACTTCAGCCTCACACCCAGCTAAAAATCCCGCACAGATCAGCATCGCCATTGCGTACACTTTGCTCATAGTTATTTCCTCTCATTAACGTAAATATCCGAACGTAAATATCCGGCTCGGTTGCGGCTATGTATACCAGCCAAAACTCCCAGCGAGAGTATGGGCGCTATCAATGAAATTCGCGCCCAACCAGGCGTGACGGACTTCGCAATACGAGCACAGAGCTCTCTCTACCCGATAGGTTTCGTTTTAATCGCTGCCTGAACTTCTGCAGGAAATGCGGGTTGGCGGATACCAATGGCTGAATTACAGTGCAGCGCTCATCGCTGAATTCCCCAACAAGACACCATCCTGTGGGATGCAAACCTTATGAACCGCTCCCGCCTCCAATGAACGACGAGAAAGACCTTATGGCAATACGCAATCTGGCGCCCGACCTCTACTTAACCTTGGCGATGATACTGCTCCTGTTTTCAACCTCGGCAGGCGCCAAAGTCGTCCACGAAGAACGCTCGGTTTACACGCGCATTATTGTTGAGGACACCTACAGCACCCGCTGCCTCAAGTTCACGCTGAAGCGTGACGACAGCACGCAAACCTGCATCAATCTGAGCAAGCCCAAAAAAATGGTGTTCTCCTATACCAAGATGACGCTGGCGAGTTTGCTGCTCAACCCAGACCCCAAAAGAATTTTGATCGTAGGACTCGGCGGCGGCACGCTACCCATGGCACTTACCGACCTAGTACCCGATGCCGTTATTGAAACCGTCGAAATTGACGAAGCTGTGGTTCGAGTGGCCAAAGATTACTTTGGCTTTGTTGAAGGCCCAAGGAACAAGACGATTACCCAAGATGCCAGAGTGTTCGGTAAACGCTCCGTATTGAGGGGCATCGAGTATGACCTGATAATTCTGGATGCTTTTAATGGCGAGTACATCCCCGAGCACCTGATGACCGTAGAGTTTTTGCAGGAAATGCAAGCTTTACTGTCCGCCGACGGCGTTTTGGTCGCCAATACTTTTGCGGCCAGTCGACTTTACGACTTCGAGTCTGCGACTTACGCCCAAGTTTTTGGTCGATTCTTGAACTTCCGCGCAACGACTACGGGCAACCGGGTGATTTTAGTGCCCCAGGCGAGACTCGCCACAGAGCAGCGCGCTCCACTGTCACTTGCCTCTCTCCAGGCCCGGGCTGACGCTCTGGCGCCAGCGCTCAAGCCTTACGACGTGCCGATCCAGCAGTACGCGAGGCGCCTGGTCGCGGTGGCACAACAGCAACCGGATTGGAATACCGCGACACCGCCGCTGACGGATCAGTTTTCACCGGCCAATGTGCTGCGCAGCCAGGCCAGGTAGGTCCTGGCTCCTGCAGGCCCCGCTACTGGTTAGCCCAGTACTCGTCCTTGAGCAATCGCTTATACAGCTTACCGGTGGGGTGCCGAGGCAGTTCTTCACGGAAGTCGATGCTGCGGGGACACTTGATGCTGCTCAGCTGGCTACGGCAGTAGTCCAGCAGTTCGACTTCCATTTCGGGACTAGCCAGAGCATGTTCTTTAAGCTGCACAACGCCCTTCACTTCCTCGCCAAAATCCGGATTTGGCACGCCAAATACGGCGACGTCTACCACTGCATCGTGAGTGATCAGTGCGTTCTCTGCCTCCTGTGGGTAGATGTTCACCCCGCCGGATATAATCATGAAGTGCTTTCGATCCGTCAGGTACAGGTAACCATCCTCATCTAGATATCCCACGTCGCCAAGCGTTGACCAACCCTTTGGATGCCGAGAATCGTTGGTTTTACCCTCGTCTTTGTAGTATTCGAAGGTGCCGCCGCCATCCATATAAATTGTGCCCGACTCACCCACCGGGACTTCCTCACCATGCTCGTCGCATATGTGCAGCTCGCAGGTGAGCGGCTTACCCACGGAGCCCTTGTGCGCCAGCCATTCCTCGGAATTTAGCTGCACGAAGCCGTTGCCCTCGGTACCGGCGTAGTACTCGTAAATCACCGGTCCCCACCAATCGATCATCTGCTCTTTTATGGGAATTGGGCAAGGCGCCGCTGCGTGAATAGCGCAGCGTAAAGAGCTCACGTCGTATTTCAGCCGCACCTCCTCCGGTAGCTTGAGCATACGGACGAACATAGTAGGCACCCACTGGCTGTGAGTGATCTGATAGCGCTCTATGCATTCAAGAGCGAATTCCGCCTCGAAGTGTTCCATGACCACCACCGGCACACCGGTGCGAATACAGTTCATGGTAAAAGCCAAAGGGGCCGCGTGATAAAGAGGTGCCGGCGACAGATAAATGGATTCTTCGTTAGCACCGTAAAGCACCTTTAATAAATCTACGCCTTCTTCCTCGCCGTATGCCTGCTCGGGCAGCGGGCGTTTCACACCCTTGGGATAGCCCGTAGTACCTGAGGAGTACAGCATCGCCGCACCTTCACTTTGATTCTCAATTGGCTGTTCGGGCATCTGCGCGATGGCGTCTTCCCAACTGGCGAATCCATCGATGGTGCCGTCCAGCATGTAGCATTGCTCTACGATTGGCATTTTGCCCACCAACGGCTCTACCACCTCTTTGCGTGCCGAGGAGGTAATAAACACCCTGGCCTCACAGTTGTTGACGATGTAGTCCACTTCCTGTTGCTGCAAACGCCAGCTGATGGCGGTGTAGTAGATGCCTGCCCGCTGGGCGGCCCAGCAAATCTGAAAAAACAGCGGGTGGTTTTCCAGCAGGATGGCAATGTGATCGCCGCGCTGCAGCCCTAATGAGCGGAAGAGCTGGGCGCCTTGATTCGCCCGCGCCTCCAACTGCGCATAGGTTACGGTATCGCCGGTTTCCGCCATGATGTAGGCAGGCTTGTCTGGATGGTTTGCTGCAATCTCAGCTGGACTCATATATTTCTCCCCAAATATTCAGTCGATTGTGTTGATGGTGTGGTTACTTGAGCCTGCCAGAACATCCGACAAGCGAATTGTTGTTAGCTCTCCTGGGCTTGCAGGGTAAGAGAGACAGAATTCATGCAGTAGCGCAGTCCGGTTGGTGCCGGGCCGTCTGGAAACACGTGACCCAAATGAGCGTCACAGCGTGCGCACAACACTTCAATGCGCCGCATGCCAAGGGAATGATCCTCACGATTGATCAGGGCCTCGGATTCCAGCGGAGCGTAAAAACTTGGCCATCCGCAGCCCGCGTCGAACTTTGTTTGCGCATCGAATAACGGTGCATCACAGCACTTACAAAGGTAAGTGCCCGGACGTTCTTCATCCCAATACACGCCGGTGAACGGTCTCTCAGTGCCTGCTTGCCGCGTCACCGCGTATTCTTCTGGTGACAACATTGCTTGCCATTCTGCGTCGCTTTTAACGACTTTTTCCGGTTGTTCGCTCACAATAGCCTCGTTTTTGTGACTAAGTTGATGCTAAGCCAAAGGCTGCGCCTTAGACTAGTCCTCCTGCGCATTCTTCACGCTAGTATTCAGGGACGCAAATGACAAAGGTTAACTCGCCTCGGCTCAAAACCATCCGCAAGTCGGACAAACTTGCCGACGTCTGCTACGACATCCGTGGACCAATTTTAACGGCGGCCAATCAGCTGGAAGCAGAGGGCAACCAAATTCTCAAGCTGAATATTGGTAACCCCGCACCTTGGGGCTTCAGCGCGCCGGAAGAGATCCTTCGCGACGTGGTGCGCAACGTTCCCCACTCTCAAGGTTATTGTGACTCCAAGGGATTATTCGCAGCCCGCAAAGCCGTGATGCAGTACTGCCAACAAATCAACATTCGCGATGTAGACGTTGAGGATATCTATATCGGTAATGGCGTCTCCGAACTCGTGGTCATGTCCATGCAAGCCCTGGTCAACGATGGCGACGAAGTATTGGTGCCCAGCCCGGACTTCCCGCTCTGGAGCGCCGCCGTCAATTTGTGTGGCGGTAAACCAGTGCATTACCTATGCGATGAGGAGGACGACTGGCAGCCAAATTTGGCCGATATTCGCAACAAAATAACGCCAAACACCCGAGGCATTGTGGTCATTAATCCGAACAACCCCACGGGCGCTGTTTACACACCGCAAATGCAGCAGGCGTTAATCGATATTGCTCGGGAACATGACTTAGTTGTTTTTGCCGACGAGATTTACGACAAAATTCTTTTTGATGAGGAACAGTACATTCCTCTGGCTTCCTATGCCGACGACCTATTATTTTTAACTTTCAGTGGCTTATCCAAATCCTATCGGGTGGCAGGCTTTCGCACCGGCTGGATGATCGTTAGCGGTGCGCGCGATCGTGCAACGGACTTCATCGAGGGTTTGAACATCCTAGCCTCTATGCGCTTGTGCTCCAATGTGCCCACACAGCACGCCATTCAAACGGCTCTCGGCGGACATCAGAGCATTCGTGAATTGACCCAGCCCGGCGGCCGCCTGCACGAACAGCGGGATCTGGCTTGGGAACTGCTGAACAACATCGACGGTATCAGTTGCGTAAAACCCAAGGGTGCCCTCTATCTGTTCCCAAAGATCGATACCGAACGGTTCAACATAAAAGATGACGAGCAGTTCGTGCTGGATTTTCTGCTGGCGGAGAAAGTACTGATGGTTCAGGGCAGCGGCTTTAACTGGCCCAAACCCGACCACTTCCGCGTGGTGTTCCTGCCCCACGTGGAGCAATTGCGCGACGCTATGGGACGCCTGGAACACTTTTTGGACGGCTATCGGCAATAACGGGCTAGCCCCTTACCGTTGAGGATTAAACCGTAAAAGTATTGCTCAGGCGATACAGCAGGTAGTCCTCATAGCCAGTAAGGATACTAACCAATCCGCTTAGCTGACGGTCTAGCTCGGCACTGCCCGAATCGGTCAATAAAGGCCGCTGTTGAAGACTGGCCAGTTTGGTACGAGAACCCAAAATCGTCACGTCATCGGGCCAATTCAGCTGCTTTACCACCTGAGCACTAAGCTGCTGATTACCCCGGCCAAGCAAAAAACCCTGATGACGAGTAAAGCTCAAAACCATCTGCAGCCGATGATCTTTGGCTAGCGCCAACAACTGGTCCGCCGTGGCATTGGTCATGCCTTGACCGTCTGGCAGGCGCACGTCGACCCCCAGCAGCGTACCCTCCAGACCCAGTGCTTGTTTTACCGCAAGGCAGGTACTGCCCGGCCCCAGCACTAAGGCCTTGTTTTCGTAGATTTCCGGATGATCCAAAAAGTGGTCGATGATTTCCTGGACCACCAGCCCCTCATCTTCCTTACCACCAATTTTCATCTGCTGCAGATACGCTGCCGCTTCCGGCACCCACAACTCACCAAAACGCCGGGTAACCACGGCACCGCCAGACTGTCGTGGATCTCCAGCGTAATCGCGCACCTCTCGCTGCATGCGACCGATTAGCTGGCCGTTCAGCAATCCAGCCACCACCTCTGCAGCAGCCCCGGGACTGATAGCAAAAACACCGCTATGCATTTTCACACCAGCAGGCAGTCCCAGCACGCATGTCTGCGCTGGCGCGCTGTCCAAGACGTCCCGAGCAGTGCCGTCGCCGCCAACGAACAGAAGCAGGTCTATGGAAGCAGCGCAAAGAGTTTGAATTGCATTTTTTGTATCCAGAGCAGTAGACGGATACTGGGGCCACCCCAACTCTCTGGCCGGTATGTTCATCTCTTCCAGGACATGGCCACCCATTTCCCCGCCCCAGGTAAACCAGGCTACAGCGTCCATGGAAGGCCCCAAGGTCTCTTGCAGGCAGTGCAAAAACCCGCGCAATCGCTCCTGACCCCGGGGACTGCCCAGGCGTCTGCGCGCCTCTTCCTGAACCAGCAATCCGTCACTTCCCTGTAAGCCCACGGACCCGCCAATACCGGCCACTGGGTTTATCACCAGACCAATCCGCAAGCTGGAGGAATTATTGCCCGAGCCTCGGCCAGATTGCTGCACCTCAGCCAATGCTTGACGCTCTCTGGTCGGTGAAACCAATGACAGCACTCACTGCCTCAGCGATGGCCAAGGACGATGTCAGCCCGGGAGATTCAATGCCCAATAAGTTGATGCGGCCCGCTACGCCATGGTCTGCCGGCGTGTGTATAACAAAATCCGTGGCCACCCCCGCCGGCGCAATCTTCGGGCGAATGCCCGTGTACCCCGGCTGCAGTCGTTCCTCATCCAGTGCCGGGAAGTAGGCTTTAATGGCCTGCACAAACTCTTCGCGACGACTGTCGTCAAAGGTGTAGTCCACGCTGTCTATCCAACGCACATCCGGCCCAAACTTTACCTGGCCACCTAGGTCCAGGGTCACGTGTACCCCCAAACCACCATCTTGTGCCGTGGGATAAACCAAGCGTCGAAATGGTTGTGCGCCTGAATAAGTGTAGTAGTGCCCAATGGCGTAATGCGCTTTGGGTGCGCCGGGCAGGTCGGCGGACAAATCAGGCGCGCTCAAGCCTCCGGCATTGATAACCCAGGGAGCAGAGAGGCTCATTTCCGGGGTGTGGACAACCGGCACAGGACCCGCTTCGATTGCTTGAACATTCGTCTGCAGGGCAACAAAACCCCCATGGCGCTCCAAGATTCCCTGAAGGCTGACCATGTAAGAGTGAGAATCGATGATGCCAGTGGACGGGGATAATGCAGCGCCCACCCCCACAACTTGTGGTTCCAGCTCGTTTAGCTGAACACTATCAATCCAAGTCAGATCGGTGACACCATTACGAGCGGCCTGTTGAATGTAGCCATCGATGACCGGCCGCTGACTTTCGTCCGTGGCCACGATAACTTTGCCGCAGCGCCGATAAGGCACCCCATAGGTATCACAGTGCTCGTACAGCAACTGTTTACCGCGTACGCACAGTTGAGCCTTCAGGCTGCCAGAGGGATAGTAAATTCCCGCGTGAATGACTTCTGAGTTACGCGCGCTGGTTTCGGAACCGATCAGACCATGGCGCTCCAGCACCACAACCTCCGCTCCCTCGGCGGCCAAACGCGCCGCCACGGCTAGACCCACCACCCCTGCGCCAATGACAATGCAATCTACACGTTCCGTCATCAATCCAATCCCCACCCGGTAAGAGCCGCGGTCCCTGGGTCGCCATTTGATTCAGTCTCTGAAGCCAGACGGTTTGACTGATCTCCAAAACGACGCTGCAGGCAGGCGATGAAGCGCCTGGCCCGCGCGCCGGCTGGGCTGACCAGCCAATTTGAGAGTTCAGGTTCAAACGCCCGTATCCGGACACTGAAGGCAACCAGATCTGCCTGAAAATTATCGGCACTGGGGAGAAAATCCAAACCCGCTGCCTTGGCGAATTGTTTTTCTAGGCATTGAGCTCGCAGCTCAAGGGCAAAAAAAGCAGCTTGTTGAGCTGCCGTGCGCGGGCCTGCAATGTAGTGATAACCAAAGTCCTCCTGCTGGCGCCGCGCCTTGCCAGCAATACACCAATGCGCCGCTTCATGCAGCGCAGATGCGGGAAAATCCTCGCGGTACATCAGTTGGGCCGGCCCGGTTGTAGACCCCGGTCGGTATAAAGGCTCGGGCGCTCCGCCAACCAGTTCCGTATTGAACTCTCGGCAAAAACACCAGGCGAATGCCGCCGCAATTGCTTCCGCTTTTAAGCGATCGCCATCGATAGATGTGGCCGAGGAACCGCGGCAAGCGACTTTATGGAGGGCATCCATCATCAGCCGCTCTTTTTAATCCAAAACTGCAGAACCTGCTCGTCCCCCTCCCAACCCCCACGCTGGAAACGAACGTACTCGTGCTTCATGAACTGGCAAAAGTGCTCAAGGTCTCGTTCCGTGGTGGGATCTGTGGCCAGCACGTGGAGCAGATCGCCGGGAAGTAATTCCCGCACTTTGTTGCGCACCAACATGAGCGGCTCCGGGCAGCGCAGTCCCCTAGCGTCGATCTGATGGTCGTATTCCACAATGAAGAAACCCTACTAATAACCGGTATGATGTTAGGCCAGTTAGCAAGCAATTCACACTCGACGGAGTGATCGAGATTTAAACAAGGAATGCCCCTTTCCTCGCAATTGCTTGCCAGTGCCGCCGCGGCTACGGAGTATCGAGCAAATGAAAGCCAACACTGCAAACCGTCTGACGATTAAATTAATTCCTGTGCTTGCAGCTTTAGCGTCATTTTACTTGGGCCACGCTCACGCCGTAGCCCAAAGCGTCGCGGCAAATTCAGCCGACCTGGCAGTCTGCGACGAGGCAAACCTTGAAGCTCAGAGCCTGCCAATTATCGATGCCGCTGACCTGGTAGCCGAACAGTTACGCAATACTATCGACTCCACCGCTGAGCCGGTGTTGCGCACCAAACTTCGACAAGCGTATCTGCGTTATTTGGGCTGCCTTAAGCCGGAGGGCGACACTCCAGTACCCCAGGATCACCCTTCCGCGGCCTTTACCCCCTAGCAAGCTGTTAGCGTTTGGATGATGCGTGCCTGGACTTTGGGCGGGGTCGAATTTCAACCACCTCACCGACAAAACGCTCAGGCTCGATGGCATACCACTCCTGCAGAGACACCTGATGAGTCTTCGATAGCTGATCGCACAGTTCGTAAAACGGCGGACGACCGGGATCGGTCAGGATGATGCGTTTCGTCCCGTTGTTAATGGCGCGGTTAATCAGCAGTTTTAGCGGTTTAACTAAGTTATCCCAAAAACAAATGTCGCTACCCACAATTATCTGATGTTGCCCCAGCAGCGGACCACCGAGTCTGGAGAAATCGGACACCTTGTTTTGTAGCGATACTGAGTTGATTTCAGCCATCACGTCGACGAAGGGGAACACTGCCGGATCTAAATCCACCGCAGTCACCCGAGAGCGATATTGATGGGCGCAAAACACCGATACTGCACCCCAGCCACAGCCAAGCTCCATAACCCGACGACCCTGGGCCGGCGGGTGCTCCTGCAAATAATCCATTAACAAAAAAGCAGAGCCCCAGGTGCGAGTGCCGTGCACCATAGGCTGATAGCGGCGCTTCAACGCTTTGATCAGGCGATGGGAGTCTTGGAGCAAAAAAATGCCATAGGCAAAATCGATGTGCTCCTGCGGAAGTCTTTGAAGCTTTGGCATGAATGCACCCTTCTAAAGGACGAGGATTCGGAATGAAAACGCCGGAGGTCTTGCAAAATGATCAAGCCTAGCGGCTACCTGCCATTGCCGCTGACCTGCCAGTATGACTGACCGTCCCCAAGATTGAATCGGTTTTCCCAGCAGCGGTGGATTTTTTTCACGGCGTTAACACTGGCTGCCGGGTTATTGTTTCCTTGGCGCGGATTGTTGACGAAGCCGAAGGGCAAGGCCTCAAGCTTTGTCTAGGTTTACAGGCTATATCCAATAGTGCTGCACCTTGCGCAGAGGCCCGGGGACCCTAACTATCTCCGAGGCGAAAGCATGTGTCTTTTGCTTGCTTGTAGCGCTACCTGTAACATTTGGCGCCCTAAAAACGACCCTAGCCATAACCACGATCCTCAGCGGGCAAAGATGCCGGAAAGAGGATGTTCCGAGAAAAGTCCAGGGTACCCCTGAGGCACAGCTCAGAGGCCACTACAGGAGATTCAGTGACCACACCCACTGTTGATGACTTAGTCGAATCCGGCAGCGAATACCGCGCTGGCTTCGTTACCGATGTTGAGTCTGAAACCCTGCCCCCGGGGCTGGACGAAAGCGTTGTGCGCTATATTTCCGCCCGCAAAGGTGAGCCCGAGTGGCTAACTGAATGGCGTTTAAGGGCCTTTGCCGGCTGGCAGGAGATGCGCGAACCGAATTGGGCTCATGTTGACTATCCGCCCATCGATTTTCAGGCGATTTCTTATTATTCCGCGCCGAAGAGTCAAGCCGACGGCCCGCGGTCACTCGACGAAGTAGACCCTGAGTTATTGCGCACCTATGAAAAGCTTGGCATACCCCTGCACGAGCAAGCGGCTCTCGCCGGCGTTGTGCCAGACCCCGCCGCCATCGGAACACCTGCTGGCGCCAACGTGGCCGTGGACGTGGTATTTGACAGCGTTTCCATTGCCACAACCTTCAAAGAGACCCTGGCCGACGCTGGCGTGATCTTCTGCCCTATCTCCGAAGCAGTGCACAGCCACCCAGAGCTGGTACAAAAATACTTAGGCTCAGTGATCCCCCAGAAAGACAACTATTATGCAGCCTTGAATTCTGCCGTGTTCAGCGACGGGTCATTTGTCTACATTCCGAAGGGCGTGCGCTGTCCCATGGAGTTGTCTACCTATTTCCGAATTAATGAGCGTAATACCGGCCAGTTCGAGCGCACCCTGATCATTGCCGATGAGGGGTCCCACGTTAGCTACCTAGAAGGCTGCACGGCACCCATGCGGGACGAAAACCAACTGCACGCTGCAGTTGTGGAGTTGGTGGCCCTTGGCGACGCCCAGATCAAATACTCTACGGTGCAGAACTGGTACCCCGGCGACGAAAACGGCAAAGGCGGAATCTATAACTTCGTCACCAAACGCGGCCTATGTGCCGGTCCTAGAGCTAAAATTTCCTGGACTCAAGTAGAAACAGGTTCTGCGATCACATGGAAATACCCAAGCGTTGTACTGCGCGGTGATGAATCCGTTGGTGAGTTTTATTCGGTAGCCCTAACCAATAACCGTCAGCAAGCAGACACCGGGACAAAGATGATTCACATGGGCAAAAACACAAAAAGCACCATTGTGTCCAAAGGCATTAGCGCTGGCGGCAGCGAAAACTGCTACCGGGGTCTGGTGCGTATTTCACCCACCGCCACAAACGCGCGGAATTTCACTCAGTGCGACTCTCTGCTGATCGGCGACCGATGCGGGGCCCACACATTCCCGTACATTGAGAACAAAAATAATTCAGCGACCATAGAGCACGAAGCCAGCACCTCGAAGGTCAGCGACGATCAGCTCTTTGCCTGCCAACAGCGAGGCATCGAAACCGAGCAGGCAGTTAGCATGATCGTTAACGGCTTTTGTAAGGAGGTCTTTCGGGAGCTGCCCATGGAATTCGCCGTGGAAGCCGGCAAGCTGCTGGAAGTCAGTTTAGAGGGGGCAGTTGGATGAGCCTTCTTAACGTCACCAATATCCACGCCAGCGTGATCGCCGAGGACGGCCCTCAGCCGATCCTAAAAGGCCTTACCTTAGACATTAACCCAGGCGAAGTGCACGCCATCATGGGGCCTAACGGTTCTGGTAAGTCTACTCTTGCCAACGTTTTGTCCGGCCGCCCGGGCTACGCTGTTGACGCCGGCAGCGCCACCTTGGACGGCGCGAATTTGCTGGAATTGGAGCCCTTTGAGCGCGCCCAGCTGGGCCTTTTCCTAGCGTTCCAGTATCCCGTGGAGATTCCAGGCGTAAGCAACATGGAATTTTTAAAGGCGAGCATGGACTCTCTGGCCCGGGCCCGCGGCGAAGAACAACCCAACACCGCCGCGTTTATGAAGCGTGTGCGCGAACTCGCTGCCTCGCTGGACTTGGATCCAGCGTTTTTAAAAAGGGGCGTCAACGAAGGCTTTAGTGGCGGTGAAAAGAAGCGCAACGAAATCATGCAGCTGCTGCTGTTGGACCCCAAGGTCGCCGTTCTCGACGAGACCGATTCTGGTTTGGACATCGACGCTCTGCAAACCGTAGCAGCCGGCGTCAATCGCTATCGCAGCGAAAGCAATGGCGTGATTCTAATCACCCACTACCAGCGACTGCTGGACTACATCGTGCCGGATTTTGTCCACGTGCTTTCCAACGGCAACATTGTCCAATCCGGCGATAAGACGTTAGCGCTTGAGCTCGAAGCAAAAGGTTATTCATGGCTGACCTAAGCCTGCCCAAAATCATTGATCCCCCGACTTGGCTTGGCTCCTTGGAGGGAGCAACAGCGGAGCAAATCAGCAGCGCTTTGGCTCATGCGCTCAACAGCACTGCCCATCGCGAACGCTGGAAATACACAAAGCCGGAGCCGATCCTGGCCGCCGTAGCAGACCCAGCTATTGCACCGGTAATCCATGGTGCGGAGCAACCTGGAGTGATGATTACTCAAGAACCGCTAGACCAGGCATTGCCGGGAACAGATGTTAAGCAGGGGCCAGAAGCCTTGGCCAGGCTGTGCTACGCGGAACAGGTTTGGGTTATCAAGGTTACCGGGCATCTTGCCCTGCCTCTGCACGTCCACCACGATGGCAACACCATGCCCGTGCTGATTCAACTGGCGGCCAATACATCTTTAACGCTGCTGGAGGTGGCTGCGAACTCCAACCCCATGCAGCAAACGGTTTGGATCGACGTCGGCGAAAATGCAGAACTGAAGCATTCCCGCAATGCCCTAGATGACTGCGAGCGCCACTGGCAGTACCTCAACGTACGTCTGCAGCCCAGCGCACGCTACTGTTTGAACAATCACGTTTCCGGCAGCAAGTTACGCCGGCAGGACATCCATCTGATCCTGGACGGCGAAGGCAGCGAGGCCACATTGGTCTCGGCTGGACGCGTAGGACGTCAAGGCGCTCTTGATCAGCAGGTCACTGTTGAACATCGCCGCCCCCGAGGCAGCAGTCAGCAAACCGTCCACAACATCGTGGCAGACGGCGGCAAATGTACGTTCAACGGCCGCATCCACATTCATGAGGGCGCAGCGGGCACAGACGCCCAGCTGTCTAATAAAAACCTCGGCATGGGCGAGCACGCCACCATCAACACCAAGCCGGAACTGGAAATCTATACCGACGACGTCAGTTGCTCCCACGGCGCCACCGTGGGCACAATTTCCCAGGAAGCGTTGTTTTATTTGATGAGCCGGGGCGTTGCGCCTGACATGGCCGAAGCGTTGCTCAGCCAGGGATTTTTACGCCAGTGCATTGACGGCCCCCTGGCCGAAACTGCGCTGGAATCACTGATTGGTGGAGCGATGTCAGCATGAGCATTCGCGGTCATTTTCCAATCCTGCAGCGAAGTAGCCGCGGCAAGCCCTTGGTCTACCTAGACAACGGCGCAACGACACAAAAACCCCAGTGCGTCATTGATGCGGTTAACGATTATTATCAGCTGCACAACGCCAACGTGCACCGGGCTGCCCACGAACTCGCGGAGGAAGCCACTGCGCTGCTGGAGGGTGCTCGCACCAAGGCCCAGCACTTTGTGCATGCCGCCCATCGGGAAGAAATAGTCTTTACCCGAGGCACCACCGAAGGCATCAACTTGGTGGCTCAAGTGCTTACCGGCCGCGTGGAGCCGGGCCAGGATATCGTCATCAGCGAATTGGAACACCACTCCAATATTGTGCCCTGGCAGCTGCTGGCCCAGCGCACCGGAGCGAACATCAAGGCCATTGATATCGACGAACAAGGCAATTTGGATTTACGCGATGCCGCCCGCAAGATTACCGACAACACGGCAATCCTAGCGTTAACGCATATTTCCAACGGTTTGGGCACCGTTAATCCAGTGGATGAGCTAATCCAGCAAGCCAAGGCCGTGAATGCCCTGACCCTGATTGATGGCGCTCAGGCGGTTCTGCACACCAACATCGACGTGCAGGCCCTGGACTGTGATTTCTACGTTTTTTCCGGCCACAAGATGTTCGCCTCTACTGGCATTGGTATTCTTTACGGCCGCCTGGCGCTGCTGAACGAGTTGCCGCCATGGCAGGGCGGCGGCGAGATGATAGATCACGTCAGCATCGCCAGCAGCACCTATCAAAGCGCGCCGTTTCGGTTTGAAGCAGGCACGCCCAACATCGCCGGCGCGGTAGGTATAGGCGCAGCCATCGATTATTTGGCTGATTTACCTTTGCAAACCCTGATCGACGAGGAGGCAGCGTTGGTAAATCGAGCGCTGGCGGGCCTGAAACAAATCCCGGGACTGCGGATTATCGGCGAACCGACGCAGCGCGCCTCAGTAATCTCGTTCCTACTAGACGGTGGTCACCCTAATGACGTAGGCACCCTGCTCGACCAACAGGGCATTGCCGTGCGCTCGGGTCATCACTGCAACATGCCGCTAATGACGCGGCTGGGGATCCCGGGTACCGTTCGCGCATCCTTTAGCCTTTACAACGACGATACCGATGTCGACGCGCTGTTGGCGGGTGTGGAAAAAGCCGCCACTTTTCTTTAAAAACGAACCACCGTCGTCCAGAGAATCCAAAAGGAACTACAGCCGATGAAGTCGCCGCAAATTTCTGTATCGCCTCGCGCCCATGCCCACATCCGGGCACAGGTGGAGCTAACCCGAAGCAAGTTCCTGCGCCTGGGCGTGAAGGAAAGCGGCTGTAACGGTTTTATGTACACCCTGGATTTTCTCGAGACGGCGGACACCGATGACCACCTGCTGCAGGTCAGCGAGGACGTCACTGTTTGCGTCAAAGAGCAGGATCTTGCCCTGGTCAATGGCACCGAAATCGACATGGTGACCCAAGGCCTCAACTCAGCACTGGTCTTCAAAAACTCAAACGCGACCAGCTACTGCGGCTGCGGCGAAAGTTTTGCATTGACAGGAACCGTCGATTCCGCGGCTCAGGCGGATGCAACCAACAATCTTGCCACCGACGCCACCGCGCCCCACTGATCGTGGAAAGACGTATCGTTACCACCACCCGGGATTGCCCGAGCCGATTGGTACCCACCGGCGACCCCATTACCATCCCAGGCGGATCCTTCATCACTCTGACCCAAACTCTGGGCGGCAGCTTTACGGTAATCGTCAATGGCAACATGGCCCGCATTGCCGGAGCCGATGCGGACGCTATTGGCCTGACCGTAGAACCTCTGGAATTCACCGCGAGCCGCGTATCGGACCAGATCGACGTTGATCATATTTGGCACGCCCTGCGTTCAGTCTACGACCCGGAAATTCCCGTTAACATCGCCGACCTGGGGCTAATTTACTCGGTGCAGGTAGAGGGCGATAGCGCTGCCATCGAGATGACGCTAACGGCCCCCGGCTGCGGCATGGGCCCGGTTCTGGTTGAGGAGGTTAAGGATCGAGTGCGCCAAGTGCCTAATCTCGCTTCGGTGGACGTACACTTGGTCTTCGATCCGCCCTGGTCTCGAGACATGATGAGCGAGGAAGCTCAGCTCGAACTGGGCGTATTTTAGCGATGGCAGCACCAATGACTCTGGATGAACTGGTAGAGACGTTCTCCTTCTTTGATGATTGGGAGGACAAATACCGATTCATTATCGACCTAGGCAAAGAACTTCCCCCGCTGCCGGACGCGGCCAAAATCGAAGAAAATCTGATTCGTGGCTGTCAAAGCCAAGTCTGGCTGACCTATGAGGCTGCCGATCTTACTCTGCGCTTCAATCTGGACAGCGACGCTCACATTGTTCGAGGGCTTATTGCCGTGGTCTTAATCGCCATTGACGGCCGCTCTGCTCAGGACATTCAGCAACTGGATATCGAAGGTATTTTTGGGCAACTGGATTTACTCGCGCACTTATCGGTAACACGTGGAAACGGTCTACGAGCCATGGTCGCGCGGATCAAAGCCATTGCCGACCGGGAAGCTGCATAATCGGTTACTCGTCGCGCCACTGGCGATAGCGCTGCCAATCCTCCGGGACATCCACATCCCACAGCGGCGCCAACAAGGTTACTCTCAATCCAAGCGCCCGGGCCTTGGCCAAGGTCTGGGCCAACACCTCATCAGTTCCCCAAGCAACATCATCAAACAATTCCGGTTGGGGCGCGCGACAGCCGATAAGAACATAACCTCCGTCTTCGGCGGGACCCAGCACCAGATCCGCCTGTTGCAGCGCGGCACTGGCGTCACGCAAATAGTCCGCCGTCATCGCCGGACAGTCGGTGCCAATCAGCAAAACCCGGGCTGCGCCCTGGTGCAGCGAGGCCGCCAAACTCTGATGCATGCGCTGTCCTAGATCACCTTGCCCCTGCAAACCCCACCCAAGTCCGTACTGGTTTGCCCATGCCGCCAACGTTGGATGCGCCGACGCTGCCCAAAGAGATAGTTGAAATTTCTTTGTCTCTTGGGCCAGCGGTGCAACGCTCTGCAGCACCTGCCGGGCAATTTCCGCCCCGGCATTGGCGGCGCCGCGAGTACCCAACAGGGAAATCAAACGGGTTTTGCTTTGGCCGGGCACAGGCGCTTTGGCAAAAATAATTACCGCCGTTGTCATGAGTTTTCAGAATCCTTCAGCCCGTAGTACTCGGCATAGAGGCGCTCTGCTGAAACACCAAAAAAGTACCGCAGACGCCAGCGCCACATCCGCAGCACCGTTAGCAGGATGCCATCCCGCTGCCATCGCTCGCCGCTGGTCAGGATGGTGATACCTGGCGCATAAAACACACCTTGATTACGCAGTCGCCTGCTGATTTCAATATCCTCCATCAACGGCTGCTTGGGAAAACCACCCGCGTCCCGCAAGAGGCTGCGGTGAAAAAACATGCCCTGATCGCCGGTGCAAATGCGCGTCCAACGAGAACGAAGATTCATAGCCCATGCGACCAGCTTAAGGCCCGGGGCGTGGCCTGTCAGAGTCACATCGAATCGTCCCCAGCCGGGGGCTGCTGTAGCTGACAAGTTCACAAGAAAGGCCAGGGCTTCAGCCACCTGTTCACTGTCTCCATGCAGGACCCAAATCCAATCCGCCCCGGCTGCATCGATACCCTCGGCCACTTGACCACCCCGGGACGCTGCGGCAACGCGCACATCCGCCCCTGATTGTTCAGCCTTTTGCCCTAGCGTTTGCTGCTGTTTGGATCTGTAGGCCTGTTCCGTCAGTACCATAACCACTTGGCATCCAGCGCTGGAACACAGCTGTACCAAATTAACAACGCCATCAGTGATCTCCGTAAGAGGAATTACTACCGATAGGTTCAAAGCTGAAGCCTTGTTCTCAGACATAGTGCTATTCATTCAACGCCCGCAGCCCTCAGACTACACCACCCTCCTGCATCAGACTCTGCCAGGATGCAGTTTTCGGCAGGTTTGCATTTGTTTTTCTTCGCAAATTCGTAGCGACACTGTAGGATTTCACGCTTTTGGGGAGAAAAGAATGTACGCAGATTATAAGGCCGCTTGGGATCAGCTAACGGCTTCCGGCGCCGACTTTGAGATAGCAACCGCCAAGGTTCGCGGTGTGGACATACGCACCTACGCCAACGCACCGGCTAATTTACGCGACGTTTGGCTGAGCACGACTGCCTTTGCCGAGCGTGACTATCTAGTTTACGAAAACGAGCGTCTTACCTATGCCCAAACCCACCAGCGAGTGGCCGCTTTAGCCAATTGGCTAATTTCCCAGGGCGTCCAGCCTGGTGACCGCGTAGCCATTGCCATGCGCAACTATCCTGAGTGGATGCAGGCTTACTGGGCCACTATGTCTGTCGGCGCTGCCGTGGTTGGTATGAACGCCTGGTGGATCGGCCCGGAGATGTTGTACGCCCTTCAAGACTCTACGCCCAAAGTCATGATTCTGGACAAGGAGCGCTTGGATCAGCTGGGGGAACACCGAGCAGAAGTCAGTGACATTGCTCTGGTTGGGGTGCGATTCCCTGAAGCCGAGACCGGGATAACCCCCTGGGACGATGTTGTGGCAGGCAATAGCCCTCTACCCATGCTGGACATCGACACGGACAGTGACGCCTGCATCTTTTACACCTCTGGCACTACCGGACGCCCCAAGGGTGCTCAGCTTACCCACCGAGGCTGCGTCAGCAATATTTTCAGCATGCTGTTCGCCGGAGGCCTGCAGCGCCTGTTGGGGATTCAAAAAGGCTTGATCAATGCCGACGATGAGCCGCCCATTGGATGCGCACTGGTAACAACCCCGCTGTTCCACGTTACCGCCAACAACTGCGCAGCCCACGGCACTACCATGGGTGGCGGTAAGCTGGTCCACATGTACAAGTGGGATGCCGGCGAAGCGCTAAAACTTATTGAGCGAGAAAAAATTACCGCGG
Organism: Gammaproteobacteria bacterium; assembly: GCA_038104735.1. GTDB lineage: Bacteria > Pseudomonadota > Gammaproteobacteria > Pseudomonadales > Azotimanducaceae > UBA4421. The sequence goes on along the minus strand of JAYOBI010000006.1, from coordinate 7,993 downwards.
TCAGTGGCGTACCGGTAATGGCCAGAGAGATTATTTCTCACCCAGATTTTGCCAGCACCGACACCTCCAGCCTGATGTCCTTAGGCGGTGGCGGCGCTCAGCTCCAGCCGGATTTGGTGGGTAAAATTGACGAGCAAGTCGTAACCGCCCGACCCAACACCGGCTATGGCATGACCGAAACCTGCGGCATTATCACGTCCATTAGCGGCGATCACTTTGTCGACAAACCCGCCAGCTGCGGGCCAGCCATGCCCGCCTACGAAAGCAAGATCGTCAATCCGGAAAGCGGCGAAGAGATGCCCGAAGGGGAGCCCGGCGAGCTCTGGGTGCGAGGCGCCCAAGTGATTCGTGGCTATTTAAACCGCGAAGAAGCAACGGCGGAAACCATCGTCGATGGTTGGCTACGCACCGGTGATATGGCTCGAAAAGACGAAGATGACTTCATTTTCATCGTCGACAGAATCAAGGATATGGTGCTGCGAGGCGGTGAGAACATTTATTGCGCGGAAGTTGAAAGCGCTATTTTTGACCACAGCGACGTAGCCGAATGCACGGTATTTGGCGTTCCTGATGATCGCCTGGGCGAAGAGGTAGGCATCGCGGTGTTTCTCAAGGAGGGTGCCAGCGCTAGCGCTGGCGACCTGCGCGAACACTGCGCAAGCCAGCTGGCAAAGTTCAAGGTGCCCCGCTACGTCTGGTTCGTGGATTCGCCACTGCCACGCAATGCCTCAGGTAAGTTTCTCAAGCGCGAGCTGCGGGAGTCTCTCGACGTTAAAGACGCCCACTAGCCACGGGGATTCAACTGGGGCCAAACCGAGCCGGGGGATTTAATTTCCCTCCGGCGCCTTGGCCCAATGCCCAAATGTTTGGCGGGTCCATCCGATCCGCTTGCTCTGACAGCGCGTGACCGGCGATATATCAGCAAGCTAAATGAACAGCTCTGCGTGATCCTGTCGAAGGATATTCTTCTGCACTTTGCCCATGGTATTTCTGGGCAATTCGCTGACATTGACCACCTGCTTGGGCTGCTTAAAACGCGCCAGTTGATCGCCTAAGGCTGCGTCGATGTCATTCATTGTAATCTGGGCCGCTGCTGGCACCACCACAGCAACCACGGCTTCGCCGAAGTCCGGGTGCGGCACGCCAATCACCGCTGACTCAGCAACGCCCGGCATTTCGTCCAGCACCATCTCCACCTCCTTGGGATAAACGTTGTACCCCCCAGAGATCACTAAATCTTTAGAGCGCCCGACAATGCTTAAGCGGCCGTCCTCGGCCAACACGCCCAAGTCACCGGTAATAAAAAACCCGTCCTCACGAATCTCTTCAGCAGTTTTTTCCGGCATGCGCCAATAGCCTTGAAAAACGTTGGGCCCGGCTACCTCGATCATGCCCACCTCGCCCGACGGCACGGGATTGCCCGCTGCATCGGCAACCCGAACGCGTTGGCCCGGCAAAGCATAACCCACCGTGCCCGCAATGCGCTGGCCGTGCAGGGGATTGCTGGTATTGATGATGGTTTCGCTCATGCCGTAGCGCTCAAGAATTCGGTGGCCGGTTTTCTCTTCCCATTCGGCAAACGTTTGTTCGGTCAGCGGCGCGGAGCCACAGATAAACACCCGCATGTGCGATGCGGCGGCGGCACTCAAACCAGGGTGAGCGAGCAGTCGGGTGTAGAAGGTTGGCACTCCCATCATGACCGTTGCTTCCGGCAGCCTGGTCATCACCAGCTCAGCATCGAATTTCTCAAGGAAAATCATGGGTGTTGCATTCAAGAGCGCGCAGTGACCGGCAATGAACAGCCCATGCACGTGAAAAATAGGTAGTGCGTTAAGCAGCACGTCCGTGTCTTGCCATCCCCATTGCTCACTCAGAGATCGGGCGTTGGAGGCCAAATTGTGGTGACTGAGCATGGCTCCCTTGGAACGGCCCGTGGTGCCCGAGGTATATAGAATCGCTGCGAGATCGTGGGGTTCACGAGCCACCGTCTCAGGCGCGGCCTGAGACGCTGCGGAGACTGTTTTGGCAAAAGACAGCACTTGCTTATCATTGTTCAGCAGAACTTGGGCACTGGCTACGTCAGTCCGGCTTTGCGAACCAACATACAGCACGGGCTCCGCATCAGCGACAAAGTAGTCCAGCTCTGCTTCGGTATAAGCCGTATTCAGCGGCACGTAAACTAAACCAAGCTGCAGACAGGCCAAATACAGCGCCAGATTTTCTGGGGACTTGGGCAACTGCACCATCACCCTATCACCCGCAGTCACGCCAAAGGCACGCAGCTCTGACGCCACCCGCCGCACCCGGTCTTGCAAGTCCGAATAGCTCCAGTCCGGGCGACCATCCAGCAACAGCGCGGGTCGCTGGCCGTTGCTTATGAAGCCTCGCTCCAGTTCTGCGTAAAAATTACTCATGGCTCCAATCCCTGTTACAAGTCGATGGTGTCAAAGCGAGCGCTGCTCGGCTGCGTGTAGATTATCAAAGTCGTTACGGCTGAGTTAGAGTTCGCGTGTTCTATTAGTTCGGCTGGCAGACACCATGCAACCTTCTGAAACTTTCGCGATAGCAAAACTGTCCAAAGGCTTCGAGGCATCAATAACCTTGCCTGGGAGCAAATCCATCGCATTGCGACAGCTTGCGGTCAGTGCTCTGGTGGACGGCGTCAGTCACATCAAGGGCATCCCTCTTTGTGACGACACTGATGCCATGATCGACTGTTTGACGGCCCTGGGTGTCTCCATCATCCGCTCAGGAAGCGATGTCACCGTGCAGGGCCCTATGGATTTCGGCGCGACCCGGGTAGACCTGAACTCCAGGATGAGCGGCGCCTCTACAAGATTACTGATCGCCTTGGCCGCCTTGCGCTCAGGTGTTACTCACATTGATGGCCACCACTCCTTGAGGGCTCGAACCAATCAGCCGCTGTTTGATGTGCTAACAAAACATGGCTGTGTCATTAACAGCGATGACGGCAAACTACCCGCCGAAATCCGCGGCCCGCTAGCGGTCGAAGGCCCATTGACCATCGACGGGTCGCTATCCAGCCAGTACATCACAGCGCTAATGCTCATCGCCCCGGTTTTGGCCCAGCGTCAGCAACAGCCCCAACAAGACATCCAAATTCAGGGTGACTTGGTTTCTCGACCCTATTTGGAAATCACGCGCAACGAGATGCGCAAGCGACAGGTGAACAGCCACTGGATAGACGACAACAGGCTGTCGATTCCGTCAGCCTCTTACTTGCCCGGAGAATACGTTGTCGAAGGGGATGCCTCAGCTGCCAGTTATTTCCTGGCCCTGGCCACGCTCCACGCTGGGCGCATTACCCTGACCAATCTGGATGATACCAGCGTGCAAGGCGATTATGAGTTTTGCGCGGTAATGGAAGCCCTGGGCGCAACCGTTGAGCGACAGGCCATGACCTGCATTACTGGCCCGCAGCAGCTGGAACCACTTGCCAGCATAGACATGCAGGACATGCCGGACGTTGCGCTGACCTTAATTGCCATGGCACCCCTGCTGCCAGCGCCCATTGAAATCACGGGACTGCAGTCCCTGCATCATAAAGAGTGCGATCGGCTGGAGTGTCCGGCAAAGGAACTGAAAGCTATGGGCATTGAGCTGGAGACTACCCACAGCACGATCGTCATCCAGCCCCTGAAAAATCGCGAACCAAGAGCCCATAAATTAACGACTTACCACGATCACCGCATGGCCATGGCCTTCTCCACTCTCGGCAGCGCCTTTGGCCATTTGCGGGTCGATGATAAAAGCGTTGTGAACAAAACCTATCCGAGCTTCTGGGAAGATTACGCTCAGTTACTTGCCTAATTACACACGAAAAATCCGGGGAATTTTATGTCGCCATCCAACACGCAAAACCAGATGGGTGTTTTTGACACCATGTATAACTGCCGAGCCATGCGCAAGCTTGATACTCGCGAGGTGCCAGAAGCCCTGCTTCGAGAGCTGATCAGCGCGGCCAATCAGGCACCCTCTGGTTCTAACACTCAGGCTGCCCGATGGATCGTGGTTCGAGATCCTGAAGTTAAGCAACGCCTGGCAGACCTGAATCGCGCCGGCGTCGAGGCTTACCTTGCGCCCCTAATCGACAACCCCGGCAGTCTGCCCCACCAAAGTGGCGACAAGCGCAAGCGCATGGTTGACGCCGTGGTCTGGCAGAAAGAACACATGCATGAGATCCCTGCATTAATCATCGCCTGCATGGACTTTGGAGCCCCGGCAACCAACGACATGATTGCCAGAGGCAATGGCTCCATCTGGCCCGGTATTCAAAATCTATTGCTGGCTGCAAGAGCACTGGAGCTGGGAGCCGCACCAACAACCCTGGCCTTGACCGACCGCCAAGCTGTGGCTGCAGTGCTAAACCTCCCCGAGTCCATGGCCGCCTATGCGCTGATACCTGTAGGTTACCCCCTTGGTAACTTCGGTCCGGTCACCCGCAAACCTCTAGAGGAAATCTTACGATTCGACCAATGGTCTTAAACGGCAGTGAACAACCCTGGGCGACTTTGGGCCCGGCTCGCTGCTGGCCACTGCCAGAGCAAAACTGTGCTTTGGCTCGCCTACTGATGTTGCTACCATCCCACTACGGCTCCGTAGTTCAATGGATAGAACGATCGCCTCCTAAATAATTGGGTCACCTTCCGGGAAACCGCTGGTGAGAAGCATTCAAATTCGGGGAAACCTGCACTCGCCGCTTATCAATACCGGTGAGCATGGCAATCCCGAGCCAAGTTGGTTGTACAATTCACAGCCAAAAGGTGTAGAGACTTGACGGATGCAGCCTACCGCGCAGCTCGCGCCAGGGTTAAGAGAAAGTCCAGACCACAAACTCACCGACGCGGCCAACGCGAGTGAGGCTGCGAAAGCAGTAGCGGGTATGAAGCGATAGATACAGGTTCGACTCCTGTCGGGGCTACCACATTGCTGGTCGGGTAAGACCATTCTCGGCAACACAGACTCTGGCAGACCTCTCGCCGTTGTGGCCCTACCGGCGCACTCCTGGCGACTCCAGCATCAGGCCTTGCGACCGCCAGACCAAATACAGCTCAAGGGCCAAATAAGCCTCTGAGCCCAATTCTTGAGGTTCCGCCCGGACGCCGCGTTCGCAATCCTGTAGCCGGCGATGGAGAGACCCAAGACTCTGCCATTCAAGCCGGTAAGCAGGAAACGCATTGGGATGGCCCTGGCTGATGCGATCTCCCCGGAGCATCTTCCCCCAAGCCTCATCGTGACACTGACCGCAGGCGAGATTGAGTTGGCCCCGACGCTGAGCAAAATACGCTTCACCGCGCTGCAGCCACCGGGCCGCGTGCCCATCCACAACAATGGCACTGGACATTCCCCGAGACTGTTCGGCTACAAAGCTCGTTAATGCCAACAGCTCCTGACTTTCATACGGGAACGCTGTCTTTTGCTGATGTGCAGTGCGGCATTGGTTGATGCGCCCTTCTAAATTCATCAGCGTTTTCGCGCCTTGGTCGAACCGCGGATAGCGCGCTGCCACTCCGGTCATGCCATCGTCACCGTGACAGCTTGCACACGCAGGGTAATTGTCTGCTTCACGATAAATCTCAGCACCCGCGCTGACCCAGAGATAGCCGGGGTTGGCAAAGGCATCCTCTTGCAGGGCTTGGGTTTGGGGCGTGAGAAATTCATAGCCTGACACTGGCTCACCTATGGGACGCTCTGCGGCAGCAGCCGCGGAGCCGGGGCCACCCGGTCCGCTCACTAGGACGAGCAAACCCAGCATCATGCCTCGCACCACGGCTGCCACTAGGTCACCCTCAGATCCGCTTGCTCAGTCCATCGGGTTCCCGATTGGTCTATCCACTCAAAATCCAGCTTGCCGCTTCGTTCAGCCCGCAGATGAAAGCTCATGAGCGGGTTAGCCGCGACCCCAGGAAAATATTCTGCCTTAAATATGGTTTCACCAAACTGACTACAGCGGAAAAACTTAATGATATCCCGGGGGACCCGCTCGCCCATGGCGCCCCTGCGGTAACCCGATTCCATTGGGTGCTGAATCATGACTTTAATTTCGATTATCTCTCCCGGGCGCACGCCGTCGGGTACCGCAATTCTAATGGTGGGCTGTTTGCTCATAACACGCAGGCGGCTAGGGTCACAACGCTGTAACCGTAACCACTCCACAGGCTGCCATCGCTCATTTCCGCCACGGCATAGATCCGCTGAGAATCTGCTAGCCGAATGCGCGTGCCAAAGCTCGCCAAACCAGATTTAGGGCTGAACCCAACGTCAGCAACCAGGGCCAGCGGGTTCGCCTCTGCGATCACAACAACTCGCCGCACATGATCTTGGTCGGTCATGGGGCTCTCCACCGAAACACTCAAGGGTACCGAATATCCGTTTTCAGAAACCGCGGGCACTGCAACCGTCACACGGCCTTTTTGCGGCGCAGGATTTGAGCCAAATGCAGCTACCAGCGCGTCGCTCACCTGAGTTTGACGTGCAATTGGGCCGGCGGCTCTTACGGACGTCAGCGCAAAAGCCGGCAGCACCATCGCCGGCAGCGCCATAGCCCTCTGCAAAAACCGCCTTCGCTGAGCTTTTTTGTTCACGAGTCATTGCTCCGAAGCTGGGCCAAATAAGCCACTAGGTGTTCGATTTGTTCAGCGGAAAGCGCCGTCGTACCCTGATAGCGGGCGGCAACCCGATGCAATCCCTGAGTGCGGTAGTACGGCGGCATGATGGTCTGTGCATTGAGTTGAGAGGCATCGACGATCCGCAGCCGCAGCTGCCCCGGATCATAGCGACTGCCAATGCCGCTTAGGTTGGGGCCGACGTTACCCTGAAAAACAGCCTCAAGACCCGCTACCTGATGGCAGAGTACGCAATGCCCGCCATCTCGCTGCACAAAGATCTCGCGGCCGCGTTCAGCAGACGCCACGACCTTGGTTAAGGGCTCTGGAATAGCGTCTCCAACTACTGAAAAGTTTTCATCAGCCATAGCCATCTCTGACAGGCCGACCAACGCAAATATCCAATTCAGGCTGGCGCGGCCCATTAGCCAAAAGTCTCAGCGGTAATCACCCGAAACCAATCCGCAGCGTGTAACGCCTCGCGCTGCCCCAGCGTGCCGGGGGCGTTCAGAGGACTGGCTCCGCTGGCCTCAGCAATGGGGGAAAAACCGTCAGCGTGATTACGGTAAGCACCCGCAATGGAAATGGCGTGTCCGGCCTCTAAATAGGAATAACAGGTGTTGGCCAACACCGTAGGTTCCGGCGATAACCCGCGCAGCAAGCGCGCGAGAGCGATGGCACAAACCTTAGCCTGGGCGTTGGCGGCGAAGGCTGACTTAGGCATGGGCGCGGCAATGGCAGCATCACCAATGACGTGGATATTTTTCTGCAGCGTGGATTCAAAGCTCACACCATCTACAGGGCACCACCCGGAACTGTCAGCCACCCCCGCTCGCTGCGCAATCAGTCCCGCCTGTTGAGGCGGAATGATATTGGCTACATGCGGTTGGTAGGTTTCAAAATCCGTATGTACTCGCCCAGCATCGGGCTCTACCCGGATGACCCGTCCATCATTGGAGCCACTGATCCATCGGATCATGCCCGGGTATAAGCGCTGCCACCCCTGTTGGAATAGAGCTTGTTTGGAAAAACGATCGTTGCTGTCCAGCAACACAATGCGCGCCTTGGGCTTGGCGCGCTTAAAGAAACCGGCCATTAGGCTTGCCCGCTCATAGGGCCCCGGCGGACACCGATAAGGTGCAGGGGGCACGCTGATGACCACCAACCCGTCTTCAGGCATCGACTGAATTTGGTGACGCAGGCGCAGGGTTTGGGCACCTGCCTGCCAAGCGTGAGGCATAGCAATTGCACCTTGCTCAGAATAACCGGGCAGCTTGGTGAAGTTCAGCATGATGCCCGGTGCAAGTACCAGGCGCTCGTAGCCTAGTGTCAGCCCGCTTTGCAGCGTAACCACCTGCCTCTGAGGA
>JAYOBI010000029.1:8220-40579 GCA_038104735.1 Gammaproteobacteria bacterium | reverse complement strand
TGTTGCCGGGATGAAAACCCGGAGTCCTAGGCCTCTAGACGATGGGGACTAAGTCGGTTTCATCAGAATCCCCACCCTTTTTGACGCGGCGATCCCTGACGAAGCGGCGCATTCTATGAGGGCGCTGTTTCACAGTCAAGGTTTTGCGGCGGGGTTTCTTTAGACGCTATGCGCATCCCCAGTTGGCAACAAGATGGACCTCAAGGCAGATACCAACCCACCGGCTGGCATGCCGCATTCGCGCCCCTTAAAACTTCAGACCCACGCCCAAACTGTAGGTTGTGTCGGTCTTTTTATTGTCTGCCGGCGGGTCGCTTTCATAGGCGACGTCCACACGAAATGCAGTATCAATACGACTATTAAAGGCATAGCGTATGCCCGTAGAAGAGGAAATCACCTGGCTCTTCTTGCCCTCAAGAAGCTGCAGAACGGACTGACGGGAAAATACCTCGATGGTCTTTGCCTGAAAAAAACGCTGATAATCGACGCCCAGCCGCATGGCCGGCTTAGTAGTGCTACTGCCATCAATGTCTTCTTGCACAGCACTTAAGCTGAGGTCTGACGCCAAGGTTTCGCGGGGGCTGTCAATAAGCTGCACCCCCACTCCCGCACCCAGAGTAATACGTGAATCAATGTCCTTGAGCGTATCTTGGAAGTACCCGGCATTGGCCGCCCCATACCAACGCTCCGAAATGAAACGCCTGTAGCCATAGTCAATATCCAGCTGATCTTTAGTAACAAGACCTTCGCCTTCTTCCTTTGCGATCAGCGCGGTAACCGAATGCTCCTGGGATCCCACGGCATAGTCCGCCTCGAGTAACACATTCGAAGCCTCTGCGGTGGTATTGCCGTCCGCCAGTGACAGCGCCAGATCCAACCTCGCACCCCACTGACGAGATCCTTCTGTTGCGCCATTCAAGCTTGGGGTTGCGGATCGAATGTCCGCTAGCTTTATGCCGACAGTACGATCCGGGGTTTGCACCTGCTGACCTTGTTCATTGATGAAAAACCCCTCAGTCACACCACTCGCAAGGCGCACTAAAAAAGGAGTCCGCGTTCGCAGCGCCTGAATCTGGTTCAGATCCAAACTCAGGGTACCGGCGTAGGTGGTCTCTAACTTGGCCACCCCGTCGCCAATGCTGTCCAAACGACCGGTCAGCTTGTCCCCATTGGTCATAACAATCACGTCGGCGGGAGCTGCGGCGGAGGCACAAAGGCCTCCAATCAGAAGGAGAATGCGAAACATCTGCAAATTCTTACTCTTTTTTTGCTGCTAATTTTGCTGGGCTCACCCGAAACGGCTGGCCCCTGCCAATGCCTGGGCCTAAGCGAGGAAATTTTTACCCACCCAATGTCGAGCAAAATGCTCTGCGCTGCGCCCATTGCGCGCACCTCGGGCCAGCGCCCAGCGCAGTGCCTCAGCCCTGTATCCCTCAAGCTGAAAAACCGCATCCGGCGCGCGCTCGGCACCAACCGTCGCCACCAAACGCGCGACAGCATGCTCAACCATGTCCAGGTACTCTTGTTGGCGCACTGGGTAAAACGAAAGCCAAAGCCCAAATCGATCCGATAGTGAGATCTTTTCCTCCACCGCTTCACCATGGTGCAGCTCACCATCTACCAATCTGCTGTTGGCATTGTCCGAAGCCTTCTCCGCCAATAGGTGACGCCGGTTGGAGGTGGCATAAATCAAGACGTTGGAAGCCCGCGCCAGTACAGAGCCCTCAAGCACGCTCTTCAGCGACTTATAGGACGGGTCGTCGTCTTCAAAGGACAGGTCGTCACAAAAGACGATAAAAAAGTAAGGTTGGCCCGCGAGCTGCTCAATCACCAAGGCAAGGTCCGGCAAGGCCTCTTTGCTGACTTCCACCAGGCGCAGTCCTTGATCCGCGTAGTCTGCGAGTAGTGCCTGCACTAGCGAGGATTTACCGGAACCTCGCGACCCCCACAGCAGGGCGTTGTTAGCGGGCAGCCCAGCTAAAAACTGCTCTGTATTTTGCTGTAAAGCCTGTTTTTGGCTGTCCACGTGAAGCAAGTCATTAAGCGTGATATCTCGGGTCTCGCTGTAACCCACCATGCGTGACAACCAACGACCACGAGTCCAGCCGGCTGCATGGTGCTGCTGCCAATCCACGTCTTGAACCGCAGGAACAAGGGCGAGAAATCTTTGCGCGAGTTGTCGCCAGAGGCCCGCATCGTCCTCGGCTTTGTTATCGTTTGCCAAGCTGTACCACATTGGTTGTTTGTTTATGAAACAGCTCAGCGCTGCCGTTTTGATCGGTCAAGCTGATCACCCCGGGCTGAAAGTACTGCACCTGAAACTCCCGCCGTTCACCCCCGCTCAGCGTCAGCGTACTGCCGCGGTATTGCCAAGAACCTTGGTCGATCTGAGTGCCCATGCGCCATTGGTACTGACCGGCGTCTAATTTCCCTGAGAGCGACAACACGCCGTCGTTGCGCTGGGAAGCCCATTGCCCCGGCAGGTCCAGGTTGCCAAGCCAAGTCAGCCGCGCTCTGCGGTTGCTGCGAAGATAAACAATCACCAAGCCGACAATCAGCAGCGTGATCAGTACTGACATGTCTTTAGCCTCAACAGGATAAGTTTGCTCCGAGCTTTTCATAAGTTTGCCGCCGGCGTGGCATCCAGGCCGCTTTTCGGTGCCGTGATTGCACAGTTTGCCATAGGCCCCTGCATAAGCGAACATCGTTGGGTTCCTTTGGGGGGAGCACGACTGAGCCAGCCGTCGTATCGACTGCTGCCAACCAAGTTTTATCAGTGAGGAGAGAATCATGTCCGACGGCCCAGCAACACCAAAACCAGCTGCCACCATATTGCTGCTGCGCCCCGGGGCGTCAAATCTTGAGGTATTTATGGTGGTGCGCCACCACCAAATCGACTTTGCCTCAGGCGCCTTAGTATTCCCCGGAGGTAAAGCTGATCCTCAAGACTTCGACGAGGCACTGATTCCTTACCTTCGAGGCGCTGAACAAAACACCGACATGCGAGCAGCACAGGTGAGCGCTATCAGAGAAGCCTTCGAGGAATGCGGCATTCTCCTGGCCAGAGCAGCCGGCACCGACGACTTGATTAGCGGTGAACGCCTGGCGCAGTTGCAAGATGCGCGAGAGCCCATGAACAAAGGTGAAATTTCACTGCTGGCCTTTTTGCAGCAAGAAAAGCTCGAACTGGCCTGCGACACCCTCACCCACTTCGCACATTGGATCACCCCGCCCATGATGCCAAAGCGTTTTGACACCCACTTTTATCTGGCTATACCGCCTGCGGATCATATTGCCGTGCACGACGGCTATGAGTCAGTGGACTCCGTGTGGATTGATCCTAGCGACGCGGTTAAAGGCGCCGCGGACGGCACATACACCATTATTTTCCCGACCTTGCGCAACATCGAGAAACTGGCCACCTGGTCCACCCCGGAGGCCGCCATTGCAGCAGCCGAGCAAACCACGCCGATCCCCGTGCTGCCCTGGACCGAGAAACGCGACGATGGCAACTATCTGTGTATCCCCGTTGAAGCTGGCTATGCCATCAGCGAAGAAAAGATGCCGGAAAGGAACTAGACAGCTAACCCATTCACCACACTAGGAAGAGACATGAACACGGCAGCCCAGGACATGCTTTATGAGGTGGCGGATCACATCGCCACCATCACTTTCAACCGACCCGATCAGCAAAACACAATATCTCGTGACATGCTGAACCGGTTCAGCGAGCTTTTGCTGACCGCAGACGCCGACGAGGATGTACGCGCCATCATCATCACGGGCACCGGCAAATTCTTCTGCGCTGGTCTGGATTTACGCGGCAGCGATATCACCGACGGCTTGTCGGATCGCAGCCGCCGGGTCTCACCCACCATCGACTTGCGCAACACGCCGCCAACCATCCTGCACAACATCGACACACCTACCATTGCGGCCCTCAACGGTTCCGCCGCCGGCTACGGTATGGACATGGCTTTAGGTTGCGATATGCGCATTATGGCGGACAGCGCCAAGCTCGCTGCAGCATTCACCGCCCGAGGAATTGTGCCGGAATCCGGCGGCACCTGGATTTTGCCGCGACTGATTGGCTGGGCAAAGGCCAGCGAAATCATCTTCACGGGCAAAACCTTGAGCGCTGCAGAGAGTTTGCAGATGGGTTTGGTTTCCCACGTGGTCAATAACAACGAAGTTGGCGCCCAAGCCAAAGAACTGGCCCAGCGCGTGGCTGCCCAGGCACCCATGGCGGTGCAGGCGTCCAAACGTATGATGCGCATGGGCATGGACGAAAATTTCGACGACCACGTGCACCACGTATTTCTGCAGCTGCTGCCACTATTCCAGTCTGAGGACTTCAAGGAGGGTATGGCCTCCTTTATAGAGAAGCGTGAAGCGAAATTCACGGGCCGCTAACAACCACCAGAATGAGCAATCGCGCCGCTTACGGCGCATAAAATGGAGACGACGATGACCGACGCATACATAATTGACGCTGCGCGAACCCCACGCGGTATTGGCAAGGCTGGCAAAGGTGCCCTGTCCGAATTTCACCCTAGCCGGTTACTGGCAAAAGTGTTCGAGGGCATTGGTGAACGCAATGACCTGAACACCGCCGAGATTGACGATGTTGTTGTCGGCTGTAGCTCTCAAGTGGGCAAGCAAGGTTCCTGCGTTGGACGCATGGCTGCATTAGACGCGGGCTGGGACACGTCCGCCTCCGCCGTTACCTTAGATCGTTTTTGTGGCTCTGGTATCACCTCCGTAAATCTTGCGGCGGCCAACATCATGAGCGGCATGGACGACCTCTGCGTCGCCGGCGGCGTTGAAATGATGTCCTACACCACCACAAGAATTCCGGAAAACAACAACCGCACCGTAGACGGCGGTAATCTGCATTTGCGCTCCATTCACCCTCAGCCTCATCAGGGCGTCTGCGCTGACATGATCGCAACCCTGGAAAATTTCAGCCGGGAAGAACTGGACGCCCTGGCCGTTGAATCCCAAAACCGGGCCCAGCACGCCATTGCTAACGGTTATTTCGATCGCAGCGTCATGCCAGTTCATAACGACGACGGCACCGTGGCGCTCGATCGAGAAGAGTTCCCCCGCCCAGGCACCACCCTGGAGAGCCTCGCAGCTCTGCCAACGGTATTTTCTCAGTTCATGGAAGCGCCCATCGATGACACCGGCGAAACCTTCCAGCAGCTGGTTGCACGGAAGTACCCGGACCTCGACATCAACCATGTGCATCACGCAGGCAACAGCTCTGGCGTCGTCGATGGCGCAGCAGCGCTGATTTTGAGCAGCAAAGATTACGCAGACAAAGTGGGCTGGAAACCCCGGGCGCGCATTATCTCTATGGCAACCGTGGGCGGTGATCCCACCCTGATGCTCAACGAGCCCGTACCAGCGGCCAAGAAAGCGCTGGCTCGAGTTGGCATGACTACCGACGACATCGATCTGTTTGAGATCAACGAGGCCTTTGCCGTGGTCGCGGCTAAATTCATCCGGGATCTGCAGCTGGATCCCGCCAAGGTGAATGTTAACGGCGGCGCCATGGCGCTGGGACACCCCATTGCAGCCACGGGCTCCATCTTAATTGGCACCATGCTGGACGAACTGGAGCGCCGTGATCTAAACACTGGTTTGATCACCATGTGCACCGGTGGCGGCATGGCTCCGGCCATTATTATCGAGCGGGTTTGATCGGGACACGCGTCACCCAACCCATGGTCGGGTTAGCCTCGCTAACCCGACTGTTTCTTCTCTTCGCCGCCTGGACGCTTAGCGCCTGCGGACCCGCACCGGACGAGGTGCAAAATCAGGCTTTATCGGCCGCTGCTAAGTGGCTTACCCAGGCAGCCCAAAGCGTTAACCAGGACGCAGCCCCGCCCGCCTGTCATGCCTTTGGTTTGGTCAGCTTTCCTGACGTGGGCTGCCAGGACATGATTGACCATGCAGGGCGCCTATTACCAAACACCCGAGAAATCGACCGCATTTCATTACCAAAGTGTTTTGGCCAAGGAACTAAAGAGGTTTGCGGCGAGTTCGCTGAGATTTGGTTTCGCGCCCGGGATTCCAAGGGAGCCTCCATTAAAGAAGGCATGGTACTCAAGCGTGACGACGGCCGTTTTCGCTTGTACTGGTATCGGTCCGAGACGTTACTTGCCGAGCTGAGCCGCCGCGAAGCGGCCGAAGACGCGGAGAGCGTTGCCGTTCAGCTGGCCCAACAGCAGCAGCGCCTGCAGGCGATTTACACTCAAATGATCGAGCGCGATCCCAGCATTTACCGCTTTCCGCCCTGCATCGACGCCCAGGTGCGCAGCTCAGTCATGCTTGGTGACTTGCTGCCGCCCTCCCAGGTTAGCGGCAGCGAACTGGAGAACAGAGCCCGCAAGTGTTCCGCTCAGGTATGTTTAGCCCTGGTAGGCAGAAAAGTAGCGCCGCTATGCCTATAACCCGAAATCCACGCATGTGACCATTGCCCCGATACCACTGACCGGCTCACGCAGACTTTAGCCGACAACCTGCCCAGCCAAAGACAAGATTTCTTACGTATCTTGCGGGGCGTCGAACGCAAACCCGTGCAGTATCATTAACAAGCGATCACGAGCACCTCATCAGTAATCAGCGAGAGACCACAAAGCTATGACCGACGCCGCGCCAACCCCCTACGACCAACCTCATCACTTTGCCAACATCAATGGCATCGATCTGCACTACGTGCTGCAGGGCGATGCCGGCAAACCCACCCTGGTGCTGATCAATATGGCCAGTCATAACCTGACTTGCTGGGAAGTTGTGCTGGAATATCTGCACGATCACTTTCAAATATTGCGCTTTGATCTGCGCGGCACCGGCAAAAGTGGTTGGAGCGACGACGAGGCCTTCAACTTTTCCCAGTACGCTGATGACCTGGCCGGCCTCCTCGATCACCTGAACTTAACCAACGTCTTTGTCGTGGGGGTAGCTTATGGTGCACGAACCGCCGCGCAGTTTGGCTTGCGACACGGCGCAAAATTGTCTGGGCTGGGCTTGTTTGATGTAGCGCTGACCCCACCCGTGGATCAGTCTGACCAGGGAACGTTAGGCGCCCAAGCGATACAGCAGCTGCAGGCCGCCGGTGAGACCGTTCCCCAACGGCAGAAGTATTGGCGGTTTTACGAAGACCGGGAGGCAGCCGGTAAATGCCATACGGCGCACCAGCGAGAGCCCGACACCACGGCCATGGTTCACGCCATCACGGCACCAACCTTAGTGGCCTGTGGCGAGCTCGACATGAACCTCGCGTCAGCAAAACATATTGCGGCGCAAATTCCCCGGGCCCGTTTTACACCCATGGCGATGACTGGCCATGGCTCGCCTTTCTTTCGCCCGGAGTTGTTTGCTCACCTAGTTTGTGAGTTTATCCCTGCACTGGGGAAACCCAGTTAGGGCTGCAGCCGGCGAATAAGCCACTGACCGTTCTGCAGCCGGTACTGCAGTCGATCGTGCAGCCGGCCTTCTCTGCCCTGCCAAAACTCATACTGGCTAGGCTGCAAACAGTAGCCTCCCCATTGGCTTGGTCGGGGCGCAGTGTCGGAATAAATCTCGGCCAGAGCCTGGTAGCGCTGCTCCAGCTCGGTGCGATCAGCCACGGGATGACTCTGCTCAGACGTGGCTGCGGCGAGCTGACTACCTAAAGGGCGCGAATAAAAGTACGCGTCGCTTTGCTCAGACGACAGTTCCACAACCCGCCCGCGTATGCGTATCTGTCGATCCAGTTCGCGCCAGTGAAAAAGTAGCTCGGCCTGGGGATTCGCAGTGAGCGCCTGACCTTTTTCGCTGCGACGGTCAGTAAACCAACTTAACCCAGCCGAGTCTGCCCCTTTTAGCAGCACGGTTCGCACGGAAGGCATGCCCTCTAAGGCCGTGGCTAACGCCATGGCGTTGTGATCGAACACCTGGGCCTGCTCGGCCTCAGCAAACCAACGCTGAAATTGAGCCAGTGGATCGGTAGAGACGTCAGCTTCACTCAAGGTCCCGTAACGGTACTCCCGTCTCAGGGCTGCAATGACGGTGTCGTCTGGTGCTGGCGTGCTGTCGCTCATGGGATTTCCTGAAGTGTGTCGGTCAGACGCTAAGACTAAGCCTTCGACGGACAGCAAACCAGTAAACCGCGCTCACGCCATAGATTTTCTACCCAACGGTCTAGGTTGTTTCCAGCTGATTGCTGCGATAGCCCCAAACCGGCGAGAACAGTGCCCCGTAGAAAAACAAGATCCCGGACAGCAACATCGCGGGAATCAAAGCGTTCAGAGTCCCCGTGGCCTCAATTAGCCAACCAAGAACCACAGCGCCAAGTGGCGCGCTGCCTACCATGCCGATACTGAACACCGACAAAATTCGGCCGAGATAAGGCTTAGGCGCAGATTCCTGAACAATGCTGCGCGCCAGGTTGGTGGTAATTCCCATGTTGAGCCCCCAGCCGATGGTGGCGACAACGAAAAGCCAAAACGGCGGTTCGATCCACATCAGAAAAACCACAAGAATCCGCGACAGCTGCATGATTAAGAACAATTTGCCCGGCCGCAGCAGCGGCTGATAGCGCAGCAACAGCACGTTCGACAGCGTGGCGCCGGCATAGAAAATTGCCATCAACACCGCCAGCAGCCAAGCCGAGCCGTCGTAAATGCGCACCACAATGAAAGGGAACACGGTAATAAAAGCACCGGCATTGAAAATGCTCGACGCAAAGGTAATGGTCAGGACATTAAAAATGACCGGATGCTCAAAGGTCGCGTTTAAGCCCTGACGAATGCCCACTAAAGCGCCCGGCTGAGTTGCGCTGGTTTCTTGCACCGGTTGCCCAGGAGCCACAGGCACTCTAATCATCATAATTCCTGCAAGGGCAAGTCCAACGGCCTGCGACAGCAACACCGGGGTCACACCCACCTCATCGATCTGACCTGCCAGCACCAAGCCAACGACCTGCACGACGAACCCGATGGCGGTGGCTGCGGTGACACCCTGCTGAATTTGACTGCCGGCAATTCTATTGAGTAGCGCTTGCTGTCCGGGCATTGAAAACGACTGCACCACAGTCATGCCCAACCCCCAGAACAAAACGCTGACCACCCCTAAAAACTGCCACTGCTCCATGAGCACAAGAAATAAGGGAAATAATGGTGCCAGCAGATAGATACGAATCAGCATTCGGCGAGCATCCACCCGATCCGCACTGGCACCGCCAGCGAGCATGAGAAATACGCCAGGCAAACCAATCACGGCTTGAATTAAACCTACCTGATCAGCAGGCAGTTTGAGGATGCCAATTAAGATCCAGCTCAGCAGCAGCTGCTGCATAGCCAGCGCCATGCCCGAAAAACCAGTCGATCCCAAATAAGCTCGAAATGCCTCACTGCGCCAAATTGACGGACCGCGATTGTTGTCTGACATACATTCTCCCCAATCAAGAGCATGTGCGGCCTCGCCGGCTAAAGCAAGCGGCGGGTTTGTTGGGCGTCAGACACAAAAAACCGGGGCTAGCCCCGGTTTTTGCTTTGTCCATAGAGGCGTAACACCGCACTACTGAATTTCCAGCAGCTCCACCTCAAACACCAGGGTGGAATTTGGTGGAATGGCACCGCCGGCTCCGCGCTCGCCGTAAGCCAGCTGGGGCGGAATGACCAGCCGCCACTTGGAGCCTACCGCCATCATTTGCAGTGCCTCGGTCCAGCCTGGAATCACCCGATTAACCGGAAAGGACGCCGGGCTGCCGCGTTCTACTGAGCTGTCGAAAACCGTGCCGTCAATTAAAGTGCCGTGGTAATGGGTTACCACGGTATCCGTGGCCTGAGGTTTCGGACCTGTCCCCTCAACAAGAATTTCGTACTGCAGACCTGACTCCGTTGTGGTCACCTCTGGTCGAGCCGCATTCTCTGCCATAAAAGTTTCACCGGAAGCTGCTTCGCTTTGCATTAAAGCCTGAGACAATGCGCTCATCAGCTGCTCCTCGTTCTCTAGCGGCACCTGTGATGTCTGACCGGCTATCGCGTGCTGAGCACCTAACAGATAGGCCTCCATATCGATTACCTGACCACCCTGCTCCTGTACGCCCTGGGCCTGGCGAAACCCGATCAGGTAGCTGGCGCTTTCTACTTCCGACGAAGCGTCAATGGTTTTTTCCGACATAGGGGTCTCCGCTTGGTTGCAGCCGGCGACCATAACGCTGGCGGTCAGCAAGGCGATTGCTGGCAAATGGTTAAATGGATTGTTCATTGGCGTCTCCGAGTGGCGTGAATAAATTTTTTCAGCAAAGCTCAACGATGCATTAAAAGCGGCCCGTGCTTCATCGCACCTGGGCGAATGTTTACACTCCCCGCTCGCCGCTAAGTAAAGCGATTCTGGACTGCCCCGTGACGTTGGCGGCAAGACCGGAGAACGGCAAGGATACGGCAGCGCCGCATTGATTACACGAACGGATTAGGCGAAGGTTCCTAAAACCGGACACGGTGTTGACTGCGCTGCCCATAGATCACTCAGCTACTGGGCTCCATTATGGAATTCGGATACTCGGCAAATGCGGGAAGATTGTCGCGACATGCCTTTGACACCGTTGCACCATTAATGCGTTAGCAAAAAAACGAAACGCGAGTAAGCGAGAACAATTCATGAAGTTACTGGGGTTAATCCACAGATCCACAGGCCAAATCGCCAACATGCTGAGCGAAACATTCGGACTGGGGGTGCAAAAATCCGCCTGGGCATTTTTACTGGCTGGCTTGGCATTCGGCTCGGCTTGGGCCGATACCCAGTCCCCAGAAGAAACCAAACTGGATACAGACCTGGCGCTCAGCGCGCCCGAGCTCGCACCGCTGCCCGCCCATCCGCGGACCGCTCGCATCGTCATGGAACAGTTACGCCGCAATCACTTCGTCGATTTGGACGTTGACGATAATTTATCTAGCCAAACCTTCGACAACTACATCGAAGCTTTAGACCCTACTCGCTACTATTTTTTAGCCAGTGATATCGCTGAATTTGAGGCCTACCGATACGACTTAGACAACGCCCTCAAGCGCGGGGACTTACTGCCGGCTTTTCGTATGTTCAATCGGCTGCAACAGCGCTTACTGGACCGCACCGCCTACGCTCAGAGGAAAATCAACCAAGGCCTTGAGCGTTTAGATTTCAGCACCGATCAAACGATCCAAATCGAACGCGAGGACGCTGCTTGGCCGGCAAGCCAAGCCGAGCAAGACCAGCTCTGGGATCGACGGTTGCTCTCTCAAGTACTGAGCATGAAGCTCAACGACAAAGACCTGGAGGAAATTACCGAAACCCTCAGCAAACGTTACCGCAATCAGCAAAAGGTCGCCCAGCGTAATCGCAGCGAGGATGCTTTTCAGACCTTCATCAACGCCTTCGCATCGACTTATGATCCGCATACCCAGTACTTCTCGCCCAGAACATCAACCAACTTCAACATCAACATGTCGCTATCGCTGGAGGGTATCGGCGCGGTTTTACAAACCGATGAAGATGCCACCAAGATCGTGCGACTGGTGCCAGCGGGACCCGCTGACAAATCCGGCAGCCTAAAACCCGCTGACACTATTTCCGCCGTTGGTCAGGGCACCCAGGGACCTATGATTGATGTGGTGGGCTGGCGTCTGGATGATGTTGTGGAACTGATCCGGGGGCCCAAAGACTCCACGGTACGTCTGGCGGTCAGCAGCGACGACGCCGACAATAACGAAACGCGCATCGTGACCATCGTTCGCAACACCATAAAACTTGAGGAGCAAGCCGCTCAAGCCAACGTCATCACACTGGAAGAGCAGGGGGTTACCAAGCGCGTTGGCGTCATCGATATCCCCACTTTCTATCTGGACTTCAAGGGCCAGCAGGACCGCACGCCGGACTACCGCAGCACCACCAAGGACGTCACCCGCTTGATTGGCGAGCTAAAAGCCCAAGGCATTGACGGCCTAATCATCGATCTGCGCAACAATGGCGGCGGCTCCTTGCAGGAAGCCGACACGATGACTTCTTTGTTCATTCCCTCAGGGCCAACGGTGCAGGTGAAGTCAAGTAGGAGCAGGCCGACAGTGTATAGCAACAACGACGACTCGGTGATTTATGACGGTCCCATGGCGGTGATGGTGAATCGTCTGTCCGCCTCGGCGTCGGAAATTTTTGCCGGCGCTATGCAGGACTATGGACGCGCCTTGGTGTTGGGCGGCCAAACCTTCGGCAAGGGTACCGTGCAAACCATGATTCCGCTGAATCGGGGGCAGCTGAAACTCACCGCCGCAAAGTTCTATCGAGTTTCCGGCCAAAGCACGCAAAATCAGGGTGTCATTCCCGACATTGAATTCCCTTCGTTATTTGATGAGGAAGCCATTGGCGAAAGCACCTTGGACGGTGCCATGCCCTGGGACGTCATCGATGCCGCGCGCTACCAGCCCTTTAACGAACTCTCGCCCTATATCTTTGACCTGCAAACTCGGCATATGGAACGCACCAAGAATGACCCCCACTTCAATTATTACCGAGCGCTGATGCGAAAAGCCGAGGAGCGATCCGGGCGAACTCACCTGTCGTTGAACGAAGAGCTGCGACGAGCAGAAAAAGCCCAGGATGATATGTGGCGACTGGAACTCGAGAACACCCTGCGCGCGGCGACAGGAAAGGCGGTCGCAGCCACTCTTGATGAACTAGAGGCATTCGAGGAAGCCGAAGCAGAGGCCCTGGAAAGTGCAGAGGCGCCAGCAACAACCCAGGCGACGCCGGAGCAGGAGCCAACGGATAACGCTGCCGGGCAAAGCGCTGGCGTTGCCGATGCAGACTCCTCGCAGACCACTGAGCCGGCAGAGAAAAGTCAGGCTATAGAAGAAATTGGCGACGATCCCATGCTGCGCGAGGCCGGCCGGATTGTCAGCGACCTGATTACCCTATCGAACGGCATGCCCATCGAGACGCCCCTGACCGCCCAGGCCAAACTAATCCGCTCAGGCGCCTCGTCTCGCTAGCACTTGATCAGCTGTCGCGCGGTCTTTAGGCCTCAGGCAGTGCCACCTTAGCCGCCCGCTGGCGTATGGCCTGCAGCAGGGCGGCTTCAAACACATCCACTGACACCGTGTGCTGATCCCGCTGACCGTAGCGTCGCAACGTCACGGTGCCGTCGGCCACCTCACGCTCGCCGATAATCAGCAGGTTTGGAATCTTCCGCGTAGCACCCTGACGAATCTTTTTAGGTAGCGTGTCGTTGGACGGCGCAAGCTCTGCTCGCACCATCTGGCCTCTGAGCCGCCGGCAAATGTCGTTTGCATAGTCGTCGTACTGCTCGGACACCGTCAGCAGCTGGACTTGCAGCGGCGCGAGCCAGGTTGGAAACGCGCCGCCATAATGCTCAATTAGAAACGCCACCATGCGTTCATGGGTGCTGAACGGGGCCCGGTGAATACAGTAAGGCGTGTGCTCTTCACCATCAGAACCTGTGTACTTCAGATTCATGCGCCCAGGCACTGCGAAATCCAGCTGCACGGTAGACACCGATTCTTCTCGGCCGGTAACCGTGGTGAACTGGATATCAATCTTTGGCCCGTAGAACGCGCCCTCGCCGATGCCCACCTTGTAGTCGATTTCCAGCTCCGTTAGCACCTCTTCAAGAATGCGCTCTGACTCTTCCCAAGCCTGCGGATTATCGACGTACTTTTCCTTGCCCTTCGGATCTTCCGGATCCCACTTCGACAGCCGAACGCGAAAGGTGTCCAGCCCCAAAATTTCATAGGCTTCTTGATACATGGCCATTACGGCTTTGAATTCGCCCTTGATTTGCTCAGCGGTGCAATAAATGTGGGCGTCGTTCATGCACATACCCCGAACCCGAACCAAACCGCTAACGGCTCCGGAATCTTCGAATCGATAGACCTGACCGTACTCAGCCAGACGCAGCGGCAAGTCTCGATAGCTGCGCGGCTCCGCGTCAAACACCTTGTGATGATGAGGACAGTTCATAGGGCGAAGACGGTAAGCTTCTTTGATTCTAGTCTCGGCTCCTTCGCCCTCACCCTCTTCTGCGGTTTCCATCAACTCCATGGCTGGGTACATATCTTCCGCGTAGTAAGGCAGGTGACCCGTGGTGTGGTACAGAGACTCCTTCGCCAAATGCGGTGTCGCAACCCGAACGTATCCCGCCTTGAACTCTAGCTCTTTGGCCAGATTTTCCAGTTCGTCACGCACAATGGTGCCGTTTGGCAACCACAGCGGCAGCCCCTTACCAATGTCGTTATCAATCGCGTAAATGCCAAGCTCCCGGCCCAGCTTCTTGTGATCCCGAGCCAAGGCCAGTTCGTAGGCTTCAACGTGGCGATCAAGGGTTTCTTTGTCGAGAAAAGCCCAAGCGTAAATCCGCGTCATCATCACGTTGTCAGAGTTGCCCCGCCAGTAAGCACCGGCAACGCTGCGAATCTTAAACGCGTCGCGAGGAATGTCCTTCGTGGTATGCACATGCGGACCTTCGCACATATCCAAGAACGGCCCGTTCCGATAGAAGGTCAAACTCTCAAGCCCATTTTTTGCAATCAGCTCGCTGCCGTATTCCTGCTTATACGGTTCGCCCATTTCGGCAATGCGCGCCAAAGCGTCCTCAGCGCCCAGCTCTTCGCGATCGAAGCGCTGACCCTTTTTTAGAATTTTTTTCATGCGCCGCGTGAGATCAGGAAAATCTTCCTCGGTCAGCGGCTCGGTCAAAATAAAGTCATAGTAAAAGCCGTCGCGGATCGGCGGACCAAAGCCCAGGGTGCTGCCTGGCCGCATCTCCAAAACCGCCTGAGCCATGACGTGGGCTAAGCTGTGGCGTACGGTGTAAAGCTCGTCGTGCTCGGCGTTTTCGCCTTCGTGCTCAAAGCGCTGTTCGGAACTGGACATCTGACTCCCTAATAACAATTCCTAAGTGAGGCAACCGGGCTCCCCAGCCGACCGCGCCGGCCATAATAATACTCGTGGCCCCAAGGCACTAGGGGAACCGGGGCCCCTTCAGGAATGAAAGCCAAAAAATCGAGCACCGTTTTATCCCGTACTCGTCGCATCTGCGGCGGATTGACCAGCTCGTTCCTCAACGACGCCTGCCAACAGGATGACGCCCAAAACAATCAGCAGAATCAGTGCGCTCATGCCCAGTCGCGCTGAGCCGGAAAAGTCCGTTACCGTGGCGACCATCAGCGGCGCGAGAAATGCTGTAACCGAACCGCTCAGACCATAAAGGGCAAAAAACTGCGCCGTCATTTTTGGCGGCGATATCCGTGCCATAAGAGTGCGCGATGCCGACAGTCCGGTCACGAAAAAAACCGCAAAAACCTGATTGGCAAAGAAATAACAAATCTCTCCTGGGGTGTTGAAAAAAGGCAAGGACCAAACCTGCCTTTCCGGCAGCTCAAGGACGAAAAATATTCTCCCCGGCTCGATGGATAACATAAGCAAAAAAATTAACGCCGTGGACGAAACAGCCATTAGCAGCGTGCGCTTAGAACCCAGCAGGTCATCTAACCTGCCACCAGCATAAGCCCCCACCATGGCAGAGGTACTGGTACACAGACCGAAGATAAGTAATTCGGAAGAGTCCCAACCAAAAACGCCGGAAGCGTAAATGCCGCCAAAAATCAGAACGCCGACCATGCCATCGTTAAAAAACATGCGCGCCAGCAGGTAACGGGCCACGTTTTGATAGTGCCGCAGATTCCGGACGGTTTGCCAAACCTCAGCGACACCCGCCAGCGCGGCTTGACGCCAAGCTAACGACGACCGCTGACCGTCGGGGGTGAACAACAACACCGGCAAAGAAAAGACCAGTAGCCATACGGCGGCAACCGGACCCACCATTCGGTCTTGTTCATTGACGCTGTGATCGATACCCAACCAGGGGGTATCGGATATCCAGCTCAAAGATACGGTGCCGGGCAACGCAAAACCCAAGAGCACCAGGAGCATTAGCGAAAGCCCGCCAAAGTTACCCAACGCATAGGCTAAGCCAGAAATCACCCCAGCCTTATCCACCGGCGCAACTCGAGGCAGCATAGCGTTGTGAAAAACTTCGGCATAGGCGAAAGCTACATTCATCAGAATGAGAGTGCCGAGGATAGGATAAAGACCGAGTCCGATAGTTAATGCATCCGGCGTCACCCACCAAAGGGAGAAAGCGCAGGCGGCCACTACCGCTATAGAAACGCTCAGCCAGGGCTTTAGACGCCCAGCTTTGTCCGCAATAGCGCCCAAGAACGGAACCGTTAGCGCCATGACCACCCCGGCAACGGTGTTGACGTAGCCGACCAGCGCCTGCCCAGCAATTGGGTCACCAACCACTACGTTCGAGAAGTAGGGAAAGAAAATGTAGATAACGACCAGAATATAAAGCGGATCCCGAGCGGCCTGACCAAAAGTCCAGCTGTAATATCCCAGCGGTGTTGCAGGCGGGGTACCGGCCAGGGAAAGCGTTGTCGAACCGGCGGCACCGTTGCTCATGAGGATGTTCCGTTTTGCCATAAATCGGCGTGGGCCGCAGGAGAAAGAACTTGAGCCCAAGCCCCACCAGATTAGACTGCGACGATGGCAAACAGCAAATCCAGCGGCAAGAACCGCAAGCCGGCGAAAAACCACCCCTGGAAGCTCGGCCTCTCGGGTCCGGTTTCCTATGGCGGCAACAACCGCGGCAGCTGGAGTGGTTTTTACCGCCCCCCTGAATCCGCCAGTCCGGTGAAGACGCTGAGCCCGGCGGAGATCAAAGCGCTGGGACTGGATTTAGTGCTGCCTATCGAAGAGATCGTTGAGGCACGCCGCATGTGCCAGCAGTTGCACCCGGATCGGGGCGGCGACCCGGAACAGTTTCAGTATTGGAAAGAACGCTTGGACCGGCTGCGGCGCAGAGTCCGTAAGTAAAGTTATGCGGCTGCGCGTTGCCCGGCCACACCTTAACCCGCGCAAACTGTCGGGGAATCAAGTCTCACAAACGGGTCTTTGACCACCCTGCCGGCGCCGTCGAAGCCCGTTTTCTAATATCGAATAACCCTTGGGAAATGCCCAGCAAAATGTCAGTATCTACGTCGTTCCATGGGGGGACTGATTGCGTACCCGTCTTTCGGGTCCGTGGCTGCTAGGCCATCGCCAACGGTAGTTTGCGTTAGTTGGATTTTCAGGGGAGTACATGTCGGAACAAAAAGAATTCAGCCCGGCCTATCGGAACTATGCCTTGGGCATCTTGTTCGTTGGCTACATCGTCAACTTTGTCGACCGCTCAATCCTGTCGCTATTGCTAGAGCCGATCAAACTTGAACTTTCCCTTACCGACTCCCAACTGGGCTTACTAGGCGGTTTGGCCTTCGCGCTTTTCTATACGTTTTTGGGTATTCCTATTGCGGCTTTAGCGGACAGACGCAGCCGGGTAAAAATTCTGGCGGTGTCCATGGTCATCTGGAGCGCCATGACCGCACTGTGTGGCCTTGCCATCAACTTTTGGACGCTGCTGCTGGCAAGAATTGGCGTTGGCGTTGGTGAAGCAGGCGCCAGCCCGCCAAGCCACTCGCTGATTTCCGATTACTTCCCTATTGAGCAGCGGGCCACAGCCCTGTCTATTTACGCCCTGGGCATTCCCTTTGGCACCATGATCGGTAGCTACGTGGGCGGCTGGGGAGCGGACACCATTGGCTGGCGGAACACTTTCTTTCTGGTGGGCCTGCCCGGGATTTTCGTCGCCATGGTCATTCTCTTCACCCTGCGAGAGCCTCCTCGCGGCATGTCTGACGGCAAATTATCGGCAGCGCAGGCACCTAAGGCCGCTTCGCCAGAGGCGCCGGCGGTAAAAGAGGTGCTGAACTTTTTGTGGGGCAAAGTCTCATTTCGGCACCTGGCCTTCGCAGCCGGCCTCCACGCCTTTGTGAGCTACGGCGCGGGAACCTGGAACGCGCCATTCTTTATCCGCATCCATGAAATGTCGTCCACAGACCTCGGCGCTGCCTTGGCCCTGGTCGCCGGCATTGGTGCCATTGGCACCTTTGGTGGTGGTTATCTAAGCGATAAACTGTCAGAGCGCACCGGCGACAAGCGTTGGTATTTCTGGGTACCCGGTATCGCTACGGCAGTGATGGTGCCATTCCAGTTGGTTGCCTATCTCTACGACGGTACGGTGGCGGCCATCGCCAGCTTGTGCCTGGTCGGCATTCTCGGCAGCGCCTATCTCGGGCCGTCTTTCGCGATGACCCAGGCCCTAGTGTCATTACGTATGCGCGCTGTAGCCTCGGCGATTTTGCTGTTTGTGCTAAACCTTATTGGCATGGGTCTTGGGCCCTACTTCATCGGCATTCTCAGCGACGTGCTCAATCCAACTTTTGGCTACGAGTCTATTCGCTACGCCCTGTGTGTTGCGGTACTAGTCAACCTTTGGGCGGGAATACATTACTTCTTGGGCGCACGAACCATGCGGGGCGATCTGCTGGACACCGAAGCCCTAAACGAACGTTTGGCCAAGGCCAGCTAACGCGCGCGCGCCCGAAGCCGCCGCATTCGCAGTCAGTCGCAAAGGTTCCTGCCGCGAACCCAAACGGCCTGATTGCCCTCGGCACTGGCAGCGCAGATCCGACAGTCAGGAGAGTTACCATGTATCCAGGACACTGGGCCACCGTAAAACCAACAACCCCCGCAGTCATCGACGCAGCAAGCGGTGAGCAGGTTACTTGGCTAGAGCTGGACCAGCGCTCGAACCAAGTCGCACAACTGCTGGAAAGCCTGGGACTGGGCGCGGGCGACCACGTCTCGATTTTGATGGAAAACAACCTGGAGTATTTTTCCATCGCCTGGGGCGTACTGCGCTCAGGAATGTATCTGACCTGTATCAACCGCTACCTGACTCCGGACGAGGCGGCCTACATCATCGACGACTCCACCAGTCAGGTTCTCTTTGCTTCCTCAGAGTTAGCCCAAAGTGAGGCGCTACCGGCGCTGATACCTAGCTGCCCCCACCGCTACAGCGTGGGAGCGGACATCGCGGGTTTTGACAATGCCGCCCAAGCCATAGCGACAATGCCCACCACACCTATCGCGGACCAGCGCGCTGGCGACACCATGCTCTACAGCTCCGGCACCACGGGCCGACCCAAGGGCATCAAACGCCCTCTTACCGGCAATCACGTTGGCGACGGACTACCCGGCGTGGAGGTCAACAACCCCTACGGTATGAATGCGGACACGGTGTATCTATCTCCGGCCCCTTTGTATCACGCAGCGCCTTTCGGCTTTTGCACTCGCACGCTGGCGCTTGGGGGCACGGTTGTAATGATGCGCAGCTTCGATCCCGAGGAATCCTTGCGTCATATCCAACGCTACTCAATCACTCACTCTCAATGGGTGCCGACCATGTTCATTCGCATGTTGAAGCTGGATGACGAGGTTCGCAGCCAGTACGACCTCAGCAGCCATCAGTGTGCGATTCATGCCGCCGCTCCTTGCCCGAAAGAAATCAAGCATCAGATGATGGATTGGTGGGGGCCGATTTTGTGGGAGTACTACGCCGGCACCGAACGCAATGGCACCACGGTAATCTCCCCCCAAGAGTGGTTAGAGCACCCCGGATCCGTAGGTCGAGCCATCGCCAGCATCCTGCATATTTGCGACGAAAGCGGTGCCGACGTGCCCACCGGCGAGGAGGGCATGGTGTATTTCGAGCAACCCAAGCGCAGCTTTGAGTATCACAATGCCCCGGACAAAACCGCATCCGCCACCCACCCTATCCACGACAACTGGACGTCATTGGGTGACGTTGGCTACGTGGACGAAGAGGGTTTCCTGTATCTCACCGACCGCAAGGCCTACATGATCATCTCCGGCGGCGTGAACATTTATCCGCAGGAGATTGAGGACGCGCTGGTACTGCATCCGGCGGTTCAAGACGTGGCCGTGTTTGGTGTGCCCAATGCCGATTTTGGTGAGGAAGTTAAAGCCGTAGTTGAGCTGGCTCCGGGGCAGCAACCATCCGACGCCGTGACCGATGACCTGATGGCCTACGCCAAAGAACATTTGGCGGGCTACAAGGTGCCGCGATCTATCGACTTCACCGATGCGCTGCCGCGCCTGCCCACGGGCAAGCTGTACAAGCGCCTATTGAAAGATCAGTACTGGCCGGCCAAGGGCTAGGCATGGGAATTGGGTCAAGCTTTGGCAGCGATGCCGCTCTTGCGATAGCCCACAGTAGGCCCTAGCATTTTTATTTTTTTGGATGCCCAGCCTTGAACAATGTCACGAACAGCGTCACGGACAACGCCACCAGCACACTACCCCATCGACCCATCGAGTGGCGCAAAGCATTCCGCGCCATGGGTCGCCTGATTAAAAATCCCGAAGCCACAGAGGAAGTCTTCACCATCATTGACGCCCTGTCGGGCAACTCATTGGAGACCGGCTTCCGACGCTTCAAGGCCACCGCCATGGGACGTCAGATTTTGGCCGAGCGACGCTCGTTGCTGGACATACTGCGTGATCGCGACTATCTCGCCACCTTGCCAAAGCACTCGCTAGCTGCTCACTATTTGCAGTTCGTCACCTCTGAGAACATCAGCGCCGAGGGCTTGGTTGCGCCCAGCGAAGACATGCGGACCCAAAGGGATCTTGATGCGGATCGCTTGCTTTTCGCGAACCGCCAACGAGACATGCATGACCTCTGGCACACGCTAACTCACTACGGCCGCGACGAGTTAGGCGAGGTGTGCTTGCTGGCCTTTACCGCGGCACAAAGCCCCAATCGAGGCATTGCCTTTATTTGTCTGGTCGGCATTTACCAAATCGGTAAAGACCTCTACCAAACTGAAAAAGACCTTGGCTGGGCTGTTCCCAAGGCCGCTTACCGCGCCTATCGAGACGGCAAAAAAGCCGCCTGGCTGCCCGCCCAAGATTGGGAAGCCTTGCTAGCACAGCCGATTGGGGCGGTAAGAGCGCAGCTGAACATCTGCCCACCCGAGAGATACCAAACGATTCGTCACGCGGTAATGCAAGCTGAATTGGTGTAGCTGACCATTTCACGCCCGCCGGTAACCGAATTAGTTAAGAGGCAGCAATAAGACTCCAGATGAACGACTATGACTACATTATTGTCGGCGCTGGCACTGCGGGCTGCGTGCTGGCGAATCGGCTTTCCAAAGACCCGAGCAAGCGGGTGCTGCTGCTGGAGGCGGGAAAAAAAGACGACTACTTCTGGATCGACATTCCAGTCGGCTACCTCTACACCATCGGCAACCCACGCACGGACTGGTGCTTCGAAACCGAGCCAGAACCAGGTTTGAACGGACGCAGCATTGGCTATGCCCGGGGAAAAGTGCTTGGCGGCTGCTCATCCATCAACGCCATGATTTACATGCGCGGCCAGAAATCTGACTTTGACCACTGGGCCAGCCTGGGCAATCGCGGATGGGGCTGGAGCGACGTTCTGCCGATTTTCCGGCGCTCTGAGGATTACCAGCACGGCGCGGACGATTTTCACGGCACCGGTGGCGAGCTGCGGGTCGAAGAACGCCGAGTAAACTGGGAGATACTCGACGTGTGGCGAGAAGCCGCTGAGGAATGCGGCATTCCGAAAATTGATGAGTTCAATCGGGGCGATAACTTCGGCAACGCCTACTTCCAAATGAATCAGCGTCGCGGCAAGCGCTGGAGCGCTACCCGAGCGTTTCTCGACGACATCAAGCAGCGCCCCAACCTGACGATTCTCACCGAAGCCACCGTTGAGCGCGTGACCCTGGAAACCACCGACGCGGGGCTAGCCGCCACCGGCGTACAAATCCTGCACCGGGGCCAGCGTCAGCATATGACCGCCCGAAATGAGGTTGTGCTTGCCGCCGGCGCCATCGCCTCGCCACAGCTACTGCAGCTTTCCGGCATTGGTCCCGTGGATCAGCTAAAGACCCACGATATTGCCGTGCAGCATGCCTTATCCGGCGTTGGTCAAAACCTTCAGGACCATTTGCAAATACGCACGATTTATCAGGTCGCTAACACGGTCACCCTGAATCAGCGCGCGCGCTGGCCTTGGGGCATGGCCCTGATGGGACTGGAATACTTTTTAAAGAAGACCGGGCCGCTGACCATGCCGCCGTCCCAGCTGGGCGCCTTTGCCAAGAGTGACCCCTCGCAGCGGTCGGCTAACATCGAGTGGCACGTGCAGCCGCTGTCCTTGGACAAATTCGGCTCACCCCTGCACAAGTACAATGCGATCACCCCTTCTGTATGCAATCTGCGGCCATCCAGCCGAGGCACCGTCAGCCTCAAAACCGCGGACCCCTTGGATGCACCGGCCATCGCGCCGAATTATTTGAGCACCCAGGAAGACTTAGAGGTGGCGGTAGCCGGCTTAAAGTACACCCGCCGCATCATGGCCGCGCCGTCCTTGGCACCGTACAACCCGGTTGAGCTAGCGCCCGGGCCCGCCATCACCTCGGATGAGGACCTGCAGCGCGCGGCCGGAGATTTGGGCACGACGATTTTTCATCCCGTGGGCACCTGCAAAATGGGGCCAGCCCACGATGACGCTGCGGTGGTCGACGATGAACTTCGCGTTCACGGCATTGCTGGGCTGCGGGTCATTGATGCGTCGATCATGCCGACCATCACCTCAGGCAATACCAACGCCCCTACGGTAATGATCGCCGAACGCGGCGCAGATTTTATTCGCCGAGACTACCGCCACAGCTCTTAAGGGTTTCCCTGAGCAGGTGCTTTGGGGCAGAGAGAGACATTTGACCGTCTGCAGCGCTGCCAATGGGAGCGGTTAATGCGTGACTCGGCTCGTTGTCATGGCGGCGTAAGCCAGAGCTTTAAAATGGTCTGCTAAACGCATGCGATTTGGCATGCTTTGACTCAGAAAAATCCCGATCACACCCTCCACTGGGTCTACCCAAAAGCGAGTGCCTGCGGCGCCGCCCCAGGTATATTCTCCGGGAGAACCGATAATTCCCAAGGCACCAGGGTCCACATGAATGCCAAAACCCAGGCCGTACCCGTAACCCTCGGTACCATAGGGAACAGGTAAATGCCCAACGTGATTTGCGGTCATCAACTGAACGGTTTTAGGCGCTAAAAGCCTCGTACCGTTGAATTCGCCGCCATTTAGCAGCATCTGAGTAAAGCGCGAATAATCTCTCGCGGTGGAGACCAGTCCTGCTCCGCCACTTTCGAATTTGCTGGCGCCGAAATAGCCAGCGCTGAGCCACGCATCCGCCACCTCCAGCTCTTGATTTCGGGTTGTCGCTAAGAAATCTGCACCCACCATTCCTTTGGGTTTATAGAGCTGAGCCAGTCGAGATCGCTTTTCTGCCGACACCACGAATGCCGTATCCACCATATCCAGAGGCACAAAAATGCGCTGTCGCAAAAAATCACTGAAGCGCATTCCGGATAGCACCTCCACTAGCCGTCCCTGAATATCCACTGAAATACTGTAGTGCCACTTGGTCCCGGGTTCGTATTGCAAGGGCAGTTTGCCAATCTCCCGAACATACTCAGCCAGACTCATATCACCCTTGGCCCGCAGCTGGTTGTACAGACGGTCTACTTCTGTGTCGCCAAAGACCCCGTAGGTAAAGCCCGCCGTGTGCAGCATGAGATCGCGGATCGTCGGTTGTCGCGCCGGCTGGCGTGTTTTACCAACGAGCGCAGGATCCGTCTGGCCATAACTTCGGGTAACAATGCCGTCAGACGTTGAACCGGTATCTACTGTAGACAAGGCCACCTGTAAATTGGCCAGCTCAGGCAAGTACATGGCGACAGGGTCACTTAACTTAAATCGACCCTCTTCGAAGAGCATCATCAGCGCCACACCAGTGATGGGTTTCGTCATCGAATAGATGCGAAAAATCGCGTCCTCCTCCATCCTGCGACCAGCCTCTCGATCCGCCATGCCGTAGGTTTCCCGGTAAATGATCTTGCCATCTCTGGCGATCAGTCCCATGCCGCCCACAAGCGTCCCCTCTTCGACCTTGGCTTCCATAAACCTCGTTATGTTAGCCAGGCGTTCATCAGAGAACCCATACCTGCCTGGCGAGCCTGTCCGGATCTCTGCCGCTGAAACCCAACTTCCCGCCAGCCCTAGAATCACAAGAAAAGCTGCTCTGATCCTCACCTCGTTCTGCCCTTACGAGCACTAACTGCTCGTCCATTAGTTACCAAATCGATAGCGCAGCTTGGCAACAAAAGAATCGATCACCGGCTCGGAAAAGCTATCGTCAAACAGATCTACTACGTCGTATTCGCCGGCGGGTCGCAGGAAATTGCCGCGGTTGTACACAAGATAAAAATCTGTGAGTGGCGCGATAGCCCAGCGATAGCGCAGCTGAGTGGTTAAGCGGCTAATATTAAAGTCGTAATTGTCTTGCTCCCGCTCAGCCGTGATGAGGTCGCCATCGCCCAGCGGAATTTCGTAAAACCCCACATCTTCGGCGCGGATACCAGCCCACTGCAGATTCCAGCGCAGCTCGTGCCCCGGCGCGATAAACCAGTTGATGTCCAGAGAAGGGCTCCACTCATCGGCATCGAAGGCGCCAAAGTTCCTGCCTCCTTGGTGCACGAGCCAGGCGTTTCGATCCTTGTACCGAAGATCGAAAGACAAACTAAGCTGATCCATGGGCAGGTACGTTACCCCCGCCCAGGCGTTGTAGGACCAATCTCCCAAATGTTCTTGAGCACCGCCCAAACCAAAGCTGAAGCTGGCCTTTTTGCCTGCGTCCGTTGAGAGCACGGACTCAAACCAACCGCCGCCCTCTACCCGATAGGCGCCGTTGCCCCGACTGTCGATGTCTTCGTAGCGCTTAGGAAAGTAGCCGATGCCCACCCGCAGGCTATTGCGCCCGGGCAACACCACCGACGACCGCCACAGCACAGCGCTATCAGTCACCTGATTTTCTTCCATATTGTGTTGCTGCTTGATCACCAGCGTAGTGCGGTAGTTTGACAGAGACTTGTTCACTTTCTGCTTGTTGTACAGCAGCACATAGCGGCCGAGGACGTAATCGTTGCGGCGCAGGAAGCCCAAATCGTTGAAGTCGATGTTTTCGTCCATAATGTCCAGCTCAAACTTATGGCGCAGGTTTGGGCTGGCCGCATAGAGCGCGTCGAACATGGCACCGTAACCCTCGATGCCGTCGCGGTCGCTCATAATGAACTGGGCATCGGCGTTCAGCACCCCACCGCCAGCGGTTAAATGGGCATCTAGACTGTGCACACTGGCATCGAATTCACTGCCGGTCATATAGGTGCCCATGTAGCCCCAAGACGTATTTTCTGTACCGGTGTATTGGACCCGAGCCACCGCGAAATCTCTGCCCTGACCGGTGAGCAAAACCGCTTCGTCATTCACGTCCCGGGCACGCCATTCCACGTCGTCCTCGAAGGCCGCAAGCACACCATAGCGCCAGTTATCCGTGCTGCCAGTAATCTTGCCCGCTCCAAGCAAATCCGTAGGCACGTCGCGCTGACCGCGCTCGACTTCCACATCATCGGGCACGCTGAGCTGGCTTGCGGTTCCACCAATGCGCCGAGTATTCAACAGGGACACCGGTAGCGGCACATGCTCCTGCAGGTAAACCCGCCGCGAGGTAGTCGAGAAGTCTTCGTTCAAAGCGATGCGATTGATGGAGCTAAAGTCGTCTCGGGGCATGACATTAAAGATCTCACTGCCCTCAAGGAAAAACAGTCGCTTTTCAGGAAAAAATGTTTCGCTGGCCGTTAGGTTGAGGACCACGTCATCGGACTCCACCGCACCAAAGTCAGGGCTTAACGACCCGGATATCTGCGCCGCCGGCGAGGGTTTCCAGGCGAAGTCCGCGCCAAGCCGCACGTCAGTGTCGTCATACACCTGATCCTGAGTCACCGAAATAAAGGGGATTATCGAGCGCTGACGAACAGGCTTAACGTCTTCCATCTGCAGGCGATTAAAGGCCGAAACGTAACGTTTGGTGGTGACACCATAGCGCGGCCACTGATACCGCTGATTGCGATGGGACACCATGCGGCTGGCCACAAATCCCATATTTCGCAAACCTTCTCGTTCCGGCATGTCCATCATCGACCAGGGCAGAAACATCTCGGCGCTCCAGCCTCGGTCTGTGCGAACGGCCTTAGCAGTCCAGGGACCGTCCCAATCTCGCTGGAAGCGCCGCTCCGGCAGGACCTTACCGTCGTTCAGGCTGTTGCCAAGCGACACGTAAAACCAGTAACCCAGCTTGCCCTCACCCGAGGCGTCAATGGTGACGCCAAAGAGGTCACGATCAACCCAGTCGTCCCGCCGAGTTAGCCGCTGGACCAGTGTATCTACCGGCTGCTCCATATCTGCACTGATGTAAAAGCCCTTTTCCGTGGCAAACATGCGCATTTTCGTCGGGAACTCTGCGTCGGTACCCAAGTCCGGAATGGATACCCCCATGTTGTCGTAGTAGGGAATGTCGCGCCAAACCGCCTCGTCGATTCGGCCATCAATGTTTACCTCGGCCGCTGCATCGTCCAAGGTTTGTATGCTCAGTTCGTGGAGGTCCACACCGGCTTCGGTGTCGAAAACCCGCTGCACACCGGGGCCCGCAAACCCCGGCAAGTCCAACGTTAAATCCCTTGAGCTTTCTGGAGGCTGTGCCTGAGCACTTGGCTGCCGAGGCGCTTGAGTTGCGTCACTGAGAGCAGCAGCCTGAGTCCGGCGAGGGGTGTAGGACTGGATACCGGGTTCGTCAGCAACGATAAGACCAGCGCCGGTGATATGCCAAGCATCAGCGAATCCGCTACGGCGCAAGCGCTGCAGCAAGCGGCGACTGTTCATCTGCGTAGATTGAGCTACCACCCGATACACTTGGCTATTGGCTCCTTGGCCAGCAGCAATGCCCAAACGAGTGCCCTCGGCGCTCAAACTTTGCTGCAGGTCATCCAGTCGTCGCTGGGCGTTGGCGCGTTGCGTAAAGCTCCCCAGCACAACGCCGGACGTCGTTGGGACCTTGGCCCCAACGCCGGTAGTTTGGGCTGCTGGACCTTCCATGGCCGTCAGCGTAAATACAACAAATAACAGAGCTACGACAAAACGCCGCACTGAATTCAGGGGCACAAGAGATCGGGACAACACAAACCTCACAGCTTAGGCCCGCTACCGCAGCAGCAAATGGCGAGACAACTTCAAAAAAACGCAGCCGCAAATGATGCACCAGCTTGGTGCAGAAAGATAGTCGGCGCGCGTTTTCAGGCAAACGGACTACCACGTGAATTCTTGACCCGCGTCCCGCAAACAGGACATTGTTACGCAGACAGGCTTGCAGCAGCCTGATTCAACGAAGGAGTTCTTACCCTATCGATTCAACCTCCGATAATCCGGATAACAACCTTAGGAACCAACCATGAGCATTACCCCATCCAGTACCGACGAGCTGATTTTGGAGCAACACGATCGGGTGTTGTTGATCAAATTGAATCGGCCCGACCGCCTTAACGCCATCAGTCGGGACATGCTAAACGAGCTGTCTGCCAAGGTCGTAGCAGCGGACAAAGACCCAGAAGTTCGATGCATCGTGCTCACCGGTGAGGGCAAGGGATTCTGTGCAGGCCTTGATTTAGTGGACACCAACAAGCGCCGTGAGGGTGAGCAAGACCAACAGTCCCAGAGCGAGCATAACCGCCCTCCCCGCCAGCTATTTGACTTGCGCGACGCGCCCATCAATGTCATGTGGCACTGCGATACCCCAATCATCTGCGCGGTAAACGGAGCCGCCGCAGGCTATGGCATGGATCTAACCCTGCTTTGCGATATGCGCATCATGTCGGAACACGGCAAAATGGCGGCCATCACCGCGCGGCGTAACGTGGTGCCGGAAAGCGGCGGCACTTGGCTGTTGCCGCGACTGGTGGGCTGGGCAAAGTCCGCTGAACTCTATTATCGCGGCCGCACGGTGATGGCTGACGAATGTCTTGAGCTTGGCTTAGTGAACGCTGTTGTGCCCCACGCTGAACTGTTGCCCACAGCCATGGCCTGGGCCCAGGAGGTGGCGGAGAACGCACCCATGGCCGTACAGACCACCAAACGCATGATGCGCATGGGTTTGGAAGAGTCTTACGACACCGCCGTGGACCACCTCATGGTGCACTTGGCAGGCATGTTCGCTAGCGAGGATTTTGAGGAAGGCCTGAAAGCCTTTCTGGAGAAGCGCAAGCCCAACTTTACCGGTCGCTAGGACGCGTGCCTGACCTAACCTTGGCCTTAACCCGGCAACCTCAGCGCCCATTCGGGCGCTGGCACTAGCGTTTGGCATCCTCCCGAATCACCTGAGCGCCAGCCGGGTCAACCAGACGGCCGTGGACAATTTGATTGTTGGCGTGACCCAGCTGCTGTAGGGACATCGCGCCCTGCAGCGCAGTCCAAAAACCTTGCGCGTCTTGAGCCTGATTCACACTCTGTTTTGCCAGACGTAACCCCATGCTGGGCCTGCTGGCAATCCGCCGAGCCAGGGTATCCGTGTACTCCTGCAAGCTCGCCCGTGGCACCACCTGATTCACCATGCCTAAACCTTTGGCCTCGGCTGCGGTGATTTTGTCGCCGGTAAACAGCAGTTCCTTGGCTTTGCGCGGCCCCATTTCCCAGGGGTGTGCAAAATATTCCACCCCGTTCACGCCAAATGCCACTACCGGGTCCGAAAAGGTGGCGTCGTCAGCAGCAATGATCAGATCGCACACCCAGATCAGCATCAGCCCGCCGGCAATGGTCTTGCCGTGAACCTGAGCGATAGTGGGCTTGGGCAGGTTACGCCAGCGCCAGCACAGGCCCAGATAGATTTCCTCTTCTTGAGATTGATAGCCCTCCGCTCCGGGCTTAGTGAACCCGCCCCAATTGGTCACCGGCGTGAAGTCAGCCATGGTGGTTTTGTCGGCTAAATCGTGACCCGAGGAAAAATGCGGACCATTGGCATTCAGCACGATGACCTTTACCTCGTCGTCCTGAGCCGCCAGATCAAACGCCGCGTTTAGCTCATACAACATGGCCTTGTCTTGGGCGTTGCGCACGTCCACACGATTCAAGGTAATTCGGGCAACATGGTTGGCTACCCCGTAGACAATGGTTGAAAACTCTGACATCCGACCCTCCTAGGCTTACAATGCCGAAATATTAGCAAGTGCAGGGTTGGTGAGGAGCGTTAATCGCCCTAGATACCCAACCACGGCACCTTTGCTTTTGCGCGGAAATTGGCGTTTGTAGACGCACCCACAAAGCGAATCACACTCAAGGCTGCTCCGAGTGCAACACACAACGGATTCCTCACAACCTGACGCCGGCCCCGACCAGCCATTTACAACCGGCACAAAAAGCCTGCTCGGCTGGCGCTGGGTGGCTATGGGGCTGATTTTCGCCTTGGGACTGATTGCCTTCGCTAACGGTGTGGCCCTTACTGAGCGACCCGGCGTTACCACCGCACCCCTGCTGGAACGGGTTTACTACATTCTCGGCCTCTTCGTTGTCGGCGGTCTGGATTTAGGGGTGCCCGTGGGTGGGCCCGTTTGGGCCCAAACCCTGCTGTGGATAGCCTTTTTCGGTGCGCCCCTGCTGACCGCCTCCGCCGTGGTCGAGGCGGTGCTGCGCATGCTTAACCCCCAGCAGTGGCTGCTGCGCAACCTTAACGATCACATCGTGATATTTGGCTCAGGTGAACTCACCATCAGCTATCTGCGCCTGCTGCGGCGAAAGAACAGTCGCTGTCGGGTGGTGGTCGTAGATACCGAGTTTGAATCCATTCGCGAACAAGAGCTCCAGCAAAAGTATGGCGCGGTGACGGTGGTCGGCGATCTCACCCTTGGGTTTCTCCGCAACCAGCTCAAGCTCCAACAGGCGAAACGAGTCCTACTGCTTGGGCGCAATGATTTTCAGGCCTTCGAAGCGGCAACACGGGTGTTAGAAACCGCGCCTAATTTAAAGTTTCGGCTTATCGTGCACTGCCATAATTTGCGCTTCATGCGCACCCTGCTGCAAACCTCGCTGGGGCGTTACTGCATCATCTTTAATCGCTACAACATGGCGGGCATGGCCTTTGTGCGCCGCAGCCTGCGGCCGCACTTTGCCAGCACCCAAGGTTTAGACACGGTGGTCATCGCGGGCTTTGGTCGATTCGGTCAGTCAGTGGTGGAGCAATTACGACAAAGCCAGGCTCAGGAGCTGGCCCATGTGGTCATCATCGACCAGGACGCCGAGCGGCGCATGCTGGTTGTGGAGGAACAGCAGCAGCTGCAGTCCAACTACGAGCGCTCGGTCATGCGAGGCGACATCTCTAATCCAGACGTTTGGCGCCGCGTCGCCGCCAAGGTGGATCTGCAGGGCGCCAATACGGCCTTTATTTTGGGCACCGGCAGTGGCCGCGATAACATTCGCACGGCACTGTGGCTGAAACAGAAATATCCTACCTCTCAGGTTTTCGCGCGCTCTAATACGGATTCCAAATTCGCAACCTCAGTAGGCGCAGAGAAAAACATCAGCGCCTTTAGCATTAACGGCTTGCTGGAGGACATGATCCCCCTGCGCTGGACTCGCTAGCACAGGCCCTCGACCTTAATCACCAGCCGCACTGCCGGCCTTGATTCTGCTCTTCCAGCCAGCCCATCAGCGGCTGGAAATAATCGATGATTGCTGAGGCATCCATGGTCCCCTGCCCGGTCAGAGCCACCATCGCTTCTGGCCAGGGCTTGCTGGCACCCATGGCCAGCATAGCGCCCAATTTAGCGCCCGCCGCTTTGCTGCCGTAAATTGAGCAGCCGTGCAGCGGCCCCTGAAAACCCGCAGCAGCACAAAGCGCGCGATGAAACTGAAACTGCATGACATGGGATAAGAAGTATCGAGTGTAGGGCGTGTTGCCAGGAACATGGTACTTGGCACCCGGATCGAAGTCCGCTTCTGAGCGCTGCACAGGCGGGCTAATGCCCTGATAGCGCTGCCGCAAAGACCACCAGGCCGCATTGTATTCGGCCTCAGGAATGGCCCCAGAAAATACCTGCCAGCGCCACTC
Source organism: Gammaproteobacteria bacterium (assembly GCA_038104735.1). Classification (GTDB taxonomy): domain Bacteria; phylum Pseudomonadota; class Gammaproteobacteria; order Pseudomonadales; family Azotimanducaceae; genus UBA4421. The sequence continues at coordinate 9,548 of JAYOBI010000029.1, read as the reverse complement.
GTCAATGAGTTTACCGAAGGGCAGAAAAGCGATTTTGTCCAACGCCAGCTTCATCTGCTGGTTGATAATCGCCTGGTCACTGACCGTAACCGAGTCAATCAACCCTTGCTCCTGCAGGTAGCTGGGAGTCATGGACAGCACGATGGTATCGCCAATGGCCTCGTGGAACCCGTCATGGGCACCCCCTTTAAACAGAGGCCGAAGATCCTTGTACAGCAGGTAATAGTAGATGTGGCCAAGTTCGTGATGCAGGGTACTCAGATGCTCTTCCGTCGCCTCAACGCACTGTTTGATCCGGGGATCATTGCCATTGTCCAAGTCCCAGGCGCTGGCGTGACAAACGGCGTCGTGATCCGTGGGCGCGACCAGCATGGAGTTGCGCCAGAAGCTATCGGGTAATTCGGGTAAGCCAAGGGAGGTAAAAAAGGCCTCGGCGGTTGCCGTCATGCGCACCGCATCGTAGCCCTGATCTTGTAACGCCGCGGTGACATCCAAGGGCGCCACGCCGGGATAGGGCTCCAGCAAATCGTAAAGATTCGACCATGACTGGGCCCACATGTTGCCCAGGAGGTGCGCGGGAATAGGGCCTTGGCTGGGCACCCGCTGGTTACCGTAACGATTGCTAAGCTCGTCGCGCACGTGACAGTGCAGGGCCTCATATAGGGGCTCTACCTGACCCCAGAGCCGATTCGCTTCGGCTTCGAATTCCGGCACCGAAAGGTCGTAGCCGCTCTTCCACTGCTCCCCCAGATCCGTGAACCCCAGTTCCCGGGCACCCAGATTCATCAGTTCCACAAAACGCTGGTACATGGGGCGCATTGGCGGCGACACCCTGCGCCAGGCCAGCCATGCCTGAAGCTGCTCGTCGTAGTCTCGGGAGGTGGCGAGAATGTGCACTAACTCTGGCAGGGTTTTGCACTGCTGCCCGGACTCGTCGCAGGCTTTGCCAGCCCCGTACAAACCCTCAAGATCCGTGGCCAATTTGGCCAGCTCCGCACGCAGCTTGGGATCATTGGGCGCAGGCATAGCAGAACCGCGCAAAATCAGCTCGATGGCCCGGGCGCTTTCAGCATCCATCGGCAGATCTTTCAGCGCCTTGGCCTGAGCAATCAGCGCATTGTCAAACGCCAGGGCTCGCTCGCTGGCACGAGCCGCCAACTCACCGGTATCCGGGGTGATGTAAGTTGCGCGCAGCCAGTGGGCTAGTCCGACTTCCTTACCCAGCTCCAGCATTTCTTGCTCGCTGCGGGCCAAAAACTGTGCGGGGCTTTCCGCGCGCGCTGGCGACGGCTCAACTATTGACGGTTCGGCCATTGACGGCTCGGCCA
>JAYOBI010000029.1:0-8120 GCA_038104735.1 Gammaproteobacteria bacterium | reverse complement strand
TCGGCCATTGACGGCTCGGCCAGGGATCCCTCTCCCCCGGGCTCCCTGGCACACCCCAACAGCAGCAACACGGCGAATCCATAGACAACGTGTTTCACAACACCTCCTGACTTGTTGAGCACCTGGCAGAATTTACGTGAAGAAAAAATAACGCCCAAGGGCACAACCATGAAAAGTTTGGCAATATGGAGGAAACATCATGGAAAGCCCGATGCCAACACTTTCGGTTTTAGACTTATCCCCCATCTGCGAAGGCGGCGATGCGGCTCAGGCCTTAAATAATTCCCGGGCGCTGGCACAACACTGCGAAAAGGCCGGGTATCACCGCTATTGGGTGGCCGAGCACCACAACATGAAAGGTATTGCCAGCGCAGCGACATCGGTGGTCATCGGTCATATCGCCGCGGGCACCCAAACCATACGCGTAGGCTCCGGCGGTATCATGCTGCCCAACCATTCGCCGCTAATGGTAGCCGAGCAGTTTGGCACCTTAGAGGCCCTGTACCCGGGCCGGATTGACCTAGGGCTTGGCCGCGCCCCGGGCACCGACGGCGTCACCGCCCACGCTCTGCGCCGCACCCTGCACAGCGATCCAAACCAGTTTCCGCAGGATGTGGTGGAGCTTAAGGGTTACTTGAGCAGCACCTGTCATCCTCAGCAGCGTGTGGTAGCCGTGCCCGGTTTTGCGTCCCAAGTACCTCTGTTCATCTTGGGTTCCAGTTTATTTGGCGCTCAGCTGGCGGCCATTTTAGGATTACCCTTTGCTTTCGCATCCCACTTTGCGCCAGACGCCATGATGCGGGCCATCCATTTGTATCGACAGGAATTCGAGCCGTCGGAGCAGTTAGATAAGCCTCACGTCATTCTGGGCTACAACGTATGTGCGGCGGCAACTGAAGCGGAGGCCAAGCTGCTGCGTTCATCGGGACTGATGGCTTTTCTCAACCTGCGCCAGGGTCGACCCGGGCCACTGCCCAAACCCGACCCGAACTTTGAGGCAAACCTCACCAGTAGCGATCAGGCCATGCTCCAGCAGGTCAGTCCGGCCTCTGCCGTGGGTACCGTGGAGTCCGTGCGCGAGCAGGTGGCGGAGTTTCTGCAGCGAACCCAAGCCGATGAGCTGATTCTGGTGTCGCAGATCCACAATCACCAAGCCCGCTGCCAAAGCTATGACATCGCTTTTGAGGCCTGCGCGGGGCTGTAACCGCCCAGGACCTCGATGGGGTTCGTCAGCACCAGCTATGGGTTCTGACCCAGTCTCGAACTAAAGGCTGGGGTTGATCAGGTATTTTTTGCCCGTCGCCTGTTGCGCGTAAGTTTTCAGCACATCCAGCTGCAGCGCCTGATTAAGCGAAATTTCCTCGGCGTAGCTGCTGGCAAAGGTGGTTCGGATTTCATCCGCCACTCGCTGCCGCAGTTCACCCGCTCGCTCTCGTCCTATTTTTTGCAGAAATGGCGTCAGCAGCCAGCCGCCAACTCCCCACTGCATGCCGTAGCTGCGGGTAAGGGTGGTGGGACGACGCTCCAGGCCTCCATAGATGTAAACCTGCTTATCCTGGGTTGAGCCGTAGCGACTATATTCCGTCGCAGTCTCGTTGGCCGCCGCCTCCATGGCCACCAGAATCTGGTTGGCCAGCTCGCCGCCGCCCGTGGCGTCGAAGGCAAGATAGGCGCCGGTTGCAACAATGGCCGCTTTTAAATCCGCAGCAAACGTGGGCTGGCTGGAGTCACACACCTGGGCTGCGCCAATGTCGCGAAGCAGCTGAGCCTGCTCGGGTTTACGCACGATGTTGACCAAGTCCACGCCGTCGGCCAAACAGATCTTCTGCAGCATTTGACCTAGGTTTGACGCGGCAGCGGTATGAATTAGCGCCGAGAAGCCCTCGCGGCGCATGGTCTCTACCATGCCCAGCGCAGTTAGCGGGTTAACAAAGCAGGAAGCGCTTTCCCGAGAAGACACGCCGTCGTGCATAACCAAGCACTGACTGGTGTGCAGGGTCCGGTACTCGCTGTACATGGCGCCACCCAAAACCCCAACGGTTTTTCCAAGTAGCGCCTGTGCCTCGGCGCTGCTGCCTGCAGCCACCACGACCCCAGCACCCTCATTGCCCACGGGCATGGCTTCATCAAAACGAGCCTTCAGCATAGGCACAATGTGTTCTGGCACGTCGGCCTCTACGTGATTTTCACCAACGCTTCTGGCGTTGGAAATATCCGCCATTCCTAACAATAACCCTAAGTCTGAAGGGTTGATGGGAGACGCTTCGATGCGAACCACCACTTCGGCATCACCCGGCGCCTGGATTGGAGTTTCGCCGATGGTCAGCTTCAGGGTGCCTCCTGCGGTTACGCAGGACAGTAGTTGCCGACTTGTGGCTGGCAGGTCACTCATAATTTCTCTCCGGTAAGTAAGGCTACCAGCATAAAAGATCCGCAGCAGACTGTCTGCTTTGCCAAACCCGGATAGCCAACTGGATGGCCGAGGAATTTCCCAAACCTGTACCCTAAGACGGCGAGCACATACACTGTCCGGGTGGAAGCACTTACCAGCAACGACATCAAAGGCGTATTCCGCCAGTGCAGTGGCGCGGAATTGGCGATGCCCGACCTAGCTCCCATCGACTGGGGCATCCTCGACTACTTGGGCTGGATCCATCCGTCCGGGGCTTCGGCGTTTATGGTCATGCCAGTAGCCGGAGAGTTACGCAGCTTACGGCTACGACGCTCTTTGAACAGCAGCGCCAGGCCAAGAACACGCATGTGCTCTTGGTGCCATCACGTGTATCGCAGCCGCGGTACCGCCCTGTTCAGCGTCTACGTGGCGGGCTCTGACGGTCGGCGCAGCATCGGCAACCACGTCTGCCGGAATTTGGATTGCAGCCTGCGCATTCGCAACCTCGCTTCGGACCCGCCCACCTATTTGCCGGAAACCCTGCACATCGACGCGAAAATCCGGCGTCTGGAAAACTCTGTCCTTACCTTTATGTCTCGAGCCAATGTGCTTGCCTGACCCCTGGTCGGTCCTCGACATTTCGTAGACTTACCCGGCTGCGGCCACGAATATCCCTACAAATCCACTGGGAACACTCCGCTCAAGTCAGCATAATGTGCCTCGCCTGGCGTCAAACGCCGCAAGAATTCAAATCAGCAATGAGAGAGATTATGGAACTCGAAACATTCCGCGAAGAAACCCGCGACTGGCTAGAAACCAACTGCCCCCAAGAAATGCGCTTGGGCGCCATCCATTTTGAGGATGCTTACGAGGTTTACCGCACAGACGCAGCCATCGAATGGCGCGATCGAGCCGTTACCCGCGGCTGGACAGCCCCAACGTGGCCTACCCAGTACGGTGGCGGCGGTCTGGATGCCGAGCACTACAAAGTTTTCTCTGAAGAAATGGCTCGAATCAAAGCACTGCCTGCAGCCAGCGGCATGGGCCTGGCCATGATCGGACCAACCATTTTAGAGCTGGGTACAGAAGAGCAGCGCCAGCGCCATATTCCAAAAATCGTTACCGGCGAAGCGCAGTGGTGTCAGGGCTATTCAGAACCCGGCGCGGGCTCAGACCTTGCGGGCCTGCAAACCAAGGCTGTGCTGGAAGGCGATCAGTTCATTATCAACGGCCAGAAAATCTGGACCAGTGGCGCGCAGTATGCCAATTGGATGTTTGCCTTAGTGCGAACCGACCCTAACGCCCCCAAGCATCAGGGCATCAGTTTTGTTGTGCTGTCAATGGATCAGCCTGGCGTTACCGTCAAACCCATTAAGCTGATCTCGGGCAGTTCGCCTTTTTGCGAGACCTTCTTCGATAACGCCATCGCCAAGCGCGAGGATTTAATTGGGGAACTGAATCAGGGCTGGGACGTTGGTAAACGCCTGCTGCAGTATGAGCGCAATGCGACCCAGCGCGCCAAGCCTAAGAAGAAAGAAGGTGAAAAGCCCAAGCTCAACATCTACGCCAGCACCGCCAAGCAATATGCGGGTGAGGATGCTCAGGGCCGCATTGCTGACCAGACTTTGCGCACGGATGTAATCGATCAGGTTATGAACGAGCGGGCGTTGTCCCTGACCACCGCTCGCGTGGTGCAGGAGAGCCAATCCAGCGGTGCGCCGGGGGCGGCCACGTCGATCTTCAAGATGGTCGGCTCCTCTCTCACTAAGTCGGGCTCAGAGCTGAAGTCGCGCCTGCGCGGCACCTCCGGTCTGGTTTGGGAGAGCAACGAATTCAGCACTGAAGAGCTGGAGTCTACCCGGGGCTGGCTGCGCGACCGTGCAGTGACCATTTACGGTGGCACCAATGAGGTTCAGCAGAACATCATCGCCAAGCGAGTTCTGGGCCTTCCGGACTAATCGCTGCCGCTGTCATAGACTACCGAGCCACCAATCAGGGTGGCTCTTACGGCTACTTCCTCTGGCCGCTGACGATAATCCTGCCAGCGGCCGCCCAACAAACATAAATCTGCGGGTGAACCCACCTGCACTGCTTTGAGCTCCTCGAAAGCCCGGCGTTGATTCAGCTGCGCCGACGGCGTGAGATAACCGCTCAGGGCCACTTCCGGCTCTACCCGTTCCCAAGGCGACAGCTCGGCTCCCCCCGTGGTTATGCGATCCATCGCTGTCGCGCTGACTTGCCACGGATTAACCGGCCCGTAGGGAGCATCGCTGCTGGCCACGACCTGCACACCCTGCTCTTTTAGGCCGTGGAAACGATATAAATCCCCCAACTCGCGCTGGGAAAGATCCTGCAAATACTGATCGCCCTTGGCGTATAAAAACCCCGGCTGAGTAATCACCGGCATATCCATCTGTGCTAACCGCCGTGCCATTTCATCATTGACCATGGCGCCGTGCTCGATGCGATCAAAGCCTTGCTCGGAAGGCGCGGCATCGGCTAACCCCGCTAGCGCGAAAACCAGCTCCAGGTGGGTGACGCAGTGAAAGGCTACGTTGCGCCCCTTCAAGCGAGCGCCGTTAATTCGCTGCACCAACTGATCTAGCGGCGGCAGTCGATCTTCATCCAGCAAAATCTTCAGATAGCCAGTTTCCAGCTCATCGTTGCCCATGACCTGAACATGCTGGAGCAGGGTTCCTCGGGCCTGCAGGAGCCGGAAATTCTCCGCACTGGCAATGCCGTTGCTGGCCGAGGTATCGGTCAAGCCAACAATGCCGAAACGCGCCAATCGCTGAGACAAAGCCTGCACGTCCGGATCCGCGGACTCGCCAATAGCGCGTAAGCGCTGGTCCATTACTGTGTCACCACGCACCAAGCGCCCCGTCAGTCTGCCTTGGGCGTCGACCTCAAGGCCGTCGATATTGTCCCCAGCTGAAAATCCTAGCAACGATAGCGCTAGGGAATTGCACACCCAAACCTTGCCGCTTCGATGTTGAATCCGCAGCGGACGATGCGAACAAATAGCATCCAGCATCCACCGATCCAGTTCACCAAGCTGCTGCTCGTGATAGTTGATGCCGCGCACCCAGCCTTGCCCCGGGTGCTCGGCAATCCGCTCAGCTAAGCGTTCACGACCCCGCTCAGGGTGGCCGGGGCCTATCTGACAATCTAGGGCGCTGGCGGCGGCAGCCGCAGCGTAGATATGGATGTGATGATCGTGCAGGCCGGGTAACAGTTCACCGCCATAGGCGTCTAGGATAGCCTCTCCCGGCCGGGGCTCCAGGTGCTGGGCAACGGTTTCTACCACTGTGCTCACTCGCAGGTCCACCAAGGCTCCGCTCACAGTCGCCTGCCTAATCAGCACTAACACTCTCCTTAAGCGGACAAATCAAGGCAGTTTCAGACATCTGTACTTTGTAGTGGCACTGAGCAGCCACGCTGGCCATGGACAAATCCAGCAGCCCGCTTAGCCCCAAGGACAAACTCTGAGACACAGCCAGGGCAGCATATGTCCCGGTTAGCGGATCGGCTATGGCATCGCCAACAAATTCTGGAGCACCATTATCAGCCCGGTGCAGCAGCCCTTGGCTGGCCGCCACATCATCCCCGAAACCTATCCATTGACCCATGGGCAGCTGCCGACCATAGGCGGTAAGACTTAACCAGATTTGCGGTTTCGCTACGGCCAGCTGAGCTCGATCCAGGCCCAACTGCTGCAGCGCGCGGGGGCGCGAAGCTTCGATCACAATGTCAGCCTGACGCAGCTTTGCTGACAGATCTCGCAAATGATCGGGACGGGTAAAATCCAGGACTTGCTGATCATGTCCCGCGTGGAGTTGCTGGTACAGCTTGGGGCTGCCATGGATCGCCCCGTCCGGTCGCTGAGAAGAGCTGATGGTAGTGACCTCAGCGCCACAAGCCTTGAGCAAATGAGCGCACAGCGGACCCGCCCACAGCGCAGAAAGATCAACAACCTTTGCGCCAACCAGACTGCGCCGCTCGGTTTGTTCGGCATCGGCTTGCAGCAGTCGGTTTAATTGCAGCGAAGGCTTAGCCTGATCCTGGCGGCTCCAAGCCGAGGCAACAAATCCCACGGGCAGCCCCATATCCCGGCCGCGACGAAGCAAGCGCTGCCCAGACCTGGCCTTCACAGCTCCGGCCAGACCTAACCAGCCGGCCATAGGCGCTGATTCCTCTGGCGGTAATTGTGCCGAGAAATCGGTGATCGGAACCTGCAGGTTTCCTGGTTCCTGGGAAGACGCATCTACGGCCAACCAGGCGTTCAGCAGCTCCCAATCACTGTCACGAGCGAGGTTGACGATCAGCCAGCCATCGCGGCAAACCAACAAACGGCAGCTACCGTTCGCCGACTGTTGGCCGCGCGGTGATATGCCAAGTTCTCGGGCCCTAGCCCCTAACACCCACTGCGCGGTGGGCAATACCGCGGAGGGATAGTGAGCCTGTAAAGCCTGCAGGGCCTGATTCACGCAGGCACTCAAACCGTTGGCGGGTATACTGGCCACCATGTCGAATGAATCTGCATTTACGGGCGAAGGCGTCATCGCTTCGGAAACCTTTGGGCAACTGCTGCGGAGCCCCATGTTGGCTGAAGAGCGCAGCGTTGTCAGTGGCTGTCACTGGCTCTGCGTGGATCTGGATGATGCCGCCGATTCGCTTGATAACAATTGGTCATGGACCCAGGGGCGTATTGGTTTACCCAATACTGTGATCGTTGGTTTAAGCCAACACAGCTCCGACGATCCGATCTTGACCAACTCGCCCCTGCTGCGTTGGGTGGATCTGATCGTCACCCGGGATCTTCCCCAGGATATGGTCACAAAAGCTGCGGCGAATCTGCGCCAAAAACCACAGGCCAGCACCGGTTTAATTCAGCTACTTCGCCAGGGTTCAGCGATAAGCGTCCATCAAGGTTTGCTGATGGAGTCCCTCATGTACAGCACCCTCCAGCACGGGGCCGAATTTGAATCGTGGCTGAACCGGCGGGATTCCAGCGCAGCAGCGGTAGATGCCGGACCCAGCACTCGGATTCAACGGGAAAATGACTGTCTGACCATCACCTTGAATCGGCCGGACAAACACAACGCATTTTCCGCCACCATGCGCGATGAGCTCTGTCAGGCTTTGTACCTAGCTCAGACGGATAGCTCGATCGGCCAGATTGTTCTGAATGGGCAAGGGCCGTCGTTTTGCGCTGGCGGCGACCTAGAGGAGTTTGGATCGGCCCGGGACGCCAGCCTTGCCCATTTAAGCCGCACCACTCGCTCACCGGCTTCTCTTATGGCGGCGCTAGCGGCGCGAACCACCGCACAACTTCACGGTGCGTGTATCGGCGCAGGCATTGAACTCACCGCCTTTGCTGGCCGCGTAGTGGCACGTGAGGACACCACCTTTGCACTGCCTGAAGTGAGTTTTGGATTGGTTCCAGGCGCCGGCGGCACCGTGAGCATACCCCGCCGGATTGGTCGTCATCGGGCAGGACTGCTTGCCCTGAGCGGTCATCCCATCGATGCAGCGTTGGCCCTGAAATGGGGGTTAATTGACCGGCTCGCCGGGTAGGTCGGGTTTCGGCCCGACTGAAATCGTCGTTGACCTAAACGCATTGTCGGCCTGAAGGCCGACCTACAGAGGCTGATGCACGTAGGTCGGGCTTTAGCCCGACTGAAATCGTCGTTGACCTAAACGCATTGTCGGCCTGAAGGCCGACCTA
>JAYOBI010000039.1:0-9128 GCA_038104735.1 Gammaproteobacteria bacterium | reverse complement strand
TATTACACCCTGGAAAAGAAGCCGCTGATTGTAGATTCCTTCGTGAAGTGGCGGGTTGCTGACATTGAGCGTTTTTACACCGGCACATCCTTTGACGAACGCCGGGCCCAACGACTGTTGCAAGAACGAGTGAATGAAGGCCTGCGTAACCAGATCAGCCGTCGCGACATGAGCGAGGTTATTTCTGGCCAGCGGGATGAGCTCATGAATGAGCTGCGCAAGGATCTGGACACGGTAATGCGCGAATCTGTTGGTCTCGAGGTGGTCGATGTCCGCGTGAAAAAGATCGACCTGCCGTCAGAAGTTTCCACAACGGTATACGAGCGCATGAACTCTGAGCGAGAGATTGAGGCCAAGCAATACCGCGCCGAAGGCCAAGAACAAGCCTTAGCGATTCGCGCCAAGGCTGACCGCGACGCCGTTGTGATTGAGGCGGAAGCCTACCGCGAAAGCGAGCAGCTGCGCGGTGACGGCGACGCGAAAGCAGCAGAGATTTATGCGTCAGCATTCAATCAAGATCCGGAATTCTACGGTTTTTATCGCAGCATCAATGCCTATGGCGAAGTATTTAAAGACAAGAGTGATCTGTTGGTTTTAGACCCCGATAGCGACTTCTTTAAGTACCTAGAAAGCGGCGGCGCTAAGTGAGCTGCCGGTGGCGTCACCTGTAGACCGGTAGCTATTTATGAGCACACATTGGCGTTTGCCCAAGGGGGTAGACGAAGTCTTGCCGCCCCAAGCCTGGCAGCTTGAGCAATTACGCCGCCGAGTTCTCGACGTATTCGTAAGCTGGGGCTACGATTACCTGGAGCCGCCGGTGATCGAGTATCTGGACGCTCTGCTGGTGGGGAGCGGTGAGGACCTGGATCTGCAAACGCTAAAGGTAGTGGATCAGTCCAGCGGCCGGCAGCTTGGCGTACGGGCAGACATGACTTCCCAAGCGGTTCGGGTAGACGCCCACAGCCGGCGCAGTGACGGCATCCAGCGCCTGTGTTACTCAGGCCCGGTGGTTTTTGCTAACCCCCAAGGCAATGGCACATCTCGGGTGCCGCTCAAAGCAGGCGCTGAAATCTTTGGTGCACACGACATCACTGCGGATGCCGAGGTCATTGGTCTTATGCTTGAAGCCTTAGATGCAGCCGGTATGCAGGCCCCGGTGCTGCTCCTAGGCCACATGGGAATTTATCGCGGTTTGGTTGCGCAGCTGATCGCAGAGGGCGACCTCAACCCAGACGATCAAAGCCGATTGTTCCGCTGCATTCAGCGTAAGGGCGCTAGCGACATTAAAGCGCTGCTAGGCGAGAGTACCAGCGCGAATATGTTGACCGGTCTGCCTAACCTGATGGGCGATGCTGCGATCTTTCCAGCAGCTCGCACCCTGCTTCAGGGTGCTCCTGGCACGGTGCTGGAATCTCTCAGCGAATTAGAGCAGCTCTCAGCCATGGTGATTGACAGTCACCCACAGGTAGATGTGCGCGTCGACGTTTCGGAATTATCGGGTTATGGCTACCACAACGGGCCGGTGTTTGCCGTTTATCACCCGGAACACGGCAGCGCGCTTGCTCAAGGTGGGCGCTACGATGGCGTTGGCGAGGTATTCGGTCGGGGACGCTCGGCCACTGGCTTTGATCTGAACCTAAAACAGCTGATGCCAAAAGACGCAGTGACCCTTGATGGCTACTTTGCCCCTTACGTTCATCAGGATCAGCGGGGGGAGCTCAATGTGTTTGTGCGCGAGCTTCGTGACCAAGGGCACCGGGTAGTTGTCGCGGTTACTCCCGGGGAAGAGGCTCCGGCAGGTTGCCAGGGCCTGATCACCCGGCATCAAGGGCAATGGCAAGTGCAAGGTAACCCCTCCAACAACGGCTGAAAATAAAGGATACTGAAGCAACACGGATCAACCGCGGGAAAAGCGGTGCGCGTGGCGTTTTCTGCGGCCAGCAAGGCAAGGCGGTAAAAAGAAAGATGACGGACAGTCGAGGAAGAGCATGGGTAGCAATGTAGTAGTAATCGGCACCCAGTGGGGCGACGAGGGCAAAGGAAAAATCGTTGATCTGTTAACGGATCAGGTGGATGCCGTCGTGCGGTTTCAGGGCGGACACAATGCCGGCCACACCTTGGTTATTAACGGCGAGAAAACCGTCCTGCACGTCATTCCATCCGGCATTCTGCACGAGGGCGTGCAGTGCGTTATTGGTAATGGCGTCGTGCTGGAACCCCACGAGTTGCTGAAAGAAATCACCACCCTAGAGGCGAGAGGCGTACCCGTGCGCCAGCGTTTGAAGATCTCGCCGGCCTGTCCGCTGATCCTGCCGCACCATGTCGAGCTTGATCTAGCCAGAGAAGAGGCGCGCGGTAAAAAGAAAATCGGCACTACCGGGCGAGGCATTGGACCGGCTTACGAAGACAAAGCGGCGCGCCGGGGATTGCGGCTAGGAGATATGTTTTATTGGCAAACCTTCGCCGATCGTCTGAATGAGGTTATGGAATATCACAACTTCATGCTGACCCAGTACTACAAAAAACCCGCCGTAGATTTTCAGCAAACCCTCGACCAGTGCGCTGAGATTGCCGAGCAAATGAAGGCCATGTCCGTGGACGTTGTGCCGTTGCTCCACGACCTTCGAGAGCAAGGTAAAAACATCCTCTTTGAAGGGGCTCAGGGCGCCATGCTCGACGTGGACTTGGGAACTTACCCCTACGTGACCTCGTCAAATACCACCGCTGGCGGTACCGCTGTGGGCACGGGGTTTGGTCCCCGCTATCTGGACTATGTTCTGGGCATTACCAAGGCCTATGCCACCCGGGTCGGATCCGGGCCATTTCCTACGGAATTGTTTGATGATATCGGTGCCGGGTTAGCGGAACGCGGTCACGAGTTTGGGGCAACCACCGGGCGACCGCGGCGATGCGGGTGGTTTGATGCGGTTGCTTTGCGCCAAGCCGTTCAGGTGAACAGTATCTCAGGCCTCTGCCTGACCAAGCTGGACGTACTAGATGGCCTCGACTCCATCAAAATCTGCGTCGGATACGAAGACGGTGGCATTAAAGACAGCGGGCCGAATTTTGGCAGCGAGTTTTATGACGACGTCACGCCAATTTATGAGGAAGTTCCGGGCTGGAAAGAGACAACCCTTGGTGTCCGCAACCTGACAGATTTGCCCGCGGCGGCCAGAGACTACATTGGCGTTGTCGAGCAGGCCGTGGGCGCGCCAGTCGACATTATTTCTACCGGCCCTGATCGCAATGAAACCATCCTATTAAAAGACCCCTTTAATACCTAAAGGCATAGCAAATGGATTCAAAGTTGTTGGAATTGTTGGTTTGCCCGGTGTCCAAGACGTCCTTGGTCTGGCAGCGGGATAAGAACGAGCTTTGGTGCGCCGCGAGCCGGCTTGCCTACCCTATTGATGATGGCATCCCGGTACTGCTGCCAGAAAATGCTCGTGAATTGCGGGACGAGGAAGCGCAGTCCCTCTAGCCAGATCAGGCCTGCATTGAGCTGAGGCGCTCTGCGACAGTCCCCTAATTCGCGTCTTGTTGGGGTTTCGGCGGCTGGTTAACCGGGGCGCCAGGGCGCAAGACGCTGCCCATCGGTCGCCAAAGAGTCAGCACCTGTAGCAGTTTTGTTCACATTTCGTTGACTGATCGCTACGTAGCCTGAATGCTGAATTCAAACCTCCAATCAGGATTTATTATGAGTACAGCAAAGCTGGTCTCCGTCCCGGACATGCCCGACATCGCTAATCGAGCGCTGTCTGAAGCCCAAGCCACCCTAGATTGGGTGGGTATGAGCAATGTCCATCAGCCGTTGAGAGTGAAAGATGGCGATCAAAGCAAGGATGTGCACGCCAACATTCAAGTTTACGTAAACCTGGCGGATCCGTTAGCCAAGGGCATTCACATGTCTCGGCTCTATCTGCTGTTAGATGAACATGCGGCAACCCGGCCCTTAACAGCGGCTGGGCTGAAGATGCTCCTGGGATCGGTTTTAGAGTCCCATCACGATCTGAGCACCAATGCTTTTGTTCAGTTCGAGTTCGATCATTTTGTGCGCCGGCGCGCCTTGCTCAGCGACAATGTTGGTTGGGCCTCCTACCCGGTCATGGTTAAGGGTACGCTGATTAAAGGCGAGGTGGCACTGGAACTGTCCGTTGAGGTGCAGTACTCGTCTACCTGTCCCTGCTCCGCGGCCCTGGCTCGCCAGTTGATCCAAGAGCAGTTTAAGAAAGACTTCGGCGCCGTTGGTGAAGTCAGCACTGATTCGGTCAACGATTGGCTGGGTACTGAGGAGGGTATTTTGGCTACTCCTCACAGTCAGCGCAGCACCGCAAAGATCTTGGTGCGGCTGGACAGCAGCCTGGAAGACCTGCCCATTACACAGCTGATAAATCACGTAGAAGACGCTCTTAAGACGCCGGTGCAAAGCGCGGTTAAGCGTGAGGACGAGCAGGAATTCGCCCGCTTGAACGGCAAGAACCTGATGTTCATTGAAGATGCTGGCCGACGGCTGAAAACAGCGCTTGGAGACGACGAGCGCTGGCAGGACTTTTGGGTGCGTATTGAGCACCACGAAAGTCTCCACGCCCACGATGCTGTTGGCGTATTCACTAAGGGCGAAGAGGACGGGTACCTCCCCATCCCCTAGACCGCTTTTAAAACGACACAAAAAAGGGCCGCAAGGCCCTTTTTTGTGTCCGCAAGGTTATCGCTGGTGGGGTGGGCAACGGCGTTTTAATCCGTTGCTTCTCCCGGGCGTTCGGGGTCAATGCTTGGTTTGTGTTGGTATGGATTCCAAGTCCAGATTGTCCGCTATCGCCACTGCGCGCAGGGCGTCCTCGAAAATTGATCTGGCGTGGGCGGTCATTTCCGCCAGCTGACTGTGCAGGGCGCTTTGAGTTGGGTCGTCATCCACACACTGCATGCAGTATTTCTCAAAGCCACTGATGTCGATAAGCAGCTTAGCGATGTGATTGGGGCACTCGCAGTTAAGGCTCGGCATCATGTTTGCAATGTGCGACAGCTGCTCCGGGTCAAAGGCGTTTACCCCAACCTGGAAACTGCTGCTGTAGGCTTTGGGTGCTTCAACGTTCAGATAAGAGCGGATCTTCTCTGAGGTGGCTGGCGCCTTAATAGCCTGAATGCCGTGAGACGTTAGCAGTTGCTCGATACGGCGCGGGGCGAACGCGTAAATCACGACGATGCGCTGGTAGTGCTTATTTCTCAGCGTGACCAGCTGGTCCACCACCGCATCTGGCAGCGTGTCGCTTTCAACGACCAAAGTGCCGTGCTTGCTGTTTTTCACGTGCTGCGGCTGATCCAGCCATTTCTCCAGCGTTTGGGAAAAGCCACTGAAGGAGGGGGTAAGTGATGGCTCGGCCCGCTCAAACAAGGTGGTCAAATTAAGACCAACCACATCGGCTCCACCGTCGTGGTTAGCTGCCCGGCTTTGTTCGTGTCGCACCGCCAGTATATCCAGCTCATCGTTGCTCAGACGAGCAAGCTCTGCCAGCGAGTGGCCCTCGCCCATCAAACGCTTCACTAATAGCAGACGCTGGACGTGCTCGTTAGTATAGAAACGCCGCCCGGACTCACTGCGGTTAGGCGTCACGATGGAGTGCCGACTCTCCCACTTGCGTAGGGTGTGCGTCGGGACACCGGTCAGGTTGGCGACAGCGCCGATGGTTAATCTTTCCATGTGAAGTTACCTCGATTGGCCGATCTTGTTATTCGCTCGTTATGCAGCTGGAATCCACGCGTTGCACCAGCCCGGTCCGGCTACTAACTTCCCGGGGATGGCGGTACAGGCACCGAGGCCGGATTCACCAGCGGCGTAAAGCGCACAGTTACTGCAAAACTGAGTGGCTCCTGCAGCCCCCGCGCGTTTTGGATACTTAGCGGTATCAACTGTCGTGGCGTCTTTTTTGTAGCCAAGCGCCAGGGCAATGGGATCTGACTCCAGTAGTTCAGGCGGTCCCGAAGCGATAGTAGTCGTGGGAATTAGTGAAGCCGTCCACAGCGCGATGCCGGCACTTAGGAGTTCGCGTCTAGATTGAGTCATAGTTAGTTCCTCCGAAGAGTTGTTTTGTCTAATCAAAATCTACCTTGTTTGTGGTTATGTCAACATTAATTTAGACAAAAAGCTTGAAAACTCGCAATCACGCCATTTTGACCAGCTTTTGGTTAAGTTATACCTCGACCAAAAATGAACAACCCGGGAAAGTCACCATGAATGTAATGATCTTAGGCGCAGGTGGGGGCATAGGCAGAAACCTGCTTGATCACTATCGGGCAGATCCTCAAGTCCAACGCATATATGCGACTCACCATCGCCAGGTGAGCAGTATTGATCCAGCGGTGCGCTGGCTGACCGTGGACATGGCAGACCCAGATTCCGTATCGACACTGGCTGGGACAATTGACGAACCCATCCATCGCTGGATTTGCTGTACCGGATTATTGGCTGGGCCCAACGGGCAGCCAGAGAAAACTCTGCGGCAACTGGCGTCGCCTAAGCTTCAGCACGATTACGCCGTAAATGCGATTGGACCGGTGACTTTGTTTGCACAGATGGCCAAACAACTGCGCTCGGCGGGTATGCGAGCGGTCTTTTTGTCTGCCCAAGTAGGCAGCATTGAAGATAATCGGCTGGGTGGGTGGTACGGCTACCGTATGTCTAAAGCCGCGCTAAATATGGGGATCCGTTGTCTGGCTATTGAATGCGGGCGATGGCGCAGTGAGCCCACCATTGTTGCCGTCCACCCAGGGACAACGGCGTCTAATCTGTCCAAACCCTTCACCAAAACGCGCGCTGCACCAGTGCAAAGTCCTGCCCAGTGTGCGGCCCGGCTTTATGACCTGATCGAGTCCCTCAAGCCCCAGCAAACTGGGCTCTTTCTGAAGCTTAGCGGTGAGACTCTGCCTTGGTGAAGCAACTTGCCCGCTCAGAGCTCAGGTTCGCTGCAGAGGGGTACCAGGATTTCATTCTTGCGTAAGAACCAGGGCATGAATGGCGGGTCGAATCTGGCCCATAGCGGCGCGCCGCAGGCACTAAGGGCCATTTGTTTGATACCAGCTATCAGCAGTGCTTCGTGCTGTGCATAGTTTTTCTGGCTCCAGCTGCCGCGATAGGCCAGGGCCGCTACCACAAACCCCGGCTGCTGATTAATCTGCACCGCGTCGTCTTGCGGGGCAGGTGCGCTTTGCTGGTCAAGGGCACCGGGTAACACAAAAGAAACCGACCATTGGCCGCCTGCTGACGGCGCATCCGCCTGCTGCAACACCGGCGCGGTCATCGCTATTTTCTCCGCCCCGGCGTTGTCGCCGCTAATGTAGTTGAACAGGGGGCGGAACCCTTGGCTGCCAGCGTCGTCAAAATCCGCCGCAACCTGCACCGTCGCCAGCAGGTGTGGGCCATAGCGACGAACCTCAATTGCGCCCTGGGTTGCTAATACTTGGTAGGGCAGGGTTTCGATCGCCCTGAGGGGTGCAGATAGCCCGCACAGGAGGATGATTAAGGTCAGGGAACCTGTTCGCATGGGTTGTACTCTCGCAAAACCCCAACATCCTCGACTGCGGGTGAATAGCAGATGAAATTTTTCCGAAGCTTTTGTAGCTCTGCCAAAATCCCAGCCGACTATCGTGCCTGACTGTGATACTCAGGGTTCGGCACCATAGCGGTGCCGCTAGCGACCCGATTGGTCATATTAAAAAAGGCGGCAACGCTGGTGATGTCCCAAATGTCCCGGTCCGTGAACCCGTGGTCACGCAGTTCCTGCCGATGGCTCTCTTCCACCGAGGCGCTGGACGTGGTCAGCAGTGCAGCAAAATCCAGCATGGCCCGCTGGCGGTCATCCAGCTCGGCGGTTTTGTAGTTCATCACCAGTTGTTCACCCAACAGCGCACTGCCAGAAAGTTCTCGAACCGCAGCGCCGTGAGCAGTGAGGCAGTAAAAGCAGCTGTTAATAGATGAGACCACTACCGCAATCATTTCCCGCTCCAGTTTGCTCAAGCCGCTGTTGCCTAGCATCAAATCGTTGTAGAACCCGGTGAAGGCGTTGAGCTTGTCGATATCAAAGGCATAGGCCTGCAGCACATTGGGAATCATGCCGAGTTTGTCTTGACACACATTAAAGTATTTTTCGGTAGCTTCTGGCAGTGGATCCACCATAGGGAGGTCGAGGGCTGTTGGGGTTTTCATAAGATCTCCAGTTTGGTTTGCGGATGCTAAAACCCCGACGGGCATGAACGCAACTTGGCTATGGGCTGTCTTGGCAGGCGCGTTACTGACCAGTGATTCTTCGAAATACAGTTGGCAGCGATTACTCTTTTAAGAAAAGGCGACCAGGGACCGAACCTGAAAGCCCGCTTGCCGGATCAGACTACTGCCGCCCAACGCCGGTAGGTCAATCAAGGCCAACACTAAAATGTTCTCACGCTGAACACTAAAGTGATCCTCCAGCAGTTCGGCGCAGGCGGTGGCAGTGCCGCCAGTGGCGATGAGGTCGTCCACGACAATGACACGGTCGTTAATGGTTAGATCAGTATTTTGCTGGATTTGTAATTCCGTGCTGCCGTATTCCAGATCGAAAGTTCTGGAGAAGGTGGCATTGGGCAATTTGTCGGGTTTCCTGGCCAGGATTAGAGGCAGGCTCAATTGCTTGGCGATGCTGCCAGCAAAAACGAACCCTCGGCTTTCGATACCGGTCACAGCGGTGGGTGCGAAGTCCGCACTGATCTTCGTCATTTCCTCGCAGGCCGTCGCAAAAGCGTTAGGGGTTTCCAGCAGGCTGGTAATGTCGCGGAACTTGATGCCCGGAATAGGGTAGTCATCAACACTTCGAATAAAGGGTTTCAGGTTAAACGGATCGCTCATATCAACAGTCCAGTGGCGTTACGGGTCGCAGAAAAATAGGCACCACCAGGAGCAGGATTGGTAGGCCCGCCAGCAAAGACCATGGGCAAAGTCAGCTGGCTAAGGGGTATTTTGGGACGGGTATCAAGGCGCTGCGCGGCGCAACAAGATGGCGCCGTCCCTCGAGTGCCTGTACCGTGTTGCCTGCAATCAGCGAGCAAGAGTCCGAAACCCGCGCTGTTTGCCACTGGGCTGGCAATCGATCGGGTAAGAG
>JAYOBI010000005.1:0-128123 GCA_038104735.1 Gammaproteobacteria bacterium | reverse complement strand
AACGACAGGCGAGGCAACGGGTATCGCTATTTCAGAATTAACGCATCCTTATTACGGCTATCTGGATGCGGGCATGACGGTTGATGTCGCCAGTATTAAAGGCGGCCAGGTGCCTGTGGATCCCGGTGGATTGCGCCGAACCGCAATCACGCCCGAAGACAAGCGTTACTTAAATGACCCAGCACTGATTGCCAAGGTGGAAAATTCACTGCTTATAGATGACGTAGACTTCAACCAATACGACATCATTTTCCTTGTCGGTGGTTGGGGCGCCGCTTACGATCTCGGCTATTCAGAAGTGTTGGCCAATAAAATTGGTGAAGCATATTACGGTCCTAAAGAACCGCTGATTGGTTCTGTCTGTCACGGTGCTCTTGGTCTGATTAATGTAAAAGACCGTGAGGGCAACAAGCTGATCGCCGGCCGTGCGATGACCGGGGTCACAGACAAGCAAGTCAAAGAGCTAGGAATTGAACTGACACCGATGCACCCTGAGACGGAACTGCGAAGAGCCGGTGCGGTATTTGAAAGCCAAACGGCTTTTCGTGATGTGTTCGCGACCCACGTGGCTATTGATGCTGAGCAACGCTTTATTTCCGGGCAGAATCAGAATTCAGGCATGGAAACCGCGCAAAAAATGATTGCTATAATAGCTCGGCGGTCGATGTAGATCCGGGCATTGAGGACCAAAACCCATGGCATTTAACGCACTGCACGCCACCGTCATCAAGGCCTTTCGAGACAGGTTGGCGAGCCTGGGCATCAACCCTCTTGAAGTGATTGGGAACGCCAGTCTGGGCAGTGGAGCGACCGCCAGCGCACAATCGCCCCCTACTGCGCATGAGGTTCTCGAAACAGCCGTGGCGATGTCCGGCGACACGACACTAGCCATAAAAATAGGCAATGGCCTGGATCTTGCCGGATATGGTGCCTATGGTTTCGCGCTCATGAGCTGCTCTGACATGGGCGCCGCTCTGGAGCTCTTCCTTCGCTATGGACAAACGTTTCTAAAATCTTGCAGCTGGCATCGATCAGTTAGCAAAGATGGGATAGTCCTTCGCCTGCAGCAGGACACTGGCACCAGTTACCAGAAAATGCTCGTCACAGAACTCGCTTTCTCTCAAATGCACTTCGCAAGTAAATTGCTGGTTGCCAGGCCAGCTGAAGGCATCAGGGTGCATTTCAGTTATCCCAAACCCGCGCACTTTGGCGTCTATGAGAAAAACTGGCCGCTCCCAATGGAGTTTGAACAGGAACACACCCAGATATTCATGCCCGATCAGTGGTTACGCCAACGGGTAAGAACTGGAGACCCAACGACTAACGTACTGTTCAGCCAGCAGTGCGAGGAATTAGTCAGCGGAATGACAAAGGTCGATGAAACCACCGCCAACGTGCGCCGCTTGCTCATTCATTCAGCCGGAAATTTTCTCAGTATCTCTGGAGTCGCAGAAAAACTACACATTACCGAGCGCACCCTCAGGCGCCGCCTGACGGCGGAGGGAACAAATTTCCGCACAATCTTCGATGACATCAAGAACACCCTTGCCAGGAATTATCTGAGTAAAACATCACTCAGCGTCGTGGAAATAGCAGACCTCCTCAACTACTCCGAAGCCACCAACTTCCATAGAGCCTTCCAACGGTGGAATTCGACCACACCCGCCGACTATCGGCAGCAGGCATCAGCTTGAGCTAAGCCCTTTTTCACACGGTTGCTGTCGTTTCGAATGGCGGCCTGAAGGAAAAAACCCGAGTAGTAACGCGATTCTGATTTGGTCAAATTTCTACTTCAAGAAAGAGAGCGCTCCCGGATTCGATATTGTTAATGCAGTAGTTCGTTTACGCCCACTACTAAATGCCGGAAGTCGGCGCTCGATCAGGAAACAGGGCGCTCAATAACAATTGGCGGCAAGTCTTTTGCGTGCTGACCCTCATTAGAAGCGCAGGGTTTACCGTAACCTCGGTCCAAAATAGCTATCGCTGCAGCGACTCGAGCGCGCTCCGAACGGCCATGTCGCGCAACCTCAAATAACGCGGAAAGAGCATCATCAGTGTATTCGCGGGCAAGCTCTGACAAGGACCTCTTCAGTTTCGCTGTGGCAATATTTTTTGCGCCACTCGGCCGGCCTGCCCCCTCTCTCTTGCCTCCTCGCATAAACCCAACCTCTCTTGATATTTCTTTGATTTTTGCTTGTTCTACTCAGCCAGATTGCAAGCTCTCTCTCTGACCTTTGGTGAATTTAGAAGAGAGGGAGTGCTATGCCTGCGAAGCGGGCACACTTAGCCTGCTAAAGGCTAAGTGTGCTCTGACCTTCGGAGCCATCCCGACGATCGATCGTGCCAACGTAGCGTCACCTTCCAAAGGGTTGGGGGCGGTTGAGCGGTCTCCCCAGATTAATACCCTCGCGTCTCCGTACAGCCCTTGCTGCCTGCAAGCCTCCGCCCCCTTATGTTGCTTTTAGTATTGTTCCGAGCTGTGAGATTAACGCTGCGAGTTCATCGTCTTCCTTAGTCATCGCAAGCTTGACGATCTCCATGAACTGTTCATCGCTCATTTCTGCAACCGTCCTCTCGAAGGCTCTAGCGGTTAAGATCGCCTTTTGCCACTGCGCGGTTTGCGGGTCTTGAGTTGTCCCCAACACCCACTCGCGCACATCGAAATCGTAGAGATCTGCGAACTTGAACCCCAGCGCCATATCTCTTGGCAAGGTTCCTGCCAGCCAACCGGTAGCGGCTGCTTTGGCACATTGAAGTTCGCGTGAAATTGTTGACGCTCGCCCATATAGGGGTACGTTCTTATTGTTCAGTGTTTCTTTCAGCCATTCGGCTCGTTCTGCTTTATTCATATCCAACGTCCGTGTCGATATTTGTGTGTTAAATCCTTAGTTTATGCTGTTTTAAACTACGAAACCACCGAGCCGGATCAACTTTACACAGATTTAGTGATCTTAACCATAATAATGCATACATTGTAGATAGATTTTATCTCTTTTAAGTTATTAATAATGAGTATAATGATAAAAGTAATTAATAGAATTTAAAAAAAATCAATTGAAGAATCAGCTACCGCCTCCGGTACAACCCCCTGAAGGCATCAACGATGACGTTGTCGTCTCCGATGCCATCGAAATCAAAAACCACTAAGGAAGAAGCATGGAAGCAAAACTTTTATCCATTGAGACCCATGACCCGATCATGGATATCGCAAGACAGATTGAGCAAGCCAAAAGAAAGACTGGCGACACTGAGGTCGTAGCGCGTCTTGTTGCAACGCGAAAGCAGAAGGATCGGATCAAGTACCACTTGAACAAGGCGAAGTTCAAGCCGCGTCAGCATGACCTGGGTGGCGATCAGTGGGAGATCATTGTGTGAACCCCCGTCCTGCAATGCACTCCGTCATTGCGCGTTCTCCTCTCTCCTCCCCGGTGTGAGCGCACGGGTTTGACCAGCCTCGAGGACAAAATTGGTCACCAAACAAAAGGCAGCGCGGACCCCCTTAACCGCGTTCAACGCAAGCCTGACCCACTTGTTGCCGAGAACGGGTCACTGATACCATCGACGGGAAGTCTTCGCTCGTTGTGAAAACAAGGAGCGTGTATGTCGAACACAAAAATGTTCATGGAAGTTGCGGATGAATATCTTGCAACGCCGTCGAAGAAGTACGGTAAGCCGAAGCCTCAGGTTGCCCACATACGGGTGAACCAGATGGCGCAGAGTTGGCGAATCAAACGTATTGATCAGATCAGCAGAGGATCTGTTGAGAAGTTTTTTGCGCCGTTACGCAAATCGGGGATCGCTGGGGCAACCTTTAATTCCTACGTCACTTACTACCGGGCGCTTATGCATTTCGCTCAGGCAAAAGGTTACGTTGATTTTGTTGTTCCGATGAGCCGTGTGCCGGAGGTCCAACGGGTAACGTACTTGGAACCCTATGAGATCGAGCGGCTGATCAGCGCGTTAGATCCGCTGCGTGGTGACATGGTGAAGTTTGCCGTGTCTACCGGGTTACGCAGGGCTAACGTCATGAACCTTAGACGGGAATGGGTATCGAGAGATGGGCGGGTGATTACATTTCCCGCCGGAGAAATGAAGAACGGCAAGCCACACGAGGTGCCTTTGATCGATGTGGCGAGGGAGGTTGTGCAGAGGAACATTCAGATCGGTGATGAGTTGAAGACTCAGTACCCGTGGTTGGATGAGATCGAGTATGTGTTTGTGCAGCGAGGACCGCGTCGAGCGACGATGGGTAAGCCGCTGACACAGGTCACCAATCGGGCTTGGAAGAACGCGCTCAAGAAAGCGGGATTGCCGTCAGGCATTCGGTTTCATGACTGTCGTCACACCTTCGCCACGTTGCATAAAAGAGCCGGTACGGATGACCGACTGATCATGCATTTGGGTGGGTGGGACAGTTCCAAATCGATGGAGCGATACTCGCATATCACGACACCGGACGCTGAGAGAGCAGCACACAACCTATCCCATATATGGAAAGGTTAGTGTCTTGTAGTCTAAACAAGGTATGTGTCGTGTTCTCTAAGTCTTTGATTTGGTAGGACCAGGCGGATTCGAACCGCCGACCTCTACCATGTCAAGGTAGCGCTCTAACCAACTGAGCTATGGTCCTAGTAACTTTGCGGGGCGCAGTATATCGCTGTCGGCGGTTAAGACACCAGTTCTTCTAGTTTCTTTATTCCTTTTCTGGCGCCTTAGCCGATCAAATTTTCCCGCTTGATTTGCGCCAGCTGATCGCGCATTGCCGCAGCTTCCTCGAACTCTAAATTCTGGGCGTGGTCGAGCATTTGCTTTTCCATCTGCGCCAATAGCTTACCCAAGGCTTTGGGATTATCCGGCACTGCCACTGGCTTGACGGCAACGCCCTTCTTCGACGCTCCCTTGCCGCGTTTGGGCGACATGGAACGGGCCCCCTCCATTACGTCAGCAATGCGCTTGTTAATGGTCTGGGGCACGATGCCGTGCTCTTCGTTGTACTCCAACTGCTTGGCGCGGCGACGCTCAGTTTCGTCCATAGCCGCGCGCATGGAGCCAGTCACGCTGTCCGCGTATAAAATTACCCGACCATGCGCGTTACGGGCCGCGCGACCCATGGTTTGAATCAAGGATCCTTCTGAGCGCAGAAACCCTTCTTTGTCTGCGTCCAGTACCGCCACCAGGCTGACTTCGGGCATGTCCAGCCCCTCTCTCAACAAGTTAATCCCTACCAGCACATCAAACTCACCCAGGCGCAGGTCTCGAATAATCTCCATGCGCTCTACGGTGTCGATGTCTGAATGCAGGTAGCGAACGCGTATATCGTGCTCGCCAAGGTAATCGGTTAAGTCCTCGGCCATCCGCTTGGTCAGGGTTGTAACCAGTACCCGCTCATTGCCGGCAATAACTTTTTGTATTTCGCCCAACAAGTCATCGACTTGGCTGGTGGCGGGCTTAACCTCCACCGGCGGATCAACTAACCCCGTGGGCCGAACCACCTGCTCAATAATGGGCGCGTTTTGCTGGCTTTCGTATTTCCCTGGCGTTGCACTAACAAAAATAGTTTGTGGCGCTAGCCGCTCCCACTCCTCAAAGCGCAAAGGCCGGTTGTCCAGTGCAGAGGGCAGGCGGAAGCCGTAGCCAACCAAGGTTTCTTTACGTGAACGGTCGCCCTTAAACATCGCGCCAATCTGGGGCACGGTAACGTGGGACTCATCCAAGATCAGCAACGCATCATCGGGCAGGTAGTCAAACAGGGTCGGTGGCGGCTCGCCGGGACCGCGTCCGGATAAATAGCGGGAGTAATTCTCGATACCCGAGCAGTAGCCCAGCTCCTGGATCATTTCCAAATCAAAGCGGGTTCGCTGCTCCAAACGCTGGGCCTCCACCAGTTTGTTCGCCGCTGTCAGTTCCTTAACTCGCTCGACCATTTCTTCTTTTATTTCATCCAGCACCCGCACCACGCGCTCTCGTGGCGTGACGTAATGGCTTTTGGGGAAAATGGTGTACCTGGGGAGTTTGTTCAGCACCTCTCCAGTGAGCGGGTCAAAGATCGAAATCTCTTCAATTTCATCGTCGAACAAACCTATACGTACCGCTTCTTTTTCCGATTCTGCGGGAAACACATCGATAACGTCGCCGCGAACCCGATAGGTTCCTCGCGCAAAGGCAACGTCGTTGCGCTCGTACTGCAACTCGGTCAGTCGGCGCAGGATATCCCGCTGGGCCATCCGATCTCCTCGATCTAGATGCAGCACCATCTGCAGGTAAGACTGGGGATCCCCAAGACCGTAGATTGCTGACACGGACGCCACGATGATGGCGTCGCGTCGCTGCAGCAGTGCCTTGGTGGCCGACAGCCGCATCTGCTCAATGTGGGCGTTTACCGAGGAGTCTTTTTCAATATAAGTATCTGAGGCGGGCACGTAGGCTTCGGGCTGGTAGTAGTCGTAATAAGAAACGAAATACTCCACGGAGTTGTTCGGAAAAAACTCCTTAAACTCGCCGTATAGCTGGGCTGCCAGGGTTTTGTTGGGAGCCATAATCAGGGCCGGTCGCTGTAGCCGCGATATGACGTTGGCGATAGAAAAGGTTTTACCGGAACCTGTAACCCCCAATAGTGTTTGGTGGGCCAGGCCGGCCTCGATGCCATCGACCAGTGTGTCGATGGCACGAGGTTGATCGCCCGCCGGGCTGAAGGCGCTGACGACTTCTATTTTTGGGGACGATTCAGACACGGCGCTGGGGACTAGTCTTCTTTACCATCCGACTCATCCGCAGGGGCTTCATCCGCCTCAGCAGTGTCCGCTGGCTCTGCTGCCTCGGCTTCTTCAGCAGCTTCTTCTGTCTCCTCGTCTGCCCCCGCTTCTATAGCTTCCTCTGAGGTGGCTTCCGCCGCCTCTTCCACCGCCTCTTCCGCTGCTTCTTCTACCGGCTCCGGCGCGGGTGGAAGCGCTGCCTTGATCAGATCATTGAAGACTAAAATGGCAACCTTGTCATCACCGTTGATGGCTTTTTTGTCCGCACCTTCTACCGCGTAGCGACCATCGCGACGCTGATAGATTGTGTACTCATCATTTTTTAAAACGACTTTCATCGACTTCTCCGAATAGTATGTTGTTGCTTTGCCCTTGCGGCGTAACCGCAGGGGGCCGCAGGCTACCCTGTCATCGCTGGAGGTTAAAGCCTCTAAGGTTTACAAATAAGATTTACAAATAAGGTTTGCAAAACGTTAATTGGCCATAGCTATAGCCTTATAACCATTTTAAAGGTTGTAGGCCTCGCAATAGGTTCATAGATCCCTATAATCGCCGCCCTCCAACCTCGGTCAGGATTTCACATGGCGGCATTGGTCGAAGAGCAAGTCACAGACATTATCCATTGGAACGATACTTTGTTCTCGTTCAAAACCACTCGCTCGGACAGCTTTCGCTTCGCCAACGGCCACTTTGTCATGCTTGGGCTGCGGGTCGATGGCAAACCCCTGCTCCGTGCCTACTCCATCGCCAGCGCGAATTACGATGAGTTCCTGGAATTTTTTTCCATCAAAGTGCCGGACGGACCGCTAACGTCTCGTCTTCAGCACCTTGAGATTGGGGATACGGTACTGGTCAGCAAAAAGCCCGTGGGGACACTGGTTATTGACGATCTAAATCCGGGTAAACGCTTGGTACTGCTCTCCACGGGCACCGGCTTGGCGCCCTTCTTAAGTATCACCAAGGACCCCGAGGCCTACGAGCGCTTTGACGAAATTTTGCTCGTGCACTGCGTGCGTGAAAAAAGCGAGTTGGCTTACTACGACTATTTCAAAGATACCCTGCCGAATGATGAGATCCTCGGTGAGATGATCGCACCGAAGCTGACCTATCTGCCCACGGTGACTCGGGAAGCCTTTGAGACCCAGGGTCGTATCACCCATCTGATGGATAACGGCACGCTGAATCTCGACCCGGCCACGGATCGGATTATGCTCTGCGGCAGCCAAGATATGCTGCGGGATGTGAGCGCCGCGCTGGACGCACGCGGCTTCGTTGCATCACCCGGCCAAGGACAGCCCGGCGACTATGTCCTCGAACGGGCCTTCGTCGAACAGTAAGCCAAAAAGGCTGGCGGTATTCGGCAGCCATACCAGACTCCGGGCACAGGCTGCACAAGCCTTGAAAAGACCTCCACGGCCTCTCCCCTTGAACGATACAAGACCCCGATGCTTAGGCACCGCATCTGTGGCCCCGTATTCAAACACCTCACTTAGCGTTACTTGACGTAACAAACTGTTGCGTTATCGCCAATATGCGGCGTACTATGCGTTTTGGTCTGACCAAATTGGTCTGACCTATTAACCTTGTTCAGCAGCCACCGTAATAACAGCGGTAACGAACACGGAAATGACCGCGGAAATAAGACAGACCAAGCAGACAAGTTGTGAGCATCAAAAGTAATCAAGTAGCCGACGCCCTGATTCGCGACGTCTTGGCTGGGCACTATCGTCCCGGGGAACGCTTGCCTTCCGAGCGAGACCTGGTGGAGCGCTTTGACGCCAACCGCGGTGCCGTGCGTGAGGCCATGGCCAAAGTCGTCCAGTTGGGGTTAGCGGAAGTGCAGCCTGGGGGTGCCCGAGTCCGTCAGCGCGAGCTTGCCAGCCTGGACACCATTGGATATCTCATGGCGCAAACAGATCTTCCAGATCCGGGTTTAGTGGATCAGATCCTCGTTGTGTTCAACAACCTCGTCTGCGTTGCCGCAACCCAAGTTGTGGAAAGCGCCTCGGATGCAACCATCGCCGAGGTACAGCGCTACTTGCTGCCGCTCCTGGGCCTTGACACCACCGACGCTGAACACGGTGAGGCGCGATTTGCCCTGATGCAACATATCATGCAGGCCAGCAAAAATTTACCGCTGCAGTTGATTGCGAGAACCCTTTACGAGCAGATCGCACCAAATTTCGGCGCTGTAGCAGAGTTCGCCACCCCGGACCGCCAGCGCTATGCGGTCTACGCACGCCAATTAGAAAACGCCCTGGCCAAGCGCGACATCGCCGCCGTTCGGGGCACCTTCGATGCCTTAGCCGAGCTTAATAGAGAAACCATGACGCGAGCCTTCGTGCTCGCCCAAGAACAAGGCCGGGAGGCCTCCGCACAATGATCAGAACCTTCATCATCCCTGGTGCCATCGTCGTCGCCTTTCTGTTTGGTGCCGCCACCCTCATGGCCACGGCGCCTGAACTCGAGCCCACGAGCATTAAGCCTGTGCCGGTCACCGTTCGCGTGCAAAACGTCGCCCTAGAGTCCATTCAACTCACCGTTCACTCCCAAGGCTCGGTGGTGCCGTCTACGGTCAGTCAACTGATACCCGAGGTCTCTGGCCGGGTTACCTGGACGTCGCCAAACCTAGTCGCTGGCGGCTATTTCGCTGCAGGACAGGAACTGGCGCGGATCGACGAGCTAGACTACAAAAACGCCCGAGACCGCGCCAAGGCTGCGTTGAAGCGCGCCCAAGCGGAGGTAGAGCACGCCAAATTCGAATATGGCCGCCTCAAAAGCCTGGCCGAACGTAAGCTCACCTCACGCTCAGCCCTGGAAAACGGCCTGCGCGCCTATCGGGTTTCACAAGCCGCCTTCGAGGATGCGCAGGTAAATTTTGAGCAGGCGGAAGAAAATTTAAACCGCACAGTGCTGCGGGCTCCCTTCGACGGTTTGGTGAAAGCCGAGAACGTCGATATTGGCCAATTCGCCGCTCGAGGCCAGCCCATTGCAACCCTGTACGCCAGCGACGTCGTCGAGGTTCGCCTGCCCATTGCCGACCGTCAGCTCGCTTTTCTAAATCTGCCCACCCTGCGCACGGGCAACCTTCCGGCAGCTCAGCAGCCTAGCGTTGTGCTGAAAGCGGAGTATGGTGGCCGCACGTTGAGCTGGGCCGGCAAAATCGTGCGCACTGAGGCGGAAATCGATACTGCCAGCCGCATGGTTCAACTCGTCGCCCGAGTCGAAACCCAAGAGAATCAGCCAGATTTATCCGTGGGTTTATTCGTCAACGCGGAAATTTCGGGCATCGCGGTGGAGAACGTCGTCGTGCTGCCTCGGTCGTCTCTGCGCAACCAAAATCAAGTGCTCATTGTGGACGGCGAAGACAAAATACGCTTTCGCACAATAACCCCCCTGCGCCTTTACCAGGATAGCGTGCTGGTTGCCGATGGCTTACTCGACGGCGAACGGGTCTGTGTCTCCACTCTGCAGACGGCTATCGACGGGATGAACGTGAACCCGGTCACTGATGAAGCTGGCCCACAAGGAGTCTGAGCGTCATGCACACTGCCATTCGCTGGTTTGCCAACAATCCGGTTGCCGCCAATCTCCTGATGATTTTGCTGTTGCTCGGCGGTTCAGCTGGTGCCTATTTAACGAACCAAGAAGAATTCCCGTCCTTCGATATACCCGCCGTGATTGTCAACGTGCCCTACCTCGGCGCCGCGCCCATTGAAGTCGAGAAAGGCGTTTGCGTGCGCATTGAAGAAGCCATTGAGGGCGTAGAGGGTGTGAAAAAAGTTGTCGGCGATGCCACCGAGGGCATGTGCGCGGTGTTCGCGGAAATGGAAATTGATGCCGACGAAATCCTCGTACTTAACGAAATTAAGAGCCGCGTCGACGGCATTAACAGTTTTCCCCAGGAGACCGAAAAACCCATCGTGTCCAAGCTCACCATCGCCCGGCGGGTGGTTCAGGTTGCCGTGAGCGGTGATGCCGACGAGCGGCTGCTTAAAGAAATTGCCCGGGATTTGCGCGACGAACTTGCCGCCGTTGAAGGCATCTCTCAGGTTAGCGTGGATTACATTCGCCCTTACGAAATTTCCGTCGAGGTCTCCGAGCAGACCCTGCGCGCCTACGGCATCACCCTAGACCAAGTTTCTCGCGCGATTCGCCAATCGTCCCTAGACATGCCGGGGGGCACCATCCGCTCCCGCAGCGGCGAGATTTTGATTCGCACCACGGGCCAAGCTTATTACGGTGACGAATTCGCCGACGTCGTCGTATTGACCCGCAACGACGGCACGCGGGTAATGCTCAGCGACATCGCCGATATTCGCGATACCTTCCAAGAAGGCGACCTGATGGCGGAATTCAACGGCGCTCGCGCCGCCATGGTTAATGTGTCCCAGGTGGGCTCTGAGGACTTAATCCAGATCGCCAAGGACGCCCAGCAAGTGGTAGCAGACTACCAGCGCCAGCTGCCGCCTGGCGTAACCACCGATATTTGGATAAACACCTCTTTAGAGCTGCAAGAACGCATGTCCGTGCTCACGCGAAACGCCGGCGGCGGCCTTCTCCTCGTGCTGTTAATTCTTGCGCTGTTTCTTCAGTTCCGGCTCGCTATGTGGGTGGCTATTGGCATTCCGGTTGCGCTGATGGGAACCTTGGCATTTTTGCCCGGCATGGACATCACCATTTCCACCATGACCGTCATGGGTTTCATCTTGGTGTTGGGCATCGTGGTGGACGATGCCATTGTGGTTGGCGAGCGAGTCTATGGCCACGAGCAGATGGGTAAATCCCGGCTCGACGCCGCTGTTGAAGGTACTTGGGAAGTCAGCGTACCGGTGATTTTCGGCGTTCTCACCACCATTGCCGCTTTCTTGCCGCTGATTCTGGTCCAAGGCCGCATGGCCGAGTTTTTCTCCCCCATTGGCTGGGTCGTCATCTTTGCCCTGATCTGCAGCATCATCGAGTCCCAGCTGATCCTGCCTTCTCACCTGGCCCATCGATCCACCAAGGTTGCCACCGCAGGGCTGAGCAAAAAATGGAATGACTTCCAGGGCCGCCTGGCCAATGCCCTGGAATCCTTCTCACGGAATCGCTACCAGCCCTTTGTAGGTTGGGTAGTGCAGTGGCGCTATGCCGCCGCATCGGTGTGTCTTGGGCTGCTGATTATCGCCTTAGCCATGATTCTCAGTGGCCGAGTGGTATTTGGCTTTTTTCCTGCGGTGGAGGGAAACCGGGTCTACGCTGGCCTGGAAATGCCTGAAGGCGTGTCAGCAGAGACCACGCTGGAGGCCGCCAGACGCATTGAGCTGGCCGCCCAGCGAATTAATGAGGAGATGACCCGAGAACTAGGCTTAACCCAGCCCATGGTAAAAAACACTCTGGTGAGCGTGGGTCAGGAAGTGGACCGTAACGGACCCGGCAGACCCATGACCGCCGGGCGCAGCAACATTGCCGAAGTGGTCATAGACCTGGTGGTGCTAGAAGAACGCAACAACCTGTCAGCCAAAGTGGTCGCCAACCGATGGCGAGAAGCTGTCGGGCCCATCCCTGACGCGGTGAAACTGCGCTTTGATGCTGATACGTACAGCACCGGCGCCCCTATCGCCTACCAACTGCGCGGTGACGACGTTGACGAGCTGCGCCGAGCAGCGGAAGAGCTTAAGGCCGAACTCTCGCGTTTTAACGGCGTCTTCGACATCAGCGACTCCTTCCGCTCAGGCAAGCAGGAAGTTCAATTGGCGTTGCTGCCCGAGGCTCGCAATCTAGGCCTGACCCTGAGCGATTTAGCCAATCAAGTTCGGGGGGCGTTCTACGGGGCTGAAGCCCAGCGCATTCAGCGCGGCCAGGACGATGTGCGCGTCATGGTGCGCTTCCCGGAAGCCGAGCGAAAATCCATTGGCAACCTTGAGGACATGTACATTCGCACGCCAAGCGGTTCTCAGGTGCCATTTTACTCCGTGGCCCAATTCGACATCGGCCGGGGCTTTTCGCGCATTAACCGGCTGGACGGCAAGCGCCAGGTAGAGGTTCGAGCCGACGTGGATCGAACCGCGGTTACGCCAGAAGAGGTGAGCGCGGCTATTCGCAGCGAACTGCTTCCGCAGTTTCGCCAGCGCTACCCCAACATCGACGTACAGCTTGGTGGCGAACAAGAAGAACGCGCCGAAGCCCTGGGCGGACTCGCCATTGGCTCGCTGTTTTCCCTGATCATCATCTACGGTTTGCTGGCAATTCCCCTGCGGAGCTACCTGCAGCCCCTGGTCATTATGAGCGTCATACCCTTCGGTGCCGTAGGCGCTATTACCGGCCACTACGTGCTGAATGAACAGCTGATGTTTTTCTCGGCCCTGGGCATCGTGGCGCTTTCCGGTGTTGTAGTGAACGCCTCACTGGTGTTGGTGGATTACGCCAATCGCCAAAGGCGGGAAGGCATGAGCGCAATAGAGGCAATTTTGTTCGCCACCTCGATTCGATTTCGCCCAATTATTCTCACCTCGGTGACGACGTTTGTCGGCCTAATTCCGCTTATGTCGACTAGCACCCCCGCCACCGCACCGTTCTTGCCAATGGCTATCTCACTGGCTTGGGGCGTTCTATTTGCCACGGTGATTACGCTACTGCTGGTCCCCTGCCTCTACCTCATGGTGGAGGATGTGGTCGAACTCGGGCCTAAAGTGCGCCAATGGCTAAGCGGTGAAAAAGGCCAACCGCTGCCAGCACAGCCCCAACCTTAAAGGCGTGTAGCCCCGGGGAACTGCTTCCGGGGCGGCGAACCAGACCACTGCGCGGCTGGATTTGTCCGAGCAATTTCTCATTAGGGATGCGTCTGTCCGCGTGCCATATCGACACCGCTTGTTGTACTATCGGGCGGTTCGATTCATTTATTACCGAGGGGACAGCTCATGACAGAAGCGGTTTTGGAAAATCCAGATCTATTCGATTTAACGATGTCGGAGGAGGCGCAGCCGCTTCTGGATGCCGTTAAAAAGCACATCAAAGAAAACGTAGATCCGATCACCGAGGAATACCACCGCCTCGGCGAAGGACGCAAAGAGCATTGGGGCTACGGTGACGGGCAGCTGGAGCTGCTGGAAACCGCCAAGCAAAAGGCCAAGGATTCTGGCCTCTGGAACTTCTTCCTGCCAGACGCAGACACCGGTGAAGGTTTGTCCAACTTGGACTATGCGTTCATCGCTAACGAGCTGGGTAAAAGCCCACTGGCTTCCGAAACCCTAAACTGCAGCGCGCCGGACACCGGCAACATGGAAGTTCTGGAGCGCGTCGGCACCCCGGAGCAAAAAGAGCAGTGGCTCAAGCCCTTGCTCAATGGCGAAATCCGCTCTGCTTTTGCTATGACAGAGCCTGCAGTTCCATCATCGGACGCGAAGAACGTCTCAACCCAAGCCGTTCTCGACGGTGACGAGTGGGTCATCAACGGTGAGAAGTACTACATCTCCGGCGCCGGCGACCCACGCTGCAAGATCATGATTACCATGGTGAAAACCAGCCCAGACGCTCCCGCTCACAAACAGCAGTCGCAAATTCTGGTGCCTATCGACACCAAGGGTGTGAACATTCTGGACGGCATGGAAGTTTTCGGTCACGACGATGCGCCTCACGGTCACATGCACATCCACTTTGACAATGTGCGCGTGCCCAAGGAAAACATGCTGCTCGGCGAAGGTCGCGGCTTTGAAATCTCCCAGCTGCGCCTTGGACCTGGACGGATTCACCACTGCATGCGCTCTATCGGTGTTGCCGAACGTGCCCTGGAGCTGATGATCCGCCGCTCCACTACTCGTCATGCATTCGGCAAACCCATCATTCAGCTAGGCAAGAACCTAGAGTGGGTTTCTCGCGCTCGAATCGAAATCGACGCCTGTCGCCTAATGGTTCTGCAGGCCGCTAAGGCTATGGATACCTTGGGCAACAAGGAAGCTCGGGTTTACGTCAGCGCGATTAAGGCGATGGTTCCTGAGAAAGTATGCAACATCATCGACCAAGCCATTCAGATTCACGGCGCCACCGGCGTGTCTCAGTGGACGCCGCTGGCTCGTATGTACACCAGTCAGCGTACCCTGCGTCTGGCTGACGGACCTGATGAGGTGCATCACATGGTTGTTGGCCGCAACGAAGTACGCAAGTACGAGGGCCAGCCTTACACGGCCATCGACGATAAGTTGGTAATCAAGTAAGGGTCGACACTTCGACGCGAAAAACCCGCCCTTTGGCGGGTTTTTTGTGTCCGCTATTAGCGCTTAATCAGCTTATCGTCGCAGCTAGCCGGGGCCGCAATGGGGTTACAGCGAAGCCCGCCAGTAATCCACACCCGATAATCGTTGCCGAAGGTATTGGTGGGCAGGTAATAGTCCGTGCTGACGGCCTGGGCGCCACTGCTAAACGCCGCGTCGCGGCGGCGGATGTCATTGTTTCTCGCCTCGACGGTGTCCGCGTCAGCGCGAGTTCGCACCATAAACCCCCGCCGAACCAGTTGGCGGATCCGAGACTGCTCTGCCATAGGGTCATTGACGATCCACACCGCTGCAGCGGCATGTGCCGAGTCCATGGCGACGAACATTGGTCGCTGCCGCCACCCCGATAAATAGAGATCCCGCTTCGCTCCAGATTCGTCCAGAATCAACAAAAATTTCCCTCGGGCCTGATCTAGCGGCGGCCAAATGGGTTTAGCTTGACCTACTAAGATCACGTGCTTTGGCCTGATCAACCGGTCACCCAAAACCGCTTCAATGCGGCGGTCAAGTAGCGCAAACGCATCTTGGTCAAAGGGTTCAGGGTGGGGCAACCAATCGATCAGCTGATCTTTTGCGTTCAGGCTAATCAAAATCGGTGCATGGTCCGGGTGCCGAACCGACCAGCTGCGCAACTCCTGAAGGCATGTCGTCAGCGGGCTGCAGTGGCTGTTCATGTCAATGACCTGAACATGCCCTACAGGAAAGTCCTCGGTTTGCCGGCGGTAAAACACATCTAGCTCGAGTTTGCGTAACCCTAAATCCAGCTGCTGATGCAGGGGAACGTGGGCATAGTCCAAGGCCCTGGCTGCGTCTTCATTGACCCAGCCCAGGAGACTTCGATAAGGCGCCGACATGGCCTGCTTGTAGCTGTTGTGGCTGCCAACAAACTGAATCTGATTAATGCGCAGTTCGGCGAAAGCACTGGTTTGCAAAAGCAGCCAAGCCGCCAAAACAACCCAACCTTGAGCCATTACGTCAGGTCTTCTTCCGCCAAAGCATGGCCCCAGTCGCGCTTGGCATTAAGGTAGCGTTTATTCCACTGACCAACACCGGTAACGTGCTTCTCTCGGGTGACTTCAGTCAGGCCATGAGCGGCTAAATCTTCCAGTTTCTTCGGGTTGTTGGTCAGCAGGCGAAATGGCTTGTGGCCAATAAAGCGCTTCAGCAGCACCGCCGCGTCGGTAAAGTCTCGACAGTCGTCGGGCAGACCCAGACTCCGATTGGCCTGGTAGGTATTTTCTCCGGCGTCTTGCAGCAGGTAGGTGGCTGCCTTCGCCCACAGGCCAATGCCGCGGCCCTCGTGACCTGCCATGTAAATCAGATAACCGCCCGAGGCCTCGGACTCGATGCGGTTGATTGCCGAAGCCAGCTGCGGTCCACAATCACAGCGCTCGGAGCCAAACACATCCCCGGTAAGACAATTGCTGTGTACGCGAACCAGCGGGTTTTCCCCGGGTTCACCAATCACCAGCACGCTGTTCACGGCCAGGGGCGACACTAGGTGAGCAAACAAATGCTGACCGCCCCTAGCATTGAGCTCAGATGCCAGCGCTTCCACGCCACGTAGCTCGGTGCTGCGCACAGCGGCATACCACTGCACGGTGGTATCCACCCCGGGCAGTTTCATGGGCAGGGGGATTGGCCCCATCAGGTTAATAGCCAGCTCGCTTGGTGGCTCTACCTGATCCACGTCAATGGTTTGGCCATCGGCGTCGATCCGGGTGAGCTTGCCATCAGCGATCAGGCGCTTTCGGACGTCAGGATTTAGGTAAGTAAACATACAGTCAATAACGCCTAATCAGGCCTCCGGCTGGCAAAGGGGCGACCAATTTCGCGCCTGATGATCCATCTAAAAAACGATTCGCAATACGCTTTCCGCCACACAGGCGGGTTTGTCTGCGCCGTCGATCTCCACGGTCATCTCGTTGATCACTTCCAGCATACCGCCCTTTTCTTCGACGCTTACGAGCTTGCCTACCGTGCGGATTTTCGCGCCCACCTGTACCGGGTTCATGAACCGCACTTTGTTCCAGCCGTAGTTAATACCCAGCTTCATGCCATCTAGGGCCGGCAGGCCGACACCGGAGCCCCCGGGCAAAAAGCTCATGATTGACAAGGTGAGCTGACCGTGGGCGATTGCCGCGCCGAATGGCCCAGCCTTTGCTCGCTCTGGATCCACGTGAATCCACTGCTGGTCTAGGGTTGCGTCGGCGAAGGTATTCACTCTTTCTTGGGTAATCTCAAACCAATCCGTGGGTTCTGAGGCTTGGCCGATCTGAGCATTCAGCTTTTCGATAGCGTTGGCGATGGGTGTACCTGACATGGGTCTCTCCTGGACAGTCTGTATTAATCGGGGAGCCAGCCTAAGTAACGTACTGGTTTGGATCAAGCACCAAGATCCTTTGGTCTAGATAAACCCGAGGAACACGTGAGCAGCCGCTGCACCGCACGATTCATTCGCTGTTCTGCAAGAGCGGGCCGGGGGTCCAATTCATGCAGCAGACTAGCGCACAGATTAGCCGCAGCTAACGGCTGAGCCTGACGCTGACACAGAGCATTTAGCGCACCGCAATCTGGCAGATCCGCCGCTATATCCAACAGCACCGGTGGCGATAGCGCACCAACTTCCGGCCGCAATTCGAAGTTCGCCAAATTGTGCAGGCTCGTCAGCAGCTTCGGCCCCATCATCTGCGGCGCAATATAATCTGCATTCACTCGGGCCATCATGCGCAAGATCAGATTCGACAAAAACGGCAGCACTACACAGTCTTTCGGAAAACCAGCGAAGGCGTTGTGAACGTTCTTTCGAACCTGCCAGCCGCTGCGATTGGGAGATTTCGGCTGCACCCAATGTTCCTGCCCGAACACACAGTCGCTACCCAGCTCTGGCGCAAAAACCTCCGGCGCGAACACCAGCACGTCAGCGTCAAACCACAGCACCCAATCGAAATTGTTTTGCAGCAAACGCTGGGCCCATTGCAAACGCCCCAAGTCTGCGGCAATGGGCATGCGCCCTTGAACCTTGGCCATGTACCAATCGGGAACCTGCTCAAACAGCTCATCCCCCAGCCGTTGATAAGCGTAATCCCGCGCCTGGGCCCAGGCCCGCACCGACGCCATACAGCGCTGCTGCCATGGCGCGACACCGTCGGGAGCGCTCTGTAGCACCAAGACACGCGACATTAATCCGACCTCGTTAACTCACTCATGAATACTCATGACTTTCACGTTCACCCTAACCACGCAGAAAGGCTTCAACTTCATCCATGCGGGCATAGGTATCCTGCTCTCCGCAGTCCATAAGCTGGCCCAGGTAGTCAGGTTCAAAGTTCACCATACTCAACGCATCTGCTGCTGGCTCATGCTTACCGCCAAACCCGCCGGAGAAAAAACGGAACGCGCCAGGCATTTGCTGCTGCGATTGCCTGGCGATCTCACCGAGATCCTGCTGAGGCCGCAGCACCATCACCGCGACCGGTCGCTGTTGCCCCCAGTTTTGGCGAGGTATGCGCCGCAGCAAATCATTAATGCGCTGCATTTGCATGGCGTCGAAATCCAGCAGGTCAAGAAATACCGCGTTGAGCATGACCCCGGCTATTTGCCCCGGCGAGGGATAGCGCGCCGGTTCGTCATTGCGGCCCTGGGTCGGTAATGTTCGCGGTGACACCGCCAGAATTCGCTTCGCTCCCAGACGCATAGCAGGTGACAGCGGCGCCGCCAAACGCACGCCGCCGTCGCCATGCCACTGACCCTGCAGTCGAACCGAGGGGAAGAAAAACGGTAACGCCGCCGACGCCATGACGTGATCAATAGTCAACGAGGCATGCTGTCCGGTCACCTGACTGCCGCTCCAAATCTGCTCGGACAGGGTGTCCACCCAGGCTTCCGAGCGGCCGCTGCCGTAATTGGTAGTGACCACAGCCAGCGCCTTGAGCCAGCCGTCCGCTAGATTGCGATCGACACCGGCAATTTCTCCGGTCGCCGGATCAGCGGCTAAATGGCGCTGCAAATACCGGCGCAGGGGCTTGTTGTTGACCATGCCGCGAATGTCTTTACGCCCGAGGCGGCCGCCACTGACAAAGTGCAGGCCCCAGTGTCCCATTCGACTCGCCAGGGGTCCCAAGCCAGTGCGGTAGACCTCCTGAGTGCGCATTTGTCGCCACAGCGATACCAACGCTTCCACGCTTTGCAGCCAAGTGCCCTGAAAGGCGGCGAGATGCGTGGCGTTGATAGCGCCAGCCGAAACACCGGTTAGGATCTGCGGACGATAATCCGGGATTTTGTGTGCGATGGCTCGCAGGCATCCCACCTGATAAGCCGCTCGAGCGCCACCACCGGATAACACCAACGCCTGCCCCGCGTTGAAGGTATCTTCGCCTGGTCGCTGGCTCACCTTAAATTCTCCATGCGAGCTTTTCTAAATTGGTCTCGCGAAACTAAGTGCTGCAAACCGAGAACGCCCAAACCGCCTCCCTAGACTGGCTACTCCAAGCCAATTTCAATTCGCGTCAAAAGAATGCTCTGTCAAGTATGTCTGAACCAGCAGCTGCTGAGTATCATGACGCCATGTCTTCACCCCTCAAACGCCTTGGCCTCCAGTTGAACAACATTTTTCGCCCCGGCGGCAAAGTGTTTTATGGCTGGTGGATTGTACTCGCCTGCGCCGGCGTGCAGTGGCTGGCCGCGCTGACGTGGATGCACTCCTACGGCGGCTATGCGCTGAAGCTGCAGGCAGACTTTGGCTGGAGTATGTCAGTGCTGTCCTTAGCCTTCGCCCTGACCCGACTGGAAAGCGGGCTGCTGGGCCCGCTGCAAGGTTGGCTGGTAGACCGCTATGGGCCAAGGCTGATTCTCATTATCGGCACCGTCATTTTCAGCGTGGGCTTTTTCTTGTTCAGCCTGGTGGAAACCATCACCACCTATTTCATCGCGTTCATTCTAATCGCACTGGGCTCAAGCCTCGGCGGCTTTGCCACGCTCATGGTATCCATTGTCAGCTGGTTTGACGCGCACCGAGCCAAGGCCGTTGCCATGTCCCAGATTGGCTTTTCTGCCGGCGGCCTGTGCGTGCCCTTTGTCATGATGGGGCTAGAGGCCTTTGGCTGGCGCTCCATGGCCCTGTACTCCAGCATTCTAATTATGGTGGTCGGCATTCCTTTGGTCAGCCTAGTCAGGCATCGCCCCGAGGACTATGGCGAAGTACCCGACGGCGTTCGAGCACGCGGGGACGATGAACCCACTGACGAGCTAAACCGCAGCCAGTCTCAGATCAGCCTAACCTGGCGTCAGGCTGTTCGAGAACCTTCGTTTTGGCTGATTTCCTCCGGTCACGGTCTGTCCTTGCTGACGGTGTCGTCGATGCTCGCCCACCTGATTCCTTATCTGACCTTCGATTTAGGCTACTCGCCAGTAAACGCTGGCTTTGTTTTTGCGCTCATGACGGCCCTGCAGATGACCGGGCTATTTTTAGGCGGTGTAATCGGTGACCGCTTCGACAAACGAGCTATCTGTGTGCTGTGCATGATGGGCCACTTTGTTGGCCTGATTGCCCTGACCTATGGCGCCCAGCCAGAACTGGTTCTGCTGTTTGCCGTCGCCCATGGTCTGGCCTGGGGCATTCGAGCCCCGCTGATGGTGGCGCTGCGCGCAGATTACTTCGGGCCCAAGTCTTTCGGCACCATCATGGGCATCTCCTCTTTGATCGTGATGATCGGCATGACCTGCGGCCCGCTATTTTCCGGGGTAATGTTCGATCTTTACGGCAACTACAACCTGGCCTTCACCTGCATTGCGTTTTGTTCCTTAATCGGTGCCATGTGTTTTTGGTTTGCTAAACCGCCAAAGCTCATCGCCGAGCAAGCCCAACAGGATTCAGATGCCCAAGCCCAGCAGCTGTAATACACTGAACGACCTGCGCTGAATTGCACTGAGTTAATACAGGAGAGGTCATGGACTTCGCGCTAACAGAAGAACAACAGGGCTTTGTTGATACCGCAAAAGCCTTCGCTCAAGACCAGCTTGCGCCTTATGCCGCCGAGTGGGACGCCAACAGTCACTTTGCCAAAGACGCCCTGCGACAGGCAGGCGAGCTGGGGTTTATGGGTATGTACACTCCGGAACAGGCGGGCGGGCTGGCCATGCCTCGGCTGGACGCGAGCCTTATCGTGGAGGAACTGGCCAAGGGCTGCACTACAACGGCAGCGTTTTTGACCATTCACAATATGGCCACCAGCATGATTGGCCGGTTCTGCCAACAAGACGTGATCGACCAATGGTGTCCGGACTTAGTCGCCGGCACCAAACTGGCGTCATACTGCTTAACCGAGCCCGGTGCAGGCTCCGATGCGGCAGCCCTTCGCACCAGTGCTGTTAGCGACGGTGACTACTACGTGATTAATGGCAGCAAGGCCTTTATCTCCGGTGCGGGCGAAACCGACGTGTTAGTACTCATGCTGCGCACCGGCGACAAAGGACCCAAGGGAGTCACCGCTGTACTCGTACCCGCGGATGCCGACGGCATTAGCTATGGCAAAAATGAACATAAAATGGGATGGAACGCCCAGCCAACTCGAGCGATCACCTTTGACGATGTTCGAGTGCCGAAAAAATACCGCCTAGGTGAAGAAGGCCAGGGATTTGCCATCGCTATGGATGGCTTAGACGGTGGCCGCATCAACATCGCCACGTGCAGTGTTGGCACTGCGCAAAAAGCGCTGGAAGATGCGACTGCCTACGTCCAGGAGCGCAACCAGTTTGGCCAGGCCATTGCGGATTTTCAGGCTACCCAGTTTGCCCTATCGGACATGCTGACCGAGCTCGTAGCCGCCAGACAGATGGTTCGGCTGGCAGCGAGCAAGCTGGACAGCGGTGACGGTCAGGCAGGCACCTATTGCGCCATGGCAAAACGATTCGCGACGGATGCAGGCTTTAAAGTGTGCAACGATGCGCTGCAGCTGTTGGGCGGTTACGGCTACCTGCGGGAGTACCCCATGGAGCGCTATGTGCGCGATACCCGGGTTCATCAAATTTTAGAAGGCACCAATCAAATCATGCGCGTAATCATTTCTCGCCGCATGCTCATGGCCGGTGCATTGGAGGTCATTCAATGAGCATTAGCACATCCGACAAACTTAAAGTGGAGATCGTTGATCACACGGCAGTTGTTACCATCGATAACCCCGGCGCGAACACCTGGGACACTGAGAGCCTGCCAGCACTGGCATCGCTGATCGAAGCTCTGAACGCCGACCGGAACATTTTTGCGCTGGTGATTACTGGCCAAGGCGAAAAGTTCTTCTCCGCCGGTGCCGACCTCAACTTGTTCGCCGACGGTGATCCCGATAACGCCCGCAACATGGCGGAATTTTTCGGCAAAGGCTTCGAGTGCCTGGCGGACTTTCGCGGCGTTTCTATCGCCGCCATCAATGGCTTTGCCATGGGCGGTGGACTGGAAGCCTGCTTAGCCTGCGACATTCGGATCGCCGAAACCCAGGCGCAAATGGCTCTGCCTGAGCCCAAGGTAGGACTGCTGCCCTGTGCCGGTGGCACCCAGCGACTTTCTTGGCTGGTTGGCGAGGGTTGGGCGAAAAAAATGATCTTGTGCGGCGAGCGCGTCAACGCTGAAACCGCTGAGCGCATTGGCTTGGTGGAAGAAGTCGTTGCGACGGGCAAGGCTAAGGAAAGGGCCATTGAACTAGCCGCCCAAGTCGCCCAGCAAAGTCCGATCTCGGTAACTTACTGCAAGGAGCTAATCCATCAGGCTCGCGACAACGCCGTGGCAGACGCCCTGCCCTACGAACGGCAAAAATTTGTCGACTTATTTAGCACCGAAGACCAGCGCGAGGGGGTCAACGCCTTCTTAGAAAAACGCGATCCGGTTTGGAAAAACGCCTAGGCACTGCGCCCAGGCCAGCCAACAAATGCCCACGGAACCACAGTCCCGCCAGCCGTGCTTACTCAAATACCTGGTGCGCGGAGTCAACGCAAATCGATCCGCCCAGCAGGCGCTGACCACAGAACTGGGCGAGATGCTCAGCCAGGCCAGCGCCATTACCGTGCTTCCGGTGGTTGAGGGATTTTCCGTGGAGCTGGAATTTGAGGACATCAAACCCTTCACCACCGTGAGCTTTGAGCCCTACGTTGCCGAACACGTGCTCGGAGACGCGGTACGGTTGCGCTGCGACACTCAGGGCAGTGCGGAAATCCAGCTGTTGAAATCACGGTTCTAAGCACGCTGCCACGTCCCGAAGACGTCTAGGTCACGGTTTTTTCCGGCTGTCGATACAAGGCCACGGCTAGCGCCGCGACAACGTAAAGGACGAAAATTCCCTGAAAGGCGAGGTCGTAGGAGCCGGTTACGTCGAAGACCCAGCCAGCAAAGGGCACGCCGAGAATTTGTATTGGGAACATGGCCGGCCGCATCAGACCTAACACCGCCCCGAAGCGCTCCCGACCAAAGGTCTTACCCACCACGGCGCCGTGCATGGGCACCACACCGCCAACGCCATAGCCGAACAGGGCAGCGCCGACACAAATCATCACATAATCTGTGGAAGTGAAAATCAGATACTGACCAAGGAATTGAGCCACGATGATGACCGCCATCACCCGGCGCACGCTCATTCGGTCACTGAGCCAGCCAAAACTCAGCTTTCCGGCCACCCCGAGCCCGGCACAAACCGACATCACCAGAGATGCCTGGACCAGGGAGAACCCGTAATCCGTAAGGCGCGGAATCATGTGCGTCAACGTGGTGTTCATGCAGCAAAAGAGCAGAGAAAAGGTGAGCACAATGACGCGAAAATTATGTTGTCTGAAAAGCTCCATCATGCGCAATCGTGGCGCGGGGGGCTTTTGCGGAGGTGGTATATCGGTGCCATCGTCAGCAACCAAGGGTAGTGCCCCGTCCGGGCGCATACCCACATCCTCAGGCCGCGAAATCACTAGCCGAAAAATCAGCGGCACTACCACTAAAAAAGTGAAGGCGCTGAAGGCTAGGAACCCCTGCCGCCAGCCGAAGTTTTCAATCAGCTCAGCACTGACATAGGGCATGATGACACCGGACAAGGACACCCCTGCCGCAGCAATACCCAGAGCCGTACCCCGCCGCCGGTCGAACCAGTTTGTCACCAGCTTACTGGTGGCCAGGTTGCCCATGCTGCTGGCGCCGAACCCAATAAAAAGGCCCAGCACCAGGTAGAACTGAAGTTCGTTCTGGACAAACGACAGCCCCAGAAAACCCACCGCCATAAAGACCGCGCCCAATCCCATGACGTTACGCAGAGGGTACTTATCCAGT
The DNA here is from genome assembly GCA_038104735.1 of Gammaproteobacteria bacterium. Classification (GTDB taxonomy): domain Bacteria; phylum Pseudomonadota; class Gammaproteobacteria; order Pseudomonadales; family Azotimanducaceae; genus UBA4421. The sequence goes on along the minus strand of JAYOBI010000005.1, from coordinate 103,824 downwards.
GCCCGACCAACATAGGGGGCAGCGATGGCACCCACGGCGTTCGTCACGGTCAAACCAATGGCCACACCCAAACGCGAGCCGCCAAAATCCTCGGCAATGGCTTTAAAAAACACGCCGTAGGAGTAAAAGAAAAAGCCCACCGCCACAAAATCGATGCAAAACGCTACAAGAACCATTTTCCAGCCTAGGAATGGTTTGGCTTTTGAGGAGAGAGATTGCTGCAAGGGTATGACCAAAACGGGGCGAGGACGGAGTTTACCACGCCTGACCACTACCAGCGGCGGTGAATTCGCGTGACCGAAGCCGCCAGCGCTAAGGTTCGGGAAATTCTAGACCAGGGAGATACCGTGGACGTATTGACGAAAGTCCCGTGACCCTTGGGTTGGTCCAAACAACACCGGATAACCCTTGCACCAATCTTCTCCCTCGGATGTAATCTCTGGCTTGTAGTTACTGGGAGAGATTGGCATGCCGGCACCGTTGGACGACGTGGTTGTACTGGAAATTGATAACTGGATGGCGGCTCCAAGCGCTGGCGCTGTCTTAGCGGATATGGGTGCTCGGGTGATCAAGATCGAACCCATTACCGGCGATCCCATGCGCGGCATGGGCCGGCCCGTCAAAGGCGAGCGCGTTGCTGAGGCTTTGCAGGACTACGACTTTCAGTTTGATGTGGACAATCGAGGCAAGGAATCCATCGCCGTAGCCTTGGATCAGCCCGAGGGCGCGGCTTTGGTGCGCCAGCTGGCAAAGCAAGCCGACATCTTCATGTGCAACCTGCTCACCAAGCGCCAGCAGAAGTTTGGCCTGGATCCTGAGAGCCTATTTAAGGCCAACCCTAAGCTTGTTCACGCCACCCTCACCGGCTACGGCACCTCGGGCCCTGACGCCTGGCGTCCGGGCTATGACGTCACAGCTTTTTTCGGTCGCTCGGGCTTATACGACTCTATGCGCGAAGGTGACGGCGGCTTGGTGCCAATGGCGCGGCCGGCTCAAGGTGACCACACCACCGGCCTCGCCATGGTGGGGGGCATTTTAGGTGCCCTACGTCTGGCAGAGAAAACCGGCGAAGGCCAAGTAGTCGAGACCTCTCTTTACGAGGCAGCGGTATGGACCCAGGCAACGGACTACGCGGTCACCGCTGTTGACCACATGCCTGTACGCAAGCGCGGGCGGGATGAGATGTTAACCATTACCGGCAATCGTTTTCCCTGCGGCGACGGCAACTGGGTGGTCTTTAACATGCTGCCCGACGCCGCGTATTGGTCGCGGCTGTGCGAGGCCGTTGGCCTGCAAGATCTGATTGAAGACGAGCGTTTTGCCGATTCGAAAGCGCGCTATAAGAACATGGCCGAATTGATCGACATTTTTGACAATACCCTGGCTACCAAGTCCCGAGACGAATGGGGCAAGATTTTTGATGACGCCAATCTGATTTGGGGGCCGGTAATGGGCTTGCACGAAGTACCCCAGGACCCCCACGCCCAGGAAATGGGCATGTTCCCCACCATCGATCACCCGGAGCTGGGTAGCTACAACACCGTGAACATTCCCATGCGTTTTGCTACCGCTGACGTGAAGCCCCGAGGGCCAGCGCCGCTTCTGGGCGCAAACAGCGAGCAGGTACTGCGCGATTTCGGCCTGGAAGAGAGCGCCATCACCGCGCTAAAAGACGCAGGCACCATTGCGCAGCGCACGACAGATTAGTCCAGAGCTCCCCCGGTAAAATGGACATTGATGCCGTTTTAGCGGCCTTCAAGCGCGGTGACCTTAGCGGCGACGAGGCGGCGCAAAAAATCCGCAGCCTGTTCTTCACCGATCTTGGCCATACGGTGCTGGATACTGACCGGGCCCGGCGCACTGGCTCTGCCGAGGTGGTCTTTGGCGAGGGTAAAAGCCCGACGCAAATTTCCGACATTATCGGCACCATGACTCAAGCTGGCACCAATGTTCTAGTTACCCGACTGGATATAGAGAATTACGAAAAACTCACCGGGCTGCCCGCCGCGGTTCAGTATCACGCGCCATCGCGGCTGCTGTGGTGGCACAGTGAAGTGCCGCTGCCTTCGACGGACACCGTGGCGGTGGTCAGTGCTGGCACTTCGGATATGCACGTGGCCGAAGAAGCCGCCTTAACCGCAGAATTTTATGGCAACACGGTTCAGCGTATTTACGATGTGGGCGTGGCGGGGCTGCATCGCCTACTGGCTCGCTTGGATGACCTGCGAGCAGCCAAGGTGCTCATCGTGGTCGCCGGTATGGAGGGAGCCCTACCCAGCGTAGTTGGCGGCTTAGTAGACAAGCCAATCATCGCCGTGCCCACCAGCGTGGGCTATGGTGCTGCACTGGATGGTGTCGCGGCCCTGTTGGGCATGATGACCAGCTGCGCTTCCGGGGTAAGCGTGGTTAATATCGACAACGGCTTTGGCGCAGGTTTTCTGGCCAATCGTATCAATAGGCTTTAACCATGACGCCGGAACTGACGGATAAATATCATCTACTAAAAGAAATTGTTAGAACCTACGACAGCGTCATTGTAGCGTTTTCCGGTGGCGTAGACAGCTCGCTCGTGGCCTTCGTTGCGGGCCAAGTTCTTGGTGAAAAAGCCTTGGCGGTCACGTCAGGCTCCGCCAGCCTGAAGCGCACGGATCTGCAGCTATCGAAAAAGCTCAGCGAGGATTGGGGCATTCGCCACGAAATCATCGTCACCGACGAGCTCAACAAGGCCGAGTATCGGGCCAACCCCACCAACCGCTGCTTTCATTGCAAAACGTCTTTGTATACCGAGCTGGCAGACCTTGCTCAAGCGCGGGGCTACGCACACATTGTTAACGGCACCAATATCGATGATCTAGGTGACCACCGGCCTGGCTTGGTCGCCGCAGACAATCATCAGGTGAAATCCCCTTTGGTAGAAGCTGGGTTTCGAAAAGCCGACATTCGCGCTCTTGCCGGTGCCCTTGGGCTGGAGAATGCAAATAAACCCCAAGCAGCCTGTCTTTCCAGCCGATTCCCTTATGGCACCGCGATTAATCAGGCGCTGTTGGCTCAAGTTGAAGCCGCTGAGGGCATTCTCGCGACACTGGGCTTTAGCCAGTTTCGCGTGCGTCATCATGGCGAGGTGGCCAGGCTTGAAATTCTACCGACGGAGTTTGATTTGGCCGTTGCCCATCACGAAACCCTGCAGCGAGACATTCAGGCGTTAGGCTACCGTTTCGTTGCGCTGGATTTGGGCGGCTTCCGCTCGGGATCTCTAAACGAAGGGTTAGATACACCAGTAGCGGCAAACGCTATCCCAGTGGTTCAGCTTTGGACCCAAGACCCGTAATCCTCTCGCCGTTCCCGTTTACTCTGCGGTTTCGGCTGCCTTGTTCCGCATGTAGCGATTAAGCTGCCGATCCAGACGCGTTGTAGCTGACAGTCGGCCGGGACGAACCCACGGCTGCCAGGGGCTGGGTGCGGCGGCGGAAACCTCGTCACCCATAACCGTCACTCGCTGGATGATGCGCTCACCTTCAAAATCGTTCAGGACGAAATGCTGAGTGCAGCGGTTATCCCATATTGCGATAGTGCCGGGCGTCCAGTGGTAGCGCACGGTAAAGCGCGGGTTTTTTACCCAGGTCGTTAAGTAGTCCAGGACAACTTTGCTTTCCGTCGCGTTCATTTCCACCAGCCGCCGGGTGAAGTGTTCGTTCACATATAGGGCCTTCTCGCCGGTTTCCGGGTGGACTCTGACCACCGGATGAATGGCCATAATGTCCTCTCGATTGTGAGGGTGAGCATCGTGAAGTGCGCTTAGGCCGTCGCAAAGCGCCTGCATGGGCGGCGAAAGCTCTTGATAAGCCTGATTCAAATTCGTCCACATGGTGTCGCCACCGAATTCCGGACAGGTCACCATGTGCAGAATTGACAGGATAGATGGCTGATCCTCAAAGGTAATGTCCGTGTGCCATTCGTCGGCAACCCCGCCTCTGGTAGCAGCCAGTTCAAACACCTCATCGTGTTGGGTGAATGGGTTCTTCAGATTGGGGTGGTTTTCAATTTTGCCAAAGCGTTTGCCTAGGGCGACATGGCTGTCAATATCCATGCTCTGCCCGGGGAAAAAAATCACCTGATGCTCCAGCAGCAACGCCTTTACCGCGTCAATGCCGTCTTGATCGCCCGCGGCAATCTCGTTCAGATCCGGGCCGGTAATCTCCGCTCCCAACGAACCTGCTAATCGGCGAACCTGCCATTGATCCTGTAGTGCCATGATCTCCCCCTCAAAACTTTCCAATAAAAACTGTTTCGTGCGCGGCGCCTAGCCCGCGCTGATATTTACGTCATCGGACACATCGCGAACAAACAAGGGCTCAATACCCAATCGCTGTGCGTCCTCGGCCAGCAGCGCTAAATCCACCTCTGCTCTGGGCTGCGCAATACAGCGCAGCGCTGGCTCTAACAATGTTGCATCACTGCTGGTGTTAATAAAAAGGTTTTCTCGAGACAGGACAAAATCAATAGCGCGCTTCATGGCCTCCGGGTCGGTTATGGGCCGGTACCAGCTAAAACGCTTTTCCTCGTCGCCGTCTTGCCAGCGCCGGGCCGCAATACCCTTGATGGTTTGCATGGCGACGCCCTGAGCCTGGCACATGGCGTAAAGCGCCTCGAAATCTTGTGCATACTGAGGCTGCTGCATCATGGTGAAGTTGTAAGGCACCAGAATCGAATCGAAGGCATAGGCCCCCAAACTTTGCATGTGCATGGCCGGGGCGTAGGTGCCGTGGCCGGTGACGCCTAAAAATCGCACCAAGCCCTGTTCCTTGGCCTCCACCAAGGCCTCCAGCGCACCTCCGGGACCCATGGCCGTCTCCCATTGATCCGCCTGCGTGAGATTGTGCATTTGAATCAGATCAATTCGGTCAACCTGCATACGGTCCAGCGATGCGTGGAGTTGGTCCTTAGCCTTTTGATAGGTTCGATGGCCTGTTTTCGTAGCAAGAAAAATCGAATCCCGATTGTGCTTGAGCCAGGGTGCTAGCCGCAGCTCCGCGTCACCATAGCTTGCGGCCACATCAAAGTGGTTCAGCCCCCAGGTTACCGCTAGATCGATGGTGCGGTCTGCTCGTTCCTGATTCATGGCCCCCAAGGCCGCCGCACCGAAGATCGCACGGCTGCTTTGGTGGTTAGTGCTCCCAAAGGGAATACGCTCAATCGTCTGCGTCATATTGGGCCCGCTGGATTAGTCAAAACTGGTCGATCCAGAATACCCCATTTTTGCCGCTGAAAAATCCGTTGCTGGCTGCAAAATTTCGTGGGCTGCGTCGACGGGTCTTGCTAGGCTCCTTTTATGTACACCATAGATTCAAACTTCGTACACACCTTCGCGGGCAACCCCCTGGACAGAGCCCAACATCTACGCAAAGACACCGCCGCCCTTGCGGATCTTGAGTCAGCAGCAGGCAGTGAATTCCTGCTGTTCCACAAACTAAAAGTGGCCACTGACGAAGCAGGCGGCTTGGCTTGGCTTAAGCCCCAGGAGCTTCCCGCTCAAGTAAACAGCGTCATATTTCTCGGGTTGCAAGACGGCCAAGGACGCTTCGCGGCCAGCGCCCCGGAAGCCGATGCTATTGCTGGCATCCACGAATTTACGGACTGTCGTCAAGCTGCAGCGCAGCTGCGCATTGACGAGGGCGGCATCGTCAGTCAAGCCAGAGCCATGCTGGACTGGCATCAGCGCAACCCCTACTGCGCCGTGTGCGCCCAGCCCACCCAGGCGGCCAGAGGCGGGCAAATTCGGCACTGTAACCGCTGTAACAAGCACATTTTCCCGCGCACAGATCCCGTGGCCATTATGCTGATACAGGACAGCCCAGCGGGGGATTACTGCTTACTCGGCAAGTCTCAAGGGCGTATGGCGGCCAGCAACTTCTACTCGGCCCTTGCCGGTTTTGTGGATCAAGGAGAATCTTTGGAGGAGGCGGTGCGGCGTGAAGTCATGGAAGAAGCTGGCATAAGGGTTGGCTCGGTAAGCTACCACTCGTCTCAGCCTTGGCCCTTTCCGTCCTCGCTGATGATTGGCTGTCACGGCATCGCCGAGACCAAGGAGATCATCATCGACACCGCTGAAATGGCCGACGTTGCCTGGTTCGACCGGCCCAGCGTGCGGGCGGCCATCGCCGGAAAAAACCCGGACCTGCGTATTCCCGGACCCGGGGCTATCGCTCACCACCTGATTAAGGCCTGGGCTGACAGTTAAAGTGTGAGGTGCGTCCCAGAAAACCCAAAAACTGTGAGCCAAAGAAATTTTTTTTCCGCCCCCCCCCCCCCCCCGCGTTTAGATGCCAACTGACTTAATCAGTTAGGAGGCGGCGATGCGCTACCCACACATTTTATCCATTCTCTCTATCGTGCTGTTTACCGCTGGCTGCGGCGGTAGCGACAACTACCCCACCCCAACACCAAAACCAAAAGACCCGGACAAGCCCACCACCCTCGGGCTCAAGGGTATTGCAGCAGACGGTTATCTGCGCAACGCAACCGTCTGTTTGGACACCAACAATGATGGCAACTGTGCTGGCGAAGCAACCGCCACGACCACTGGTGAGGGTGGCAAGTTCACTTTGCAAGCTACTGCCGCTGACTTCGAGAAATACCCGGTGATCACGCAAGTGGTCGTAGGCACCATAGACGAAGACACCATTACCGAAGACAACCCCCAAGGAACGCCGGTAGCAGCAGGTGGCACCTATACCCTCAGCGCCCCGCCCGGCAGTGTTGCTACCACCGACGATGACGGCGACGGGGTTCTTGCAGGCACGGTTTTTGTCAGCCCCATAACAACGCTGGTGCAGCAAGCGCGGCAGGAAATTCTGGCAAACAATCCTGACAGCGCTGATGCATTGAACAAGGCCAAAGCACAGGTTGCTGAACAGCTGGGCACCGATCCTGAGGCGCTGACAACGGATTACGTGGCGGCGCAAAAAACCGACGGCGATGCAGATGAAGATCAGCGAGCCAAGGCAGCCAAGGCCGCGCGCTTGCACACCACGGCCAGAGTCGTTGCAGACCTGCTGGCGAACACCGAGGCCGACGTGGCGGCGGCAGTGACGAAGGGAAGTATTACTTCCGCCCAATCCGCTGACGCATTAAAAATTGCTCTGAATCGAATCGCCAAGCAGCTAGAGAAAATTTCAGCTCAGGTGAAAGACGTGCTGGATACGCTGGATACCAAGAATGCAGCGGAACACCAAGCAGCAGTCGCCAAGGCAATCGCAAACATCGCGCAAGCCAACGACACCGTTGATGCCGACAATATATCGAGCGTGGTCGATGCCGCAAAAGCCACCACCACTAGCACCACCGCCGGCGAAGTGATTCAGCGCCAGGGCGGAATTTGGGTTTTCGGAGTCGAGGGCTTTGAAGAGGACGGAACCCTGGAAGCTGAAGTTTGGGCGGACAACCTCGCCTTTACTCCGGCCAGCGGCGATACGCCGGCGAAAAGTGTTGACGATTGCTACACGGTGAATATCACTACTGGCGAGATCGCCGCCTCAAAGAACGACGAATTTACGCTAATACTGCTAACCAAAAACGGCTGGGCAGAATATACCAAGCCCGCTGGAGACGACTGTTATTTGACCTACGCCATCACCGATGATGGCGGCGTGCAAGGCACCGACAAGGGCGAAAACGGCGAGACGGTCACTATCTCAGCCCAGGCCAAACAGATTGAACTTAAAGACCAGTCCATTGCCGGCTTACTGAGCTTGTACGACACCGTTAGCGATGTGCATTGGCCCTATCTCATCAAAAAGGAGGCTGCTTTTTCATCCACCGCGACAGGCTTTGTCTTAACCGGCACAGAGCGTGAAGACGAGTGGTACTCCATGGGCTCCAAAGACGGCTTCGATAACAATCGAGTCGGCTATCACCTGGGCCACGACAACTTTACCCAGAGCTTCAGTTCTCTTGATTTTATCGTTCACGCTGAAGGCGCAAAGATACTCAAGACCGATAGCACCATTGATGAGACCCTGGCCTTCATCGATGTCGGCCGGATTGACCTCCAACACGACAGACACCTGAGCCTGTTTTTATCCGGCACTACCGCCACGTACTTTACTCGGCAGTACAATCCGGCAAAAAGCCAAATGGAGAGCAAAGTACTTGGCACCACAACGTTTTCCTTTGTCACGGTAAACGGCGTGCGGCTTTTGCGGGTGCCAACCATCGCGGAAATCAGGGAATTCGAGCTGTTTTGGGGAGCCGACGACGTTGATAGCGGCCGGCCGTTCTTGTTCGCCGAGTACCAGAACATTGTCAGATACGTTCACTTTGAGCCAGAAGAGCGAGAGAGTTTTTCTGTACTGGCGCTTAATAAGGACGGCAGAGACGACCTTATCAAGGCGTTTAATGCGGACCGCTTTAGCATTCGAGCCCACATTCCGCCTAATACACCGGCACTGGCGTCTTTAGTTGGTGCAGCATTCAGTCAAACAACCGATACGTACTTCTTTACAACTCGATGGGATGAGGGCGGCGAGCGCTTATTCTGGGGGGTAGGAGAGGCCAAGACCAATCTAAACGATGGCACAGGAACACGAAGTTTTCCTTACCCTTTCCCTTTGACTGGCTCTCCGTATTTTACTAACAAATTGGAAGGCGCCACGCTGAACCTGCTGGACGGACTCTTCGTTTACACCCCGACATCCTGGTCTACAACATCCGCTGACGGGTCAACGCAAAACGGATCCATCGACGATCCAGCCCTCTCGGTAGTTTACGCCACTGAATCTACTGGCGAGGGGAACTCCAAAGTCATTACCGGGTGCGTCAAACAGGGTTCTGACGTTCGCCAAGGCGAATTTGCTTGCCAACCGTCATTGGAAGAGGACGGTCAGTTTTTTGCCAGCCTGTCCAGAAGCCCAATTGAGGCCAAGGCTTTGGAGCTTACCGCCAGCGCTCAAACCATCGCCTTTGACCGGAAGGAGTTTGTCGGTAAGACCTACTACAATCTGTATTTTGACGGCAGCGATATCGATCGGGTGGCCATTACCCTCAACGACGATGCAGCCAAATCGGTCTCGGTGGTTGGTTCCGGCATCAGCGCAGCGAGTTTGACCTACGAGTTTACCGATTACGGTCTTAAAGTCTCCGGCACCCTAACCGAGGATGGCGAAACGGAAACCGTGACTGCCTTCGTTATGCCGCGCAAGTACTACGCAAAGGATCAGGTGTATACCGTCTGCTGGAAGGACAAAGAAGATGCGGTAAGCACAGAGTCCCACGCGGTCTACGCTTGTGCTAAAGATTCAGGGTCCGAGCGCATGCAAAACATCATCACATTCTCCAAGGACAAAGCAGATGCCTTGGTGAAAGCAGGAAAATTCACCCCCTCCTCCTAAGCTGGTCTGACCGGGTTTTACCCGAGCCCGCAGAGTGCATACAATCCCCCGCACTCTGCGGGCTTATTAACCGAAGCGACCCCAAACCTCTCGGTAGTTAGCTGCTTCGCTGTTGCAAACATCGGCGCCAACAACCTGCGACCAAGCACTCAACTGCAGAGACAAAACCAAAAAGTCACCGGGTTTTAGGTATACTTCGCCCGTTCGCAACGAGGAAAGAGAACCCCATGAGCATTGTTAAACTCGCCCACATCAAAAAACTTTTTGGCGGTTCAGCATTGACCCGCGCTGAGCAAAAGCAGCTGTCCAAGGAGGTCATGTTAATGACCCTGGCACGCGCTACTGCATCTGACTCCAACATCAAGTCGGTTGAGGTTGCTAAGGTTCGGGAAGTGCTTAAGGAGCGCACCGGCGAGAAGTTCACCGCCGCTAACGTTCGCGTTGCTGCAAATTCGCGTCTTTACGAAAAAGCGCCATTCGAGCGCTATCTGCACAAATGTTCGCGCAGGCTGACCTCTCAAGATCGTATCGCTACTCTTGCCGCCCTGCTTGAAGTAATTCATGCCGATGATCGCGTCAGCGATTATGAGGTGACCTTCTTTAACCACGTGGCCCGGGCTCTTGAACTCACCCCCGCCCAAATCGCTGGTCTGTCAGCAGACTAAGCATCTGCACAGCACTGTGCGCCTTGGCGCGCAGTGCACCTTTCAGCCCCTGCCTTACAGCAGGGCCAGCAACTCATCTGCCCGAGTTAGCACCTCGTGCCCCAGAGCCAGCACTGACTCGCTGGGCGGCCTTGCATCGGGTATTTGGAAAGTGCGCATGCCAGATTGGACCGCTGCGCGGGTGCCAATATCCGAGTCTTCCAGCGCCCAGCAGCCTGCTGCTTGCACGCCTAGCCGCGAAGCCGCCAACAAATAGGGATCCGGTGCAGGCTTAGGGTTGCGGACATCGGCGACGCAAACGAGATGCTCGAAATGGTGGCGAATGCCGCAGTCGGTCAAGGACGCCTCTGAGATGTCGCGCTGATTGGAAGTGGCTACCGCCATGGGAATTCCCAGGTCGGACAAGCAGGTCAACAAGTCGCCTATCCCTGGCTGCAGCCGGATGGGGCTGTCCTGACTGGCAGCAAAAAACTGCTCAGACCAACCCTGACCCAGTGCCTGCATATCTAATCCGCCGCCATAGTGCTGGCCCAGGATTACCTGGGTTTCGGCAAATGTCGTGCCCAGACACAGAGCATAGGTTGCCGCATCGAATTCGAAACCCAGTTCTTCAATAGCTCGGGAAAAGGCGAGCTGAGCCGGGCCTTCGGTATCCAAAAGCGTTCCGTCCATATCAAAAACGACCCCGGAGGGTCGTTTTCTTTGGGTCAAATCCAGTCCCATAAAACCGGCCTAGGACACCTCCACTATTTGCTCAGCGGCAATTAACTTGCCCTCTTCAGCCGCGTTGTGGAACGACTCAATTTGGTCGAAGTTCATGTAGCGGTAGATCTCACTGGACATGGAATCGAGCTTGTTGGCGTACTCCAGATATTCCGCTGGTGTTGGCAGCCTACCCAAAATACCGCCCACTGCCGACAATTCCGCTGACGCCAGATAGACGTCAGCGCCATCGCCCAAACGGTTGGGGAAGTTGCGGGTTGACGTGGACATCACCGTGGCTCCGGCCAGCACTCGAGCTTGGTTACCCATGCACAGTGAGCAGCCGGGCATCTCGGTACGCGCACCGACCCGCCCATAAATGTTGTAGTAACCCTCTTCCATTAAGGTGTGGGCGTCCATTCGCGTGGGCGGACAAATCCAGAAGCGCGCGTCGACATTTTCTGCCTTATCTAGCAGTTTGCCCGCGGCGCGGAAGTGGCCAATGTTCGTCATGCAGGAGCCGATGAAAATCTCGTCGATCTTCTCGCCAGCGACCTCGGACAGTAGCCTGGCATCATCCGGGTCGTTAGGGCAGCAAACAATGGGTTCATTTATATCGGCCAAATCGATTTCGATTACCGCCGCATACTCCGCATCGGCATCAGCACTCATCAAGGATGGATTGGCTAACCACTCCTCCATTTTTTGCACTCGGCGCTCGAGAGTACGCACGTCTCCGTAGCCTTGACTGATCATCCAGCGCAGCAACGTGCAGTTAGAGCGCAGATACTCGGCAACCGAATCCTCCGCCATCTTAATGGTGCAGCCCGCCGCAGAGCGTTCGGCGGATGCATCAGACAATTCAAATGCCTGCTCTACCGTCAGCTTGTCGAGACCTTCGATTTCAAGAATACGGCCAGAGAAGATGTTCTTCTTGTTCTGCTTTTCAACGGTCAGCAAGCCTTCTTTGATAGCGTAATAGGGAATCGCGTGGACCAAATCCCGTAGCGTGATACCCGGCTGCATTTCGCCTTTGAAGCGAACCAGCACAGATTCCGGCATATCCAGGGGCATGACGCCGGTGGCTGCAGCGAACGCCACCAAACCCGAACCACCAGGAAACGAAATACCCAAGGGGAAGCGGGTGTGTGAATCACCGCCAGTGCCAACGGTATCCGGTAGCAGCATACGATTAAGCCAGCTGTGAATGATGCCGTCGCCCGGGCGCAAAGACACGCCGCCGCGGTTCATAATGAAATCAGGCAGGCTATGTTGAGTGTCAATGTCCACCGGCTTGGGATAGGCCGCGGTATGACAAAAGGACTGCATGACGAGATCTGAGGAAAAGCCCAGGCACGCAAGGTCTTTCAACTCGTCTCGGGTCATGGGCCCAGTCGTATCTTGAGATCCCACCGTGGTCATCTTTGGCTCACAGTAGGCGCCGGGGCGAACCCCTTCTACGCCGCAGGCCTTGCCCACCATTTTTTGCGCCAGGGTGTAGCCTTTATCCGAGGCTGCCGGTGCTTCCGGCTGACGGAACAGGTCCGAGGCGGGCAATCCCATGTGCTCGCGGGCCCGCTGCGTGAGCCCTCGGCCAACGATCAAGTTAATACGCCCGTCGGCTTGAACCTCGTCTAAAATTACGTCGGACTTAAATTCAAACTCAGACAGCACGTCCCCGCCCTCGCTGAGAATCTTGCCGTCATAGGGACGAATTTCGATCACGTCACCAAAGCTCAGTTTTTCTACCGGCGCTTCGAAGACCAGAGCGCCGGCGTCTTCCATGGTGTTAAAGAAAATCGGCGCTACCTTGTCGCCGATACAAATACCACCTGACCGCTTGTTGGGCACGCCGGGCATGTCTTCGCCGAAGAACCACAGCACGGAGTTGGTCGCCGACTTACGAGACGAGCCTGTACCCACGACGTCGCCCACAAAGGCCACCTGCATACCGCTGTCTTGCAGAGCCTTAATTTGTTCCATGGGACCTACTTCACCCTGCACTTCTGGCGTTAGGCCATCGCGCTGCATCTTGTACATCGCCCGAGCGTGCAACGGGATGTCCGGACGTGACCATGCGTCTTGGGCTGGGGAAAGATCGTCCGTATTCGTCTCGCCGGTAACCTTGAACACCACGCACTTAATGCTTTCGGGCACCGAGTCGTTGGAGGTGAACCACTCGGCATCGGCCCAGGACTGCATGATGGCCTTGGCGTGAGCATTGCCAGCGTCGGCTTTTGCCGCCACGTCGTGAAACGCGTCGAACACCAAAATAGTGCCCTTCAGTTCTTCCGCCGCAAGTCCGGCCAGCGCGTCGTTGTCCAGCAAGTTCACCAGTGTGGCCACGTTGTAGCCGCCATGCATATTACCCAGCAGCTTCACCGCTGCAGCGGCGTCAATCAGGGGTGAACTGGCTTCGCCGGTTACAATGGCGCTTAAAAAGCCGGCTTTGACGTAGGCAGCCTCGTCCACACCCGGTGGCACTCGATTGGCGATTAAGTCCAACAGAAACGCTTCTTCACCGGCGGGAGGTGCCTTCAGCAGTTCCACCAGTTCGGCAGTCCACTCAGGGTCCAATGGCTTTGGCGGAATTCCCAGTTCAGCGCGTTCTTGTACGTGGGCTCGATAGGCTTCTAGCACGACCTTTTTCTCCTTAAAAATCGATGAAAACTGGCGTATGTAGGCGCGCCAGCGAGGCGCAAATTCTACGCTAGTTGGGCCTTGATGTAGAGTTTTTGGTGGTCGAATACCAAAGTAGCCGCCGATCCGCTGGCGGCTACCATTTGTCATCCACAGCCACCGCTCCTGTAGATATCGACTAACGTCAACAGCAGACACTGTGTCGCGCGTACGCCCGCCAGAGAGCGGATTGACTGCAACTCCGACAGCGAGGAACAACTATGTACGGCATCACTTCGGAGCAAGATGAGCGAATAGACTGGGGCAAAACCGCCAAGGACTATGCCACCCACCGACCTGGACCGCCGCCCAGTTTCTATCAGCGTTTACAGGCCTTGGGTATTGGTTTACCTGGCCAGCGCACCCTGGATCTCGGCACCGGTACTGGAGTCATTGCCCGTACCTTCGCCCAGCAGGGATGTGAGGTTGCTGCCAGCGACATCGCGGCAGAACAGATCAAGATGGCTCAAACACTAGCCGAGGAGCAAGGACTGAGCATTAGCTGGCAAACCGCCGCAGCCGAACACACCCGAGCCGACGATGACAGTCTAGACGTGGTCACGGCTAACCAATGCTTTTTGTATTTTGATACCCAAGCCATGACAAAAAAGCTTCAGCAATGGCTGAAGCCCACGGGCACTTTGGTCATTTCCCATTTCTCTTGGCTGCCAGCGGTAGACCCGGTAGCCAAGGCCAGCGAGGATCTTATTCTGCAGCACAACCCGAATTGGCAGGGCGCTGGTTACCGGGGCACCACCAGCCCTAAATACCCGGGTTTATCGCCGACATTCCATTATTGCGGATATCTTTACTATGACGAGGCCATCCCTTTTACCCGTGACTCTTGGATGGGGCGCATTCGAGCATCACGCGGTATTGGCGCTACCTTGGATAGCAAACAGGTTGCAGCGTTCGACGCTGAACACGAGGCCCTGCTGAGAGAAATTGCCGAGCCCGTATTCACCATTACACATCGCATCGATGCTCATCTGCTGCGCCCTGGTCCAGTAGAGACCGGTTAGCCGGCAGAGGAAATCAGACCATCGGCTGCTGCTGGGGTTCGGCGCTTAGCGACGTACACCCACCGCAGTGCCAGCGTTGCGAGGATCCGCCATACCCTCAATGCCGCGGTCTGTTCGCAGAATGGAGTTTGCGTCGCCCAACGCAAAGCGACCCCCCAGATCAATCAGTTGGCTATGGCCCATACCCTCCAGCACCGCTCGAGTATCCGGAGACAAAGCAAAGGGCTCGACGATGACCCGGTCTGGCAGCCACTGGTGGTGGAATCTCGGACTGGATACCGCGTCCGAAAGACTCATCTGATGATCAATGACGTTGATTATGACCTGCATGGTGGTGGTGATGATCGTGCTGCCACCGGGGGATCCGGTCACCAGTAACGGTTTATCGTCCTTGACCACAATGGTTGGGGTCATTGAACTCAGCATACGCTTGCCCGGCTCGATGGCATTGGCTTGTCGCCCGATCACGCCGTAGTAGTTGGCGACATTCTCCTTAACCGAGAAGTCATCCATTTCGTTATTCAGCAAAAAGCCCGCTCCCTCCACGACAATTTTGCTGCCATAGGAGAGGTTGAGGGTGGTGGTATAAGCCACGGCGTTGCCCTTGGCGTCCATAATGGAAGCGTGGGTTGTCTCCATACTCTCAAACGGCACTTGCCCGGCTTCCACGTTCTCACTGACCCCGGCTTGTTCAGGATCGAAGTCGGCAAATCGCGCCTTGGCATACTGTTTGTCGATCAACTGATCTACCGGCACCGGGTAAAAGTCAATGTCTCCGAGATGTTCCGCTCGGTCGGCATAGGCCCGTCGCTCGGCTTCGACCATGGTATGAATCGCCTGAGCGCTGCCATAACCCATGGCGGCCAGGTCGTGGGCCTCCAGCATATTCAGCATTTGCACTAGCAATATCCCGCCGGACGAAGGCGGCGGCATAGAGATAATTTCGTGGCCCCGATAAGTGCCGCGGATGGGCTGGCGCCAAACCGAGCGGTAGGTCTGCAGATCCTCGTGGCTGATCAAGCCGCCGCCGCGCTGCATCTCGGCAACCAATAAGTCAGCCGTTTCGCCGGCATAAAAACCGGCTTTGCCTTTTTTCTTAATCCGTTCCAGCACCGCCGCCAAGTCCCGTTGAATCCAGCGGTCGCCAATCTGGTAGGGCTGCCCCTGTTTGCTAAAAATCTCGCGGCTGGCAGGGTGTTTGGCGAAATCCTCGGCTCGGCGAGCGAACCCCTCAGCGGTGTCCCGATCCAGCAGAATTCCTTTGGCCGCAAGGTCTATTGCCGGCTGCATCACCTGGGCGCGGCTTAGGGTGCCATACCGTTCAAGGACATCGAGCAAACCCGCCACGCTGCCGGGAACGCCCGCAGCCAAATGGGAGCGCAGGGCTCGGGCGCGGTCCACCCCGCCATCCTCGTCAAGGAACATGTCCCGAGTTGCCCCTGCCGGGGCTTTTTCTCGGTGGTCGTTGGTAATCACGGTGCCGTCCGCCAATCGGATCACCATAAACCCGCCGCCGCCCAAATTGCCCGCCGAAGGATAGGTCACCGCCAGGGCAAACCCCACCGCTACTGCCGCGTCCACCGCAGTACCGCCTTGCCTGAGAATGTCCGCACCTACCTGGGAAGCCCAGGAAGAGCGAGTGGCCACCATGCCGCCATCGGCTAGCTCCGCCACCCGAGCTTTGGCCGCCGCCGAACTGCTCAGGACCAGGCCAAAACCCACCGTGATGACGCCAAGGAACCCTTTAACTGAGAGAGTGGAAGACATAGCGGAGACCAGAAAACTGTGAGGCAACGATAATGACCAATGCCAAAGCACGGGGCAACCGCAGGCTGTTCCAACAAGCGGTAAAGGTTCCACCGCCGGCACTTTCGTGGCAATAATGACCAACGATCTACATTTGCTAGCCATAACTAATGCAGCTTCGAACTGGTAAAGACATGCAGCGCCTGCGGCGCATCGCGCTGGCCCACCAAGGGCTGACCCGCCCGGCACCATTCGGAAAAGGCCTGACGGGTGCCAAAAATGCCATCGAGCACCTAGGCTACATCCAGCTGGACAGCATCTCGGTTATCGAGCGCGCCCACAACCACATCTGGCGCAGCCGGGTTCCAGACTTCAAACCCGAGCAGAGCAATGAACTGCTGGAAAGCGCTCAAGTGTTTGAGTACTGGGCCCACGCAGCCGCGTACTTACCCATCGGCGACTTTCGCTACTATCTGGCAGACAAAACCGCTGTGCGCGCAGGTACCCTGCGCAAGGCCTATCCCAAGGACAGAAAGCTCATGGCCCAGGTGCTGCAACGCATTGCCGACGAGGGCCCGTTGGCGTCGAAAGATTTGGAAGATCGGCGCACCAAGAGCAGTGGCTGGTGGGATTGGAAACCGGCAAAAAAAGCCGTGGAGGCACTGTATCTGGAGGGCGAACTGATGATCAGTTCCCGAGCAGGCTTTCAAAAAACCTATGACCTAACCGAGCGCGTGCTGCCCGAAGGTGTGAACACCACCCCACCCACAGTACAAGAGCGCGCCACACAGATGCTGGACAGGCAGCTACGCTGCCACGGGTTAGTCAGCCCAGTCGGAGCGACCTACGGACGCAAAGATCCAGGCCTGCGTGCCGCCATGAAAGAGGAACTGACCCGGCGACTGGGTGAGGGCACGCTAATGGAACTCACCCTGCCCAACCAAAGCGTGTACTACCTGCAGCCTCAAACCCTGGACCGCCCCCTGCCGCGACTGGATAACCGACTGAGAATTCTCTCGCCTTTCGATAACGCGGTGATTCAGCGCAAACGCCTGATTGATCTGTTTAGCTTCGATTATCAGCTGGAATGCTACGTTCCAGCAGCAAAACGTAAGTACGGCTACCTGGCGCTACCGTTACTGTACAAAGGCGAATTTGTCGGGCGTATGGACTGCAAAGCCCACAGGGCGGACAGGGTGCTGGAGGTGAAAAGCGTGTTTTTTGAAGATGGTTTTGCAACGCCTCAGGTCAGAGCTGCGCTGACCAAGGCGCTAGAGGATTTTGCGGTGTTTCAAGAGTGCGACGCCGTTGATCCAGGCGACTTGCGTTAGCTTCCCCTCGCAACACCCACTGGCCCTTATAAAAAGACCCATTGACTCTGCGCCTTGACGTCCTGACGTCTATACTGAGGTTCTTTGCATTACCCATCGAGAACCCATGAGCCTTGTCCGCTGCGACAACCTTTCCATCCATTTTGGTGACCGCTCTATTTTGACGGACGCCAGTTTCTCTATCGAACCGAATGAGCGGGTCTGTTTAATCGGCCGCAACGGCGCGGGCAAATCCACCCTGCTGAAAATCATCACCGGGGAAGTATTGGCGGACAGCGGTGCCGTGCACTTTCAGGACAATATTCGCGTCAGCGTACTCGAGCAGGCATTACCCGATGGCGACGCCCTGCAGGTTCGGGAAGTGGTGGCTCAGGGACTGTCCGCACAAATGGAGTTAATCGCCGCCTACGCCGAGCGCAGTGCTAAGGCCGCGCGAGACGAGGATTTCGAGGCCCTCGAGAACATGCAGTCTCGCATTGATACCTTGGGCGGCTGGCAGCCTGAACTACAGGTAGAGGCCATCATCACCCAGCTAGCTCTACCCGGAGACACGTTGGTCAGCGAGCTATCCGGCGGCTGGCGGCGGCGCGTGGCGCTGGCCAAGGCACTTGTTAGCAAGCCAGACCTGCTGTTGCTGGACGAACCCACCAACCACTTGGACATTGCCACCATTGAATGGCTCGAGCACGAGGTGCGGGGCTACCAGGGCAGCGTGATTTTTATTACCCACGACCGGGCTTTTTTGCAAAAGCTGGCGACTCGCATTGTCGAGATTGATCGCGGTCGCATCATCAGTTGGCCCGGCGACTACGCCAATTATCTGCAGCTAAAAGAACAGGCGCTGGAGGAGGAAGAAACTCGCAACGCCCTGTTTGATAAACGCCTGGCTCAGGAAGAAGCTTGGATTCGTCAGGGCATCAAGGCCAGGCGCACCCGCAACGAGGGCCGCGTTCGAGCGCTGAAAGCGATGAGAGACGAGCGCAGCAAGCGTTTGGCCAAGCAGGGCAAAGCGCAGATTCAAATTGCCGCCAGCGAAGAGTCCGGGCGCAAAGTCATTGAAGCCCGAGCCATCACCCATGGCTACGAGGGCAAACCCTTATTGAACAACTTCAAACTGAAGATCATGCGCGGCGACCGCATCGGCATCATCGGTAACAACGGCGTTGGCAAAACCACCCTGCTGAGGATTTTGCTGGGGCAACTGCAGCCCGACGCGGGATCCGTGAAAATCGGCACTAACCTAACCATCGGCTACTTCGACCAAGTGCGGGAAGGTTTGGAGTGGGACAAGAGCGTGGCCTTCAATGTGGGCAACGGCAAGGATCATATCTCTATCAACGGTGGCGACCGGCACGTCATCGGTTACCTGAAGGGGTTTTTGTTTACCCCCGAGCGTGCGCGCACAGCGATCAAGCACCTGTCGGGAGGTGAGGTAAATCGCGTACTCTTAGCCAAGCTCTTCACCCAAACCAATAACTTGATGGTGCTGGATGAACCCACTAACGACCTGGACATTGAAATGCTGGAGGTACTGGAAGAAAAACTGGTGGAGTACTCGGGTACGTTGATCGTGGTCAGCCATGACCGCGACTTTGTCGACAACGTCGTAACCAGCACCCTTGTTTTTGAAGAAGGCAACGTCTTTGAAGAGGGCAACCGGCTGGTGGAGTATCAGGGCGGCTACAGTGATTGGGCCCGCCGAGGCCGCGCGCTGGCGGTGCTGGAGCAGCGCCCAGGCAGATTGCCGGTAGCACAGAGCACCGAGCCGTCACCATCCAGCCCCGAGCCGGTGGAGGCCACCCGCCCAGAGCCGAAGAAGAAGCTCAGCTACAAGTTTCAGCGAGAGTTAGATGCGCTGCCAGATACCATCGCGGGACTGGAGGCCAAGCTTGCGGCATTGACTGAGCAAACGTCCGCGGCAGATTTCTACGCTCAGGAGTTTGCGGTTACGGAACCGGTGCTCAAGGACTTGGCGTCCACTCAAGAGGCTTTGGATCAAGCCACCGAGCGTTGGATTGAATTAGAGGAGATGCAGGAGCAGGCCTAGCGACTGTGAGCCAGCAATTTGTCGTCGACCTCAACCACCCCGCCATGCTGGCTGGCAAAAAATACCCGCCCGGCTTTTTCAAACATCAGCAGCCCGTCCATAAACTGAACGTCCGCCGCATCCACGGGCTCCAGGCCGGCCCCATGACGCATGGTGAATATGGTCATGTCATGGGTCACACACAAATCCAGCTGCCGAGAACTCGCTTGGGCTGCCGGGGCTTTGAGTTTGTCCAGCATGACCTCCAGCACCATGGCCACGGCCCGGCGCGGGTGCATCATGGCCGCCTGGGAAATCTCACCGGCAAACCACGAACCCACATAGCTGGCCAAGCCGCCAGCGTCACGCAGTCCTTTCCACATACGTATCTGATCCAGCGCATAAAACACGCCAAAGGCTTCAATATCTCGAACCTTGCTGACCACCCCACCCCGCGCCGCCGCAGAGGAGCCAGCTATGGCGAGAGACGCCGTGTCCGTGCAGCGCTGCACGGGACTGGAGTAGCCGCGTAAATCCACGTCCGGAAGCCGACTGCCAAACCGAGACGCCAGCGCCCTGCCTTCCTCGGTTAACGGATTCTCCAAATCGTGAATATCCCGGCGATATTCCCGTGCAGAGTGGCGCATCAGCAACACTGCGCGATCAACGCCGTCGCCGAAAATCTCCTCGGTCATACGAGCTGTGGCATCACCAAAAGTGTCGTTTGGGTGACTGTAGTTTTTCTTAATGTTCTGGTTGTTCATTGGCGGCGCTGAGGTTAAAACTGGACATTGTACTTAAAGGCTTTTGACAAAAGGGGAGATTAGCATGAGCAGATTAAAAGACCGTGTAGCGGTAATTACCGGGGCCGGCCGGGGTATTGGACGAGAGATCGCCCTGTTAATGGCCTCACAGGGAGCCAAGGTTGTGGTAAACGATCTGGGCGCTAACACCGACGGCACCGGCGCAACCATGATCGCCGACGAAGTCGTTGCCGAAATCAAAGCGGCCGGTGGCGAAGCGGTATCCAACACAGACTCTGTTGCCGACGTCGCCGGCGGTGAGCGCCTAATCCAAACCGCCATCGACGCCTTCGGCGGCATGGACATTCTGGTGAATAACGCTGGCATTCTGCGGGACCGCACGATTTTCAAAATGGAAGAATCCGACTGGGATGCGGTTTTGGCCGTACACCTGAAAGGCCATTACTGCTGCACCCGGCCTTTCGCCAACTACATCCGCGCGGAAAATCGAACCGGCTGCCGCATCATTAACTTTTCCAGCGTTTCCGGCCTATTTGGTAACTTTGGCCAAGCCAATTACGCGGCGGCCAAAGCTGGCATCGCCGGTTTTTCCCGGGTCATGGCGTTAGAGCTTGCTAAATATGGCTGCACCAGCAATACCATTTCCCCCGGTGCCCTAACCCGCATGACGATTCCGCTGCGCGAGAATCGCGGGGAAACCATCGAAGAAGCGGACATGGAAGCGGGCGGCCCCCAGCACATTGCACCCATTTGTGCCTGGCTGGCCGGCGAAGAGTCTGCCGGTATCACCTCGGAGATTTTCCACGCGGCCCGAGGTGGCATCGCCATCATGCAGCAGCCGCGCATTATCAAGCAGTTCAAAAAATCCGAGGGCGTCTGGTCAGTAGAGGAGCTAGACAACATCGTGCCCCAGCTGATGGAGGCGAAAAAAGCCAATCTCGAAGCGGCGGATGCGTCGGCTAACCCTATTGTCAGCTAACGCTGACTACCAGAAACCACCCGCTTGGAGGGGATATGAATAACAAAGTTCAAGGCCTGCACCACCTGGCCCTATGCACGGCAGACATGAAAAGCCAAATCGAATTTTTCACCGACAAACTGGGTATGGAGTTGCAAGCCCTGTATTGGATGCACGGGGTGGAAAACACGTGGCACGGATTTTTGCGCTTAAACGATGAAAGCTCCATCGCCTTTGTCTGCAATCCAGACATCCAGAACATTCAGGTGCAAATGGGTGTCACCCACGCGGGAAATCCCGGCGCTAACAGCGCCGCAGGCACCATGCAGCACCTGGCGCTGAAGGTAAAAGATCACGATGAAATGATGGCCATGCGGGACAGACTTCGCAGCAAGGGTGTGCCGGTGCTAGGGCCCTTGGACCACGGCATGTGCGTGAGCATGTACTTTGCCGGGCCGGAAAATCTCTCGCTGGAGCTGTCCTATTCTTTAGAACCGATCGATAACGAGCAGTGGATTGATCCTGAAGTGGTGGCCCTGGCAGGCATCTCTGCCGAGGAACTGGCTCGCTACAAAAACCCCGAGGCATTTGCCGGCAGTGGCGGCAGCATCAGCCAACCCGCTATTAATGAGGCATCCACCGGGCCCCACATGACCAACTATCCACCGGGACGTTACGAAGCCACCATGGGTATACCCGACGACGTTGCACTTAACATGGTGGAATCAGAGCCGCCGGTGTCTGCCTAAAAGCAGCTCCGGCAAATTTGCTGCGGGTTTTGGTGTAGTCTGTTTTTGGACTACGTCTATGCCCGGCCTGTTATGTCCCTTCGCCAAATTAATCGCCAGAAAAAACGCACAGCAATCCTGTCCGCCGCCAAGTCACTGGTCGCGGAGTCTGATTGGCAAAACACCAGCATGAAGGACATCGCTCGGGCAGCTCAGGTTAGTTACCAAACCCTGTACAACTATTTCCCGTCGAAAGCGCACATTGTGCAGGCACTCATAATCGACAACTTCATGGGCCCTGAAGAACCCATCTTGTCGATCATTAAAAACTATCGGGGCGATTTGCTGTCCAGCATTGACCAGATCAACGCCGAGCGCTTCAAGTTCATCCGCGCCGCGGATCCGAATTGGTTATTACTACTGCGCAACTCCTTCGCGCCCAGTCCCGGCGGTCACCAAGGCAGCACTCAGATAATGGAGTTGGTGGATCAAAGCGGTGACAGCTACTACTACCAGTTGCTTCGACAGGCCCAGGGCGTAGGTCAGCTTGGGACCGACGTAGACATTCAGCTAATGGCGCACACTCTTTACTGCATCGCCAACAGTGCCGGCGAGCGGCTGATTTTCGCCGACGCAGATCTTACTGCCCTGCAAAGTGTCTTAGCTCAGCAGAGCGCCCAGCTAGTAGCCCCTTATTTACTTAGTTAGCTTGCCGATTCGCACTAGCGGCGCCGCATTAACGACACCACGTTATCCCCGCCAACCACCTGTTGAGTTGGGCGAAAGAGAATTTCCCAGGTCACGGTTTTGCCGGCTTCCCGAAAAAAACCCCGGCAGCCGATACCCGTGTCCACCACGAACAGCGTTACCGTCGCCGATTGAGTTTGTCCCTGGTTCCACAGAAGGCAGACATTTGGCTCGCTCTCCAGTTTGGCTACGCCATCAAGGGCGAAGGAACCCACCCGCGCATCCAAAACGTAAGTGCCTACCTCGTCGGCGCCAATGCGAATAGACACATCGCCCTGACTCGCACCTTGCAGAGTTCCCGTTAGGGTAATGCCGTCTTGATCCTCGACAATGTCTAAATCCACCTCCACGGGAACACCCAGGCTGCTGCCTTCAAAAACCACGCTTCCCTTGGCAGACCAAAGGCCTTTACGTATCAACAATGATGCTCTCCTGATGGGTCAGCTGTAAGTTAGCGCCTGTTGCGCCGGGTTCTGGATTGTAAGGCATATCGGCGCTGGCAAGTTGGGCTGCACCCACTGGCTGCCGACATCCCACGCCCTTGTTGCGGGCATTATTTACCTCAGGACTCACTGGCAGGATGCGCAGCGGCACCGCCAGACTGGGGATTAACAGGTCGTCTAAGTCGTCAGTGGGAATACTCATATCCAGCCAACGAAGCGCTTGTTCCTGGCGCAAAAAAACTGGCTGTCGATGGTGCAGTTCGCCGAGGCTGGGATGAGCCGCCACGGTCAATAAGGTAAAGCTCAATAGTGCAGCCGCATCTGCTGCATTTCCTCGGGGCTGCCAGCGGTCCCACAGCCCGGCCAGCAGCAAACCCTCCTCAGCCTCAGCCTCGACCAGGAATGGCTGCTTAGGACTATGACGTCGCTGCCATTCGTAGTAACCAGATACCGGCACCACGCAGCGCTGTTTGGCGAAGGGGCCTTTAAACCCGGGGCTGGTGGCCGCGGTTTCCGCCTTGGCATTGAACATGCTGTACTGGGTCGATGGTCCCTGCGACCAACTGGGCGTTAACCACCAACGCATGGGGACACACTGCAGCTGTTGGTCCTGACCCATACGAATCACCGGTAAAACCTCTGTTGGCGCTGCATTAGCATTGTCTTCGCCGGGATAGGGCTCCTGCAAAATCGACATCAGCAGCTTTGTCAGCCGGGTGGCCTGCACGTTCAAACGCCCGCACATGGCCCTTAGCCGTGTTTGCCAAGCTGCCAACCCGCTGGGGTTAGCTCACGCTGGGCAAAGTCCGTGGGCAAATCCTCCAGAGCAGTCGCCATTGTGTCGTTCCAGCGATTGAGAAAACCGAAGGCCGAGATTACGGCAACGAGCTGAACAATTTGGCGGGACGAATAGTGTTTCTTTAGTTCATCAAAGTGTTCTTGGTTCGCGCCATTAGGCACCTGGCCGGCGGCCAGCGCCAAGCCAATGGCCGCGCGCTCAGCGGCGCTGAAACACTCTGCGGTTTCGTAGTTCAGTACCTGACCGCGCTTTTCTGCCTGAGCGTCAGGGGCCGGGCTCATGCGCTGGGTATTGTGCCCGGTATGGGCCTGACAGTAGCGGCAGCCGGCGCTAAGGCTTACGCAGTAGGCTACCAGCTGCAACAGATCCGCCGGGAGATTGTCCTCTGGGGCATTTTGTTGGGGCACCACCTTTGACATGTTCTCCAGCAGTTGCCTGGTGTCGCCACCCATGACGGTGCCGAACAGCACCGAAAATGCTGCGGGCAGCTGCCGCAAATGTGCCATGGTTTTCACGCTGTTAGGCACGAAGCCCATGGTGGCTTCGGACATAGCAAGAATGGGTTTGAGCTCCTCCAGAGCTTCGGTGTCCAAGGGGGGTAAATGCGCCATTATGGTCTCTTTGTGGAATTCGCTTGGCGCCATCTTCTCTCGGTACGAGCCCACTTGGAAGTCTCTGAGCATGCAGTATCCAAGCCCGCCACCACCCATAACTCTCCCAGCGTTGCAGGCGATGTTTGCTTTCTCACCCGCCCTGGGGAATGCTGCGCTGCCTTGTCCCATTACCCGAATATCAAAATCGCCGGATGACTCAACAAAAACCACCAATAGCGCCACGGCGTTCTTACCGTCATAGCTACCATGGCGTGACCCTGGAAGATCCTTATTACTGGCTTCAGGACCCCAACTACCCCACCGTAGATGACCCGGACGTTCTAGATTACCTCAAGGCAGAAAACGCCTACTTCGATCATTGGTATGCACCCCACCAAGGATTAACTCAAACCCTGTTCGAGGAACTTAAGGCTCGTAAACCCGACCAAGACGAGAGCGTGCCGTACACCAAGAACGGCTATCGCTATCAGTGGCGCTTTGAAAAAGGCGCCCAATACCGAGTGTGGCTGCGCCAGCCCGTGGACGGCACTGCCTCAGGTTGGCATACGCTGCTGGACGAAAACGTCCTGGCGGAGGGCTGTGAGTACTTCCGTCTTGGCGCTTTAGCGGTCAGCCCAGACGGTCAGAAATTAGCCTTCAGCACCGACAGCAATGGCAGCGAGCGTTATGTGCTTAAGGTCCTGCACATCGACTCGGGTGAGGAACTCATTCAGCCTATTGAAAACTGCGCTGGCAGCGTGGTTTGGAACGCCAGCAGCGATGGCTTCGCCTATCGGCTGGTCAACGAACAGTGGCGGCCCGATAAAGCGCTGTATCGGGATATGGCCAGCGGTGACGACACGCTGCTATATCAAGAACAGGACGAGGCGTTTTTTGTTGGTCTGGGCCTGAGCCAATCCGAACACCTGGTGTTCATCAGCACCGGCGACCACGTCACCAGCGAAGTGCGATATCTGCCTCGGGAAAATCTGCTGGCGCCGGCAACGTTAATCCAGGCGCGCCGAAATGGTCACGAATACGACGCGGACCATCAAGGCGATGCTCCCGACCACGGTCGCCTGCTTATTCGCAGCAACCGCAACCACGCTAACTTTGATCTGTTAGAAGCACCGGTGGGCACACCAAGCGAGGCCAACTGGGCCCTGCTCTTGGAAGGCGGCCCCAATCGTTACCTGATGCAGCACACGGCCTTCGCCGACGCCGTTGTTGTTGGCCTGCGAATCGATGGCCTGGACCAACTGCAAATTCTCTCCGAGTCAGGCACATCCCAAATTGAGTTCCCCGAACCCGCCTACAGTCTGGATTTGGGCACCAATCCTAACTACGAAACCCACACGGTGCGTATTGGTTACACCTCCATGGTGACTCCCCACACGGTTTTCGATTACCACTGGCCCAGCGGCAGGTTGACCACTCTCAAGGTGCAAGAAATCC
Source organism: Gammaproteobacteria bacterium (assembly GCA_038104735.1). Lineage (GTDB taxonomy): Bacteria > Pseudomonadota > Gammaproteobacteria > Pseudomonadales > Azotimanducaceae > UBA4421. The sequence continues at coordinate 77,780 of JAYOBI010000005.1, read as the reverse complement.
CCGGTGGCTATGACGCCAACGATTACGTCAGCGAACGCCTGGAAGTCACCGCCCGAGACGGCGTCAAGGTGCCCATGAGCCTGGTTCGGCGGAAAGACACGCCGGTAGACGGCAGTGCCCCGCTGTATCTGTATGGATACGGCGCCTACGGCCACGCCATTCCACCGAGTTTTTCCAGCAACATCATTTCGCTGCTTCAGCGGGGCTTTAGCTTTGCTATTGCTCACATTCGCGGCGGCGATGACCTAGGCTACCACTGGTACCAGGCCGGCAAACTCTCCCAGCGAACCAACACGTTTAACGACTTTGTTGACTGCGCACAACACCTGATCGCCTCCGGACATACCCAGACGGGCAAAATCGCCATTGGCGGAGGCAGCGCCGGCGGCGAACTCATGGGCGCGGTAATTAACCAGGCTCCGGAACTCTTTGGCGCCGTCGCCGCCCATGTGCCCTTCGTCGACGTGCTAGCAACCATGCTCAACCCGGACCTGCCGTTAACTCCCATGGAGTGGCCTGAGTGGGGCAACCCCATTGAGGACAAGGCGGCATTCGACTATATCCGCAGCTATTCACCGGTGGATCAGGTATCTGCCCAAGCCTATCCGCCCATGCTGGTTACCGCCGGACTCAACGATCCTCGCGTGACCTACTGGGAGCCAGCCAAGTGGGTGGCCAAACTTCGGCATACAAAAACCGACGATCATGTGCTGCTGCTGAAAACCAATATGGGCGCAGGCCACGGCGGTCAGTCCGGGCGCTTTGGCGCGCTTGAGGAACTGGCCGAAGAGTACGCTTTCTTTTTGCTTCATCTAAGCGAGCAAGAGCAATCCTGCGTCGAATAACCTTGATTTTTCAGCGATTTCCTTCAGCACATGCTTGTTTACCCGCAGACGCCCCCGAGCGTAAAAGGGCTCGCCGGCAGGCAATAAGTGTTCGACCGATCACAAAATAGGAAAAATCTAAGCCACCGCCCGGAACAACTTATGGATTTCGCGTAGCGTCCGAATCCCTTTGATGCAAACTGGACTCGACTATGCCTTGGTATCGAAACACCTCTTACTGGAGCCTGCTAATTGCCAGTTCAGCGGTGATCTTATCTCAGTTACCGCCAATTCAAACCTGGCTCCCCTCGCCAGAGTTGAAGGTCTACGTCAGCGACCGAATGGGGGTAAACAACGCCATCGGCGTCATAGGTTTCAACATTAATGTTCAGCTCAACAATACCGGGAACACCGATGTTCAGGTGACAAAAATGGCGTTATCGCTGACGGATTCTGTCGGCTCAGTGCAGAACAAACCGGCCATGAACTATAACCGCTTTGCAGCTGACGCAAATCCCATCGCGCTGCCGATCAATACGGTGATCATTCCCAGAGGGGAGAACTGGAGTCATAACGTCTTTTTCAATAGGCCCATCGGCACTGACGACGAAGCAGAGTTTCTGCGCGTACGGCAGATGGTGATGCAGAGCATTTTCGAACAGCAGGTAGCCATCGATCAGTCTTTTGAGATTCCCAGCGTGTACACAGAGGCCGATCCACAGGCTGTTGAAGAAGCGATGGAGTTTTTCGATACCATGTTTGACCTGAAACAAGGTCAGTACCGGGCAACGTTGTCAGTTCACATTAAGGGTCGAGATGAACCCTTTAATCAGTCATTCTCGTTCACCGTATTTCCTCATCACATCACCATGCTGCACTCGCAAACTGAGGACTACAAATTCGGTGCGGGCATCCTGCCATCGCGCCCCCCACACCCAACCAAGCAGGTGGGCATACAGCTAGAAACGACCCTTTCTCATTCACTTCCTTGACTCACTAAACCGCAAGACCATGACGCAGCTGTTCACGAAAATGCGGAGCCGCAATCTCGATTAGCGCTTCGGCTCTGGCCCTGTTGGGCAGGTCTTTGATCTGAGCCACACCGTACTCGGTGACAACGGTATCTACATCGGTGCGCAGGGCTGTGACCATCTCCACCTTGGGCACAATGCGAGACACGGTTCCTCCTCGGGCTGTGGCATTCATGGCCACGATAGACCGTCCGCCCTTGGACGCTTTCGCCCCGCGCATAAAATCCACGCTGCCCCCGGTGCCGGAGATTTGCCGTCCTCCCGCCATCTCCGCGTTGACCTGACCAAACAGGTCTACCTCGACCGCTGAGTTCACCGAAACAAAGCCCTCAAGCTGGCGGATAATGCTGACCTCGTGAGTATGGTTTGCACCTCGAAACATCACGTCACGCTGGGTGGACAACCACTGCATCAGCTCTTCGCTGCCCAAAGCCATACCAGTAATGTGCCTGCCACAGTCCACGGCCTTGCGTACGCCGGTCAGGTTGCCGTTGCGAATTAAGCGCATGCCGCCATCGTCGATCAAGCCGCCATGCATCCCCAGATCATTTTTGTTATCGAGCTGACTGAGAATGGCGGCGGGTATGGCACCAATTCCGGTTTGCAGACAGTCGCCATCACGAATGAGACCGGCTACCAAGCGCCCAATTTCTTGAGCTGTTTCGTCCACGGCGGGACTGACCAGTGGCGGCGCTGACGTATCGCTTTCATACAGGACATTGATCAACTCGGGATTGATCAGCGGACTACCTGCAGGTGCCACCATCGTGGGGTTGAGCTGGGCGATGACGATGGGGTTTTGCGCCATGACGCTGTCATGAAAATCCACATTCGGCCCCACTCGCAGTTTGCCCTCTTGGTCGTAACAGACCTGCAGCAGATAAACGTCCACGCCAGCACCTAAATAGTCATAGGTAGTGCGCATCTGCATGGGCAAGTAGTTCACTCGATCCCCATGGCCCTTGGCCAGGGCCGAGGACATAAAAAACGTCGTCACCGAGACAGAATCATTCCACTGAGTAAAATCCGTTTGGTTCAAGCCGGGCAAAGGAAATTGGATAAAGGTCAGGTTCCGCGGCAGGTCACTCTCGGACAAGGCCTGTAACAAACCCGTGGGTTCATTGCTGCTGCCGGCAACGTAAATCCGTTGGCCTGGCTGAATAAGATCGACAATTTTCTGCATGTTATTCCTTCTTTAAAGTAGCCCGGGGATTCGCACTACCCTCAACGGCGGTAAAGCCTCTGCAGCAACGTTAGATAACCGTAGGCCCCGAGGTAATAAGACACCGGGAACCAAACGGGCCAGAGAGTAATGAGGGTATTACCGCCCAGCGGCAGCTCTAGGTACGCATGGCGGAAGGCTAAAAACATCGCCGCCATGACCACACCGGTTGTAAAAGCCACGGCGATACCCTGGCGCGGCGCGAATAGCGCACTGACCACACCACCAGACAGGCCAGCCACCCAAACCGGCACCAAGGCACCAGCCAGTGTTTGCGGCGCGGCCAAGGCGTCACTGACCAAAATCCAGACCAATGCCCCGGAGCAAGCCGCCACCGCCGTGCGTAAAAAAAGGACTAGTGTATTCAACGCCGCTCTCCCGATTCGCGCGCTAGGATAACACCCCGACCAGGTCATAGGCTCAGACAACGCTCTTGTGTACTCTCTTGCAGCATGCACACGAGGGGGATTGAGATGCGACTGTACACCCATCCAGAATATCTAAATCACTTAGTCATGGACGGGCACCCGGAGCGACCGGAACGCCTAAGCTATTTAATGAACCACCTGCAGGCCATTGGCCTTACCGATGATTTTCAGGTGCTAAAGCCCCAGCCCATCGCCGAAACACGCGTCCTGGCGGCTCACCACCCGTCCCATCTGGATTTTTTGCGCGCGTCCCAACCCGAGGTTGGCATGCTGCCCTTGGACCCTGACACCTGGATCAGCAGCAAAAGTCTGAGCGCTGCTAGGCTGGCGGCGGGAGCTGTTTTTCAGGGAATGGACTGCGTCCTCAACGGACCGGAGCAGCGTGTGTTCTGCGCCATTCGGCCCCCGGGACATCACGCCGAAGCCAATGGCGCTATGGGCTTTTGTTTGCTCAACAGCGTGGCCATCGCCGCTATTGCCGCTCTGGATCACGCAGACGTGGAGCGAGTCGCGGTTTTAGATTTTGATGTTCACCACGGCAACGGCACCGTCGATATATGCCGCCATCACCCCAATATTCTGGTGTGCTCGAGTTTTCAGCATCCTTACTACCCGAACCGACTGGACGATCTGAACCAGCCGAATATTGTCAACACGCCGCTGGCGGCTGGCAGCGACGGCACCACCTTTCGGTCGGCCATCGAAAGGGATTGGCTGCCGGCCATTGAGGCCCACGAGCCGGACATTATTTTTGTTTCAGCCGGCTTTGACGCGCATGCAGAGGATCCTCTGGCGAATCTCAACCTTCGCGAGGACGACTATCGCTGGGTAACCCAGTTCATCGTGGCAATGGCCAATCAATACGCTGGCGGCCGCGTGGTTTCAGCGCTGGAAGGTGGCTACGATTTAGACGCCTTGGCACGGTCCGTGACCGTGCATCTGGAAGCCCTGGCCTAGGCCGCGCTTCCAGGCTGCCGTCAGTTCGTTATGCCCTGATTTCCTGGCCGCCGCCATCGCAGTACAGGCGCTCGCCCGTCAGATAAGAATTGGCGTCGCTGACCAGAAAATGCACCACGTTAGCGACGTCTTCTGGCTGACATACCCGGCCCCAGGGCATGCTGTCGTCCAGGGTGCGAATATTTTCCACGCCCTGAAGTGCGTTCATGAGTCGCTGCCCCATATCCGTGTCCACTAAGCCCGGAGCAACAATGTTGACTCGTATGCCGTTGGCGCGCTCTTCCTTGGCCAGGGTGTAGGCCAGGGCTTCCATCGCGGTTTTGCCCATATTGTAAGGAGCGCCAAACCCGCTCAAAGAGCGGGTAGCCACGCTGGAGATCATCACGATGTCACCGCGATCCAGCGTGCGCATCTTGGGGAGAACCAGCTTACTAAGATAATGGGGGCCAAAAGCATGCGTGGCCACAACGCGCTGGAGTTCCGCCGGGTCGGTTTGCTCGACGCTTTGACCGCGGCTGGCGATGCCAGCGTTGTTCACCAAGATACCAATGGGACCGTGGTCGGCTTCGATGGCGGCAACCATCTCTGCATTCTGCTCATAATCGTCCACAGACGCGGCGTAGGCTTGGGCTTTACCCCCTGCCGCAACAATGGCGGCGACTGTTTCTTCGGCGGCCTCGAGATCACGGCGATAATTCACCGCAACCGTTGCGCCGTCCGCAGCCAGAGCCATTGAAATACCCCGACCCACGCCTCGGCCACCGCCGGTTACCAAGGCCACTCGACCCGTTAATGATGCTGTCATGCTGCTCCCCTATTCATTCAATCTGGGGCACCGACCCAAGTCAGCGCCCGTCTTTTATCCGCCGGTATGGGCTGGGCTTATTGCCCGGTAAATTGTGCGTCGCGCTTGTGCAGAAAGGCGCTAACCCCTTCTTTGAAATCCCCGCTCGCGCCTGCTTCATTTTGCAGATCCGATTCCAGCTCTAGCTGCTGCTCAAAAGAGTTGGACCAGGTTTTCCAGTACGCCTTGCGAATCAGCGAGAGTGACTTTGGCCCATTAGCCAGCCGCTGCGCGACGTCCATGGCACCGGCCATCAAGGCATCTTGGTCATCGTACAGCCGATTAACCAAACCCCAATCCTGGGCCTGATCTGCGGGCAATCGCTCTGCCAGCAGAGACAGCTCCATGGCTCGACCCCAACCTACCAAGCGCGGCAGCAAAAACGTCGCACCGCCATCCGGGATTAGACCAATGCGCGCAAAAGCCTGAAGAAAATAAGCCTGTCGGGAGGCGCATACGATGTCGCCCATCATGGCGAAACTCATTCCCACGCCGGCGGCGGCGCCGTTTACCGCGGTGACGATAGGCATGTCCAGGCCACGCAGATCAAACAAAATTGGATGATAGGCATGCCGCAGACCGTCGCCGGCACCGCCTTCTCGCCGCTTGCCACTGTCGTCATTCAGATTCGCGCCGGCACAGAAACCTCGGCCTTCTCCGGTCAGCAGCAGACAGCGGGTATCACTGCCACGGGCCTTGATTTGGCCGATGGCTTCGCTGAGGTCAGCTAGCATCTGAGCGCCAACGGCGTTCATCACTTCAGGGTGGTTGAACTTCAGCACCGCCACGCGATCAACAAACTCCAAACTCATGCGTTCCATCGTCGTCCCCTCCAGGTTCAAAATTATTTGTCGAACGAGATTACCTTAGGGCGGCAGTCCGCGCACCCTATGCTAGAAAACCTGTGCCCGAAGACCTATACCTGATGGGTCGCAGTTTGTAATGGGATCGACTGCCACCAGTGGCGGCTCTAATTTCGCACTGTTAGAGTGCCTTATGGCTCACTCTCACCACCACGATGACACGGACATTTCTGCGCTGCGCAGGGCCTGCCTGTTGATCACGAGCTTTATGTTAGTTGAACTCGGCGTCGGTCTATGGGCCAACGCTCTGGTGTTAATCGCCGACGCCGGGCACATGTTTTTGGATGCTACCGCTCTTGGCCTTGCATGGTGGGCGGCCCAGCTTTCCAAACGAGAGGAAGACCAACAACTTTCCTACGGCTACCACCGTTTTCAGGTGTTGGCGGCATTCGTCAACGGTCTGACCCTGGTAGCCTTGATTGCGTGGATCACCGTCGAGGCGGTATTGCGGCTGCTAAGCCCAGAAGCCATGGATCCTGAGCCAACTCTGCTGGTCGCTACACTGGGGTTTATTGTCAATTTAATCGCCTTCCGCATGCTCCATCACACCAGCGGCAACACCAACGTGCGCAGCGCCGCCCTGCACGTGCTGGGAGATTTGCTGGGATCCGTAGTAGCCATGGTTGCCGCCGTGGCGGTAATGCTTTTCGGATGGCTTTACGCCGACCCGCTATTAAGCCTCTGTATTGTGGTGATTTTGGGCCGTGGCGCGCTGCGCATTCTGCAAGAATCCGGGCACATTTTGCTTGAGGGAGTGCCCGCCGGCGTAGACCTGGCCACTATTAAGCGCACCCTGACCGAGGAAATTGACGCCGTCGATGGCGTACACCACGTGCACGCCTGGGGGCTTACCGCGGAAAAACCCCTGCTAACCCTGCACGCACTGGTTCCTGAAAATGCTCCGATTCAGACCGTAGTCAGCGACATTAAGCGCCTGCTCAAGGAGCGCTTCGACATTGACCATTCCACCATTCAGGTGGAGCTTGGGCCTTGTCCAGACGACCACCAGAGCCACGCCCACGGTTAGGGTCCTCAGGCGGCGCGTTCTGGCTCAGGCCAATAGCGACTGGGCCCGATCAATCAGCGGCTTCATAGATAAAGCCGTGATTTCCCACACGTCGTCCACCCGCTTGCCCCGGCGATGCAGGCTCAGATTCAGGCCGCTGATGATAGCGAACTTGTACGCCGCCAAAGCACGATACCAATTCAGGTCTTTAACCTCTTGGCCATAGGCGTTTTGATACAAATCGATGAGCGTGCCTGGATCTAGGAACATGGTGCGCGGGGAATCCGGATCCCAGGCCTCGCGGTCGCTAAACGTGCAGATCCAACCCACATCATTCAGCGTAGCGCCAACACCGGTAAGCTCGAAATCGATCACCGCCAAAAGTTGGGCATCCATAGAGGCAAACAAATTGGCGGTTTGAAAATCGCCATGAAAAATACCGATGGGTGCGTCTTGGGGCATGGTGTCCAGCAATCGCTGCCGCACCTTCGGCACGTCTGCCAACATTTGCGGCTCCGCTGCCTTTTCGTAGAAGCGATCCCAGCGCGTCACGTCCTCCTCAAAGGGTACTGGCGGCCCGAGATAGGGTACCTTGGCGATGTCTACGCAATGCAGTCCAGCAAGGGCGGTCATGGCCTGGCGTCCGAACTCCAGCATTTGTTCGTGGCTTAGCTGACGGCCCCAATCCTCTGGTCCAATGCGCATCACGTCGCCTTCCAGCCAGGGCACGATGAAGTAGGGTGAGCCGAACCATTTAGGATCACTGCCCGACCACTTAACAGAGCAATGAGGCACATCGGTTCCATCCAGCGCGTTGAGCACTTCAACCTGCCGAAGCACGTCGGCGGTGCCCTGCCACTTCACGCCCGGGGGCGGCAGCCGAATGAACCAAGATTCCGTAACGCCAGCGCTTTGTACGCGAAAGCCATAGGCAAATCCCGCATGCCCGGGCATCACCACCACTTCGGTTACTTCGCTGGGCTCTGGGTAATGTGCGGTACAAAAATCCGTCAGTCGCAGACGCAGCTCGTCTAACTCCATGCTTCCCTCCTCTTTCGGCGACCTCGTCGACGGATGCCCTCGTCGGGTCAGCGTACCTGGCTAAATCGGTGCGTTGCGGTCGAATTGCTCTCGCAGTACGCGCTTGAGAATTTTGCCGCTGGGATTTCGAGGGATTTCGTCAACGAATTCCACTACCTGAGGCTGCTTAAATCGCGCCAGCTTGCCCTGACAAAACTCCAGCACCTCTGCCGCAGTCAGCCCGTCGTCGCTTTTCACCACAATGGCCAACGGTGACTCACCCCAGCGCGCGCTGTCTTGGCCGATCACCGCGGCCTCGCGAATACCCGGGTGAGTTGCCAACAGGCCCTCAATTTCTGCCGGATAAACATTCTCACCACCACTGATGATCATATCCTTGATCCGGTCTTGAATACTGACAAAGCCCTCATCGTCCATGATCGCCACATCGCCGGTATGCAGCCAACCATTCTTAATGGTTTCCGCCGTCGCCTCCGGGCGATTCCAGTACTCCACCATTATGTGCTCACCCTTCACCAACACCTCACCGGCGGTGCCTCGCGGAACTTCGTTGCCGTCATCGTCAGCAATCTTCACCTCTGTATGAAAGAAGGCTTTACCCGTGGACGCTGGGTGCTTGAGCGCATTCTCACTATCCATTAAACACGCGGGGCCGCAGGTTTCGGTGAGTCCGTACACCTGCTGTATACCGATGCCCATTTCATGAAAAGTTTGCACCAGGGACGGCGGCACCGGTGCGGCACCGGTCATCATCCACTTTAAAGTCGAGCGATCGAATTGCTCGAAGTTCGGTACCTGAAGCATGAAATTCAGCATGGCAGGCACCGCCAGACCGCTGGTGATTTTTTCGCGCTCGATAATCTGCCACGCCGCCACAGGATCAAACGAGCGCATCACTACCGACGTTGCGCCCATATAAACATTGACCGCTAACGGCGTAAGCGCCCCCACGTGGAACATAGGCAGGCAGGCCAAGTAACGCTCAGGGTCGTGATACACCGCCGTGCCGCCAATGGTTAGCAGCCCCCAAATCGACGTGTGATGGGTGTGCACCACGCCCTTGGGCAATCCAGTGGTGCCCGAGGTGTACATGATGTACAGCATGTCGTCGTCGGCAGCAGCAATTTCAGGCTCCGTGGTCGCCGCTGCGTCGCGGAAGCCGCGATAGCTCACTGCGAAATGAGCCACCTCTGCATCGGTTACCTGCAGCCAGTGCTGTACGTCAGTTTTGTCGCCGCGACTGTGCAGGTCAGCCACAGTATCCACGAACTCGTTATCGAAAATTAAGCGTGTAGTGCCGCTGTCTTTCAGAATGAACTCCAGTTCATCGGCCACCAAACGCCAATTCAATGGCACTACCACGGCGCCAATTTTTGCCAGCGCGTAATAACTCTCCATAAACTCGCTGGAGTTCATGAGCAGCAAGCCCACCCGCTCGCCCTTGCTGATGCCCGCGCCGACGAAGGCGTTGGCCAATTGGTTACAGCGCTCGTTTAGCTGCTGATAGGTCAGCCGTAAACTGCCGTCACTTTCAACATAGGCTTCACGCGTTGGCGATAAGAACGCTCTTTTTGACAAGAACAGGCCGAGATTGTTCTGCATGTCGACTCCCTCCCCGGAGAACTAAAACAACGAATAGTAAGAAAATCCTGACGTATTGTTGTGTAAACCGACAGGGGATACCACACCAAGACACCTAGACAAGAGGAAAAAAGTACGTATTCTTGTTCACCCTTTGTACCTGTACGTAAAGATGAGCAATCACGCACCGGAAGACTACTACCGAATCGGCAGCGTTGCCGCGCTGACCGGTATCGCCATCGAGCGGCTGCGAGCCTGGGAGCGGCGCTATGGGTTTAGTCCGGCTCACAAAAATGGGCGCACCCGCTTTTACAGCGCACAGCAACTGCAGCGACTGCAGAAAATCAAGCATCTGATTGATCGAGGCCAGACTGTATCAAGTGTTATAAGTCTCAGTGAAAGCCAATTAAATCAACGGCTTGATGTTGCAGACAGCAGTCCCTTCCAGGCCGTAAGCGCCTCCCCAACGGCAGCCCCCAAGGTGGGGTTAGTAGGCGCTAACTTATTGCAGCTAGAGCAGCGCCAAGAGCCGTCGGAGCGCCTGGACATCGTAGCTCGCTGGGCAAACCTGAGCGCTCTTTTAGACCCGGTCCATCAACAGGAGCAACCGGATGTGCTGATCTTTCAGGTGCCGGTCCTGAGTCTTGGAGAAATTCTTCAAGCCCAGCAAGTACTGCCCGAGTGCAAAATTATCAGCGCCTACCAATTCGCGACCGCTGCTGAACTGAGTCGCTGCCAAGCGCAGGATGTGCCGATCTTGAAGTGGCCCCTGGACTGGCGAGAGATCGAATTCACCTGCCTAGAGGAATCAAAACGTCATTTAAAAACAATAGGTTATGTGCAACGCCGCTTCAGCGACGAAGAGCTGATCGCACTGGCGGTTGGCGACAATGACCCCAACCGGCCGACCCAGCACTTGGTGGACGCCATCCACCAAGTCAACGCCCTGTCGGCCTACCTGCAAAGCTGCGCAGAGGAAGCTGGCGATAGCCATGCAAGCAACCACGCCCTGGGCGAGGCCTGTGGCGATGCTGCTTACGCCCGAGCCTATTTGGAATCCGCGCTTCACGGTCTGGCTTCTGCAGGTCGCCAGGACGCGGTGGCACAGCCGTTGGCCGAGGACTCTGCTGGATTAACGCACTAACGTACAAAAACTGTACAATATTCCCATTTTTTAGCGAAATATGAGAAATTTCTCTTGTTTTTCTTTTTTTGTACTGTACATTTGCGTCATTGAATTAGTTTCAGGCGTGCAAACAACTTAACTGTAACTCCTTACAACGTCCTTCCCCCCAAGAAAGATCAGTTGTTTTCAGATGAAATTTATCTGACACGCCTTTTTTATTTTCGCCCTGCCGGCGGCAAGCATCCACACTAGCTTCTCGCGGTGCTTGCTCTCTTCTTTGCTCAGCGCTCCGTTAGCCGGCCCAATGGCGCGACGGTTCCATGAACCGCTAAACCAGCAATTCCAGCGCTGCTTCAGACAGCGTTGTTACGCCCTGCTTTTGTGCATCCAGGTCAACGTCATGACCTTCGCCCATGGCGCCAACCAGGTAGCGTTTGTACACACCCTGATTAATCGCGGCTAACCGCCAATGGGAGAACGCCCGGTAGTAATTAATATCGCTCAAATCGCGGCCGGTGGCGGCGGCATAATGCTCGGATAACGTGTCGCGGCTGCAGAAGCCACCCGCTGAAGTCGGCGTAAGGTCCTCTTCTCGCTCGCCCGGGGATACCCAAGAGTTCAGCAGATAACCGACATCGGCTAGGGGGTCGCCTAAGGTACAAAGTTCCCAGTCCAGCACGGCGCTGACCCTACCACCGTTAGTAATCATATTTCCCAGGCGATAGTCGCCGTGAACGATGGCGGAACCAATCTGCTCAGGCATGCGTTCGGCCAGCAGTCGCGTGCTTTCGTCCATGGCCGGCACTTCGTGAGTCTTGGTGGCCTCCCACTGAGTCACCCAGCGCTTCATTTGGCGCTGCAGGTAGGCTTCCTTACGGCCAAGATCCCCAAGACCCACCTCGTCTGGATTAATACTGTGTAAGGCCGCCAGCACCTCAATGACATGCAGCCCCAAGGAAGCTCGATCTTCAGCACTCAGCGCCGCCGCGGCGTCGTGGTCGTGCAACACCGGCCCGGCCACATAATTCATTACGTAAAAAGGCGCATCATTTACGCTGACATCGCTGCACATGCCCACGGTTGTGGCCACGGGAACCGTGGAGCCCTGTAGCGCCTGAACGATTTTATGTTCGCGGCCCATATCGTGGGCGCTTTGCAGCACATGGCCTAGCGGCGGTCGACGCAGCACGTAGGCAGTGCCACTTTGATCCGTCACGCGGTAGGTCAAATTCGAGTGGCCGCCAGCCAGCAATTCAAAATCCAGCGGCGTTGCCAGGCCGCTTATGCGCTCCGCCAGCCAGGCAGTGACCGCAACTGTGTCTATTCCTTCGATCCGCTCCATCAACAATCTCCCCTTTGTCTTCCCACGAACTTATGCTCGTCCTCTTTCGTTTCGATGATAGCGGGTTCATCCGGCAAAATCGCAGTGGTTTCCCAATACTAGTCCAAACCGATGTCGCCACGGCGCTGTTAAGGTCCCTCTGGTGTTTTGTATGATTCGCCCCACGCTGTTGCCCATTGAGGACACCATGTTCCGAATCTTTAGCATACTGCTTGGCTTACTGCCTTTGGCCGCTTGGGCCGAGCGCGTGGAAAATTTCGTACTCTTAGACCAGCACGGTCAGGCCCACGAACTCTACAACCATCAGAACAAAGCCGCTGTCGTCATTATGATTCAGGGCAATGGCTGCCCCATTGTGCGCAATGCGCTGAGTGATTACCGCGACTTACGCAACCAATACCAAGATCGCGGCGTGCACTTCTTCATGCTCAACGCCAACCTGCAGGACCAGCGCGACGCTATTTTTCGGGAAGCGCAAACCTTTGGTATCGAGCTGCCGATTTTGCATGACGAGACCCAGCAGGTGGGCGAGTCGCTGAATCTAATCCGCACCGCAGAGGTCTTGGTCATCGACCCCGACGGTTGGACTATCGCCTACCGAGGCCCCATCAACGATCGGCAGTTTTATGAGCGTCAAAAAGTTCAGGCGGCCAATCACTTCGCTGCGGCGGCCATTAACAACGTGCTCAGCGGTGACGCCGTGGCTGTGCCCAAACGCGACACGCTGGGTTGCTTGATCAACTTCCCTGAACGCAGACGCGGGTAAGCGCCACACCTCAGTCCTGAGTTTGGGTGCCGTTATTCTTCGCGTCGAGTGGGCGCAGGGGTTTCACTCCACGCCGACACAAGCGGTGGCATGTTTTATTTTTCTACTCTGACAGGAATGCGTTATGGAGCGTGAATACGACATCATCGTCTGGGGTGCCAGCGGTTTTACTGGCAGGCTGGTTGTGGACTATATGGCGCAACAGCAAGGCGCCAGCAACCTTAAATGGGCGGTAGCCGGCCGCAATCCAGAGAAAATACGAAGCGTGCTGGGCAATCGAGACATCCCCATTGTCCAGGCAGACAGCAACGACAGCGACTCCATTGCGCAACTCGTACAGCAGACCCGAGTCGTCCTGACCACGGTGGGGCCTTATGCCCGATACGGCTCTTCCCTGGTGGAGGCCTGCGCCGCTCACGGCACCCACTACTGTGATCTGACCGGCGAAGTACACTGGATGCGGGAAATGATTAGCGCTCACCAGGCTGCCGCCGTGGCCAGCGGCGCTCGTATTGTCCACACCTGTGGCTTCGACAGTATCCCTTCGGATTTGGGCGCCTACTTTCTGCAAAAACTCATGCTGGAAAAACACGGCGTGCCGGCAAAACACATTAAATACCGACCCCGGGCTTTCAGCGGTGGCTTTAGTGGCGGCACCATCGACAGCATGATGGCCATGATGGAGCAGGCCAAAGAAGACTCCACCATAATGAAAACCTTGGCCGACCCCTACGTTCTAAACGATAGCATGCGGGGCCTGGATGGCCCCGACCGTATGAGCGCCTACTTTGACGAAGACTTCGATTCGTGGATCGGGCCTTTCATTATGGCCGGCGTCAACACGCGAGTGGTGCGGCGCAGCGCGGAATTATTGGATGGCATGTACGGGTCCGACTTTCAGTACAACGAGGGTACGCTTACCGGCAAGGGTGCTGGCGGCTTCCTTGGTGCAGCCGGCGTGGGTTTAGGCAGCGGAGTCTTTGCGGGACTGGCGGCCATGTCGTTGACTCGGCCACTGCTGCAGAAATTCCTGCCTAAACCCGGTGAGGGGCCCAGCGAGGACGCCATCAACAACGGTTACTTCGATATTGAACTGCTGGGCCTGCATCCACACGATGCCAGCAAAAATATGCGCGTTCGGGTAAAGGGCGACAAAGATCCTGGCTACGGCTCCACCTCGAAAATGATCGCCGAAAGCGCCTTGGCTTTAGCCCAGGACGACTTACCCGTCCAAGGTGGCTTTTGGACCCCAGCATCCGCTATGGGAGATGCTCTGCTCAAACGCTTACCCCAAAGCGCAGGGGTTACCTTTGAGGTAATTAGCGGCTAAGCCTGAACTTGGGCAGCCTGTGCTGTGACGCCGGTAACGCTCCGGTTCCTGGGTTCGCGGTAACCGACTAGGAGCCAACAGACGGCGGCAGCCGATTTTCCATTAAAGGACAGCACGGCAGAACATGAGGGTTAAAACAACAGAGCCAGGATAATTCCTGGCTCTGTGATTAAGCTCTTTGATCAAGCTCTGTGAATAGGCTTTTGGGCCTTAAATCAATTCTTCGGGCTCATCCAGCCGGTAGTTGAAGTCGTAGCGGGACACCGGCAGCTGCCGGATTCTGGTACCCGTGGCCTGGAAAATGGCGTTGGCCAGCGCCGGTGCGACTCCCGGCGTACCCGGTTCTCCAGCGCCACCCAGGGCCTCACCGCTGTTAACGATGTGGGTTTCAATTACCGGCGAATCTTTCATTCGAACCACCGGATAATCATCGTAAGAACCCTGGACTACACGACCGCCATCAATACTGATTTCGCCGTAAAGCGCGGCACTTAAACCGAACACCACACCGGATTCCATCTGGGCCGTTAGGCCGTCTGGTGATACCGCAAAGCCTGGATCTACCGCTACAACGACCCGATCCACGCTGACCTCTCCACTGTCCACGGTGACTTCCACCACCTGAGCCACGATGGAACCAAAGGATTCCTGTAGCGATATACCGCGTCCGCGGCCTGCAGGCATGGGCTCATCCCAGCCTGACTTGGCAGCGGCAAGGTCCAGCAGCTTTCGGTGTCGAGGCTTGCTGGCCAGCAGTTCCCGACGCAACAGGTACGGATCTTTCCCCGCCGCCTGGGCCACTTCGTCGAAGAACGCTTCGGTGAAAAATCCGTGCTGGGAGTGATCCACACTTCGCCAGGCGCCCAGGGGAACGTGGGTCGGGCTGTCGGTGTAGTAAATGTGTTGGGCCGCCACATCGTAAGGAATCACCGGGGCTTCTACCGGCTCGTTCTTTTCGTGATAGACGTTGTCCCACGCCAAAATTTGCCCCGCGCCATCGAGGGCTACGCGGAAATTCGAGGCTACGCTGGGACGATAAAAATCGTGCTGGGTGTCCTCTTCTCGGGACAAGATCAGTTTGACCGGCACCTGAACTTGCTGCGCGATTTTCGCCGCTTGAATCTGCACGTCATGATTGGCCCGGCGACCAAAACCGCCGCCCATGGCGTGCTGATGCATGATGACATCGTCAGTATCCAGCTCTAATGCTTCGGCTACTTCATAGCGACAGCCCAGCGGATTTTGTGTACCTGACCAAATCTCACACTTACCGTCGGCGAAATGTGCGGTGGCGTTCATGGGCTCCATACAGGCATGGGCCAAAAACGGCACTTCGTAAGTCGCTTCGACCACCTGGGCTGCGCTGGCAAAAGCCCCGGATACGTCGCCCTGTTCCACGTCCGAGCCGGTTCCGCCGTTAACCCGTGCCTTGGCCAGATCCTCCCGGAATTGTGCGCTTATGGCCGTGCTGTTCGCGTTGCCGCTGTCCGTATCCGTCCACTGGATCTTTACGGTTTTTAGCGCTTGCTCCGCTGTCCAATAACTCTCAGCAACTACTGCAATGGCGTCGCCAAGATTCACAACCTTAGTGACCCCTGGCTTGGCCCGGGCCCCAGCGGCATCAAAGGACTGTACTTTTGCACCAAATACCGGCGCGTTGCGGATTGCCGCGTACTGCATGTCGGGCGCCTGAGCATCAATACCGAACACGGTCTCACCCGTCACTTTGGCAGGGATATCCAGTCTCGGTAGGCTCTTACCCATTAACGTAAATTGGTCATCAGCCTTTAGCACGGGTTTAACCGAAGGCTCGAACAGCGCCGCGGCGCTGGCTAGCTCCGCATAGCTTGCGCTTCGACCGGAAGCTTGATGCATGACGCGGCTGTTAGCCGTGGTGAGCTCTGACTCCGCTACTTGCCATTTGCCCGCCGCTGCCTTCACCAGCATCTCCCGAGCCGCGGCTCCAGCCACTCGCATGCCTGCCTGACCCGTGGCACGAATACTGAAGCTGCCACCGGTAATTTGCTGCACCAGGGCATTTGCCGCCTGGTACATGGCGCCGTTGACGGTTGGCAGCAGCACTTTGGGGAAATCAGCGCCGGGAAACAAAACGCCTTTAGCCATGTCGCCATTGGCGTATTCCACTTCAGCCGGTGCTTCGACAAAGCTTACGTCGGCCCAATCTGCGTCCATCTCATCTGCCAACATCTGGGCAAGCACGGTCTGCGCGCCTTGACCCATTTCGCTGTGAGGCACAATGGCTGTGATCCCTCCGGCCTCGTCTATTTTCACCCACATGTTCAGCAGCGCATCGCTATCCTGGGCCACAAAGTCAGCTACCTGTTCCCGACGGTCACCCCGCCGCAGCGCGACGCCAATCACCAATCCGCCACCAACTAATGCCCCGGCAGAGATAAAGCCTCGCCGTGTCCACTTCGCTATTGCGCTGGGTGCCTCGGCCTGCCCGCCGGTATCTTGTAATTGCTCAGACATGGTCAGCCTCCTTCGTTGCTTGAGGCGCAGCAGCCGGATCGAAGATGCCAACCACCGTGTCACTATTTGCTGCGCGCTTGATGGCCTTGCGAATACGTTGATACATGCCGCAGCGACAAATATTCCCGGACATAGCCGCATCAATAGCGGCATCGTCTGGCTTGGGATTACTTGCCAGCAAAGCCGCAGCAGACATGATTTGTCCTGACTGACAGTAACCGCATTGCGGCGCCTGTTCGTCTATCCATGCTTGCTGCAGGGGATGGAGTTGCTCTGCAGAACCCAGACCTTCAATGGTGGTTACCGAACTGCCTTGAACCGCCGCTACCGGCGTAACGCAGGAGCGGATAGCACTGCCGTTTACGTGCACAGTACAGGCCCCGCACTGGGCCAACCCGCAACCAAATTTTGTACCGGTCAACCCGAGGTTTTCGCGGATAGCCCATAGCAGAGGCATGCTTGGATCTACATCCAGCGCTTGCTCCTCGCCGTTCAAACGAAACGTCACCATTGATTTCTCCCCTATATCGACGCCGGCGCTTATCCGCCCCGGGCCATCAATCCATTTATTGCTCTTGTTCTATTCTCGTTGCCGCGTCGAGATAATAGGATGCTGAGGAGGTTTTGCAACAATGCCAGCGGCGGACGCAACGCCGGGGACAAGGGCAAGCCCGTATTGCAGAGCGTCCTCGCGCCATCCTCCCCGGTACTACCAGGTATCTACGTTGGGTCGTTTTTTACCTTGCCGCTTCGCCTTCGGCGGTATTGAAGCCAGCCCGCGCACAATCCAATGCCGAGTCTCGGCGGGATC
This sequence comes from Gammaproteobacteria bacterium, assembly GCA_038104735.1. Taxonomy (GTDB): domain Bacteria; phylum Pseudomonadota; class Gammaproteobacteria; order Pseudomonadales; family Azotimanducaceae; genus UBA4421. The sequence continues at coordinate 60,115 of JAYOBI010000005.1, read as the reverse complement.
AATAACGTCGTCTAACTCAAAGTGAGATGCCATGTTCACGGCCTTGCCCCGGCGGTACATGTTTTCCACCATTTCTTCGTAAGCAGCAGCTCGCTCCGCAGGATCTTCAATGGCCTGCAGCTCTTTGCGATAGCCAAGCTTCACCGCGCCCTCAAGACCCATGCCTCCAAACTCACCGGTGGGCCAGGTGACGGTGAACAGCGTTGCCTTAAAGCCGCCGCCAGCCATGGCCTGAGCCCCAAGCCCATAGCCTTTCCGAGTCACCACCGTCATTAGAGGCACATCGATGTTGGCGCTAGTGACAAACATGCGGGCGGCGTGACGAACGACTGCGGTTTTCTCAATCTCGGGGCCAACCATAATGCCGGGACAGTCGCATAGAGACAGAATGGGAATATCAAAGGCATCACAAAGCTGCATAAAGCGCGTGCCCTTGTCCGCTCCCGGTGCGTCAATGGCGCCGGACAAGTGAGCGGGATTGTTGGCGATGACACCCATGGGCCGCCCCTCCACTCGAATAAAAGCGGTGATGATGCCGACGCCCCACTGCTCGCGCAGCTCTAGCACCGATCCGATATCGGCAATGCCTTCGATGACCTTGCGAATATCGTAATAGCGCAAGCGATTTTCCGGCACGATAAAGCGCAGCTCTCTGGGATCGGGAGCCTCCCATTCTTCAGTGGGGCCCTGAAAGTAGGACAGGTACTGTTTGGCGCGCAGCACCGCTTCGGCTTCATCCGCCACCTCGATATCCACCACGCCGTTAGGCACCTGCACATCCATGGGGCCCACCTCGTCTGGGGTAAAGACTCCCAGCCCGCCACCTTCGATCATGGCAGGACCGCCGATGCCAATATTGGAGCCCTTGGTGGCGATAATGACGTCGCAGCAGCCAAGAAGCACGGCGTTACCGGCGAAGCATCGTCCAGTGGTAATGCCCACAGTGGGCACCAAACCCGAGAGCCGGGCGAAATAGGTAAAAGCCAGACAATCCAACCCGGCAACCCCAGAGCCGTCAGTATCACCGGGTCGGCCACCGCCGCCTTCAGCGAACAACACTACCGGTAGCTGGAATTGTTCCGCCACCTCGAACAAGCGATCTTTCTTGTCGTGATTCTTCATGCCCTGGGTGCCGGCAAGAACCATGTAGTCGTAGGACATGATCATTGCTCGGCTGCGGTCCTCGGGAAACATATTACCGTTGATCTGGCCAAGCCCTGCGACCATGCCGTCGCCGGTTGTATTCTTAATCAGGTCTTCTACCGAGCGCCGGCGACGCTGAGCCGCCAACACGACGGATCCGTACTCGACAAAAGTGCCCTCATCGCAAAGATCCGCAACGTTTTCCCGAGCGGTGCGGCGTCCAGTTTTGCGGCGCTTGGCTACGGCTTCCGGCCGGTTTTCGTCCAGGCCTGCGCCCTTACGATCAAAAACTTCCTGCAGGTCTGGGCGGATGTAATCCAGATCTAAGACTTCTGCTGTTTCCTCATCAGCGCTGGCAACCTCCTGCTCCCGCAGCACGATGAGCGGATGTCCCTCAAAGACCGTATCGCCAGGGCCAACGCCAAGTCGCTCTACCACACCACTGATCTGGGCTCGCACTTCGTGCTCCATTTTCATGGCTTCCATGACCAGCACCAGTTTGCCCGCGTAGACCTCGTCGCCAGGTTCAACGTCAAAACTCACCACGGTTCCCTGCATGGGCGCAGCAATGGCGGCCTCGCCACTGCCAATTTGTTCGGGCGGCAGTTCGACTTGAACCTGAGCATTACCCACAGATACCGCGCCGCTTTTGCCATGCTCCAGCACAGCCAAAGGATCGCTGGCATCCACTTGAGCACCGGTTTGATTGGACTGACCTGAGCTTGCTGCCTGGGCCGCCTGAGCAATAGGGGCAAAATCCATTAGGTGGTCATCTAAGTAACGGGTGGTGAAGCGGTTTTCGGCAAAAGCCGAGGCCTCCAAAATATTTTGTAACAGCGACAAATTCGTATCGATGCCGCCAATGACAAAATCCCGCAACCCTCGCTTTGCCCTGACGATGGCGTCCTGATAGTTGCTGCTTGGCGAATAACAAATGAGCTTAGCCAGTAAAGAATCGTAGTTTGGATTGGTCGTATATCCCGCATAACCGTAAGTATCTGTGCGCAGGCCCGGGCCAGTCGGCACCGAAAACTGGCTAAGGCGTCCCCCAGTCGGCTTAAAATCACCGCTGGGCGTGACGACTTCGGTATTTACCCGCAGCTGCACCGCATAGCCTCGGGGCGCGGGCACTGCCTCTTGTTCGAGGCCAAGGTCGGCAAGGGAATGGCCGGCAGCTACCTGCAGTTGGCTGCGCACAAGGTCCACACCCGTCACTTCCTCGGTCACCGTATGCTCTACCTGCAGGCGGGCGTTGGCCTCAATAAAGTAATGCTGGCCTGCTGCTTCGTCTAACAAAAACTCTATGGTGCCAAGGCCGCGATAACCAAGGGCCTGCCCTAGCTTTACCGCATCCTGGCACAGTCTGTCCCGAATGGAGTTATCCAGCCGCGGGCTAGGCGCAATCTCGATGAGCTTTTGGTGCCGTCGCTGCACGCTACACTCGCGCTCCCACAGGTGACTGACCGCACCGCTGCCGTCACCAATAATCTGCACTTCAATATGCCGGGCTTGATCCACTAACTGTTCGGCGTAAAGACCGCCGTCACCGAAAGCCGCCTTCGCTTCAGAGGCGCAGCGTACATAGGCATCGGTAAGTTCATCGGCATGTTTCACCACGCGCATACCCCGGCCACCGCCGCCTGAAATGGCTTTGAGCAAAATGCCGCCGCTTGCGTGTCGTTGAAAAAACTCCTGAGCTTCACTCTCGCTGATGGCTTCCGACAGCCCGTCAAGTACCGGCACAGCATTGGCCTGAGCCAACGCACGGGCTTTTGCTTTGTCGCCAAAGGCCGATAGCGTCTCCACTGTGGGACCCACAAAGGTCATTCCCGCGGCTTCAACGGCTTCAGCAAAAGCTGGGTTTTCGCTGAGAAATCCGTAGCCGGGGTGCACGGCATCACAGCCAGCATTCACCCCAGCCGCGACCACGGCAGCAATATCCAGATAAGCCGCGGCTCCGCGCCCGTCTAGGGCAATAGCTTCATCGCCTTGGGTTACGTGACCTGACTGGGCATCGTCTTCAGCGTAGATGGTTACCGAGGCGACGCCTAGCTCGCCTGCCGCGCGAGCGATTCGAATGGCGATTTCACCGCGATTGGCGATTAGCAATTTTTTCATAGTCCTCTCCTACTATTTCCCTGATCTACGATCTTCTTCTTTTTATGTCCCTTTTTCAGCTTCCCAGCTTCCCCGGCGTGCTGATTCCACGCCCCGCGGCTTGTATGGTTAACGTCTACAAATTCAGCTGTCGACGCACGTCGCTCAAGGCCTCAATGGTGGCTAGCGCTTCGCTCTGATTGGATGACATGTTACGCACGATGATGTCGGTAAAGCCCGCCGCCGCTAACTGCGCAAACTGCTCGGCTACTGCTCCGGCCTCGCCGCAGATTAGTGCGTCGTCAGGGAACCCCCGATAGCCCTTGGCCACGGCACGGGCCTTAAAATCTGCAGCGGTTTTCGCGCTGGCGCCAATAAAAATGTCTCGGCGCAAGGCAACGGCTCGCGGCTGGCGCTGGTGTTCCGCGCAGGCCTGACGATATTGATTCAATTGCTCTTTGGCTTGCTGGGGCGGCAGCGCTGGACTGCCAAGCCAACCTTCGGCAACCCGGGCTGCGCGGTTCAGGGCGCCAGGCACCGAGGCCCCAACCCATACCTCAATATCCTGGGGCGGCAAGGGTCCGATGCGAGCATTCTCGAGTGACCAAAACCGCTGGTGGCTTACCGTTTCACCGGCCCAGAGCCGTCGCATAATGGACAGCGAATCCTCAAACATCGCCACGCGCTGGCTCATGTCAACGCCCATACCAGCGCTTTGATGGGGTAGACCGCCCAGCCCACACTGCATAATGAAGCGCCCGGGCATAATGGCAGCCAGCGTTGCGATTTGCTCAGCCAGCAGCACCGGGTGCCATAGCGGCAGCAAATACAGCGCTCCTGCAGGTTTGTTGGACCAGTGGGCCAGCATGCGGCCTAAAATGGGGGAGTTTTGGTAGTAGGCATGATCCGTAACGTGATGATCGCCTACGAACAAACTGTCCAGATCAGCCTGGCGCGCCGCCTGGGCTCGCTCGATCATGTATTGGGCACCCGTGCGGGGATCATCTATTCGATAGGCCGACTGAATCGAAATACCGATACGCATAGCAGTGTTTAGGCCTCCTCAACCTTTGGCACATGCACAGATTGACTAAGCTCAACCTGGCCACTCAGTTCATGGGCTTGAAGCTCCCCAGCCTCAAACAGCAGATCATAAATGAAAGGCGATGTCTCGCCGTGGCCGGTGAGCAATCCATGCTGGAGCACTTGGGGCAGCCAGATAGCGTCATCGGCCCACATCTGCTGATAAGGGATGCTGCTGAGGTCGCACCAAAAAGGCCGGGCTTCCGGGGTTTCCAACGGGGTTCCCCGATACTGTGCGGCCAAGAAAACATAGCCAAGCCACTGCGGACCATTGCGCTCCACAAAGCGCAGCTCTGCGGCGCAGCCTAGCGGCTGGGCGTCGATGCCGGTTTCTTCCAGCATTTCTCGACCGGCGCACTCCTGCAGGGTTTCACCCGGCTCCCACTTGCCTCCAGGAGCATTGATCTTGCCCTTGCCGTGACCGGTCTTTTTTTCAATCAACAGCACACGGTTTGTATCCACAAGAAACAAAAGTGTGCCAATAAATTCAGGCTGCCATTGTCGCTGCCATGGGGTGTCGATGGTCAGTTGAGGCACTAGTTGGCGTCGTAGCGCAATTGCAGGGCCTGATACAGCGCATCCGGTAGGTCTGCAGCGCTTACGCTTAGCTCGTCCAGCAAGTCGATAAGGTGCTCGTTGTCCTCTCTGCCGCCCCACTGTTTGCGATACTCGCCGGTTTTATAGCCGTTATTCTGACGAAAACGGTTGAGCACGTTTTTGCCGATGTAGAGGGCAAATAGCTCATCCAGGGTCATGGGCAGTGCCGCCATTGCATCAACAAAGGGCTGTAGTTCAAATGACCGAGTGTCCAAACACGAGCTGGCCAACGCTTCGATAGAGCGCCGAAAGGCCTCGGCTTGGTCATCCTTTGGGTCTGGCTCTGGGCCGTCCCTCAGCGGCACCACATTGGCCAGCGCATCGGCTACGCTGTCTGCAACTTCACCTTTGCGCAGCAGCTCACTCAAGGCAAAGTGCCAAATGTCCACCAGCTCCAGACGCACCTGATCCAGATCACCATCCTGCTTCTTCCACCACTTCCAGCCGAAGTGGTCGAGCATTTCTGCGCACTCTACCCAGATGGCTCGATAGTACCCATAGCCCTGATCGCGCCACTGAGGGTGCACTAGGGCGTTATGCTCATCCTGCATCTGGGCCATTGTCTGCAGCATGGCATAGCGTTCTGTGGGGACTTGTGCCGAGTTATCGGAAGTGGACATAGGGGTTCCTGGTTGCCGGTAATTCATTATCCTCAAGACTACCTAAACTCAACCCTCTATGCCCTATCCAATGTATTGCTCGACTCAAAGACAGCCGTTAGCCTAAGGCTTCAACCCCACAGCAAGAATCAAACACAAGAACGAGGCACGCCCATGGATTTGTCATTTGGCCCCGAGTACGACAGCTTTCGCAGCGAGGTGGTTTCCTTTCTCGCTAACAACGCAGACAAAGCGCCCAAGGGCAGCGACTTGCGCGGACAGACCGCCAAGGATTGGCAAAAGCTGCTGATCGAAAACGGCTACACCTGCCGGACAATTCCCAAAGAATATGGCGGCTACGGTGCCGAGCCCGACATCATCAAATCCCGCATCATCGCCGAGGAATTTTCTAAAGCCCGGGTGAATGCCGGGCTAGGCGGTCAGGGTATCTCCATGCTGGTGCCCACCTTGTTGGAGATGGGTACTCAAGAACAAAAAGAACAGTTCATCCGCCCCACCATCATGGGTGAGATGCTGTGGTGTCAGGGCTACTCGGAGCCAGGGGCCGGCAGTGATTTGGCTGCCCTTTCCACCGCTGCCGTGCTGGATGGCGACGAATGGGTAATTAACGGACAAAAGATTTGGACCAGCACCGCTCACATTGCGGACTGGATTTTTTGCCTGGTTCGCAGCGAACCCGATGCACCCAAACACAAAGGGATATCATTCTTACTCTTCGATATGAAAACGCCCGGTATCGAAATTCGTCCCCTTGTGGACATGACCGGTAACGCGAACTTTAACGAAACTTTCTTCACTGACGTGCGCGTGCCCAAACATCAAATTGTTGGTGAACGAGGACAAGGCTGGCTGGTAGCCAACGCCATTTTGGGCCACGAGCGGGAAAGCTTGGCACCGGCAAATACCGCCCAAACTCGGGTAAACGCTCTGATCGAGCTGATGAAAAGTGAAACTGCGGACGGCGCCCGGCTGATCGACAATCCGATCTATCGGGATCGACTGATGAAAATTCAAAGCAAGGTCATGGCCATGCGCTTTAACGAGCTGCGGGTGCTTTCAGCACGCCTCAATCCCGGGCAAGACCCGGGGTTATCGCGCATGATCACCAAGCTGGAAGGAACCGAACTACGTCACGACCTCGAAGGCTTAGCCATCGACATCATGGGTGAAATCGGCCTGGCCTATGAGGACAACCCCTACCTGCGCGGTGCTGGCAGTTGGCAGCGCGAGTACATGTTTTTCTTGGGCCTCATTATTGGCGGCGGTACTTCGCAGATCCAAAAGAACATTATCAGCGAGCGCGGCCTGGGCATGCCCAAAGAACCAAAATTCGAAAAAGCGAGCTAGGGAGACACCATGCAATTTGGACTATCAGAAGAACAAATCCTCCTGCGCGACAACATCAATCGCTTCCTGGACGACCATTCATCCTTAGATCGGGTACGTCAGTATGCTGACGGCGGCGACGATGCCGATATCTGGGCAGGTTTAACCGAACTGGGTGTGCCCGCACTCTTGGTGCCTGAGGAACAGGGCGGCATTGGTTTGTCACCCCTGGACGCTGCCATCGTTGCCGAATGCCTTGGCGCGCACATTGCCCCTACGCCGTTTTTAGGCACCGCGGTGATGGCGCCGACAGCTCTGGTTGCCAGCGGCGGAGACCACGACGAGCTGCTCGCCAGCATCGCCGCAGGCACTCATCGGGTGGGCATCGCTTTCTCTGAGGCCGTAAAACGCCGGAACGACGCTCGGGTAGAAGTTCGAGGTGAGCGCATGTTTGGCAAGTCTCTCTTTGCCTTCGATGCTGAAGCAGACTCGTATTTAGTGGCAGACCAGCAAAAGCACTTATATCTTATCGCCGCCAATGACCCTGGGTTAAAGCGAACCCATCTCACCACCGTAGACAAAACACGGCGCACGGTGGAGCTGGTCTACGAGGACGTAGCGGCAACCTGCATCAGCACGGATGTAGCGGTTTTTGAGGCCACCTTAGACATTGGCCGGGTGGCCATCGCCGCTGACACCCTTGGCGCGGCGCAAAACATGCTGGATCAGGCGGTGGAATACGCTAAGCAGCGAGAGCAATTCAATCGACCTATTGCCAGCTTCCAGGCCGTAAAACACATGTGTGCAGAGATGGCTGCCCAGCTGGAACCCTGCCGGTCTATGGTCTGGTTCGCCGGGCACGCACTGACGGAACTGCCGGATGAGGCTCGGGTGACTGCATGCCACACCAAATCGCATCTGGCCGAAGTTGCCCAGTTCATTGCCAAGACCGCTACCGAGGTTCATGGCGGTATGGGCTTTACGGATTTGGTTGGCCTGCACTATTGGTTCAAGCGCTGCGGTGCAAATCGCCAGTGGCTGGGCGCACCAGAATTTGTCCGCCAAGAGGCGGCAGTTTTGCAGGGACTGGTTGCGGAATAACGCTCTTTAGCTGCGTTGGACTAGCTGACCTTGGGCCATGCTAAGTCAACCTCGCTGGCCTTGCTGGCAGTGGTTTCCGGTGCGCTGATCCTTGGTGCCACCACCGCCGCACTGCGCGAAATCGACGTGGGCAGCACCGCCGCAGGCTTTTGGCGTGTGGCCTTGGCGCTACCGATTTTGCTGCTGCTGGTGGCGCTGGGCAGCGGCCCGAAAACTCGCGCAGCCACCCCTGCAGGCCCCAAACCCTGGCGACTATTGGCCTTAGCCGGCGCTTTTTTTGCTGGGGATCTAGTGTTCTGGCACCTGTCCTTAACCCACACGTCGCTGGGTAACGCGACCTTCCTCGCCACTCTTTCCAGTCTTTGGGTGCCGCTGACCGCTTATTTGCTGCTTCGGCAGCCTTTAACCCGACACTTCATCCTGGGGCTGATTTGCGCCTTGATCGGTTCAGCAATATTAATCGGAGCTCAATTGTCCTGGAACTCGACCACGTGGCGGGGAGACCTTTACGGACTGCTGACGGGCTTCTTTTTTACTGGCTACCTGTTGGTCATTGGCCGCTGTCGAGACACCCTAACCACCGCGGATACCATGCTTTATTCCTCAGGTTTTTGCGCCCTACTGCTGCTGCCCCTGGCTGTAGGTGCCAACCTTACTGCAGGCGAGCCGATGATCCCGACAACCATGGCTGGGTGGCTTAGCGTGTTGGCCCTTGGTTTGTTAGCCCACCTATTGGGGCAAGGCCTCGTCGCCTTCGGCGTGGGATCTCTGAGCGCCAGTCTTGCAGCAGTGATCTTGTGCTTAGAGGGCGTGGGCGCCATGGCGGTCGGCGCGCTGTTTTACGCTGAAAACCGCAGTTGGCTAGATGGCTTAGCCGTATTGTTCATCGTTAGTGGCATTGGTTTGGCCCAATACCAGGCAACGAAATAACAACGAAATCTTCGTCGTTCACAAACAATACATCAGGGCGTGGTAGAATTTCTCTTCAGCAGTAAAGATCCAACATGACAGCAATACCCGCACAAGCCGGCTCCGCAAATCCTCCCCAAGTTGACCTCTTCATCATTGGTGGTGGCATCAACGGCGCCGGTGTAGCGCGAGATGCCGCCGGTCGGGGCTATTCTGTGGCCCTGTGCGACGCCGGTGATTTCGCCTCGGGCACCTCCTCAGCATCCACCAAGCTCATTCATGGCGGACTACGCTACCTCGAGCACTACAAATTTCGATTGGTGGCCGAGTCTTTGCGCGAGCGGGAACGGCTGTGGGCCATGGCCCCACACATCATATGGCCCATGAGATTCTTACTGCCTCACCACAAGGGCCTGCGAACCCAGTGGCTATTGCGCCTGGGTCTGTTCATCTATGACCATTTAGGCGGGCGTAAATTGCTGCCCAAGGCGGCACGCATTAACCTGCGTCGCGACCCCGCAGGCAGCATTCTTAACCCAAACCTTGAAACTGCCTTTGAGTATTCAGATTGCTGGGTGGAGGATTCGCGGCTAGTTATTTTGAATCTTCAGGATGCGCAAACCAGGGGCGCACAGATTATGCCGCGCACCAAACTCCACAGTGCAGTGTTTCAGGACCAGCGTTGGCACCTCACCCTTGAACACAGCATTAGCGGGGAGCAGCAAACGCTTACCGCCAACCAGCTTGTTAACGCCGCGGGCCCTTGGGTTGACCAAGTGCTGCGCCAGGCATTGGGCCGCAATGACACCAACAACATTCGCCTGGTGGGTGGCAGCCACATCGTTATCAAGCGGCAGCTACCGGATGAGCGTTCATATATGTTTCAAAACGCCGACGGTCGCGTGATCTTCGCCATTCCGTATGAGGGCGATCACCTGCTGATTGGCACTACGGATAACGACGATGTCTCGCTGGAATCTCCGCCTAAGATCACCGACGCAGAAATCGCCTATTTATGCCAAGTGGCCAGCGAGTATCTGCGCGAACCGGTGACACCAGACGATGTGGTTTGGCACTTCTCCGGTGTGCGCCCGCTGTATGACGACGGCGCCAGTGCAGCCACGGAAGCAACTCGGGATTACGTAATTACCCAAGACCACCAAACCGGCGGCAAGCTGATCAACATTTTCGGCGGCAAGATCACTACCTATCGCAAGCTTGCAGAAGAGGTACTTGCCCTGGTGGATCGAGCCGCCAACAAGCCCAGCCGCAAATGGACCGCCAACGCCGCACTGCCCGGCGGCGATTTTCCCGTCGAAGGTTTTGATGCGCTGGTGTTGCAGGCCGCTGAAGAATTCGAATTTGTTCCCCCGGCGCTGCTGGAGCGTCTCGCGCGACTTTACGGCACGCGGCTTTGGTCCGTGTTAGCCCAGCGCCAATGCCTTGACGACCTTGGCATCTGCTTTGGCGCAGACCTTTATCAAGCGGAAGTCGATTATCTGGTTCGCGAGGAATGGGCCCAAACTGCCGAGGACATCGTTTTTCGACGCACGAAATTAGGATTGCGCTTGCCCAGCCAGGGCCTTGAACAACTAGAGGACTACTTAGCCAATTCTGCGGTAATTCAGCGCGTTACCGGTTTTACCGCAGATCTCAATGGCACCCAAATGCCGCAAACAATAGGCTAACTGTTGACCCAGGGCCTTTGGCTGCTCCATGGCCTGAGCCAAGTCTTGGGTGGTAAAAATTTCCGGCAGCTCGCCCCGCACAAAAACCCACAGATCATCCGGCCCGTTGATGCGCAAACGCTCAACCACGTCCAACAAATAGCGCCCCCTGCGCCGCCAGCCCCCGCGCCCGCGGCGAGCCTTGGGATCATAGGCCTGCTGCTCTTCTTCCTCAGTAAGCACAACCTCTACGGCAAAATTTTGGTGATTCAGCAATTCCGGAAGATAGACTAACTCGCGGAGGATGTGCGCGATGGCACCGCGCTTAGGAGAGCGCCGGCTAACCACCTCGCCGGTCTCGGCGTCCTGCAGCCGCACAAGGGTTTTGCGCTGGGCGATGGGATGAACCAGCACCACTGGCGCGAGGTCTGCAAGTTGCTTCATTTTCCGGCCCAAACCGCTGAAGCTGGAGGTCTGTATTTCGTATATCACCCCATCCCGGACCACATCGGCCACGAAGCCTGAAAAGGGCACCTCAGCTGCGCCATCCTCACCCAGATAGTCAGATTTCAGCGCAGCGTGGAGCGCACCTTCATTGAGCATGCCAATTTTCGCCATGCCCAGAGCTTACCCTTGCCAATAGGCAACACACCAGACGAATCCCAGGCCGCCGATATGCAATACTGCCGCCAAGGAGTGCAGTTAATGAATTCAAGTAGCCGCTGGCAGCTAAGCGTGATGACACCCACCGGTGAACAGCAGGGCATTTTAGAACTGGTTGTTGACGGCGGCAGCTGCAGCGGACGGGTGTGCAACGAGGCTGGCGAGCTTGCGCTGGAAGACGGTGCCTGGGACGACCAAGAACTGTCCTGGAATCTGCGCCTGCATCGACCAATACCATTGACCTTAGCCTGTCGTGCGCAAATTACCGACGCCACTCTCAGCGGTGATGTCACGGTTGCAGCATTCGGCAACTTCTCTTTTACTGGACGACTGCTCGAAGAGCATTCTGATTGAACCACGACTTGGGGGAGACGATGAGCTGGGATACCGAACTGGATGAGATGAAGCATCGCGCTAAGCTGGCCGAAGCCATGGGCGGCGAAGACAAAGTCGCGCGGCAGCACGAATTTAACAAAATGACCATTCGCGAGCGCATCGATCAAATCGCCGACGCCGAATCCTTTCACGAGTTGGGCAAGCTGGCTGGGGTTGGTGAGTATGACGATGACGGCAACCTGACGCATTTCACCCCCTCCAACTTTGTCTTCGGCACCGCCGAAATAGACGACCGGCCAGTGATTTTGTCCGGCGACGACTTTACCGTTCGCGGCGGTTCTGCCGACGCCTCCATTGCCGGGAAACGCACCCAGGCGGAGGGCCTGGCCACGGAGTTGCGACTGCCCCACATTCGCCTGGTGGACGGCATGGGCGGCGGCGGATCGGTGAAAACCATCGAGACCGCTGGACGCACCTATATCCCGGAACTGCGTGGCTGGGAGACCGTGGTATCCCACCTTAGCGTTGCGCCGTCGGTGTCCTTGGCCCTTGGCTCCGTAGCCGGCATCGGCGCAGCCCGAGTGGCGACCTCGCATTATTCGGTCATCGTCAAAGACAGCGCGCAAATGATGATTGCCGGCCCGGCTCTGGTGGACTGGGCAAGCCTCGGAGACGTCAGCAAGGAAGAGCTTGGGTCCTACAAAATTCACACCCGCAACGGCGCCATCGACGACGAGGCAGGTAGCGAGCAAGAGGCTTTCGAAATGGCTCGCCGCTTCCTCTCCTATCTGCCGAGCAGTGCCGACGAGCTACCGCCCGTTACCCAATGCAGTGACGACCCAGAGCGGGAGGATGAGGCTTTGCTATCCATCGTGCCCAAGGATCCCCGGCAGGTTTATAAAATGCACACGGTGCTGGAGTCCGTCTGCGATGCAGGCTCTTTCTTTGAAATCGGTAAAAAGTGGGGACGCTCAATCATCACAGGGCTGGCGCGCCTTGATGGCATTCCCGTGGCCATATTCGCCGAGAACCCGCGAGTCTATGGCGGCGCTTGGACTGCTGATGCAGGACGCAAGCTGATCAGGCTGCTGGACCTGGCCTCCACATTCCATTTGCCGGTAATTCACTTAGAGGATTGCCCCGGCTTCTTAATTGGCAAGCAGTCCGAAGAGGAAGGCACTATCCGGGTGGGGGCAACAGCTCTAGCCGCTATGGGCCAGTTAACCACGCCATTTTGCTGCGTTGTAGTTCGCAAGGCGTTTGGCGTGGCCGGTGGCGCTAACCATAAACCCGGCAGCCACCATTTCCGTGCGGCCTGGCCCTCTGGGGACTGGGGCTCACTGCCCATTGAGGGCGGTATCGAAGTGGCTTACAAAGCAGAAATCGCTGAGGCCAAAGACCCCGATGCCCATCTGGCCAAAATCAAGGAGCGCCTTAACCGCCTGAGGTCGCCTTTTCGGTCAGCCGAGTACTTCGAGATTGAGGAAATCATTGATCCCCGGAAAACTCGAGGCTACCTGTGCCGATGGGCAAAGCTCGCTCGCAAAGCGCTGCGGGTAGATCCGCCTAATTTCGGTTATCGCCCCTAAGTAAAGATAAAGATCGGCAGTACACCAGCAACAATCCATACCCCTTCAACGAGTAGGAAGTTTTATGAGCGAGGGATTTCGACAACATTCATATCAGCCGCCTGAGGGCGCTACGGAAATCATCTTGGTTCGCCACGGCGAGTCTCGAGCAGCCACTAAAGAGAACCCGTTTCCCTTGGTGGACGGCCATGGCGACCCGGAGCTTCATCCCAACGGCCAGGCCCAGGCCGTGGCGGTGGGTGAGCGACTGCGCCACGAAGCCATTGACGCCATTTACGTCACCTCGCTCCAGCGCACGGCCCAAACCGCTGCTCCCTTGGCGAACCATTTGGGCCTTGCGACGCGGCTTGAAGCCGACCTGCGCGAGGTATGCCTGGGGGAATGGGAAGGCGGCGTTCTGCGCATGAAGGCAGCGGCCGGAGACCCCTTATTTTTGCAAATGCAGGCCGAAGAGCGCTGGGATGTGATTCCCGGAGCCGAAAGCTGGGAGGTGCTGAACCAACGCATCACGGGAAGTTTGGGGCGCATTCATCAGCAGCACCCTGATCAAAAAGTGGTGGCCGTGGTGCATGGCGGGGTTATTGGACACATTCTGGCTCACGCTACGGGATCGTCGGCTTTCGCCTTTAACGGCGCCGATAACGGCTCCATCTCGCGCATTGTCATGCATGCTGGCGGCATCAAGGTGCGCGCTTTCAACGATAACCTGCACGTGCAAAGCACCCTGCATACGGGCAGCGGCCAGCTAACCTAGGGAATTTGGCAAGGCTGGACGGCTGATCCCGTGGACCCAATCCCCTGGCTCCTCGCCCCTCGCCTAGTTCGACTTGCTTAGGCTTTGACCCGCCCGGGCAAATTTTCCCTCTAGGGCCACTTGGGTATTGACCAAGGCCCCCATGTTCAGCGCATCGCTTAGTCCGGCTTGCACGGTAGCGCGGTGGAGCTGTTTGGTCTGGGCTACGGCGATCTTATCCCGCTGGACAATGGTCTGAATGAACGCCTCGGCCTGCTGATTCAGCGCCGCTGCATTATCACAGAGCCGATTGATCAGACCCATGGCCGCCAGACGCTCAGCGGCAATGGTCTCACCTAGAATCGCGAGCTCCAGCGCCTGCCGTGGCCCGAGCAGCTTGGTCAGCACCGGCGTATTGATGGCGGCGGGAAAACCGTGGCGCATTTCAGACACCTGAAACTGCGCCGAAACGTCGGCGAGGACAAAGTCGCAGCCCATGGCAAGGGTAAATCCACCAGCAAATGCGCAGCCGCGGACGACGGCCACAGAAGGCAGATCGCCTTGATCCAAGGCCCGGAAAATTGCCGCCCACTGGCTGTCAGCAGCTACTAACTCTTCATGGGGCAATTGACCGCCAAAAGACTGAAGGTCGCGGCCCGCACAAAAGTGGTCGCCCTGACCTTCGATAACCAAACAGCGGCTGTCCTGGTCTTCCATAGTTTGGAGAATCTCAGCATGCAGCTGAGCCACCATTTCCATCGTGAACGCATTGCGCTTCTCCGGTCTGTTCAGTCGCAGGGTAGTCACGCCATTGGCTTTTTCGACTAGCACACTCATTCCCTAACCTCCTCTTCGACCCGCATGAAACTGTGCCCGGCCCGTTTTTCTGTTTTTTCTGGCCGAGTTCTTTGCTTTGTTGCTTTTTGACATTTGCGCTTGCGCATTTGTTGCTGCGGCTGTGCCAACGGTTTTTGCCGCCGGCCCTACGCCTTCCCGCACTTTAACAACAATGCCGGAAGATCAACCAACAGGATTTGTCCAGGCGTGAACCTAGGGCTTAGGCAGGACGGCGGTAGGCTTGAAACGACAGACCCTTGGACAAAACGATCTGCCAAAGCTGCAGCTTGCGGGCACGGAACGCACCGGCGCAAGACAGCAGATAGTACTTCCACATGCGGTAAAAGCTTTCCGGATAGTGAGTCGTCAGCTGGCTCCAAGCGCTGTCGAAGTTACGGAACCAAGCCATCAGCGTTTTGTCATAGTCCGGCCCGAAATTGTGCCAGTCTTCCACCACCAGCAAAGACTCCACCCCAGCGCTGATCTGGCGCATTGAGGGAATTTCGCCGTTGGGAAAAATGTACTTTGCCGTCCAAGGGTCAAGCCCCCGGCGGCTGTGATTTTTGCCAATGGTATGCAGCAAACACTTTCCCTCGGGCTTCAGGCACCGATCCACCACCTGCATAAACGCGCGGTAGTTTTTGTGCCCAACGTGCTCGAACATGCCGACGGAGGCCACAGCATCGAAACGCTGATCTAGCTGACGGTAATCCTGCAGCCGAATCTCCACCGGGAGATGGCGACAGGCCCGGCCAGCCCATTCGGCCTGCTCCTTGGATACGGTGACGCCGACCACGGATACGCCGTAACGCTCTGCCGCGTACTTAGCGAAACTGCCCCAGCCGCAGCCAATATCCAGCACCGTCATCCCCGGCTGCAGCTCCAGCTTCCGGCAAATTAAATCCAGTTTCGCTTGCTGGGCAGCTTCCAGAGTGTCGCTGTCAGCCCAATAACCACAGGAGTAGACCATGCGCTGATCTAGCATGGCCTGATAGAGATCGTTGCCGATGTCGTAGTGCTGCTCGCCAACCTGAAATGCCCGGCGCTGGCTTTGCAGATTGAAAAATCGTGCGCTGAGCCAACTTAGAGCGTGACTGACAAAGGTGTGACGCTGGGCAATGTCGCTTCTGAGTATGCGGTTGATAAGCTCGTCAATTTGCTCGCATTCCCAGCTGTGATTCATGTATCCCTGACCTAGGCTGAGGGAGCCGTTGAGCAAAAGGCGGTGGTAAAGCGAGGGGTTCAAGACTTGAATATCCCAAGGATTGGGACCATCGAAAGTTACGCCGGTTGGCGCCAATAGCGACTCGAGCTGCCGCTGGGCAAAGCTATTCAAGGCGTCTCTTTTTAGCCGTTTTTTTTCGCCCCGATTTTCTTTCGTCTCTCCTTTTGTCGACGCGTTCTTGCCGGCTTCATCCATACTCACCCCCCAAACGCATCCAGCACCTATTCCGCGCCAACCGTTTCGTCCCTGTTCAGCAGGGGTTGGCGGCTCACCAAGCACAACCAACTTTTGGATGCGTAATCCGCTAGACGCTAGCTGAGAGGGCAACTCGTTACCAACAGTGCCGCAGCTTAGTTATCACCAGCGTTAATCAATCGACACTTTCGTCGGGGTGATTGGGTTTGGGAGGCTTTTGATGATGAGATCAGCCAGAACGCGTGGGATCACCTGACCAACAAAATAGCGTTTGCCAATCACAAGTGGCCTCACCCCTCGATCGCTTGCCCTTTAAGACGCCGTGCAGGAGCTGTGAATAAGGCTTTGCCAGCGATCGGGCACGCAAGCTGAGGACAATGTTGCCCCATTAGCGCAGTAGCCGCGGCCAATACGGTGTGCAATACCGAAATTCAACTTCAGATTTGCACAATCTTGTGGCGCAAAATGTACAAACGAACCATCCTCAAGGAAATTAAAACGCTGGCAGCAGCCTTCCGCATAATCTCTGTTCTGGGACCACGCCAGTCTGGAAAAACAACACTGTGCCGAATGGCTTTTCCAAGCTATCAATACGTATCACTTGAAGACCCCGATACCCGAGCTTATGCAACCGAGGATCCACGCGGTTTTCTTGGCGAGTATCGAGAAAACGCAATTTTGGATGAGGTACAGC
Organism: Gammaproteobacteria bacterium; assembly: GCA_038104735.1. Classification (GTDB taxonomy): domain Bacteria; phylum Pseudomonadota; class Gammaproteobacteria; order Pseudomonadales; family Azotimanducaceae; genus UBA4421. The sequence goes on along the minus strand of JAYOBI010000005.1, from coordinate 43,300 downwards.
GGGTTCCTCAGTTACTTTCCTACATTCAAACCATTGTTGACGAGGACAACAAAAAAGCCCAATTCATTCTGACAGGAAGCCACCAGCTGGAACTTGGTGCAGCGATTGCTCAATCGCTAGCCGGTAGAACGGCGCTGCTGAATCTGCTGCCTCTTTCCATGCAGGAACTTAGACAGGAAGCCAAAATCGATCAGAAGGAGCTGAACGCGCTGCTATTGACAGGATTCATGCCTGGTAAACACGCTGACCGCGTAGACACATCTCGATTCTATCGCTCTTACTTTCAAACCTATATCGAGCGCGATGTTCGCTTACTGGTCAACTTGAAAGATGCCGCCAAGTTCGAAAAATTCGTTCGCCTGTGTGCCGGCAGGATCGGACAGTTGCTCAATCAAGCCTCCCTTGCCAGTGATGTTGGTGTATCGGCTAATACCATTAACGACTGGATTTCCGTTCTGGAAGCATCATTCATCGTTTATCGACTGCAACCTTACTGTGAGACTATTGGGAAACGACTAATCAAGTCGTCCAAACTGTATTTTGTAGACACCGGCCTGGCCGCGTGGCTATTGGGCATAGAAACTACCGCGCAAATGCAGCGCGACCCTCTTCGAGGCAGTCTTTTCGAAAACATGGTTGTAATGGACGTATTGAAAGAGGAACTGAATCGAGGCCGCGATCCACGCCTGTTTTTCTGCCGCGACAGCCATGGCAATGAGGTTGACTTGCTTATTCAGCGAGGTAACCGGCTACTGCCTATCGAAATAAAAGCGTCCCAAACCTGGCAAAACTCGTTTGTGAAGGGCATAGATTATTTCCGCAATATCCTGAGCGAGCGCTCTGAAACAGGCATCGTCGTATACGGTGGGCACAAGAATCGAACCACTGAACAATACGGCTTACGTTCTTACGTAAAGCTGACGGATATTATTTCCTAGCTCAGTGCGGGAACTAGTGCCTGTGCCCTAACCGTCCTCTCCCGTCTGCTCCAACAACGCGGCAACCACCGCGTCCAGGGTTTGCGGCGGTAGATCTTTTAGCTCCTGCATGCGCCCGTAGATTGCCGCGGCCGCTGCATGGAAGCTATCTGGCAATCCGGCGTTGGAATAGGTCTCGCTGATTTCCAGCATTTCTCCCGCAAACCGCCATGCCTTACCCGACGTCGCCGCCGCCGTGTACTCACTGCGCTTGAGCAGATCCGGCGCAGATATCGCCCACTCTTGGTGCAGAGCCTCGCCCACGCCGCCCACCTCCGCTAACGCATTTACCGATAACAGCAGCGCACTGGCGCCCTTGCTGTAGGCGGCGTAGGCCATCTTCAGCATCGATGCCGCCACCTGAGCATCTGGATCGTCGCGCATTGGCATAGCGATGGCCTGCAGGCTGCCGGTGCTAAACCAAGCACTGACCGTTGGCGCATGGTGACCCGACAAGTACAGCCGAGTAGTACCCGGTTTCAGCGCGGGGGGGCCGATGATTCCGCCATCCACATACGCGCCTACCCCAAGAATTTCGGCAATCTTCTGAGATGTTGACGGCGCCAAGGCGTTGGCGTCGACGTATAGGCCCGTAAAGCCGGTACCGTGAACGGCCTGGGCCAAGTCCAGGGCGCCATGCGGTGGGCATACGCTGATCAATGCATCCGCCCATCCGGCGATCTCGTCTAAAGACGCAAAGCTCTGCAGCCCTGCGGCCCGGCGCTGGGTTTCGGCACTGCGCTGGCTAGACACCCAGCCGACTTGATGACCACTATCCAAGAGCGTTTGCGCGACGGTAGCGCCCATGGCGCCAGGATGGAGAACTCCGATATTCATTGCCGGCATGGCACCCTCTATTTGCGGTAGTCCAGTGGTGGTTCTCGATCACCCAATAATGCCGCATAGACAAAGTCCGGGCCTTGGGCTTGGCGCAGCTCTGCCTGGGCTCGGGCAATAGTTTGCGGCTGCAGCATCAGTTGGGCCGCTGACTTAGCCAGCAGCCTGGCGGCTAAATCCATACCCTTATGACCAATACTCATACCCCCCGCAGCAACGGCCTGCCAACTGTGCGCCGGCGTCCCGGGTACCCATGTGGCCGTGGTGAAGCCTACTGTTGGCACCAGCCAACTGACGTCGCCTACGTCAGTGGAGCCCATAGACTGGCGCTCTTTGTATGCCGCTACGCTTTTTTCCGAGCCCAGAATGCGCCGAGGATTAATCAGGGTCTTATGTATGGTTTGAGCGAAGGATTGCTCCGCGGCGCTGTATTCAATGCCCCCAAGCGATACCAGATTTGCATAGACCAGCTGGGCCAGCGTGCGATTGGGCAACACCGGGTAATTTCCGTGCATTACCTCCACGTTCACCTGGGTTCCGGTACCCATGGCAGCAGCGTCGGCTGCCCGCACCACGCGATCAAATAACTCAACAACCTGGTTCCTGTCCGGATGCCGAACGTAGTAATAAACCTGGGCGGTCTCAGGAACGATGTTCGGCGCCGCGCCGCCGTTGGTAATGACGTAATGCAGCCGGGCGTCTTGGGGCACATGCTCGCGCATAAGATTCACCATGAAGTTCATGGCTTCTACGCCGTCCAGAGCCGAGCGGCCTCGGTCTGGTGCCGACGCTGCGTGGGCTGCCCTGCCGGTAAAGGTAAAACGACCGGACTTGTTCGCCGTGGTGCTGGACGGAGACGCCGAATTCGCGTCACCCGGATGCCAGTGCAGCACAACGTCCACGCCCTGAAAAACCCCGGCCCGGGCTAAATAGACCTTACCGGACCCACCCTCTTCCGCCGGCGTGCCCACCAGTTTCACGGTGCCCTTGAGGTTGTTGGTCTGCAGCCATTGCTGCAGCGCCACCGCCGCGGTTGCCGAGGCTGCGCCGAAGAGGTGGTGGCCACAGGCGTGCCCCGGTGCATTCTCCCGGGTGATGAGGCGCTCTGGGGTGGCTGCCTGATTCAGCCCCGGTAGCGCATCAAACTCCGCCAAAATAGCAATAGTCGGGTCGCTATCCGTTGTCTTCGGTGCCCGGTAGGTGGCCACAAACGCCGTTGGAATATCCGCAACACCGGTCTCAAGCTGAAAGCCATGGTCACCAAGATAGGAGCGCAGGGCTGCAGAACTTTGCACTTCCATGTATCCCAGCTCTGCGAGGTTCCAAATTTTATCCGCCAGCATAATGCCTTGGGCATGCTGGGCATGTGCCAGCTCAGCGGCTTGATCCGACAGTGCAACCAGCGGATCGTCGTTGGACTCAGCCGCCAGTGGCCCAGATATTGCCAGCAGCGCGGTTGCCGCTACAGCGATTTTCCACAGTCTGTACATATCTCCCCCTCTTCGAATCCCTTAAATTTCTTGTTGGTCCAGTCCAGTATCTATCCCGCTGGCCCAAATCAGTCACTTGCGCAAGAGGCGGCCAAACTGCTGATGGCAACCCCGCGGCTGCCTTGGCGCACGGAATTTCGATCATGGCCTGGCGTTAAATAGGCAAAACTGATGCCGGTTTCTGGATCTGCCCATACCAGCTGCCCGCCAGCGCCATTGTGTCCGAAGGCCAAGGGCGAATTGGTGCGCCCAAAGCCCCGGAAACGGCGGCTTTCGTCGCCGCTGATGATAATGCCCAGACCGCGATTCGCCGGTTTCTTAAACATCAAATCGGTAAAGTCTCCAGACCGTACCCGACGCGCGTCCAGCAACGTCTCTTGCCGCCAAAGCCTAGCGTGATCGTTACCGCCGGTCAGCAGAGCCTGATAAAACAGGGTCATTGCCGCAGCGGTAGCAAAAGCGCCGCCGCCGGGAACACCAACGGCTTGAATTTCCGGCCGGCTAAACGACACGATGGCCTCTTCAGTAACCTCCGTTTCTGGAGGTACCGGCATACCCAGCTGCTTGTATTCCTCCGGCGTCATCTCGTCGCCGACGTAAACACAGGGCAGCGTGCGGCCTGTCTCAGCGGCGGGCAGCCCAACATACAGATCTTGAATCTGCAGGGGCTGTAGTACTTGAGTGCGGACAAAATCTCGGTAGCTCTGACCCGAGCGGCGCTCAATAATTTCGGCGATTACCCACATGGATGACGATGGGTGGTATTCAAAACGGCTGCCCGGCGTCCAATTCAACCGCCACTGACGAAAGCGACCGTAGCGCCTGTCCAGATCATCCCAATCCAAGGGCGCAAAGGGGGCACTGGGAAACCCCGCAGTGTGAGTAAAGAGCTGACCCACGGTTACCTGATCTTTTTCGTGGGTGTCGAATTCAGGAACGATGTCTACCACCCGCTCGGCCTCGTCCAGCTTGCCCTGTTGAAACAGCAGCCAGGCCGCGGCCGACGTAATGGCCTTGGTGGCAGAAAAAATGCAGGTCAGAGAGTCTGGTTCCGCGTCACCATATTCGTATTGAAAGACCACCTCACCCTCACGGGCCATGGCCAGCTGAGCTGCGGGTAAAAGACCCGCCTCGACTTCTTTAGCCCCCCGCGCAATAAGCGCGTTGACTTTCTCAACGTCGAGTCCAAAAGCCTCTGCCCTGGCTTGCTGAGATTCACTTAATTTATGGCTCATCGCACCCATCACTCCGTTCTGATTCCAGCAAATTCCGTGTCGCTAAGACTACGCATCGACGAATCAGATAACCATCGGAGGTGACTTTTTTCTAATTATTTGCCCGTGGCTGCTGGCACCTCTAACATGCCACTTGTTTTTTTAAAGGTGTGCGTATGTCTATTGTTAACGGCCTGGTCAGCTCCATCGGCAACACCCCGCTCATCCGCATCAATTGTTTGTCGGAAGAAACCGGCTGCGAGATTCTGGGCAAAGCCGAGTTTATGAATCCAGGCGGTTCGGTAAAAGACCGAGCGGCCTTGTGGATGGTCCAAGAGGCAGAAAAGAACGGCACCCTGCGGCCCGGCGGCACCGTGGTTGAGGGCACTGCGGGCAACACGGGCATTGGCCTCGCTCACGTTTGCAACAATCGCGGCTATAAAACCATCATTTACATGCCCGACAATCAGTCTCAGGAAAAGGTCGACCTGCTGCGCACCCTTGGCGCCGAGGTGCGCGTGGTGCCCACGGTTCCTTATGCGAATGACGAGAACTTCCAGAAGCAGGCTGGCCGCTTTGCGCAAACTTTAGACAACGCTGTTTGGGCGAACCAGTTCGACAACACGGCGAATAGCCTTTCCCACTACGAGTCCACTGGCCCAGAAATTTGGCAGCAAACCGATGGCGGCGTTGACGCTTTTACCTGCTCAGTAGGCACTGGAGGCACCCTGGCAGGTACCTCTGCCTATCTGAAAGAACAAAATCCGGGGGTCAAAATTGTCCTGGCAGACCCGTTGGGTAGCGCCCTGTATAACTGGGTAACCACCGGCGAGGCAGTAATGACTCCCGGCCCCTCGATGACTGAGGGCATCGGTAACTCAAGGATCACCGACAACTTGGCCACAGCGACCATTGATGACGCGGTGCAGGTGGACGATCAGGAAATGGTAGACATGGTGTATCGGCTGCTGCATCAGGAAGGCTGGTTCTTTGGTTCCAGTTCCGGGGTTAATCTGGGAGCGGCGGTGAAAGTGGCTAAACAAATGGGGCCGGGGCACACCATCGTGACCATCCTGTGTGATGGCGGCAGTAAGTATCAATCTCGTTTGTACAACCCGGATTTTTTAGCGCAGCGGAACCTCAGCATTCCGTCCTTCAATTAGTTCACCTACCCAGCGGACACCTGCAGCCCAATGTTCCAGCAAACCCACGGTCGATGGCAGAAACCGGAGAGCATTATGCGCTGCCTGGAGACTCAGCGAATCGCCGTTGTGGGCCTGTCGAGTAACCCCGCACGACCCAGCTATGGTGTCGCCAGCTACCTGCAAAAGGTGGGGTACGAGGTGATTCCAGTTAATCCAGCCGAAGAGACAATTCTTGGCGCGCCCTGCTACGCCAGTTTAGAGGAGATTCCCGGCCAAGTAGATTTGGTGGATGTTTTTCGCCAATCCGAGGCGGTGTTGCCAATTGCCCAAAGCGCCATCGCCATCGGCGCCAAGGGTTTATGGCTGCAGCTTGGGGTAATCAACGCGGAAGCGCTGCTGCTTGCTGAAGCAGCTGGTCTGGACTGCGTTGCGGACCTTTGCACCAAGGTTGAACACCGTCGGCGCCTTGGCTAGCAAAAACGACTGCCTAGCCAAGCAAGCCCCAGGGCAACTTCCTCAGTGGATGCCAACCAGGGACTTAACCGCCTGACAAAAAGCTTCTACCGCTTCGCGCATATCGTCACGACGCTGCTGGCCCGCGCTCTCGCTAAAACAAAAGCTCAACCGCAGCTGATTCATACCGGCACCGGGGTCGCGTTTGCGAGCATCCAACGGATAAAAATCGTACATGGGAATTACCACTAACCCATGATCCATCACCATGGCTTCGATCATGGCGTCGTCGGTACGTACCGGCTTACCGGGGCCGGCGTTGAGAAAGGTGAATACGGTAAAAAAGCCGCCCTGAGGATGGGTCCAGCTGAACAGGTCTTTATGGTCGCCCAATTCGCGCTCTAGCACCTCAAGCAAAATCTGCCGGTTCTCTCGGTAGACCACCAGCTTCTCTTCGGCCAAAGGCCAGATACTTTGGCGCTCAACAAAGCCGCCGGTGTCGTCGCGCTCGTGGAGCAGGGCCTCAAAACCGCGCAAAGCTCCGGGACTGTGGAACAGCAGCTCACTGCTAGATTCCACCAGCGCCAATTCGGACAAAGGCACCTTCTTCCCGTCCGCAATTTCAAGCTCCGCCTCGCTATAAAGAAAGCCGACTCGAGGCCCGGGGAAACCAATTTTAGAGCCGGTAAACAAGTGTACGGTCTGATCCGGGGCCATACTAAAAAACGGTTTGGCCCGATCTTCTGGCGCTGCAAAGTTGATGTATAGGTAAGGGGCGTCCTCGACAATCAAAATACCCTCTTCCCGAGCCACCTGTAGAATAGCCTCGCGCCGGCTCTGAGTGAAAGAAAACCCGCCGGGATTGTGGCCGTCTGGCACCGTGTAATAAAACGGCACGAAGTACCCTTGTTCTCGCGCCGCTCGAATCTGCGCACGCATCACATCGGGCACAGGGCCTTCGCCGTCCATACCCACGCTAAAAATTGTCGCGTGCTGACACAGAGCCACCCGCGCAGTAAACCCTGCATAGGTTGGTGCGTCGGTGATGTAGGCCACGGGCTGTCCTGGATGCTCGAACATGGAACAAATCAGGTTGATCCCGCCAGATGCGCCAACGGTGGGAATCAGCTTTTCTGGGTCCAGGGTTAAGTTCCAGTCCTTACCGTAAACGCTGGCAAAGGTTCGTCGGGCGGACACCGGGCCCAGCGTGTCGGTATAAGAATACGCCTCGCGCAGATACTCCGGCAGAACGCTGGGGTCATTTAGGCCTTCACCCTCCTTAAGAAAGTCAAAGTAGGCCTGCTGATGATCCAAAAAACCGCGGGGATCCGTTACCTCAGGGTGTGGGTAGCCTGCACCCAAGTGATGTACCTTGAGCCCTCGCTGAGCGGCAATCTCCCGCAGACCCGGCAGAGATGCAGACATCTTGCGTGTTACTGAGACAGCTTGCTGCTGAACTTTCGGTGCGACTAAATTCGTCACATATACCTCGTGAACCAAGAACAATAATCGTGACGGCCAACCCACCGCCACGGCGACCCCCAACTTTAGGAGCTTTAAGCAACGCTGTCGATGTTCTCGACAGACTTAGCAGCTCAGGTCCAAAAGCCCCCGCACGGCGTTGCGCGGTGGATTCTGCCGCCAGCCTAGAGCGGGGGGTCGTCATCCTCAAGCGAACGCTGGTTCTTACGGGTTTTCATCTTAGTTTTCATTGCCGAGCGAACTTTTTTACCGAAAGCACGATCCCTGCTGCGGCGCTGAGCCAGGGATTCTCGATTTCGCGCTTCTTCGGCTTTTAGTGCCTGGTAGCTCTGCAGGCGTTCAGGATCCAGTGCCCCCGAATTCAAGGCGGCCACCACCGCGCAGCCGGGCTCGGCACCGTGGGCGCAATCGCTAAAGCGGCAGGATCCCGCAAGGGTTTCCAGGTCTGCGAACAGTTGATCTAAGCCCTCTTCGGCCTCGGCGAGCTGCAGCTCCCGCATACCCGGACTGTCGAGGATTACGCCGCCCGAAGGCAGCTGGTGCAGGGTTCGATTGGTGGTCGTATGGCGCCCCTTGGCGTCCTCCTCACGAATGGCCGCAGTGAGCTGAACCTGGTAGCCAAGCAGCGTGTTAACCAAAGACGACTTGCCAACGCCGGAGGAGCCCAGCAGCGCCAATGTCTGACCCGGACCACACCACGGCAACAAGGCTTGCACGGCAGCAGCGCTCAGGGCATTGAGCAAAACTCGCGCCACGTCCGGAAAGCGCTCGGCCAAAACCCCTGCAAAGGCATCCACCTGATCCGACAGATCTGTTTTCGTCAGCACCAGCACCGGTTCAATGCCGGCCTCCAGCACCACGGACAAATATCGCTCAAGACGCTCGGGGCTAAAATCCGCGTTGCAGGATGTGACGATTAACGCCGTATCCACATTAGCTGCAATGAGCTGCAGGGCACCTAACGGGTTGATGCGCTGGATCAAACTTCGCCGCTCGAACATTTGCAGCAAGGACCCGGTCTCTGCATCCACGACCACCCAATCACCAACGGTGGGCCGAGTGGCTTCATCGCCCCGAAACCAGCGACCGCTGACGGGCACCTGATCCGTGAGTAACCCAGTACTGGGGGCAATGGTTAGGCCTGTGCGCTCTACACCGACTACCCGCACCACCCGAGCATGCAAGGAGCCAGAGCTCACCAGATCCTGTTCAAGACCGGGCAGTTGGCCAGCAAAAAAGTCGTTCCAGCCCAACGTTCCCAGTCTGGGAGTGTCGGCGATCAACTCCAAAGCGGAAGAGTCACTGGCCAAGGCGCTAGAAATCCCAGCCCGGATTGGGGTTTGGTCGGAAGACCCGATCCAGAGCGGTTAACAACTCTGGCGGCCCCTGTAGACCATCGGATATTGCCAGACTGCTGGCTGGCGCAACGCCCCAAATCAATCGGCTAAATGTATTAACCGAACACGACAACACCGGTTGCGCTGATTCGCCCGTGGCGGTCACAAAACTACTGTGCTGTCCAAGGGTGACTTCATAGCTACCGCTGATGGGCTGCCAGCCTTGATCGCTGGCTAACAGTGAATCTAAGGGGTCTTGCAGCCGCAAGCGAAACGACAGCTCTGGCCCTTGATAACTCAGGGCTTGAACACAGGCAGCCGGGTCTAAGACCCGCAACTGATACCACGCACAGGTATTTTGCTCAGCCGAGTAGTTGCCCTCCTCGGCTATGGCCTGACCGCGAAAAGGGCGCTTCAACATACTTTGCAGCTGAACGTGGGGTGGTTCCACCATATGCACGGAATAGACCTGATCGCCCAGTGACTTTAGCAACGCCAGTAATTCCAGCAGGCCGTGACCATCCTCGTACCCCATCCATTTTACTTTGTAGGGACCGTGCTCACCTTTAGGCACCATCCACACAAAGTGCGTTAGCCGATCGTTGGTGTAATAACCCAAGCCAAAGCCATCCTCCATGGCGAGTTCTGCTTGCAAGCACTTGGGGTGCTGAATTACCACGGCGCCATGAAGACGCGGCCGCGCTATCAACGCCGCCAGCATCGACTCGAAATCATCCGGGCTCAAACGTTTGGGCGCGCGAGGCTGCAAATCCACCTTCAGAGTGCTGGGATCAAAGCGAAACTCGTTCATGTACGCACCGGTGCCAAAGCCTACTTTGTCGTAGAACCCTTGATCGAACATACCGAGCACCGCTACGGCTGCGCCTCGATCCCGGGCTTTTGCAAGTTCTCGGGCGGTAAGCTTTTGCGCCAGCGAAAGACCTCGCGCTACCCGGCTGGTGGTGACGGCGGCGATCACGCACAGGGGTAGGTCGGTCTCCTCCAGGCGCTTGGTGCCGCTTATGGCGTGCACCGCGCACTCAACTGAGTCACTTCCCACCGGCCGATCTTGTGCTGTGCCCTTGATCACAGCGACGCTGCAGGATCCCTCGGAGTAAAAGGTGGTCATGGCTTGATCGACCCGCTCACTATCCGACCAGCCGATTTCCCGCCATATACGCTGCAAGGCAGTCATGTCCTTATCCATATCGAAATCGCGTATCTCGATGTTGGCGTCCTGTGCCATAGCCTAACCTGTCGTTACTTTTGCTTTGGCAACACCGGCCGCTGGGTAGGAAAGTGCTGCTTATTCACGGACATATCGAGCAATGCGGCTTTATCTGGCGACTGGGCCAAGGCTTCAAGCTGAATGCGAGTCACGTTCATCAAATCAAACTCTTTTGCCGCATGACGTTCCAGCGCTTTTTGAGGGGTAATCCATATACTGTCGACTGTTTCTTGCTCGTCATGGCTACCGCGTTGGCTCTCCGGCGCCGCCGCGATGAAAAACCGGGTATCAAATCGTCTCGGGCGACCCAGGGGTGTGATGAAACGGTTGTAAAAATGAATGTGGTCTACAGCCAGTTTGAGGTTTTCCTGGCGGCAAATATCCAGCAGGGACAGGCTGCCATCATGCAGAGGTTCGCGGTACTGAGAGAAGCGCGCTTGCACCGCTGGATCGGCAAAAGACACCAACTCACCCTCGGGGGTGTAGGCCAACATCAGCCCTGCCTCCTCGAAGGTCTCGCGAATGCAGGCGATCCAAAATCCTCGCCACTCTGCGCCTAAGGCCGCAACCTGGGGCTGCTGACCTTCCGTGGGTCCGTGGCGATAGTTGTCGTAGGCATGCAGGTGATCGTCCGGATCCACTCGGCCGCCCGGAAAAACGTACATGCCCGACGCGAAGCTGGCTTTTGAAGTGCGCTTCAACATGAAAATCTCATAGCTACTGGCCGCCTCGCGCACCACGATGACAGTGGCGGCTGGACGAATGGGTTGGACCGGGGCTTTGGGGAATTCCAGATCGAAAGCTGAGGACATAACGCACACCAAAAATTACCAAGCGCAGAGGCTACAAGGTTGACTGAACTGATACTAGCGAGGCCAAGGATTAATCCCCAACGCCAACCACCGGCAGACCTGTCATCGCGTCGGCGCTTAGGGCAGTATTTGCGTCTTCAGAGGGAGATAGTTTTGCAACACGACAACCAGGGCTACTGGAAAGCCAACCTGCGCATTCTCGGTGTGCTAATGAGCATTTGGTTCATCGTATCTTTTGGCTTCGGCATATTGTTGGTTGAGCAGCTCAATCAAATTCCGTTCTTTGGCTTCAAGCTGGGCTTTTGGTGGGCCCAACAGGGCGCTATCTACGTGTTTGTGGTGCTGATTTTTGTGTACATCCATTTGATGCAAAAGCTTGATCGCCGGTACGGGGTATCCGATGAGGACGACTCTACCAAGGAGCGGTCTTAGCATGGATGCCCAATCGCTCACTTATTTGTTCGTGGCTCTGTCTTTTGGTCTGTACATCGGTATCGCCATTTGGTCTCGGGCCGGCTCCACCAATGAGTTTTATGTGGCAGGTGGCGGCGTCCATCCCATTGCCAACGGCATGGCCACCGCCGCGGATTGGATGAGTGCTGCTTCTTTTATCTCGATGGCCGGCATCATCGCCTTCATGGGTTATGACGGTGCGGTCTATTTGATGGGGTGGACCGGGGGTTATGTGATCCTCGCCTTGTTGCTGGCGCCCTATCTGCGCAAGTTCGGCCAATTCACCGTGCCGGACTTCATCGGCACACGCTACTACTCCACTACGGCTCGAGTGGTTGCTGTAATCTGCTTGATCCTGATTTCGTTTACCTACGTGGCAGGGCAAATGCGCGGCGTGGGTATTGTTTTTTCGCAGTTTTTGAATATTCCCATTTTCTGGGGCGTCATTGTCGGCATGGCCATCGTCTTTATGTACGCGGTCCTTGGCGGCATGAAGGGCATCACCTACACCCAGGTCGCCCAGTATTGCGTGCTGATCTTCGCCTACTTGGTGCCTGCCATTTTCATTTCTATGCTGATCACCGGCATTCCGGTTCCGCAGATCGGGCTTGGCGCAGAGGTAGCTGACGGTTCCGGAATTTCGGTGCTGGACAAGCTGGATCGAACCCTGACGGAGTTGGGTTTTGCCGCCTATACCCAGGGCGGAAAAAGCACCATTGATGTCTTTGCCATCACCATGGCGCTGATGATTGGTACCGCAGGTCTGCCCCACGTCATCGTACGATTTTTCACCGTGCCCAAGGTATCCGACGCGCGAAAGTCCGCGGGCTATGCGCTGGTGTTTATCGCTCTGCTTTACACCACCGCGCCTGCCGTGGGCGCCTTTGCCCGCCTCAACTTTGTGGACACCATACACAATACTCAATACAGCGATGTCGCCAGCTGGTTTAAAAGCTGGGAGAACATTGGCTTGATCGGTTGGGAGGACAAAAATCAGGATGGCCGGATTCAATACCACCCAGGCGCGCCCTTCGAGGGCAAACCGTCCTTCAGTGCCGAGCGCCGCCCGGACGGTTCACGGGATGTTTTGAATGCGCCCACGGCCAGCGCAAACGAGGTTTACGTGGACCGGGACATCATGGTGTTGGCGAACCCAGAGATCGCGGCGCTTCCGGACTGGGTCATCGCACTGGTGGCAGCAGGCAGTTTGGCAGCGGCCTTGTCCACTGCCGCCGGACTATTGCTGGTTATATCAACGTCGGTATCTCACGATCTGCTGAAAAAAACCTTTGCTCGTGGTCTAACGGATAAACAGGAACTGATTGCCGCGAGATTAGCCGCCGTCACAGCAATTGGCATCGCCGGTTATCTGGGTGTGGATCCACCCGGCTTCGTGGCACAGGTTGTGGCCTTCGCCTTCGGCTTAGCGGCTGCCTCTTTGTTCCCAGCCATCTTGCTGGGTATATTTGATAAGCGAATGAACCGGCAAGGCGCCATTGTAGGCATGCTTGCAGGCTTGGTGTTTAGCCTTGCTTACATCGCCTACTTCAAATTCGTTTCGCCGGAAACCAACAGCGCCGAATACTGGCTGTTGGGCATTTCACCCGAGGGCATTGGCACTGTTGGGGCAGTGATCAACTTCACGTTGGCCGTGGTGATATCGCGCTTCACAGCACCCGCGCCAGATCATGTGCTGGCCATGGTGGACAACATCCGCATTCCCAGCGGCGTTAGCCAACCCCACGATCATTAGCCGTCAAATCAGGAACGCACACCGCCGCTGGCGAGAATTACCTCGCCGGTGATCCAATCCGACTCCGGGGTGCACATAAGATAAATCGAATTCGCCGCGTCTTCGGGCGTGCCCAGGCGGCCCAGGGGTGAAGCCTGTTTGGCCATGGCAATTTGCTCATGGCTCAACCCCACTTTACGGGGCTGACCCTTCACCATGGAGATATTCGGCTCGGTTTCGTAGGGACTGGTTAGCCGGGTCTCGATAGCGCCGAAGGCTACTGCGTTGACGGTGACGTTGAAGCGTCCCCACTCCTTCGCCAGGGTTTTAGTGATGCCTACCACTGCAGCTTTTCCTGCTGAGTAAGCCAGTTGAGTGGCACCACCATGCACCCCCATGGTGGAAGATATGTTCACCACTTTTCGCGTTGGAGAATTAGGCCCGGCATTTTCCCGGAGCCAGCGCCCATAGGCTCGGAGCACTCGAAACTGCGCACTGGCGTGAATGTCCAGCATGGCGTCCCACTGTTCGTCGCTCATGTTGTGAATAGCGCTGTGCCAGATATAACCCGCATTGTTCACCACAATGTCGAGACCGCCGAAAGCCTCTAAGGCGGCCTCCACCACCTGATCCGCAGCAGCGGGATCGGTGAGGTCTGCCGGACACGCCACGGCTCCGGGGATGGATGCGGCGACCTCGTGAGCCACGTCGGCATCTAAGTCATTAATAAGGACCCTAGCACCGGAGCTCGCCAATTTTCTGGCCGTGGCCTCTCCAATGCCGCGCCCAGCGCCGGTTACTAAGGCGCTTTTCCCTTCTAGGCTCGGCATATCGACCTCCTTCGAGCGAATATTATCCGTTAGCTGCCGTATTTTGCCTTAGCCTCACGGCGCCGTGCGTGCAAAACTGGTTCGGTGTAGCCGCTGGGCTGTTCGGTACCGGCAAAGATCAGGTCGCAAGCCGCTTGGAATGCAACGCTGTCATCGAAGTTCGGCGCCATGTTGCGATACAGAGCATCACCGGAATTCTGCTGGTCTACTACCGCCGCCATGCGCTCCATAGTGGATCGCACTTGTTCCTGACTGCAGATGCCGTGATGGAGCCAGTTGGCAATGTGCTGGCTGGAAATCCGCAGCGTGGCCCGGTCTTCCATTAGACCAACATCATTTATGTCCGGCACTTTCGAACAGCCTACGCCCTGGTCAATCCATCGAACCACGTAGCCCAAAATGCCCTGCACGTTGTTGTCCAACTCTGCCTGCACTTCCTCGGCTGCCAAGTTCTTTCCCGCCAATAGGGGTATTTTCAGAATGTCGTCTACGCTGGCTGGTACTCGTGATCGCAAGCTGTCCTGCACCCCGGCCACACTGACTTCGTGATAGTGCAAGGCGTGGAGTGACGCGGCGGTTGGCGACGGCACCCATGCCGTGCTGGCTCCAGCTTTAGGGTGATTGGATTTGACGCTGAGCATCTCGGCCATTTCGTCCGGCTTCGCCCACATGCCCTTGCCGATTTGGGCCTTGCCCTGAAAACCAGCTCGCAGACCAACGTCTACGTTGTTGTCTTCGTACGCGGTAATCCAGGTTTGTGCCTTGATCACCTCTTTTTCCAGCACCGGCCCAGCCTCCATGCTGGTGTGAATCTCGTCTCCGGTTCGATCCAAGAAACCGGTGTTAATGAACACGATGCGGTCTTTAGCGCGCTGGACGCAGGCCTTGAGATTCACGCTGGTGCGGCGCTCTTCGTCCATGATGCCCATCTTCAGCGTGTTGGGCTCCAGCCCAATGGTCTGCTCTACCCGTGACAATAGGTCTACTGCCAGCGCAACCTCGTCGGGACCGTGCATCTTCGGTTTCACAATGTAGACGCTGCCGGCCCTGGAATTACGCGGGTCGCTCTCGCCCTTGAGCAAATCGTGTTTGGCAGCCAGTCCGGTGACGAAGCCATCGAGAAATCCCTCGGGCACCTCGTTACCCTGGCCATCGAGCACCGCGTCGGTGGTCATCAAGTGCCCGACATTGCGCACCAGCATCAGACTGCGGCCATGCAGTACCAGATCTTGTCCATCCACTGAAGTGTAGTGGCGATCGGCGTTGAGCTTTCGCACAATCCGCTGACCGCCCTTTTCCATCACCTCCTCCAGCGTGCCTTTCATCAGGCCTAACCAGTTGCCGTAAACGACGCATTTGTCTTCGGCGTCAACGGCGGCTACTGAGTCTTCGCAGTCTTGAATAGTGGTCAGCGCCGATTCCGCAATTACATCTTTCACCCCTGCCGGGTGCACTGCGCCAATCGGGTCCTTTGGATCAATCAATATATCGAGGTGCAAGCCGTTGTGGGCCAGCAGAATGCTGCTTGGGTCTTGTTCGCCGTTGTAGCCTGCAAATTGTGCTTCGTCGGCCAGTGCCGTGTTACCGCCGTCAGCTAAGATACAGCGCAAATGGGCTTTGCCTTCGGGGTCGATACCAATGCCGTAGCTCACCACGTCACTGTGACTGCCGTGGGCCAAGGGTGCTACGTCATCTAGCACTTGAGCTACCCGGGCCACCACAAGTTCGCCTCGAGCTGGATTGTAGCTTGAGCCTTTTTCCTTGCCTGGCTCCTCGGGGATAATGTCGGTGCCGTAGAACGCATCGTAAAGGCTCCCCCACCGGGCATTCGCCGCGTTCAAGGCGTAGCGTGCATTCATTACCGGCACCACCAACTGGGGTCCGGCAACCTTTGCAATTTCGGCATCAACGTTGCTTACCTGGATAGTAAAATCCTCAGGCTCCGGCAACAAATAACCTATGGACTGCAGGAAGGCTTTGTACTCATCTTCGTCAATGACCTGACCCTTTCGCGCAAGGTGCCACTCATCAATTTGGCTTTGTAGCGTGGCTCGCACGCTGAGCAGTTCCCGGTTCACTGGCCCAAGCTCGTTAACGCAGGCCTGAAAACCAGCCCAAAATTCATCCAGGTCAACGCCGGTGCCAGGCACCACCTGCTCGGCAACAAATTCATCTAACTGAGCAGCGATCTGCAGCTCGCCGCGTTTCACTCTGGTCTGTGACATTTTTTGTCCTGTTTGCTGGTAAGAAAACGCGCGCAGTATATCGCCACTGCAGTGCAAATTGCGTGGAATACCACCCTTGCGTGTTTTTCACGCCACAAATGGAGCAACTGCGGCAGCCCATGCATTGCAGGGTTCATTCCGTGCTACTGTCAGCGGATCTTTGGCACGGGAGCAGGCGCATGGCGGGACGACTGGCGGGTAAGCGCGTATTGGTCACACAAGCAGATGACTATATGGGTCCGGCGACAATCGAACTTTTTCAGGAAGAAGGCGCTCAGGTTGTTGCCGATAACTCGGACCTAACCGTGGAAGGGCGATGCCAGGCCTTAATCGCTGAGGTCGGTGACATTGATATTTTAATCGCCAATCTAGCTTCACCCAACTTTACCGGTATCGCCGTAACCGAACTGGCAGACCAAGACTGGCACTGCACTTTCGACATGATGGTTCATCCCCTGCATCGGTTATGTCAGGCGGTGCTGCCGCAAATGATTGCGCGCCAGGCCGGCAAGATCGTCGTGTATGGCAGCGCAACTGCGATTAAGGGCATGCCAACGGTAACGGCTTACAGTGCGGCTCGGGCAGCTCAGGCGGGCTATATACGCTCTCTCGGTGTCGAGGTTGCCAAGCACAACGTGCAGGCTAATTTGATCGCGCAAAACTACGTCGAAAACCCGGTTTATTACCCGCCAGCGCTGCGGGAGAAAGAGTCCTTTCAGAAATCTTTGGCTCGACAGGTGCCCTTAGGGCGTCTGGCGACAGCGCGGGAGGACGCTTTGTTTGCGCTTTTTTTGGCTTCCAATGAAAGTGATTTTTTCGTCGGCCAAGCCATTCCATTTAGCGGTGGTTGGACCCAATAGCCCAAATCCACTTTGATCTTTAGCCCGCCCAAGCGTTGCTCAGCCGCCCCTGACCATGGGCTGATTTTCCGATAGACTGTATTTTTATACAGCTTTCATTGCGAGGGGTCTTATGCAGCGCTTGAGCCGGCGTGCCAAACGACGTTCACCACGCGCCAACCGGGTAATCTTAGGGCGACAGGAATTGAGCGCGTATTTCCAGGTGGGCGAGGCGAACCTGGAGGAATTTTTGCGCAGTCAAAACATCCCGTTTCATGAAGATGCCAATGGCGAATTATGGGCTTCGATACTCCTGACAGAATCCCCACCCTAATCGAGACCTGATATACACTGGGATCTCCGTTATGGGAGGGAGCAGAAAAGTTCAATGAAATACTTACACACCATGGTCCGGGTCACTGACATTCAGGCGTCGCTAGCCTTCTACTGCGATGCACTGGGACTGCAAGAACTGAAGCGCTACGACAGTGAAGAGGGGCGGTTTACCCTGGTTTTTCTCGCGGCCGAGGGTGACGAAAGCGCCCAGATCGAGCTAACCCACAATTGGGATCCAGAGCCTTATGAGGGCGGGCGGAACTTCGGCCATCTGGCGTATCAGGTGGAGGACATCTACGCTACCTGTCAGCGACTGATAGACAATAACGTGGTCATCAACCGTCCACCCCGAGACGGTCGCATGGCTTTTGTGCGCTCACCGGACGGCATTTCCGTTGAGCTATTACAGAAGGGAGAAGCTCTGGCGCCGTCTGCGCCTTGGCAGGACATGGAAAATATCGGCGAGTGGTAACTGGCCTTCGACACTGAGAGGAGACGACAAATGAAGCTTTACAATTCAATGGGGCCCAACCCGCATATGGTGCGCATGTACGCGGCAGAACTGGGCATCGAGCTGGCCCTGGAAGAGGTGGACCTGATGGCTGGGGAGAATCGTCAGAGCGCTTTTCTGAGCAAAAACCCCTCCGGCCAATCCCCGGCCCTAGAGCTGGACGACGGCACGATCATTGCCGAGATCACCACCATCTGCGAATACCTGGATGACGTAACCGAGGGTAAAACCCTAATCGGCAGCACCCCTGAGGAACGCGCGAATACCCACATGTGGACCCGCCGGGTTGACCTTAATATCTGCGAACCCATGGCCAACGGTTTTCGTTACGCTGAGGGCCTACAAATTTTCGAAAGCCGCATGATCACGCTGCCAGAGGCGGCGGACGGTCTGAAACGCATCGCTCAAGCCAAGCTGCAGTGGCTGGACGAGCAAATGAGCGACGGCCGAGAATTCATTGCCGGCAGCACGCTGTCTATGGCGGACATTTTGCTGTACGCCATGGTGTCGTTTTTTGCCGGTGTCGGGCAACCACTAAACCCAGCAAACACCCACATCCAGGCGTGGTTCGACCGCATGGCTCAGCGCCCCAGCGCCCAAGCCTAACGGCCACTTCCGGCAATCCTGTGACAGTCTCTCGAGCAGGGGGTTAGCAATTTCCGCCTGCCGAGGGTTTTGCTCAGGCCCACGCAGTCCCAGCCTGACTGTTCCCAAGGGCTAGTCAGGCGGGCGTTTCGCATTTGCAGTCACCCTGATCCGGCTAACCTCTGTGCTGCCGTCGTCAGTTCAGCCCTTGTCTAACTCTAGGCTCATTCTTTTTCTCGAATATTGCGTGGTTTCTTCACGTTACATTGAAGTCAGCCGGCCTAATCTGCGCGCCGGACGCCTTGGTCATTGCTCACTTTGTTCCGCTACCGCTACGACGGAGCTTCTGGGACACGCATTGTCGCTGATGGAGAGCCAAAGTCCGTCGGTTGTGATCAAACCGACACACCGAGACCCAAGCGCGTTACTTTTAGTATTACTTTGCGGCGCCAGTCGCTAGACTTCGCCACCGTTTGTTTTTACCCGTGGTTGAGCTTGCTCAGGCACCGCTGTTAAAGGACGACACCACATGAGAGTCACCTACCTTTGGGCTATTGCTATCGCCATCGGGCTTCTGGCATGGCTGGGGTCTGGCCAGCTCAATCAGGAGGCCGTAGTCTTCGATGAGTCCATCGCCGAGCGCAACGAGCAACAGCGCACGCTGATGAGCGATCAAACGCCAACTCAAGTGCGAGTCGTGCGCTCTCAAGCCCAAACCAAGGAGCGCATTGCCTCAATCCGCGGCAAAACCGAGAACAAGCGCACGGTTCAAGTGCGCACCGAAATTCAGGGGCGTGTGGTCAACCGCGGTGTCGAACGAGGCCAATCTGTAGCGGCCGGTGACCTGCTTTGTGCCCTGGCCATTGAAGATCGCCAGGCTGCCCTGGTGGAGTCCCAGCAGCAGTTGGCACAGGCCCGCATCGACTTCGAGGGTGCCCGCCGCCTGCAAGCCAAGGGCTACAATTCCGAGAGCGCCATTGCTGCAGCTAGGGCGCGATTAGCCAGCACCAAGGCTGAACTCAAGCGGCGGGAACTGAGCCTGGCGAAGACCAGCGTTACCGCACCCTTCGCCGGCTTTGTTGAGGACGTTCATCTGGAGGTCGGGGACTTCGCCACTCCTGGCGCGCCCTGCGTGACCTTGGTGGATCAAAACCCAATGCTATTAGTTGGCCGAGTTAGCGAGCGGCTGGTTCATGAAGTTAAACCGGGGATGACGGCGGCCGGCGTTATC
The DNA here is from genome assembly GCA_038104735.1 of Gammaproteobacteria bacterium. Taxonomy (GTDB): domain Bacteria; phylum Pseudomonadota; class Gammaproteobacteria; order Pseudomonadales; family Azotimanducaceae; genus UBA4421. The sequence continues at coordinate 23,583 of JAYOBI010000005.1, read as the reverse complement.
GGTGACCAAGAAACCGTTAGCGGCCCCGTGACCTTCGTTGGACAGCAGGATGACCCGACTACCCGAACCTACGCCATCGAAATTGAGCTGGACAACACTGACGGCAAAATCCGTTCGGGATTGACCACGGAGATCCGAATTCCCGTAGCTCAAGCGCTTGCTCATAAGGTTTCCCCAGCACTATTCAGCCTTGACGACCAGGGTGGATACGGCATCAAAACCGTAGACGACAATGGCATTGTCGAGTTTCACACGGTTTCGGTGGTCGCTGAGGACGCGGACGGCGTTTGGGTTGAAGGCCTGCCCAATTCGGCTAACGTCATCACCGTTGGGCAGGAACTGGTCGTCAGCGGAGAGCGTGTAGCCCCGGTGTTCGTCGCAGAAACTCTGGCAACCTCGGCGGCGATAGCCCAGCAAGCGGGCAGCTAGAACACCGGCGAAGTCCGGAGCCGAGGTGAATCGTTAGCGCCAGGGTGGGTTTGATGCCCCATGGCAAAACCCAGCCAATAGGACTGTTAATCGTATGAATGCTCTTGCCGCCATCATTTCACGCACCCGAACGACGCTCCTGCTGCTGTTCATGATTCTGCTGGCTGGCGCCATTGCCCGAGTCGCCATTCCCGTAGAGGGCGATCCTGAGATCGACGTACCCTTCTTCGTCATTACTACTGTGCACGAGGGCATATCACCAGAGGACGCCGAGCGGCTGCTGGTTATGCCGCTGGAAATCGAGCTTCGGCAGGTAGAGGGCGTTGAAGAGATCAACAGCTTTGCGTCGGAAAACGCGGCCACGGTAATGGTGGAATTCGACGCGGACTTTGACCTGGACCAAGCACTGCTGGATACCCGAGAGGCGGTAAATCGCGCCAAAGTGGAGTTCCCTACGGATGCGGAAGAGCCCATTGTTCAAGAACAATCCACTTCAGATTTCCCTATTCTGCAAATTAACCTCATCGGCGATGTGCCCGAGCGAATGCTTTACAACATTGCTTTGGACCTGCGGGATGCTATCGAAGCCCAAGATGGGATCTTGTCGGCAGACATGACCGGGCAGCGGGAAGAGCTGATGGAAGCCATCATCGATCCCAAAATTCTCGAGACCTACCAGCTCTCTGCCGAGCAGATTATCAACAGCATTGCTCGCAACAACCGGCTGATTCCCGCCGGCAGCCTGGACAATGGCGAAGGTCGCTTCTCCGTCAAAGTACCCAGCCTCATTGAGGACCCTCAGGACGTCCTGAACATTCCGCTTAAGACGTCGGGAGACACGGTGATAACCATTGGTGACGTGGCCCAGGTGCGACGAACCTTCAAAGACCGCACCAGCTACGCTCGTATCGATGGCCGCGCCACCATTAGCCTGCAAATTGTTAAACGCGCCAATTACAACGTTCTCGACGCCATCGCCAACGCAAAGGCGGTAGCCGAGCAATTTCGACCCAATCTGCCCGCAAAAGTACAGCTGGTCTACTCTCAAGACCAAGCTCCTTACGCCGAAAGTCAGGTCGTTGAATTGGAAGGGAACATCGTTACCGCGCTGGGGTTGGTGATGATCATCGTCGTTGCCGCCATGGGCATCCGTAGCGGCATCATTGTTGGTCTGGGCATTCCGTCTTCTTTCCTGTTCTCCCTGATATTTATCTATCTGCTGGGTTACTCCTTTAACTTCATGGTTATGTTTGGCATGTTGCTGGGCCTGGGTATGTTGATTGACGGCGCCATTGTCGTCACCGAGTACGCCGACCGCAAAATGACCGAAGGCCACAGCGCCCAACGCGCTTATATCCTCGCTTCCCAGCGCATGTTTTGGCCGGTCACTGCTTCGATTGCTACCACCCTTGCCGCCTTCTTGCCCCTCATGTTCTGGCCAGGCGTTTCAGGAAAGTTTATGCGTTTCCTGCCAGTCACGGTTTTTACAGTGCTCTCTGGCAGCCTGCTCTACGCTCTAATCTTCGGCCCGGTAATTGGCTCCATCTTCGGCAAAGCCGGCAGCACAGATAAGCGGGCGCAAAACAAACTGGACGTTTTAGAAAACGGCGACCCACGCACGCTCAAGTCCATTACCGGGCTCTACGCTCGAGTCTTGAGTTTTGCTACTCGTTACGGCTTGGCCACCATGATTGCCACCATCGCCATCCTTTTCACCACTTTTTGGGCCTACGGCCAATACGGCGGTGGTTTGATTTATTTCTCGGACGGGGAGAATAAGTTCGCTCAGGTGAATGTGCGCGCCAGAGGCAATCTCAGCGTGGACGAGACTAACGACCTGCTCAATGAGGTAGAAGAGCGGATTCTGGGCGTTGAGGGAATCGCCCACGCCAATGCCGCCACGGTGCTCTCTGGCCGCCCCAGCCGCAACGGTGGCACCGACCGGGTGGGCTCGGTGTTTTTAGAGCTGTACGACCGGTCTGACCGACGGTTCGATTCCACCACGGTGCTGGACGAGGTTCGCCGGCGCACCGAAGACATGGTCGGTATTACCGTTGAACTTCAGCCTATGGATATGGGCCCGCCGGTGGGTAAAGACATTCAGATCGAGCTGTCGTCCTTCAATAGAGATTCCATCGAACCGGCGGTGCAGCGAATTGTTCAGTACATTTCCACTGAGGTAGCCGACATTCGCGACATCGACGACACCCGAGCATTGCCCGGCGTTGAGTTCAAGATCGAGGTAGATCGCGCCCAAGCCGCCATCTACGGGGCTGACGTCACCCAGGTAGGTGTTGCCGTTCAGCTCGTCACCAACGGCATCAAGGTTGGCGAGTACCGGCCAGAGCGTGCAGAGGATGCCGTGGATATCCGAGTTCGCTATCCAACCGAGCAGCGAGGCGTCATGGCCCTGGACGAACTGCAGATGGTGACCCCCGGTGGCTTGGTGCCGCTGTCGAACTTTGTCACCGTTACGCCGTCGGATAATGTAGACACGCTACAGCGGGTAGACGGCGTGCCGATCATGATGATTCTCGCCAACGTCAGTAGCGGCGTGCTGGCGGACACCAAGGTGAAGGAAATTCAGGCGTGGATTGCGACTCAGGAGTGGCCGTCGGATCTAACCATTCAGTTCCGCGGCGCTAACGAAGAACAGGCTGAATCCCTGGCTTTTGTCGGCGTAGCGTTTGGCATGTCCTTGCTGCTGATGTTTGTACTGCTGGTGACGCAGTTCAACAGCTTTTATCAAAGCTCGCTGATTCTTTTTGCCGTTATCCTGTCCACCGCTGGCGTCCTTATCGGCTTGTTGATCACCGGCAATCCGTTCAGTGCCATTCTCACCGGCGTAGGCGTCGTCGCCTTGGCAGGCATCGTGGTGAACAACAACATCGTGCTTATTGATACCTACAACGAAATCCGCGACAAAAACCCGGACATGCACTATGTGGACTTGATCGTGCGCACCGGCGCCCAACGCTTGCGGCCGGTAATGCTCACCACCATTACCACCGTGTTTGGTCTGCTGCCCTTAGCCAGCAACCTGAGTATCGATCTGGTCAACCGCAAAATCGAGTACGGCAGCATGCTGTCAAGTTTCTGGGTACCCCTGTCTCAGGCCATCGTGTCTGGCTTAACCTTCGCCACACTGCTGACCTTGGTTACTACGCCTGCCATGCTGGCAATACCCCATCAATTGAAAGGGTTAATCCGGCGTCTTCGCGGCCTGTCGAACTCGCCCGAGAGCAGGGTCACAATCAACCCCACAGGCTAAACCGGTTTAGTGCGCCAGCAGCCAGGCAATCATGTCCGGATAGGCTTGGCGATCCTGCAAAAAGAATAGATGCCCGCCCTCGTAAAGGCGTAACTCAGCGTTGGGCAAGGCACGGGCAATTGCGCGCATATTTTCGGGGGGCGCAATGCCATCGTATTTGCCGCCAGCCAGCAAAACCGGCATGGATAGCTGGTGCAGACGATCAAAAGTATCGTGAAACTTTCTTGCCTGGAGCTGCTTCAAGGCACCATTTTCATCCCGATCCGCTCGGCGCCCGCGCTGGGAAAGCTCTACTAACTGCTGCCACTGTTCTGGATTTTCCGCAATCCACTGGTCAGTGCGCCTGTTATCCGATATCTGCAGATTGCGTTTAATACGCTCTTGGGCTGGCAGAGCTTCCAGTTCGTGCAACGGATAAGACGGCTGCCCGCTGCCCCCGGAAGAGGTACATGCCAAAACCAGCGCACGAATTTTTTCCGGGTAACGAATGGCCAGCTCTTGCGCAACCATGCCACCAAATGAGACGCCAACAACGCGGATCGGTTCGTCGCCAACCAGATCCATGAGCGCCGCCGCATCATTGGCGTAGTCGGCCATCGCGTACTGGCCCTGGGGGTTTTCTGTTTGCCCAAGGCCGCGCTGATCAAAACACACCATGTTAAAGCGCTTGGCGAAGGGAGAATCGAACTGGTTAGGTTTGTTGCGTAGATCCGCGCCAGTACCGCTTATGTATAGCAATGTCTCTCCATCGCCTGCGCGCTGGACATACATTTGCAGACCGTTTACCTGCAAAAATCCTGCATGCTCGCGGGTCAACAATGCGCTTCCTCAATTGCTCGAAAACACCGTGTCATTTCACTTTCCTGCATTTTTTTCGCCAAGTCGTTGGCTCAAAGCCCGAGCAAAGGCCACCACGCGCCGGGCTTCTTCAGCGTGGAGATTTTCAATCAACTGACCGTGCAGTTCCGCCACACCCTGCCCCTGATCCAGGGCTGCTTGCCAGACCTGCAAAATCGCATGAGCGTGGGCCACCTCGTCCCGGGAATAGCCAAACACCTCATTGGCAATGGACACCTGATCTGGATGGATCAAGGTTTTGCCGTCAAAACCCATAGAGCGCCCGGCCTGGCAGACCGTTCTGAATTCGGTCAGATTACGAAAATCCAGGTGAACGCCGTCAAAAATTTCCTTGTCTATGGACCGCGCAGTCAGCACACAGCGCTGCAGCGCGTAAGCAATGTTGTGCCGCGCCGGCGTGTGCTGGGCACGCAGTTCCTTAACCAAATCACTGGTCCCCATGACCAGCGCTGTAACCTGCTCATCGTCAGCAAACGTCTGCAAATTGAGCACCGCCCTTGGGGTCTCGATCATCAGCCATAGTGGTAGCGCTGAATTGCTAGCCTGCAGTAGCGACTTAATGAACTCTACCTGTTCTGGGTTCTCAATTTTCGGAAACAACAGTCCGCCAATGGGCGCTTGGGCAAACGCGGCCAGATCGTCCTTGCCCCAGGGCGTGTCCAGGCCATTGCAGCGAACAATGAGTTCGCGATGCCCATAGCGATAGTTCACCACCGCAGCCTGAACTTGCTCTCGCGCCAGGGCTTTGGCGCTGGGCGCCACCGCATCTTCCAGATCAAAAATCAGGGTGTCGCAGTCTAGGCCTTGCGCTTTTTCCAGAGCCCGGGCATTCGCGCCGGGCATGTACAGTAGCGAGCGGCGCGGCACCACCGCCGAAGTAGCCTCCATTGTTCTTCACCCCCCCTATCACTCAACAATTTCTCTGGCACCTAAAGTGCCACCCTTGAGCCGATTTTGCATTAGCATTCCAGTTCCATCGACGGGTAGGGAACCATCATGCAGCAACCTTTTAATCTCAACGGACACGTAATTGCCATCACCGGCGCCTCCTCAGGCTTTGGTCACCACTTTGCCGGTGTCTTGGCCGCAGCCGGGGCCAAAGTTGTTCTGGGTGCCCGGCGCACCGACAAGCTGGCAGCGCGGGTAGAGGAGATCACCACCGCAGGTGGAGAAGCTGTCGCGGTGGCGCTAGACGTTAGAGAAAAAGACAGCATTGCCGGCTTTCTGGACACTGCTTTTGATACCTACGGTCGCTTGGACTGCGTGATCAACAATGCCGGTGTCGAAGCCGGCGCGAAGACCTATCACACCATTGACGAGGACGACTGGGACTTTGTCCTAGACACCAACCTGAAGGCCGCCTGGCTGGTCTCAAAGCTCTACACGGATCGCGTGGTCGCCCATAAACAGGGTGGCGGCAACATCATAATGATCTCCAGCATCACGGATTCTCGAACCATCAAGGGACAATTCCCCTATGCGGTATCCAAGGGCGGGATGACTCGCATGACCGAAGTAATGTCGCTGGAGGCGGCCAAATACGACATACGCGTTAACGCCTTGGCACCCGGCTACTTTTTGACCGATGTAAGCCGGCTGCTGCTGGAATCTCCCAACAGCGATACCTTCGTCAAAGGTGTGCCGATGCGCCGGTACGGCGAGTTTCCAGATTTGGACGGTCCGCTGCTGCTGTTAGCCAGCGATGCGTCGCGCTACATGACCGGATCCGTGGTTGTCGTAGACGGCGGCCATATCTGCGCCTCTCTGTAGCCCCAAGTCTGTAACTCAAAGTCAAACCCAAGGAGCAAGCATGAGCGAAGCCACACCTTTTTCCATTTCAATTGGCGATGCAGTCGTTGCAGATCTGCAGCAACGCCTGGCCTTAACCCGCTTGCCCGAGCAGGAAACCACCAGCGACTGGAGTCAAGGCGTACCCCTGAGCTATGTCCGGGAACTCACCCAATATTGGGCCAAGGACTACGACCACCAACGCCTGGCCAATCGCTTAAACGCCTATCCAAACTTTAAAACCGAGGTTATGGGTTTGGACATTCATTTCCTGCACGTGAAGTCCAGTAACCCTGGGGCCCGCCCCCTGCTGCTCACCCACGGCTGGCCTGGCTCCATCGTTGAGTTTCTAAAAGTCATCGAACCATTAACCGAACCGCAAAATCACGGTGGCAAGGCTGAGGACGCTTTTCATCTGGTCATACCCTCGTTACCGGGCTTTGGTTTCTCAGGCAAACCCACAGAAACCGGCTGGGGTGTCGAAAAGACCGCGGACGCCTGGGCGACTCTCATGGCGCAGCTGGGTTACGGCAAATACTTTGCCCAAGGCGGTGATTGGGGTGCCATAGTCACCTCCCACATTGGACGCAGGGACCCAGAACACTGTTTGGGCATACACATCAACATGGTCGTCGTGCCGCCAGATGCCAACGCCGCAGATCTCACCGACATTGAAAAGTCGGCTCTAGCGGGCTGGCAATTTTATCAAGAGTGGGACTCTGGCTACTCCAAACAACAGTCCACGCGGCCCCAAACTCTGGGCTATGGGCTAGTGGACAGTCCTGCAGGTCAGGCCGCCTGGATTGTTGAAAAGTTCTATCAGTGGATGGACTGTGATGGCCATCCCGAAAACGTCGTCAGTCGGGACGAACTGCTGGATAACATCATGGTGTACTGGCTCAACGGCGCGGGCGCATCGTCAGCCCGGATTTACTGGGAAAGCTTTGGCGCCGCGGCTGGCAATGCCTTACCGGTGACAGTTCCTATGGGTGCCTCGGTTTTTCCGAAAGAAATCTTCCGCACCAGCCAACGCTTCGCCAGCGCCGTGTACCAAAATATTGTGTTTTGGCGCGACAAAGACGTTGGCGGGCACTTTGCTGCCTTCGAGCAGCCGGAAACCTTTGTCGGCGACCTGCGCGAGTGCTTCGCAGGCATGCCCCAGCCCTGAGCTACCGCTGAGCGGAATGCAGCGCCTCGCCCTCAATGGTGATGCGGTGCATTTCTCGCCGACTGCCTTGGTAGTCGTTCACCGCCCAATGCCAGGTGGCCCGATTATCCCAAAAGGCTAACGCGCCCTCGCTCCACTGATAGCGAATGGTGTGCTCAGCGCGACCAATGTGCTGATATAGGTACTCTAAAAGCGGCGCTGACTCCCTGTCGGTCCAGCCTTCAAAGCGCAGGGTAAACCCCGGGTTGACGTACAACGAAGGCCTGCCGGACAGCGGATGACGTACCACTACCGGATGCACCGCATCCAAGTCTGCCTCATTGGAGTTACCCAAGCGACCTTTCATGGCCTGTATGTACTCAGACTGCGCGCCGAATACATGCCGAGCCGAGTGCACAGCCCGCAGCGACATCAACATTTGCTGCATTCCTTGAGACAGGCTGGCAAACGCCCGAGTACAAGAAGCGAATAGAGTATCTCCACCCAAGGGCGGCGTTTCGCGTGCCAGCAACATGGAACCCAGCGCAGGAATCTGGTCGTAGGAATGATCGGTATGCCAGTAGCCGCCAATGTTGCTCTGTTGTTCTGGCTCTTTGACCACTTGAGCAATGGCCGGGTACTCGGGCACCGTGGCAAAAAAACGATTGATGTTGATCTCACCCCAGCGTTCCGCGAAGGCCAGATGAGCCTCCGGCGTTAAGTTCTGGTCCGCAAAAAACAGCACCTCATGCTCGGCGAAGGCGTGTTTCAAGGCGTTGAGCTGATCCGGAGTTACCTGGCAAAGATCGATGTCTTCCACCAACGCGCCCAGGGCTCCGAGACTTTTAAGCTTTAGCTGGTTCCCCATTAGGATCTCCCCCAATCCAGTTTTCTCATTGGTCACCGCCAGGGCTGGCGCCCCCGTGACCACCAGGTTGCCCTCAGGTCTCGACGGATCGACGCTTTGGCGGTGGCGCGAAGAAAATCAGCACCCCAGACATAACGTTTAAGGTGGCAACAATGATCAGCGCGCCGTCATAAACCCCGAGTGTATCTCGATAAACCGAGACTAACCAAGGCGCTATCGCGCTCAAGGCTAAAGCAAAAGGCATTGCCGCGCCGCGAATTGCGCCGATGAAGCGGCGACCAAAAAACGATGCCCAAATCACCTCCTGCATGGGAATCATGCCGCCCCAACCCAGGCCCAAGACCGCGTAAGCGGAGAAAATCCACACCGGCTCCCTGGAGGCGGCCGCGTAAACAATAAGAAACAACGCTATCCCCGTTACCGAAGCGGAAATCGCCGCCAAAGGCTTCGCTGGGCTACGGTCGATCCAGTACCCCCAGAAGGGTTTGCTGATCATGGCCGGTATGGAAGCCACCAGCATGGCAAAAGAGGCTTCATTGCGAGAAAGCCCGGCGTCGGTTAAAAACGGCACCGTGTGAATAAGCAGCACAAAAATATTGATGGAAAAAAATCCGAACGCAATCACCAGGGCGTAAAACGAAAATGTCCGAACCGCTTGAGAGCGGGTAAACGAGGACGCCAGTTCCGCTCGCGCACGTTCCCCCCGGCCCTGGGCAATTTGCTCCGCTGAATAACCGTCCGGATGAAGGCCATGATCCTCCGGGGCCCGGCGCATAATCAGCGCCAGGGGCAGGGTTAATGCCGTAGCGCCAAAACCCAGCCAAATCCACGCGTCACGCCAGCCGATGGTATCCACCAACCACGTAGCCAGTGGCGTCAGCACCACACCGCCAAAAGACACGCCCATGGCGGCAATGGAAATCACGATGCCCCGTCGCTCGACAAACCACTTAGACAACGTGACGTTTACCACCAAGTTGCCCAACATGGCGCAGCCGATGGTTACCAGCACGCCATTGAGGAGCAGCCACGCGCCTAGGCTGTCCACGAAGCTGGTTAACGCCAAGGTTGCGCCCAACAGCAGACTGCCGCACAGCATAATGGGCCGACCACCATAGAGGTCGACCCTGGAACCAATATAGATCCCAACCACGGCCATCACCATTTGGCCGATGGTTCTAGTTAGAGTGAAGTCTGCGCGACTCCAGCCGAGCTCTGTGGTCATGGGCTCCATAAACGATCCCAGCACGTAGCTGTACATGCCCGTCGAGATGAACTGAGCAACAAAAGCGACGCCAACCAGGTAATAGCCGTAATAAACCGGGGACCGAGAATTCGTGTCAGGCAAAATTTTTCCACACAAAAGAAGGGCTGCCGTGGATTCAAACCGGCAGCAGAGAACGATGCCCTGGAGTACAGGGCACCAAACTGATGAATGCCTAGGCCGTTAAGGCCTGCAGAACTTGTTCAACAATGGCATCTGCCTTTTCACGCATTTCTGCATCGGTGGCATCCTGAATCGGATGCTGAACAAAGATGCGATTGGCGTCGGGCATGCCGAGGGCGTCGGCTTGGGCCGTGGCCGCCGTCACAAACTCCGACGACGCAATTGAAACTGCTGGCGTACCCTGAATTTCAAACCATACCGTGTCATGCAAACTGCACGTAGTACAGGATCCTCAGTCGGCCAGTGCCTCAATCACAAAATCGTTGTTCTGGTGAATTTCTTCCCGCAGTGGGCCAGGTGCCGGCTTCGAAAAGGTGGGTTTGGCATAACGTGTCAATGTGACACCCGGTAGCTGTTTCGCCAGCACTTCTTCAAGCTGATCCAGCAGCACGCTACCCCGGGGTTTGGAAATATCCAGCAAGGCAACTCGGCCTGTTATCTCACTAGGCCGCGGGCTCAGTTGCCGGGTGACCGGCACGCGCTCATCCGTTGGGTCCAATATCGTGGTCATCACTACTCCTCTCTCACAGTTTGGCTTTACGCCGATTTGCGTTTGCTTCTTTTTACTACACTTCTTTGCAGACTTCTTATGACGTTTAGTCAGGAGACGTCTTCGATTTTTCGCGACACCGGAATGGAGCCGACGCTGCCGGTTACCCAGCCGTGGAAAGCGCCGCTGAATTTACCCGCGTCACTGCCCGCCACAACGATGTGAATGTCCTCGTCCTGGCGAAACTTGGTCATGAGCTTATTCAAGGTGGCTTCATCCATTTTTGCCGCGCTCTCGGCTTTAATCCCCGTAGCAGAACGCTCATCCGCCACCAGTTCACGCATTGGCCGTGCGGTGACCTCCTGAATGCGCCGCCGAATTTCCTCTTTGCCGTAGTTGTCTCTGGTAAAAGTATCCACGTGTTCCGGCACCACCACCAGCAAACAGTCCGTAGCAAAATAGGCCTTGGGACCAAAGACGGTTTGTAGGCCCTGACCCAGAGTACCGGCCAACTGGGATCCGGTACGGGAGTCTTGATCCACAATAAGGGTGGGGCCACTGCTCATGGTAAATACGGTAACCACGGACTCCTCGGCGCGAAATCCTCGCTCCACGTGGAGGGGGCTCCAAGGATTACGTTCCTCCCACTCGGCAAAGCACATGGTGTATTTCATTGGATTACCCAGGGTCGAACGCTCGGTTTCACCGGGCCGCGCGCCACCGACATTGCGCACCACCAAACGAACAGCACGGCCAATGGTGGCGTTGGCTCGATTGCCCTGACCCAGCGCGCTCATGCCCATGTTCATGCCGATGCGCTGGCGAATGGGACCGTTCACTACGATGACCGGACTGGCCCCCATGGTCGTGGCCATAACCCCGTGAATGTTGTAATCGTCAGTCAGTATGGCTTCCACCGCGGCTAACACCACGGGCAGATAAGCGGGTTTGCAGCCCGCCATAACTGCATTGATCGCAACCTTTTCAATGGTCACTACACCCATATTCGGCGCCATTTCGCCCAGCACCTCCTGAGCATCACGAGCGGTGCCTGCCAGCATGGCCACTACTCGCTCTGGTGTGGGCGGAACCAGCGGGAGCCCGTCGGAGAACCCCTGGTCGAACATAAACTCTACGTCGTCGTCTTGACTGCCGATGTCGATGCGTCGAGCGCGGATCGGGCTGCCGTCGGCCATGGCTCGCAGGCGCGGCTCATTGGCAGGATCTACCGACAAGGACCCGCAACCCGGTCGCCAATCCGGAAGGCTGGCCCAATCCAGCTTAACCCCTGCTGTCGCAAACTCTTGGGCAAGGTCTGCAGCCAGTTGCTGCCATTCTTCTTTAACGAAGCCCACCAGCGTAGACGCAATTTCACCGGCACTATCCAGCGCCAGTAACGTCGGTACCGTTTCGATATCCGCAGCAAACGACACCTGTAAAGCGCTGTCATCCAAAAGAGAGAACGGCGGTTGATATGCCTGAGCCAGGGCCGCGTTGCCCTCCTGAGTTTGGCCAATGACGTGCATCGGCATGTGCGGTGAGAACTGCCGATAGAATGCGTCGAGGACCGGCATTACTTCTTTGCAGGTCGGACAATCTTCTTTAACGAAGCAGATCAATGCCTGGGTTCTCTGGGGGCTGGCAACGGTTTCACCCGCCAAATTTTCAAGCTGATACGCCGGAACTGAGACCACACTTCCCTCCCTAACTATGTGTCATCGCCGAGTCTTGAGTTCAACAGTCTAACCCCTGTAGGCTTGTCTGCAGAGTAACTTTTAGGGAAAAAGCATGAGTGAAGTAGCCGAGTTTCGCAGCGACGTCAGCGCATGGATCGCAGAGAACTGCCCGGATGGCGCCAAGGGTCCAGGTCAAATGGCCAACGGCAGCACCAAGATCGAGCTGGAAAAAGACGTTGCCCTCTGGCTTGAGCGCTGTGTTGAAAAAGGTTTCACCGCACCCACTTGGCCAACGGAATTTGGCGGCGGCGGTCTATCCCCTGACTTGGCTAAAGTATTTTACGAAGAAATGGGCAAGGCGAACGCCAGAACACCGTTAACCGGCATGGGCATGACCATGATTGGACCTACCCTGCTGGAGTACGGCACCCAGGCGCAGAAAGAGCGCCACATGCCAAAAATTATTCGCGGTGAGCTGCAGTGGTGCCAGGGATACTCCGAACCTAACGCAGGGTCCGACCTTGCGGCGCTCAATACCCGAGCCGAAGACCAGGGCGACCACTACCTGCTCAACGGGCAGAAAATTTGGACCTCCGGCGCCTATACCGCAGACTGGATGTTCGCCTTGGTACGAACGGATTTTGATGCTCCTAAGCATGACGGTATCAGCTTCGTGCTGCTGCCAATGGATCAACCCGGCGTGACCGTCAAACCCATCCGGCTGATCTCTGGTTCCTCACCGTTTTGCGAAACCTTCCTCGACAACGCCGTGGCATCCAAGGATGACCTTGTCGGCGACCTGAACCGCGGCTGGACCGTTGGCAAACGATTACTGCAATTTGAACGCTCGGGCATCGGCGGCCTTAGCGGTGGAGCGCGGCCCAGTGAAGCCGGTACCTCGCTGCCAGACATCGCCAAGAAATACATCGGCGAGGACAATGGCCGAATCAGTGATCCAGCCATTCGAGAAAAGGTGACGACCCTGAACATGAATCGGGCGTCGTTCCGTTTAACCGCCCAGCGTGCTAACGCCGAAAACAAGTCCGGCACCCCAGGGGCTGCCACTTCAATTTTCAAACTCTACGGTGCGGCGCTGCAGCAAGATGGTGCCGAGCTCAAGCGCGAGCTGATGGGCTTTCAGGGTCTAGGTGCCCAAGGCGAGGGCTTCAGCGATGCAGAACTCACCTCGGTTGAAGAATGGCTGCACACCAAGGCAACCACGATCTACGGCGGCAGCAACGAGATCCAAGCCAACATCATCGCGAAACGCGTGCTGGGCCTACCCGATTAACCCGTAGCCAACATCGGCGCCGCAACAGCGCCGTTCTGCCACCGCCGAGGCATTCGGCGGTGGTCTTTTCTTGTTATTGATTCGTTGATCCTCGCAACCGGCGACTGATGAGCTTTCCATTTGGCGGCCGCTACTGGCATGCTCCCCGCCCATGACTCATACCCTCACTGGCACAACACCAAGTTTCCGCGACGCCATTCGCCCGGTAATCACTTTGGGCTGGCCCATGATTCTGACCCAGCTATTCATCATGGGCACGGGCTTCGTTGATACCGTTATGGCGGGCAGATACTCGGCCACAGATCTTGCGGCTGTATCCCTAGCCGGTAATGTGTTGTGGCCCTGCTTCATGCTGCTGACCGGCATAACCATGGCACTATCCCCCATCACCTCGCAGTTGCGCGGCGCTGGTAAGGTTTCCGCGGTGGGTTTTCAGGTGCGCCAGGGACTGTGGCTGTGCCTTGGCAGCGCAGCCATTCTCGTCACCATCTTGCTTAACGCTCACCTGCTGTTTCAACGCGTTGGCATCGAGGCTGAGGTGGCACGCATCGCCAGCGACTATCTCGAGGCGGTAAGCTGGGGCATACCGCCTATCATCCTTTACGTGGCCCTGCGCCATACGTCAGAGGGACTCGGCGTCACGCAACCGCCTATGCTCATTGCCGGCAGCGTGCTGCCGCTAAACGCGCTGCTGAACTATGCCTTTGTCTACGGCAACTGGGGAGCACCCGAACTCGGCGGGGTTGGCTGCGGTTGGGCGACGGCGGTGGTTTTTTGGGTGGAATTTGCGCTGATGATGATTGTCGTGCGCCTGCGGCACTTCACGGCCACTGGATTATTCTCGGCCTTCGACGCCCCTAATTTGTCCGCAATGGCCGATATTTTGAAACTGGGGGTTCCCATCGGCATCGCCATTTTTCTGGAAATGGCGATGTTCGCCGTGGTGAGCTTTTTAATCGCCGCCCTTGGCGTAGTGCCTATGGCCGCACACAGTATCGCCGGCAACCTCAACTGGCTGACCTACGTCATTCCCATGGGCATCGGCGCTGCAGCGGGCATCCGCATTGGCTTTTTGGTGGGCAGCAATGACCTGCTGGCCGCCCGTACTACCGCTAAAGCGGTGTTCAAGTTCGCAACGGTCTACGCCCTGATGGTTAGTGTTTTACTCATCGTCTTTCGGGTGGGGCTGGTGAAAATCTACACCACGGACGCTCAGGTGATCGAGATGGCCGCAACGCTGCTGATTCTGATTGCCGTCTACCAGCTGTTGGACGACACCCAGGCGGTGATGATCGGCTCCTTGCGCGGCTATAAGGACACCACCATGCCCATGTTGATCAGTCTCGTCGGGTATTGGGTTCTAGCTCTGCCCTTGGGCTATGGCTTAGCCACCGGTGCGTTTTCAAACGAGGCTTTGGGCGTTTATGGCTACTGGCTAGGCATCACTGCCGGTCTGGGTGTCGTAGCCGTCATGGTCGCCGTGCGCCTGCGCGCTCTCAGCGGTAATGCCGAGAAGATCTACCGCATGTCCCAACACGGTCGCTAACCCGCTGATTGAGCTGGAAGCGGTTCGTTTAGATGATCGCGACTGGACGAGAACACCAAGGCAGAGTCGGCTACCGGGGCTTTGCCGATGATTTTTTTATCCAGTGCGAAGTCCTGAGTGTTGCGCCAAGGCCCAGTGCCCTGTTTCGGGAACAGGTGCATGACCCGCTGCATATAGCCCGCAGGGAAGTCGGAGATCCACGGCCGAGCCTGCATATCCGCGTCTTCTGCCCGCAATTGGGGAACCACTTGGTCAGCGCCATTGGCGTCCATTTGCTGAAGCAGCCGACATACCCAGGTTGAGGTGAGATCCGCGCGCAAAGTCCAGGACGCGTTAATGTAGCCAAAGGTGCTGACCAAGTTCGGCACCCCAGAAAACATCATGCCTTTGTAGGTATAGCAGCTAGGAAAATCTACCGCCTTGCCGTCTACCGTGAACGGCACATCGGCCAGCACAACTAGCTTCAGACCCGTAGCGGTAACGATGATATCCGCCTCGAGGGTATCTCCGGATTTCAAACGAATCCCTTCAGCGGTGACGGTATCGATTTCGTCCGTTACTACCTCTGCCGTACCTTTTTTAATTGCTTTAAACAAATCCGCGTTAGGTACGAGGCAAAGGCGTTGATCCCAAGGGTTGTAGGAGGGCGTGAAGTGCTTATCTACGTCATAGCCTTCTGGCAGCAGCTGCTTGACGAAGCCCAGTAAACGCTGCCGAACCTGCTCAGGCTTCTTCCGTGTCTGCTTATAAACGTAGTTCTGCAGCGATACGTTCTTAAATCGCGTCAGCGCATAAGCCCAACGATCGGGTAGCACTTTGCGCAGCAAATTAGCCACCGCGTCATGATCCGGTCGCGCCACCATGTAGGTGGGAGAACGCTGCAGCATGGTTACCTGAGCGCCGGCCTCGGCCATGCTCGGCACCAAGGTCACTGCCGTAGCACCGCTACCAATAACCACCACTTTCTTGCCTTGATACTGCAAATCTTCAGGCCAAAACTGGGGATGCACGACCTGGCCACTGAATTGGTCGATACCAGCGATTTTGGCGTCGTAGGGCTCGTCGTAGCTGTAGTAGCCCGAACACATGAACAGAAAGTTACAGCTCATCTGTTTTTGCGAGCCCTCTGCCTGAACCGTCAGTTCCCAGCGCCCCAGAGAGGAGGACCAATCTGCCGCGGTCACCTGGTGGGACAAACGAATCTTGTCCATGAGCTGATGCTCAGCAATGGTTTCTTTGAGATAGCTCATGATGGAGGGGCCATCAGCGATAGACTTTTCCGCCTTCCAAGGTTTAAAAGAAAACCCCAGGGTGTGCATGTCGCTATCCGAGCGAATGCCGGGATACTTGAACAGATCCCACGTGCCACCGATGCTGTCTCTGCGCTCCAGTATGCCAACGCTTTTATTCGGGCAGGCTTCGCTTAAATGCACAGCGGCACTGATGCCCGAAATTCCAGCTCCAACAACAACGACGTCCAAATGTTCCAAGGTGATCTCCGCACTGCTGAATTCCGCGAAGGACTTTACCACCTGGAAGCGCGCATTGCTTTGCGGGGTTGCTAACTCTTTCCTCGCTTTACCCCGTTGGCGGACGCCAGCTGCTCAAGCACGGCGACGGTATCATCCCAGCCAATACACGCATCGGTAATGCTCTGGCCGTACACCAAATCATCACTCAGTGCCTGTTTGCCGGCCACCAGATGGCTTTCAATCATTACGCCCAAGACGCTGTTCGACCCAGCCTGCAACTGCTCGGCAATAGACGCGGCACCGAATTTTTGCCGCTCGTGATCCTTGGAACTGTTGGCATGACTGAGATCTACCATCACGCGCTCAGGCAGGTTCGCTTTTGCCAAACGCTCACAGCTCGCCTGCACCGAGGCCGCGTCGAAGTTTGGCTCTGTGCCTCCGCGCAGAATCACATGGCAGTCCTCGTTACCCGTCGTAGAGAAAATCGCTGTATGCCCTGCCTTGGTTACCGAAGGGAAAATATGGCTGTGCCGAGCCGACATTACGGCGTCCACAGCCACCTGAGTGTCGCCCAGGGTGCTGTTCTTAAAACCCACCGGACAGGACAAACCTGACGCCAGCTGCCGGTGAATTTGGCTTTCAGTGGTGCGAGCACCGATGGCACTCCAGCACACCAGGTCACCAATGTATTGAGGCGTGATGGGATCTAGGTACTCAGTTCCAGAGCCCAAACCCATTTCGGTAATGTCTCGCAGTAAGCGCCGAGCTGTGGCAAGCCCGGTGTTGATATCGAAGCTGTCATTGAGGTGGGGATCGTTGATCAACCCCTTCCAGCCTACCGTGGTGCGCGGCTTTTCAAAGTAAACCCGCATCAAAATCAACAGCTCATCCCGGTACTGATGAGACACAGCCGCCAGCTTTTCAGCGTACTCCATGGCCGCAACAGGATCGTGAATTGAACACGGGCCAACCACCACCAGCAGTCTGGGATCGTCACCCGCAATAATTTCCGCGCAGGCTTTACGAGTGTTGAACACAAAAGAGGAGCCCTGCTCAGTTAACGGGATTTCATCCAGCAAAGCCTGAGCGTCGCGCATTTCTGCCATGCCCGCGATTCGGGTGTCATCGGTATTGAATTTCATGGCGGGATGCTAAACCTCTGGCAACGAGGGGACAATGGTCAGGTGCACAAAAGCCGCCGTGTAGAAGGCGCGGCCACACACCAAAGCGCAAAAACGAAACTGCGAACAGTGCGACCCTACGCTGATCCACTACCTAATACCTTTCGTCAGATTCTTCTTGCCCCCCCCCAGTCGCACAGGCGTCTTTTCACCAGTACCTAATCTGACGGAGACCTAGGTATGAAAGAGACCCTGAAATACGCCGTGGCTATCGGCATTACCGCCGCCGCCATGTTCGCGTATATGTACGACGCACCGCCTGAGGGGGGACTGCAAGAAAAGGCTGAATCATCCGCCGACCTATCAACTGAGCACGCTATCGACAGCGTGAAACCACCATCAAAGGATATTGCTTATGAAGAAACCAAGCAGGAGACACTGACCGACAAAGAGATTTTCGACAACGCAAAGAAACGCCTTGGTGTGGGATACGACCCAATGTTGCTTTTTGCCTCTGCCGAATTCACGGATGAGGAGATAGCAACCTACAACAAATACCACATATTGCCGTTCAACCCTGTGGTCGATGAAGTTTGCTACGACGTAATTGCAGAGGACAATACCAACTACGTTGGTACGCAATGCGAACGAATACGCCAGCGACCCGATCCCCATCCTTACGCTTCGATAGCCAAAGACGAACTTCAAGCATTGGCTGTCACAGATGCCGCCGCCGCCCTGTTCATGGGCATACGAGCAGAAACATACATTGAATCGCTACGCTGGCATTTGAGAGCAACTGCGCTTTCAAACAAGACCGGTCCTTTGATGATCTTCTCAACCAGAGGCGCGCAAGGTGCGGGGCGAAACATTTCCGAAAACAGTACTGAGCAAGACCGTTTCTATCGGACTTATATGCAACTAGCGATTAAGGAATTGGCATCCGACCTTGGAGACCCAAGAGCTGATACAGAAACACATATCTCTTGGCTTGAAAGTCAAAACTATCCTGAAATCATCCCTGAAATAGCGCGAACTGCAGCCCAAGAGTTACATGCAGAGATCGATCTAATTAAAACGGAAATAGGAGTTGCCAACGATGCGTAACCTCCTATCCCTAAGTCTCATTGCTTTAGCGATGTTAAGCGTTTCGGCGACGGCTCGCGCAGAGGCGACAGAACATGCAACCTCTTGTTCCTACTGCACGAGCGCCTATCAGTTTGGCGGGTACGGCGTTGCAGCACTTGAAGCGAAGCAAGCCTCAAAACCTTTTTATCTGCGCCACTCAATTAAACCCATCACCGTTCATAACCCTTCAACCCGAAGATCTGCCCGAGTGACCGTTAATTTGGCAACAACCACGATTACGCTGGGCGCTCTGAGCATAGGGGTTCCTAACCTGGGTCGTGTCGGCTTTGTATTGGATTTCTCGGACGGTTCAGGCTCCCTTACATCCTCAGTCGGTCTGAGCGTAATCGACCGAACAATACAGGCTCACAATCCAGTCGTTACTGATTGTCAAAGAAGCGTATGTATGGAATACGAAACTGTATTCGGATCAAAAAGCGCTCCAGCACCTCGTAGAGGTAGCGTATCTGAGGGCGCATACGACACGGACGCATACTGGAGATCAGGCAATCCGCATCACTTGTTTTATAACACGCAACGATCAGCGCCTCGCAGAACAATCGTAAGAACCGAGTCGTGCGGCGTGGAAAGGTGCCCCTCCTGGGATGAGCCACCGGAACTTGTACGTAACGGAGTGCTATCTTGGTACGTTGACTGGCAACCACCGCGAGACAGAGAAACACGGATCACAACGGAAGAAATTCGCGGCGGCGGAGGTCGCAGCCGCTCAATCGGCACCACTAGATTAAGCATAGGTTTGGGTCGGGGTCCTGGAGCCGACCCAGGTAAAGCGAAGGAGCATTAACAGATAAAAACAAGCCTCAGCCCAGCACCTTCATTCTTAAGGCGCTGGGCGCTAATCCCACGTTCTCGTACCGCGATTTGCACACTTCGGAATGCAACAGGCGGCAATCCCCTCCTGCTTCTGGAAACCCTCCGTCACCTTCACTTTCCCGCTCTCAATGAAGTGCGCGAATAGGTTGCACCGAGTGATGCCGCGGACCAAACCTCAGAAGAGCGGCACACAACCTAAGCTCTGTAATGCAGGGTTGAGGTCTGGCGTCCTAAACAAGGTAGGGGTCGAGCGCCCTAACCTATTGATTTGGAGCGGGAAACACGGCGGAGCAGCGCTCCGGCGGTGGCGGCGCCTCAGCCGCGTGCTCGCGGGTGAGATCTGCGCCGACAGTCTCGTTTCCCTTTATCGCTGCGTAGATACAGCTAGGCAGGATAAAGATCGAAACGAGTAGGAGAGGGTGTGGAGCGGGATACACGGCGGAGCAGCGCTCCGGCGGTGGCGGCGCCTCAGCCGCGTGCTCGCGGGTGAGATCTGCGCCGACAGTCTCGTTTCCCTTTATCGCTGCGTAAATACAGCCATGCAAATAGAGGTCAAAACGAGTAGAGAGGTGTTTGGAGCGGGAAACGAGACTCGAACTCGCGACTTCCACCTTGGCAAGGTGGTGCTCTACCAACTGAGCTATTCCCGCTTTGACGGCTTCTTACCGAGCGCGGCATTTTAGCTCACGCTACTGAAGTGTCAATTGTTATCGACTACAAGCTCATGTCGCACCTGTGACCCAACTCGCACAAGCTTCCGCAAGTTCGACTTTATGTCTAATCCAGGCAAAGAAAAACTGCGGAGCCGGGCTTGCAATCGCCACATGCTGGGACATAATCAAGGTCCCTAAACAACTTATAAGGAGGTGATCAGTGTTATCTATTGCAAGTTTTGAGGGACAGCCTTCTTAAGAGTTGCTCCTCTAATACGAGCAGAAAGGCCAGCCGAGCGCTGGCCTTTTTTATGCCTGAGTTTTACCTCGCAAGCAAAGCGCGATCTACTTCTCTCAAATCATCCCGCTTCTTCTTGATTCATCACGCTGCGCCACAGAGGGCTTATCACGGCCATCACCACCACCAGCAAAGCCATGCCCCCGGCGGAAATTACGATGGCCAATTGAGGTCCATAGGCGTCGGCCATATAACCCGCCCACAGCGCACCCAGTGGCCCAGCCCCCATGAAAGAGAACGCGTAGAAGCTCATGACTCGCGCCCTGAGCGCGGGAGGCGCCGTTTGCTGCATGATGGTGCGCGACATAGGCATAGCAACGCCGCCGCAGACGCCCCATAAGAGCACGAAGAAAATGAACAAGCTTTTTTGCACCACCAGGCCTGAGCACAGCAGCACAATTGAACCGATGAACTGAGCCAGCAGCAATGCCCGGCCCGCCCGCTGAATCTGCCCGAGTCGTAGCAGCACTAAAATGGTTAGCACCAAACCGACGGAATTTACCGCGTTTAATGATGCAAGGTCCGCCGAGGTACCGTCATAGACCTCGCGGAGCACAATCGGAAATGCGACGATAAAAGTACCCATGAAAAACACGCCCATGGCCACATTTTGGATCATCACCGCGCGCAGCAGTGGGTTACCGGCCACGGCTGTTGCGCCCTCCCAAAAGTCCTTGAGCACACTGCTTTCATTATCCGCGTTCGCTAGGGGCTTGCCGACATCCCCCATCGCAATCAGCGCAATACAGCCAGCCAATAAAATCAGGCTTTGCAGACCTAAGATGTAGCCCGGCCCGATGCTGTCGGTAAACCCCGCCAGGCTATAACCGATTATCTGAAAACCGAACTGGCAAAGACTGGTGAGCATCACCATGCGCTGAACATCGTGGCCGGCAACCAAGTTCAACAAGCCATCTCTGGCCGGCGTCACAAATGCCTGGGCAAGCCCCATCAGCAAGGCGTAAACAATAAGCACCGGGTAAGTCAGTGCCCCTTGGGACAAAAAATAGATCAGCAAAAATGGCGTCAGGGCCGCAAACAATTGGCTCCAGAGAGCCTGGCGTCGCAGTCCAACCCGATCCGCCAAGGCACCGGCCAGTAAAATGAACAGCATTCCCGGGAGCAAAATGCTCATTTGTGCCAAGCCAACCCGTTCTGCTGGCTCCCGAAGCAGCATGGTGACCAGCCAGGCAAATACCACGGATTGCATACCGTAGGCTGCAAACCAGGTTGAGATAGCGACCAAGTAGGCTCGTTTTGCGTTCAGGACATTACTCGCTTCGTGGGACGTCTGTTAGGACTGCTGGCCTCAGGGCGCGTCATTGTGAAACCCAAGCTGCTCCGCATTGGGGCCAGCTTGAGCTGACCAATTTTCGTTACTGCCAGCGACTTGATAGCTAGGCCTGCAGCAAAAAACCCTCATAGTTCTTTGCTGCAACCTCGTCGCATTTTTCTCGGTAAACCCCGACGCCACCAACATAGGGCATGAAGATTCTGGGTTTACCCGGGATGTTGGCACCAAGATACCAGGAGTTGCAGGACTGGGCGGTAAACATGGTGTCTTTCGCCACGTCGTTCACATGGGCGATCCACTCATCTTCTGCGTCAACGGTAGCCTCGATGGTTTGCACACCCTGTTTATCCAAGTCTGCAATGCAGCGGCTGATCCAATCGATGTGCTGTTCAATGGACACAATCATGTTGCTGAGCACCGAAGGTGAGCCGGGCCCAGTCACCGTAAAGAGGTTCGGGAAACCAGCGACCTGCAGACCCAAGTAGCTGCGAGGGCCGGCCTCCCAGTACTCGGTTAGGGCGTTACCCTGTCGGCCACGAATGTCGATTTTGCCTAGGGCACCGGTCATGGCATCGAAGCCAGTGGCATAAACCAACACGTCGAACTCGTAGTCACCCTGGCCCGTGCTCACCCCTGCAGCGGTAATGCGCTCAATGCCTCCCCGACGCAAATCCACCAGGGTGACGTTGTCGCGATTGTAGGTTTCATAATAGTTGGTATCGATTACCGGGCGCTTACAGCCCATAGGATAGCCGCGAGGCATTAGCGCTTCTGCTGTTTCCGGATCGTCAATCATCCGGCTTACCTGGGCCCGATACATGTCGCAGGCCAGTTCATTGGCGTTTTCATCCATGGCCACATCAGCGTAGCGACGAATTGCCAGGAAGCCCTCCTCTTCCACTAAGCGCTGTCGTTCGGCCTCACTGGTTTTCAAAATCTCTTCTGTTGGTTCGACGTTTTCCGCGCCGCCAAAGCCAAATCCATATCCCACGATGCCAACTTGAGAAGCCCGCTGCTCCGCCCGAATATTGTCGTAGTTACGCTTGACTTCAGCCAGAAACTCTTCTTTCAGCGGCGCGTTGGCCGCCGGCATGGTGTAGTTGGGGGTACGCTGAAACACCGTCAAATGGGCAGCTTGCTCGGCAATCACCGGGATAGATTGGATTCCCGAGGAACCGGTACCAATGATGCCCACGCGCTTGCCGGTAAAGTCGACTCCCTGCTCGGGCCAATGGCCGGTGTGATAAACCTCACCAGCAAAATCATCGTGGCCGTCAATGGACGGTGTGTTCGGTACAGACAGGCAGCCTGTCGCCATTACGCAGAATCGCCCCTGGTAGGTATCACCGGATTCTGTGACCACGCTCCAACCATTGGTGGTTTCATCAAAGGTGGCGCTGGCCACTCGTGTTTGAAACTTAATGTCTTTACGCAGATCAAAGCGATCTGCAACGTGATTGGCGTACTCCAGGATTTCCGGCTGGGCAGCCATGATCTCGGTCCAGTTCCACTCTTGTTCCAGCTCTTTGGAAAAACTGTAGGAATACTCAACGCTGGGTACGTCACAGCGAGCACCAGGATAACGATTCCAATACCAGGTGCCGCCCACATCATTGCCCGCTTCCAGTACGATGGCGTTCAGTCCCAGCTCGCGAAACTTGTGCAGGGCATACATGCCCGCAAAACCT
This sequence comes from Gammaproteobacteria bacterium, assembly GCA_038104735.1. Lineage (GTDB taxonomy): Bacteria > Pseudomonadota > Gammaproteobacteria > Pseudomonadales > Azotimanducaceae > UBA4421. The sequence goes on along the minus strand of JAYOBI010000005.1, from coordinate 284 downwards.
GCGCCTACCACAACCACATCACAAATGTTTTCGGATGCCTCCCCGGTCATACGATCTCTCCCTATCTCTTGTTAACGCAGCGCATTGCAGCACAAAACCTGACCGGATGCATACTGGCCCCGACCCTAAGTGCGGCTCACAGAAGAAGCGTTGTCGAAGAACTGCGTCAGGACCCGCCTGAGCAAGCAAAAAAAAACCGCCCGAGAGCGATACCTCGGGCGGTTTACAAATGGCGTCCCCAAGGGGAGTCGAACCCCTGTTGCCGGGATGAAAACCCGGAGTCC
>JAYOBI010000028.1:0-44357 GCA_038104735.1 Gammaproteobacteria bacterium | reverse complement strand
CAGCGCCACGTTCAGGGCATTGAGCTTGTCCGGGCGATTGAGGGTAAGTACGGCAATGCCGTCGATATCGTGGCGCAGAACTAGGTCGGTCATGAGTTTCTCACTGCGTAGTGTGGTTGCCGGGCTGGCCGTGACGCCTGTCACAAAGCGCCACTTCCCCCATTGAGCTGCTGGCCGCGCGCAGCCAGCAATTCCTATAAGCGCTCACAACATCTCAGCGCTCGGCTCACCTTACCCCATGCAAACCGTTCGGCGAAGGCAATTACACCGCCACAAAACCACTCGGTTATCCGCCGATGCTGTGGGGTTTATCCCGCTAGGCAAACTATTAAGCCGTGGGGGCAAGCACCTGACAGCGTTTCATCAACCGCCTGGATTGGGCCGGGAAGTCGTCTCTGCGATGCAGAACCCGTCGGTTGTCCCAAATAATCAGGTCACCGGGCTGCCAACGCTGACTCCAGGAATTGTCTGGGGTTGCTGCGTGAGCCCAAAGCTCGTCCAGCAGCGCCTCGCTATCGTCTAAAGAGAGCCCGGGAACATAGGCCCACTCTCGTCGGCCTAAATAAAGCACGCGCTTACCGGTCTCCTCGTGAACCCGCACCATGGGATGAACAGCCCCAGGCGCGTCTCTGGGGTCGTCAAAGGGTTCAAAACCTGCTCGCAGGGTACCCACGCTGGTATGGGCCGCGTCGTGCTTGATGGTTAGCTCGTCGATACGAGCGCGCAGGGGTTTTGGTAGTCGTTCATAAGCGGCCTGCTGATCCGCGAAGTGCGTGTCGCCACCGGTTGCCGGTATTTCGATGCCCAACAACACGCTGGCCGGCGGCGGTGTTTCCACGTAGGTCATATCCGAATGCCAGTTAGCCTCGGAATTTCCCAAGCCGCCGATGGGTCTGCCGTTTTCAATTATGTTCGACAGTTGGGTCACGTAACGATTCTTAATTTTGGCTTTTGCTTCGGCGGACATGCGTCCCATGGGTGCTTCCTCTAGCGGCCCAAATCGACGACTGAAACTCTGCAGGGCTTCTTCGTCTAACGGCTGATTGCGCAGACGCAGCACGCCGAACTGCAGCCAGGCCTGATAAATCCTTTCGAAATTCTCGTCGCTGAGGGTGGTAATGTCAGCACCAACCACATCGGCAACAAAATTTTTACTGAGCGGACTAATCTCCATATTCAAGCCTCCGATGGTGAATCTTCATTTGCAATTTGTAGCGCTTCCCTGGGCAACACAATGCGGGCAAAACCCGACAGTTTGGGGTGGGAGGCAAACTGATCGTGAAACCAGCGCAGGCCGGCGCCCATCTGGGTGTCTCGCCACAGGGTTGCGTACAGCGCCGCCTGATCGTATTGACCCGGTTGGGCCGTTAGGGCCTCCAGATAGTAGGTCTTCACGTCTTCGATGGCTTTTTTGAACCAGACTAAATCCGTTGGTAAGCGCTGGCTGTCTAGATCCTCGGCCAGGCGCTTGATGATGTCTTCCGGGTCGGTGTCGCTGACCCCAACAAGGGTTCGACCGCGGCGGCTCAGGCCAATCTGGTACCAAGAACGCAGTGCGGCAAATTCGCTCAATAGACGAGCTTGCCAGGACGCCCCATCCGGGCGAAACGATACCGGACAGGCTGGTGCGTTCTCTGCGACAATTCCCGGCACATCCTCCGGGTAGTCCTCCAGCACTGGCCCGCTGTCCCGGTCCAACAATTCAAGAGCCGCATTAATCACCCGATGCTGGAAAGCCGCATCGCCGGGGACACCCAATGGGCGACCTAGCGGGAAACTGACCCAAAGGCTGCGCGGCGGCCGCAGGCTTTCGGCATTTTCACGAACCAACGCAATACTCACCGTCATGATGCCTGCCCGCTCCAAGTAGTAGCCCAGCGCGCACACGGCGCGAGTGCAGTTAGGTCAGACCGGGGTGAGGAATACTGCATCGACCTGGTCTTGTTTGAGCAGTCCGGCCACCTGGCCAGCACCCTCCTCATAGGCTTCGGGTGTATGCCCTGCCCCCATGAAACTGTAATGCACGTCCGCTAAGGAACCGATGTGTCCTTGGTTGGCAAGTTCTCGAAAACGATCAATTGGGAACACAAGGTTTACATCCTCGGCGAAGCCGGAACGATCAAAGTTCACGGAACTATGGGACATGACTAACGCATCGCCGCGGGCTTCGCTGGGGATAGGACGGAAGCTGGCGTCAAGAAAATCGAAGCCTGCCTCGTCGCGAAAGTGCAGGCCCGCCGTTGTGATAAGGGCCACTCGCATCTGCTGCAAAGGTTTACCGGGCGGAACCCACTGGGCCGGCGTCATGGGCGGTAGCGCCTTGGCCAGTAGATGCTCCCGCTCGTATTCGGGCAAGTCGCTAAGTCGTACCACTACTTTCTTCTCATTTTGTTTTTGCTCACGGGTTTCTATCCAACAAACTCTGCGCCGACCAAGATAATGGATGCCATTACTTCAGCGTAGAGCTTAATGGCTTTGCACCGGAAGCTCTAGAGACCCGCCAGCCTTTCTGACACTATCGGTCTTGAAAACTCTCGGAGAGGAGTGACCTATGAACCAAGTCCCAGCCAAGCCCTTCGTACCTGAGGTGGAGTTAACCGCTGGCCAGAGCGCCCCCATCGCGGCCAACCAAGGCAGAGCGTACACCAGTAAAGATAAGGACGGTGACGCCGGCACTGAGGCCGCCGTGACCGATGCGTTGACGCAAATCGCCGGCGGTCAGGGCCAAGCGGTAACAGACCTCATCGAAAACGCTGAACCCGGACCCATTGAGACCCAGTGGGGTCTCGGCTTTCGCCGCTATGCCGAGTGTATGGCCTATATCAAAGAGCAAAACATGGAAGCTCCGGATGGCGGCGTTGTCTTACCGCTGCGCTATACCATCTTCCAGGAGCCCTCCTTTTCCGTCGTGCCCTCCAACGCAATTTGGCAGGACCCGGCCCGCAAAGCCGATGCCGCCAAGCTCGCTAAAGACGAATACGACAACGCTCGCCGCAGCCTTTATTTTCCACAAACTCTGCGGGATGCCCGCCGCCTGTCAGAGTACTACCCGGGGCTGTCTCCAAACACGCCCCGGTGCATGGATAAGCTAGGGCTGTCTGTGGCCCATTGGGATTCTGCCTGCGGCAACTTCTATGACTCCGAGGAGGTCCGCCGTGTGTTCTATGCGGAAATGGAAAAGCTGCTGCTGGATTTCTTCCCCGACGCCACCGACGCATTGGTGTTCAATCACGATGTCTTTGACAAGGACTATGCGGGGGACCGGACCGAAGACCAGGATGCAAAAAATCCCGGCGTCAACGCTCAATACGCCAATCTTGTGCACAACGATTTGAACGATAACAGCGGCCGGGTGCGATGCCGGGAACTGTTAACCCGAAACCTGCGGAATTTTGGTCGCGAGCAAAACTATACCGAGGCAGAAGCGGAGGCAAAAATGTCCCGGCGCTTTATGTCGATTAACCTAGCCAAGCCCATGGAAACCGTTGAGCAGAATCCCTTCGTGCTGTGCGCCTGGCCATCCTTCGCGGATCAGCCCTACATCAACAATTACCGGGTTTACGACGACCGGGTCGGCGAAACCACGCGCTTTACCTATCGATCGAGCCACGAGTGGTACTGGCTGCCTCAGCAGCGGCCAAACGAGGTATCCATGCTCAAGTGCTACGACTCCATTACCGACGGATCCGTGTCCAGATGGTCGTTCCATTCAGCATGCGTGGACCCCACCGCCCCGGCCGATGCGCGCTGCCGCAAAAACGTGGTAGTTCGCTCCTTCGTATTCTTTTAAGCGGCACTACAACCCGCGCATTGAGCATTCATCTATGGGCATACCTACTATTCTGGATACCGACATAGGCCACGACGTTGACGATGTCTGGGCCCTGGCTTTTTTGCTGCGATGTCCGGAACTGGACGTCAAATTAATTACCACCACCACCGGCGACACCGTCTATCGGGCCAAACTGGTGGCGAAGATGTTGACCCTTCTAGGCTGCACTGATGTCCCCATTGGCATTGGTATCCCCTTGGACGACAACCCGCATACCCACCAGGAGTGGCTGGGTGACTTCGATCTGGCGAGCTATTCAGGTCAGGTGATAGAGGACGGTATTGGTGCCATGTGCGACGCCATTATCCAAGCCGAGGACATAGTCTCATTAATTTGCATTGGCCCCTTGCCTAACGTAGCTGCTGCCTTGGCTCGGGAACCCAAAATCAGCAGCAGGGCCAAATTCGTCGGCATGCACGGCAGCATCCGGCGGGGTTACTTGGGCGCACCAAAACCTATGCGTGAATTCAACGTAAAACTGCATGCGTTGGCCGCTCGCGCGGTCTTTGAAGCTGACTGGGAAAAGGTCATTACGCCACTGGATACCTGTGGGGATATTGTCCTGGATGGTCGGCGCTTTGCCACGATTATGAACGCCGCAGAACAGCAGGGTCCCACCAGCCCAGCAGGCATTTGTGTCGACAACCATTTGGCTTGGTTTCAAGCCGTGCGGGATTGGCCGATTTTGCAGGGCATGGATCCCCAGCGCCAAAGCTCAATCCTCTATGATCTGGTGGCCGTCTATCTTGGGTTTGCCGACGACCTGCTGGCCATGGAGAACCTACCTATCCTAGTCACAGCGGATGGCAAAACCTTAGTAGACGAGACAGGCAGCCTTGTTCACTGCGCTCTGAATTGGCGCGATCAAGAAGCCTTTCTCGATCTAGTCACCGCGCGGCTAACCCAGGCGGCAACATGAGCAAGCGTCCAAACGTCGTCGTGCTCTTTCCAGATCAACTGCGCGCCCAGTCCCTGCCCCTGTTTGGCGAACAGCAGATTAATACGCCCAATATCGACCGACTGGCCAGTGAGGGCACGGTATTAAACCAAGCCATCGCTAATTGTCCCGTCTGCACCCCTGCCAGAGCCATGTTGCTCACCGGCCGTTATCCGCAAACCACCGGCCACCTGATTAACACCACCCGAACGCGCCACAGCGAAATCTCCATTGGCGATGCTTTTGCCCATCAAGGCTATCGGACGGCCTGGGTAGGCAAGTGGCATCTGCACACCGGCCTGTGGCCAGCATTGGACCGAATGCCCCAGCATCCAGACTGGGTGCCCGAGGGTCGTGACCGATTAGGCTTTGACTATTGGCGCGCCTATAACCAACACATGGTCTACTTCGACGGCTTTGTGCACAAAGACGACTGGAATTACGAGCGCTGGGACGGCTACGAGACCGACGGCCTGCTGAACTACGGTAAGGAGTTTATGGACGCAGCGGGAGAGGATCCTTTCTTGCTGTTTTTGTCTCCACACCAACCGCACTTCACGCCATTCACCTTTGCTCCAGAGTCGTATTATCAGCGCCTGCCCAAAACTCTGAAGCTGCCCGCCAATGTCCCCAGCGCCCTGCAAGAGGCTTCCCTGGACATGTATCGCCACTACCTGGCCATGATCCTGGCGATAGACGATATGCTTGGCAACTTACTGGACTATCTGGATGAAAAGGGGCTAGCGGATAACACCCTAGTGGTGTTCGCCTCAGACCACGGCACCCAAGGCGGTGCACAAGGCATAAATCCTTGGTCCAAGAAAAACCCCTACGACGCTTCCATACACATTCCTGGCATTGTGCGTTTCCCCGGCGTGGTAAGCCCCGATGAGCGCTGTAACAGCATCGTCTCTATGGTGGATTGGTTTCCCACCCTGTGTGACCTCGCCGGCATACCCATTCCCCGGAGCATTGAGGGCAGGAGCAAGGCCGGAGCAATCCGCGATGGTGCACAGATAGAGGACAGTGCCTTCATCATGAATTTCTCGAAATGGTTCGATTGGTTTCAAGACGGTGCCGAATGGCGCGGGGTTCGCACCACCGAGCATACCTATGCCCAATGGCTTAACGGCAAAACCGAGCTATATGACCTGCAGGAAGACCCGCTGCAGATGAACAACATCGCCGGCACCGGCAGCCAGGCAGAAAAAGATATGCGAGCCCGGCTGGCGGAGCATCAGGCCCAGCGCCGAGACGAACTGGTGGCCTGTACTGACTGGAAACATTGGCTAGATAGCCAGCGGCGTGTGGTGCGCAACGCTTTTGGCGAGCTCAGCCATCCAGAAAGCCAGCCTGACTGGTCTCTTTTACACTAACGAGGCATGTCACGATGACTCAAATACGTTACCCCCTGAAGCTCGACGACCGCACCATTGAGGCATTTCGACAAGACGGCTTCGTTAAAACCGAGGGAGCTTTAACGGCCCAAGAGCTAAGCAAGTTCGCCGCTGCTGTTGATGCAGAGGTCGCTGCTCGCACTGCCGCAGACCAACGCGCCGTTAGCGAAAAAAGTACCTATGAACAAAGCTTCATTCAGTGCATGCGGCTGTGGGAAACCAGTGCAGAGATCCGCGCCCTGTCCTGCCACGCGGGTTTGGCGGGCGTGGCCGCCCAGCTTTTAGGCGTCGACAGCCTGCGTCTATGGCAGGATCAGGCCCTTTACAAAGAGCCCGGCGGTCGCGAGACCACGGCCCACCAGGATGTGACCTTTTGGCCTATTGGCACTGCCCCTCTGGTCAGCGCATGGATACCCTTTGACGCGGTTACCCCCAACAATGGCGCCATGGCTTATGTGCCAGGGTCCCATCGGGCCGGGGCACTCAAAACTGTGGACATCACCCATCAATCGACACCCTATGACATTCTCAGTGACCCTAAATTGGGTGGCCTGACACCCCGTTGGGTGAGCGTAGATCCTGGAGCCGTTGTCTGGCATCACGGCTGCACCGTACATCAAGCGGCCGCCAACCACAGTGCCCATGCTCGTCGCGTGTTCACCGTGGTCTATGTGGCCAGCGACGCTGAACGAGTCAAACCCTGGCCCTGCTTCCCGCTGGATCGAGAAGGCATCAATGTAGGCGCAACCTTGCAGGGCGCTGGCCTGCCAATTGTATGGCCCCCGGCGGCATCACTGCCGTTGCCCCCAACGCTCATTGGCGAGAAGTCTGGTCCCCAGCAGCAGCCCGGAGTGGGTTAAGCGGCGTCGTAGTCATATTCCTTCGGGAACCGCCAAGGAAAAAACTCTTAGACTGTATGCGCCGGATCTTTATGCCCGCTCAGGTCACAGACAACCTCGTACAGTTTGTCGCCGCGCTCGCCATATTTGGCCTCGAAAGCGCTGAGAGCCGGCGTGCCGGATACCTGACTTTCCCTGCTGGTAAATCCCGCCGCGCGCAATGCCAAGGCGAATTCTTGGGCATAAATCGACCAGTTGCTTCTTACCGTTAGCAGACCGCCAAGGGCCAGCAAAGACGGAAAAGCCGGAGAACCATACCAGCGCTTGCGAATCTGAGCGGCCTTGGGATACGGGTTGGGGTAAAGCAAATAATGCTGCCGGGGGCGCCATCCTGCTGCTGCGGCGAGACGCCAAAAGTCATTCACGTCTGCCCGCAGCACTGCGTAGTTTTGCTCCCGACCCTGCTGGTGACGGGACAATCGGTCCGCTGATTTATCGACGCCTATTACCAGGGCATCTGGAAATTGCGCGGCTAAACGGCGGGTGCTGTCGCCGGTGCCACAGCAGGAGTCAATGATCAGCGGCTTTGCGCTATCGGTTACCCAAGGCTGGATTGTATTAAACGCTGCTGCGGAATGAGCAGCCACTGGGCGCCGCCAAGGGGCGTTGAGGTGTGTGACAACAATTTCGTGCAAATCACCCCTGACCGTGGTTTGACGTGGTCTATCTGTTTTCACTGCGGGCTAACCTGCCGAAAATGCCATGATACTGGGCCGCTCCTATCTGCGCACCCAGCGCTTGCTACAAGTCACCGCCGAGCCATGTGCTCGATACTTGCACGAACTTCCGCCAGCGAGGGCAGATTTTAAGCTGACTCTCACCCCGGCAATACCCTGCTCACCGGCATCCAACAGTCCGTTACGATTTTCGTCCAGAAAAACTCGTCCGCTGGCGGTGTCTGCATGGGCAGCGACAGCGAATCCTAAACTTAGCAGCAACAGTAACGAACGCATGACGAGTTCTCCTTTGTGGCTCGAGACAGTAGCCCCATTGTGTGAGATTTTTATGACGACATGAACCGCCCTAGGGCCCTTGCTTTGAGCCACTGTCATCCCCAACTGCGGAGCGTCTATCCGGGCGTAAATACCAGCAGCTGGTTATTGGCAGGCATCGGCATGTCTTCAGCAAGGGTGAGGCCGCAGCTCGAAGCCACGTCCTGTACCCACTCGAAATCCCGCACACCGCTGTGTTTATCACGGGTGCGCAGCGTGCGATCAAAGCTCGCGTTCGAGGGCGCTGTAAATTCCCCTGCGTACTTATAGGGCCCATACAAAATCAGCAGCCCGTGGCCCGACAATACACTAGCGGCGCCACGAACAAGATTTTCACCCAGTTCCTTGCTGACGATATGCATGACGTTCGCAGAATAAACACAGTCGAATGTCTTACTAGGCCAGTCTCGCTCAGCCAAATCCAAAACAATGGGCGGCAATATGTTGGCACCCCCATAGGTGGAAATATTGCTGCTAAGCCCTGGCAATTCGATTGCACGCTCAGTGGGCTGCCACTGAAGATAGGTCAACACCCTCGCCATGTGAATGACATGTTGGCCAGACCCACTGCCAACCTCCAGCAGGCTGCATACATGGCCCAGCAGCGGGGTTAGCGCAGATAATATCGCCGACTTGTTGTTATCCGCTGCTTGGCTAAATCTTTGCATTGGCAAAGCCTACCTCGACAGCTAACTGACTGACACCGTTGCGCTGCCCCGGATTTCTATGCAGTTTGTTCACGCTCTTCACCGTAGCGTATTGTCCAACGTTTGTTTTTCAGGTAACCGCTATGAACCAAGCTACTACGAACCGATTTATGGCCGCCGCGCTGATGCTCATCGCCTCCTTTGGGGCAAAAGCGTCAACGGATTTGCCCTTCAAAATTGAACCGATCACGGCATTCGATGAACCCTGGGCCATGGCGTTTCTGCCCGATGGCCAGATGCTGGTGACCGAGAAAAAAGGTCGCTTACTGGTGGTTAACGCCAGCGGCGATAAGCAAACGGTCAACGGACTTCCTGACGTAGGCTACGGTGGCCAAGGTGGTTTGGGCGACGTCGCTGTGCATCCGGACTTTGCTGACAATGGTCTGGTTTACCTTAGCTACGTGGAGTCGGCCTCTGATGGCACCCGGGGCGCAGCCGTTGGGCGGGGGCGCATCAATTTGGAAGCCAAACGCCCAACGATCAGCGATTTCGGGGTTATTTGGCGTCAATATCCGAAAATGCTGGGCTACGGACACTACGGACACAGGTTGATGTTCGATAATGAAGGATTTATGTGGATCACCTCTGGGGATCGACAGAAGTTCACGCCGGCCCAAGACATGCAGTCCAATGTTGGCAAGGTGCTTCGATTACAGGACGACGGCTCAGTGCCTGCGGATAATCCTTTTGTTGACTATCGAGCCAGCTCGCCGCTGGCGGACAGCACTGGGGTTTATGACGAAATTTGGTCCCTTGGCCATCGCAACCCCTTGGGTATCGCCCAAGATCTGACGGGCAAGCTATGGGTTATCGAAATGGGCCCGCGTCACGGCGACGAGTTAAACCTGATCCGCAAGGGCGAAAACTACGGCTACCCGGAAGTATCAGACGGCGATCACTACGACCGCCGCCCCATACCCGATCACGCTACACGCCCAGAATTCGAAGCACCCAAAATCAGTTGGGTACCGGCCATTTCTCCTGGCCACCTATCCTTCGTCAAGGGGAAACAGTTCGCCACTTGGCAGGGCAACGCGCTGGCGTCCGGCCTTGGATCCAAGGCCATTGTGCGCATCGAGGTTAACGGTGAGCAGGCTAGGGAAGTGGAGCGTTATGATATGAACGCCAGGATTCGTAGCGCATTAGAAGGCAATGATGGCGCCATTTGGGTGCTGGAAGATGAACGCGGAAGTAGTAAGGGCCGTTTGCTGAGGCTTACTCCTCAGTGAACGTTTCCTCCTGGGCGTTAAGCTGTGGTTAAAAAGGCTCTTCATTGCTCAGCGCCCGGGTAACGCCAGCAATACCCTTGCTCTAGAAGGTTAGCCGAGCGGTGCTGACCTCGGCGGTAGGGGTTGGGGCTTCCAGAGCGCATTTATCATGCTGGAACCGCCAGCACTCTTCCTGCCGGCCCAACGCGCCTCCATCGCCCCGCAGCGACGACATCCCTGCCGCCGCTGACTGAATCGGGCGCTGTTACCGCCCCTTATGTCTCAGGCGCATCTGCATCCGCCACCGTCACCGACAGTGGCTGAGCTAAACGATAGCGGCGAATTTGATTTGGCAGGAAGATGGGCCCATCAACCTGCAATTCGACGTCATCCTCAGCGTTCAGCCCAACCCGAGAAAAACTTAGCACGGCTTGAGATCGGTCCTCAGACCAATCCACTTCTTTCATCAACTGCAGCACCGTTTCACCCTGAACCAACGACAGGATCGGTAACGCAGCGTAAACCGAAAGGGGCCGCCCGAAGTCGATGGTGATCTCATCCTCTTCTCCGGCAGCAATGGACGCATCTGTGATCTCGAGATAAGGCGCTGGGCGCATTCGGATCGCGTCACTAATGACGTTGTTATCACCGGCTCCATTCACCGCCGCTGTGATTGTTAACGCCTCTAACCCTGACTCCATAAAATCAGCTACATTGCCTAGGGCCTGATAGTACGCCTGATCGACTGAGTCTTTGAAAAACACCCGGATCTGGTCTCCCGTGAGCAGGGTATTTTGAATCCCCGAAATAGCGTCGTTGCCAGAAAAATATTGCATATTCGCCGCCAGGGACTGGTACTGGGAAAAATTCGCGCACTTGTTGGCGTTCGTCTCGAACTCGTAAACACAGAATCCCTCTCGCTGCGCATTGGGCGATACCCAATTTAACGAGTCTTGGCCGGAATTCGGCCCATCGCCGTCCCGCCAACTCTCGATAGCCTGGCTAGCAATCGTCAGACTGCGAGATTCTAAGGCTCCTTCAGCGGTTAACACCTCGTAATCAATTGTCAGATCACCACTGTAATCCGCGGCAGGTCTCACCATAAAAATGTCTACAGTGTCGGGGATTTCCACACTGCCTTGACCGTTTGATAGTTCGTAGGTTGTGGACGCGAGGAACTCCCCGCCATCCAGGGTTTGGATGGGTTCGGCTGGCTCGTAAGTTTTACGGTACGCCAGGTGAGTGCTGGAAAAACCCACTGGTGGGTACTTGATATCCGTGCCCGTAAGAGTTTGTTTAACCCCGGAGTACAAGTCTGCCTCGCCATCGGTTACGGCCAGATCAATATCCCCATCGGGATCGAAAATTCGCTTGTTCGCTCCTGAGTCCACCAAAAACAGCAGGCGGTCGCCGTCTGCGTCAAGTAACGGTGAACCTTCTCCACCGCTATTTTCAATCGAGAGCGAATCTCCGCGTAGCACCAGTGAGTCCCAATAGATATCCGTGCCTTTCCGAACTCTCGGACTATTGGCACTCAGATTTCCCACACCTTCTGAGATCACCGCTACTCTTTGCAGCGTTTCCGCAGAGTACAGCGCAAAGCGATTTTGCGGCCTGTCTTCCCCCAAGGCGTCCTGATAGGAGTGCTCGGCCACAGCAATAGTGTCATCGGTTAACCAATACGCTGCGGACGCTTCGTAGGGGCGCTCATGTTCTAGAGCGGTTAATTCTCCTTCCGGACTCATGAACCAAACCGACACGCTAGCCGCCCCATCAACGTCTTCCAGGGTGTAATCAAACCCTCGCATGATCGCCGCACCATCAGAGCGGAAAGCAATGCCTCGATGAGCAAAATCTGTGGACTGGGAAGGCGCCAACGACTTCGGTTCTACGTCCCCATCTTCGGTTTTGAGCAGACACTGAAAAGTCATGTCCGCAAGCTGCACTCGGTACACCGTACAGACCTCAGGATCTAGGCCCGTCATGCGCGTTTGAATATGATCGCTTGTCAGCAAGTACACGTACTTACCATCCGGCGAGACGTTAGCCTCGGCAATGAAAAACGTATCCGAGGACAGAATCGATGCTGCGAGTATGTCGCCTTCATCGTCCCAGGTGACTGCGTTGGTCTGCACCGCCAGAGTCTCTTCCGCCAAGGCCTCAGGCGTGAAAATCTTCAGGAAACCGTCCAGCAAGCGATATGCTAGGCCGTCTTCTGCATTTTTGACGCGAGCCGCTGCAACTTCCGCTGTGTTCTCTATCGCTTCTCCTAGTCCCAAGGATTCCACTCCAGTCAGATCCACCTGCAATGCTTTTGCAACGCTGCTGTCATTTGGCTGCACGTCCAATATATCCAGCACCCCATCTCCATCAGTGTCTACAGCGTTAGCACCGTTTAACGGAAACGCGTCGTTAACGTCGCTGACGCCATCTCCGTCATCATCCGAATCCGCGTTGTTGCCGGTGCCATCACCGTCGGTATCTAGCCACTCACTAGGCTCTAGTGGAAAGGCATCAACAGCATCTGCGAAGCCGTCGCCGTCGTCATCTGGGTCAGCATTGTTTCCCGCGCCATCTCCATCGGAATCCAGATACTCATTGCGATCCTTCGGAAAGGCATCATTGACGTCGGCAACACCGTCACCGTCATCATCTTGGTCCACAACGTCTGGGCTACCATCGCCATCAAGATCCGGCGCATCGACGCTCAGCAATAACTTGACGGGGTCAGACTGAACCTCAAATTCCTCTAAACTCAGCTCTCCTGCAAAGACATTAGCCAGAGAGTTTTGCATACCCTCTTGTGCCGCAAGCGCTATTGCCAAGCCACTCGTTGACAGCGGGTTTGCCGTTTGGTCAGCTGCCAGCGTATTAAGATTGGCAATGGAAGCCGCAACCGAAGTAAGAAGATCCTCACTCACCTCCAATTCCGGCGGCACAGCTGCGACTGAGGCAGCTAATACCGTCTTCATTAGTTCTGCAGACGCGAAATCCAGAGAGTCCGAGGCCAGCGCGGCGGTAGCAACCTGCGCGGCGACAGACTGGGATATTAACAGCGAGGCTCCTGATTCTGCGTTCGCGCTCTGTGTTAGCGTTCCAGCGGTTTGTAACAGCAACGCTATCTGCACATTCACTCGCTGCGCAGCCTGAGCGTCTGAGTTTCCAGCCTCCGCCGCAGCCCAATTGTCCGACGTCAATAAAACCTCGGGAGCTGTCGTTATTCCCATGCTCTCAAGGGCTTGGGTTTTTTCTTCCTGGGTCTCCAGTGCCGACAACACCGTTGTCAACGGCGTAACGTTTGCGGCTTTACTGACGTCAGCGGGAATATCGGAAATCAACGTGAGCTGCGGCAAAGTTTTGCTGGTAAAGGTGTCTGTTCCGCCTTTCGCAATAATTTTTGAGGTGACCGTACCGGTGCCCGTGAAGGTTGGTACTTTAAAGAAACCTTCGCTGTCAGTAGTGCCAGACGTCTCATCGTCATCAAGCACTCCGTTGCCATTTAAATCTACGATAACTGCCGCGCCGGAGATCGGTCCGTCAACTACGCGCCCCTCAAATGCATCATCCACGCGCACGCTGATGGTTTGCGAGTCGGTCAGTGTGCCGTCAGAAACCTGCACCTCAACTTCGTACTCATTGTCAGTGTTCGCATCACTGGGGGCCTCAAAGTCCGGAGCAGAAACAAAGGAGAGCGCGCCAGCAGTGGTTATGGCAAACCGAGCTCGGTCATCCCCAGCTAGTATTGAGAATCTCAGCTCATCTCCATCCGCATCGCTCGCACTGAGGGCAGCAACGGTGGTCTCCCCCTCCAGTACGGATAATGTACCTGTGTCGCCGATTGAGGGCGCATTATTCGGAGCGGCGGCACCGGAGGAAGAGGAACCGCCACCACCACCGCCGCAGCCGGCGAGCAGTGCGATACCTACAGCGCTGATAGCCTTTGCTTTCACTTTCGTCACCCCCCTACATTTCCTGTCCTGTTTCCCAAAAGTTAACTTAAATCCTCGAGGGTTACCATCTAGGCCTGAATATAGTTATCTCGAAGCTATTTGGCTCGAGTAGGACACCCAACAGCGCCCGCAATGAGTGGTCGCCTCTGGAGATTTTCCAGACCAGATATTGATCCAAGTAGAAGTGGTCGGAAGCGGTTCCGCCAGGAACAGCGGTGCCTTCTAAAGTCGGATAGATCGCTCAACAGCGCCCGCAATGAGTGGTCGCCTCTGGAGATTTTCCAGACCAGATATTGATCCAAGTAGAAGTGGTCGGGACGGCAGGATTTGAACCTGCGACCACTTGGCCCCCAGCCAAGTGCGCTACCAGACTGCGCTACGCCCCGAAGGCTGAGCATCATAGCTCATGCCTTGACCCATCGAAAGTTTCTTCGCCGGCTTATTGCAGTGCGCTGTCGGGCACCCAATTGCCGTGTGCGCCGTAAGGCACACGAAAAGGCAGCGCTACGGTAGCCACTGGCGGGGCTGCGAAATTCTGGGCGTCTACAATAATCAGCCGTGATTTGCCGGTGGTTTCACTATGCACCAAGCTAATTACCCAGCCCTCGTCTTCTGCCGTTGCGTTGGCAGCCGGGACGAATACCGGCTCCGCGCCCCGGGTTCCCTCCCCTAGGTTGTGCTCGGCGCAGCCTCCGCTATGCAAATCGTACTGATAGAGCTTTGGTCCATAAACCGGCTCCTCGCTATTGCCCTCACCATCCAGGGCCATCAGATAACCGTAGCGTGACTCTTGTCCTACCAGTGCATCATTTACCCGACCAAAATCGGCGGGCCGATCGTCCACTGGCTGCTCGGCAACCGTTCCGTTTTTCAGATCAATTTGCCAGCGATGTAGCCGTGATACTTCTGAGTAATCTCCTGAATCGGCACCAAAAGCGGAATTTTGTCTGGAGACATAAAGGGTAATCACGCCATCCTTGTCCCACGCATTGACTTGATGGAAAACATAGCAAGGGTCGATCTCGAACCAACGCACCTCCGCGGCGCTGCCATTTCGCGGCATTACGCCCAGCCTTGCCCCGCTCTCACGCTTGAAGCGAAACGGAATGCCCGTAGCCAGCAAATCAAGATCCAAGGCCAGCGGCAGGTCCATAAAGACCACGTAGTTCTCGGTGATATTAAAGTCGTGCATCATCACCATCTGCGGCAGCTCGATGCCTTCCAACTGCTTGAGCTGGCCGTCCGCACCAATGCGGATATAGTTCAAAAAGGGTTGGGCAAAATTAAAATAGCTAAACGCCAGCAGCTCGCCAGTTTTCGGGCAGACCTTGGGATGCGCGGTCATAGAACAGGTCAACGCCTGATCGAAATTCTCGCAGCCAACGGTATTCAGTTCGCCATCGATCTGCCAGGGCCAGTGGGCCTCTTCCAAACAGAGAATTTTTTTGTTGTGGGCAACGATGTGGGTATTGCCCTTACCGCGCCGTAAATCACCCAGGCCTGCACTTGGATCTGATAGCGGCTCGGTGATATCCGGTGTTTGCAAAAATCGATTGCGATACCACTGTGCCTTACCACCACTAAGCCGTATTCCGTGAATCATGCCATCGCCCAAAAACCAGTGGTCACCCTGACCCGACTTCGGATTTGGCCCCGTGCGCAGATACACGCCACTTAACTCAGGGGGGATAGTCCCTGTTACTTCGAGAGCGGTTTCCGTGCGCTCTTCCGCCAGCGGACTCCAGTTACCTCTAAGAAACCAAGGGCTAGTGTTTGCTACTTGTTCCGCCATTTTTATTATCCTTATTGGTTAAATATTCGGCTGGGTTTTTCCGCCATTAACCCGCTAGGAGCGCAGCCGGAATACCGGATCTGGAAACAGCGCAAGCCGCACCCGAACCTCGGCAGCTACCCACATGCCATCTTGCTCAATCATAGAAACCCTGAGCCGTCGTTTTTTGCCCCGCCGGGTCGTCACTTCGTAGTCACAGCGAACCACCGGGCCAGAAAAGAAACCTCGCCGCTTGGACAGCGTTCCCTGCCGGGTTTGCACCAGCTTAATTGGGTACGCGTCCTCGCCGTCGTGCACGAAGTCGCCGGTATAGCACTGGGGAGTGAACATCAGCCCAGAGATCAAATCCATGCCATTGGGCTTGGGTAACGTCTCAAATTCACCCTCTCGTCCCTCTAGCCGTTGGGAGCCGTTCTCGTTCATCACGACTACTTTGTACTCTTCTTCCTTGCTTTCGCTGACCACAAGATAGGACCGAGTTCGGGGCCCAGTTTCAGACCAGCGGCCATTGGCCACGAAAGTGCCCTCCCAGTTGTAGTACGCGTTCAGAGCCTGGGAGGTTAAAAACCGGCCATAGATGCCATATCCCTCACCCTGGTGAACAACGCTTAAGTCCAAATCACCCGCGACAAGTGGGCCCATGCGCGCTTCGTAGGAGAGGGCCCCAGGCTGGGCCGGCGCTAGCAACGTGGCCGCAGAATCGGCTACGGCAGGGGTTCCTAAAAGACCCAAGAGCCCGAACACCATCGACATCAAGCCGAGCGTTCCTAAGTTTTTAACGCCTATTTTTTTGCGGAGTGTCTTTTTAGGACTAAGGCAGTTAACAGCTGTGCTTTTCGGGTTTGCACTGTTGCGGATAAACAAGAGAGGGGAATTGCGTGCGCAGGGTTTTGCGACCATGACGGCAAGCACTGGACCTGATGCTCAGGCTTTGAGCTCTCGAAGCAGATCTTCCAGTTCCGTAATCATCTGCTTCACTAAAATGCTGGATTGGGTTTGGTCTTCTTTGGCGCTCTCCCCGACTAAGCGCTGACGAGCGCCGCCAATAGTGAAGCCGTGCTCATACAAGAGCCCACGGATTTGACGCACAATAATGACGTCTTGGCGCTGATAGTAGCGGCGGTTGCCGCGGCGCTTCATTGGTTTGAGCTGGGGAAATTCCTGCTCCCAATAACGCAGCACATGGGGCTTTACGTCGCAGAGGGCGCTGACCTCGCCAATGGTGAAATAACGTTTGCCAGGAATCGCCGGCAATTCATTGTTGTTCGTGGTCTCCAGCATTCAGGACTAGTCCTCAGCCGCGACCAATGATGAATCGCCGGAAAAGGCCTCTACCCGCGACTTGAGCTTCTGCCCGGGCCGAAAGGTCACCACTCGGCGGGCACTGATGGGGATTTCTTCGCCGGTTTTCGGATTGCGACCGGGCCGTTCGCCTTTTTCTCTGAGATCAAAATTCCCGAACCCGGACAGCTTGACCTGTACGTTGCTTTCCAGGGACTCCAGTATTTCGTCAAAAAACAGTTCGACAATCTCTTTTGCCTCGCGTTTGTTCAGTCCTAACTCGTCGAACAATTGCTCGGCCATCTTGGCCTTTGTCAGTGCACTCAAAACCGGTCCCCAGTGTCTATTTCACGCGATAAGCTTTGCTTTTATTCGTCGTTGCTAGTTTTCGTTTCTTATACTTGTTCTTTTCGAATGCTTTGCTGGCCTGCCGCTTATCGCAGTCGCGCACCGCAATGCTGCTCCAGCAACCCGATAGCCGCTTGTGCCACCGCGTTGATTTCTTCTTCCTCTAGGGTGTTCTCTTGGCTTTGTAAGGTCAAGCCTATGGCCAAACTTTTCTCTTGCGAATCAATACCTTCACCCTGATACACGTCAAACAGCGTAATGCCGGTGCATATTTCGTTCATGCCTTGTGCCAGCACATCCAGCACGGTTTGGGCTGCCACCTCTCGCTGCACCACCACTGCGATATCACGGCGCACCGCAGGAAAACGCGAAACGCTGCCGTGGCTTCTTCTGGGTCGCAGCAAAATCGCCTGGGCATCCATCTCGAAAACGAACAGCCGCTCTACGTCCAGCGCAGCCTCAGTTTTTGGGTGCAGACGCCCGACCCGGCCGATGGTTTCACCATTCATGACGATCGCGGCGCTTTGACCAGGGTGCATGGCTGCATCGTCGAGCAGCGTGAAGGTCAGATTCAGTCCGGCCCATTGAGCTAACTCTTCAACAACCCCTTTGATGTCAAAAAAGTCAGCGCCTGCGTTATCACTGTGCCAGGCTTCAGGCCGCTGCCGGCCCCACATGACGCCGCCCACCGTGAGCTGTTGTTGTAGGTCCTGTTGCGGCTTCTGATCTGGATCCAGCTCTGGTTGTCGGCTGGGCTTAAACACCAAACCAACCTCAAACAGCCTGCCTGAATCCTGTTGTCTTGCGCTGTTGCGTTTAGCAGCATCTACCAGCCCGGGCAGCAAGCTGGTACGCATCACCGACTGCTCAGAGGACATAGGATTGGCCAGCGCCTTGGGTTCAAACCCCTGACTTAACACGCCTTCGGTTTTTGGATCCACAAAGCTGTAGGTAATCACTTCTTGAAAGCCTAGGCTGGCAATACGCTGACGCAGCTGGCGTTCGCTGTGATGCTCCAGCGCAGTGTGTGCCAGGGGCAACCGCACCTGAGGCTGCGTAACCGGGATGTTGTTGTAGCCGTAGATGCGACAGACTTCCTCAATCAGGTCTGCCTCAATTGCGATATCGAATCGGTGCGTCGGCGCCGTTACTTGCCACTCCACCCCATGATCGGTTTGGACCCGCGCGGCAACGCCAAAATCCAAGCGTTTCAGAGCTTCGTCAACTTGGGCAACGTCGATGGCGACGCCTAAGGTTTCGTTCAGCTTGCGCTCTCGCAAGCGGACGTTGGCTTGGGTAGGCAGAGATGCTTCATCCACGGTTTCCGCCAGGGGCCCGGGCTGACCACCCACAATACCAACCAGTATCTCAGTAGCCCGCTCCATGGCCTCGCGCTGTAGCTGAAAGTCGACGCCGCGTTCATAGCGGTGAGAGGCATCCGTATGGAGGCCATAACGTCTGGCCGTCCCAGCGATGGCGATGGGAGCAAAAAACGCGCACTCCAAAAAAATATTCGTGCTGCCGGGCTGCACGCCGCTGTTCTTACCCCCCATCACGCCGGCCATAGCTACCGGGCCCTTGGCATCAGCAATCACCAAGGTCTGGGCATCCAGTGTCACCTCTTGACCGTCAAGCAAGGTCAAGACGTCATCGCTTTGCGCCATCCGCACGGTGATCCCCGTTTGCAGGCGATCCAAATCGAACGCGTGCATGGGCTGACCCAATTCAATGAGGACATAGTTAGTGACGTCCACCACCGGATCAATACTGCGCAAACCGCAGCGCCGCAATCGTTCGCTAAGCCAGTTCGGTGACGGACGGTTTAAGTCAACGCCTCGAATCACACGACCAAGGTATCTCGGGCATTGGGCCGTGGCCGCTAAGGTAACCGGAAAGGTGTCTTCGATCTGCGCAGCAACCGGTGAGATTTCTGGATAGGACACTTCGAGGTTGTTCAGTACGCCCACTTCACGAGCTAAACCCTTCAACGACAGGCAGTCGCCCCGATTGGGCGTTAAATCTACATCCACGGTGACGTCGTCTAATGGCAAGTCGGCGCCGGCAATCTCAGCCAAATCACTGCCGACCTCATAGGCCAATTCCATTATGCCGCCGTCATCCTCACCAAGACCCAGCTCTTGGGCGCTGCACAGCATGCCAAATGATTCGACGCCGCGAAGCTTGGCTTTTTTAATTTTAAAGTTGCCCGGCAGCACCGCGCCGACTTGAGCGAAGGCGGTTTTCAATCCCACCCGGGCGTTCGGCGCACCGCAGACGACCTGTACAGACTCTGCACCGGTGCTGACTTGGCAGACCCGAAGTTTATCCGCATCTGGATGTTGTGCCGCTTCGGTGATTTCTCCGACAACAACCCCGCTAAAACTCTGGGCGGCGGGTTCCGTACCGTCCACCTCAAGACCGGCCATGGTCATTTGGAACAACAAGTCATCACTGCTCAGGGTCGGATTCACCCACTGACGGAGCCATGCTTCACTGAATTTCATCGTCTGGTCCTGATGTTCGGTTAGTTAAACTGACGCAAAAAGCGCAAATCATTCTCGAAAAACAGCCGTAGGTCATCGACTTCATAAAGCAACATGGCCAGGCGATCTACACCAAACCCGAAGGCAAATGCCGAATACACATCGGTATCAATTTGCGACATTTGCAGCACGTTGGGATGCACCATGCCGCAGCCCATCACCTCTAGCCACCCGGTGTGGCTGCAGACGCGACAGCCTTCGCCCAGACAATGAACGCACTGCACGTCGACCTCGGCGGATGGTTCCGTAAACGGGAAATAGGAGGGGCGGAACCGCACCTGTAGCTCTTTTTCAAAAAACCGCTGGAGGAAATCAATCACGGTGCCTTTCAAATCCGCAAAGCTGATCCCCTCGTCCACCACCAAGCCCTCCACCTGATGAAACATGGGGCTGTGGGTCAAATCTGAGTCTCTGCGATACACCCGCCCGGGACAGATCACCCGTATCGGCGGCGGTTGCCGTTCCATGGTGTGCACCTGACTGGGAGAGGTATGCGTGCGAAGCAAGGTGCCATCACCAAAATAGAAAGTATCGTGCATGGCTCTGGCCGGATGGTGGGCCGGAATGTTCAGCGCCTCGAAATTGTAATAGTCGTTTTCGATCTCCGGGCCGCTTACCACTTCGTAGGCTGCACCAGTGAAGATCGACTCGATTCGATACATGGCCTGAGTTACCGGGTGCAGGCCACCGCCACTTTGCCGTCGCCCGGGCAAGGTCACATCTACGGTTTCTGCAGCCAGCGCCACATCCATGGCAGCCGTTTCTAAATCCGCCTTGCGCTCCGCTAAATGCTCTTGCAGCGCAGCCTTGGCTTCATTAATTTTTGCGCCAGCCTCAGGCCGCTGCGCCGGTTCAAGCTTGCCCAGTCCTTTCAGCAGCTCGGTAAGAGCGCCTTTCTTGCCAAGGTAGCCAACGCGCACGTCCTCTAAGTCGCGCGGGGTCGACGCTGCATCCGCCGCCTTCAGCCCTTGATTCAATATACTTTCAATATCCATTTTCATTCCCGGCGTTGGCGTTCTGCGACGCTTGTCCTCACACCCGCAGAGCGGGCAGAAAAAAAGGGAAGAACACCGGTTCTTCCCTTTCGATCCAGCGCACACGCCTTCAGGAAGAACACTCTATTTAGGTCTCCTGAAGGCAGTTTATCTGTCGTTGACGTTGCTCCGGGTCTGCGCTGATGCCCTGAGCCGTATCTTCCCTTGCTTAGGCGGCTTTAGCAGCCACGGCGCTCACCCGCTGGGCCAGCGCTGCAAAAGTGTCTTTTTCGTGCATGGCGATATCCGCTAGCACTTTACGGTCAACCTCTATCCCTGCCTCCTTGAGACCGGCGATAAAGCGGCTGTAAGACAAGCCGTGTTCACGAGCTGCGGCGTTGATACGCACAATCCACAGGCGACGGAACTGACGCTTGCGCTGTCGCCGATCTCGGTAGGCATATTGCCCGGCCTTGATAACGGCCTGTTTAGCAACTTTAAACGTACGACTGCGGGCACCGTAATAGCCTTTGGCAGCCTTTAAGATTTTCTTTCTGCGTGCTCGAGAAGCTACGCCGCGTTTGATTCTGGGCATAGGTCCTCCTATCGAGCCTTAGTGGGTAGCATACGAACTAACGCTGGCACGTCCGCCGCTGCTACGCCTTCCATACCGCGCAGCTGACGCTTTCGCTTAGGCGCTTTTTTGGTAAGGATATGGTTCTTATTCGTTTGCTTGTGTTTGAATCCGGTGCTGGTGCGGCGAAATCGCTTCGCTGCGCCCCGGTGAGTCTTCATTTTTGGCACTTGCCTTCTCCACGCGATTCATATTTGCCTTCAAGATTGGCGGTTACGTCAATCGAGGCGATTAAAAAACTGAGCTTTCGCTCCTGTTTTTGCGGGCGTTCTGCAAGCAGAAACGTTTTGTCTGTGTCAGAGCCACGTCTCTGACAGCAGCGCCCAGCGCTTGCGTAGCGCGCCTTTCAGCAACGCTTTAAGAGGCTTCTTTTGGAGCCTGCGCTTTCCTATTTTTTCGGGGGGCCAACACCATAATGACTTGCCGACCTTCAAACTTAGGTTCTGATTCCACAGAGCCCAGCTCATCCAGGTCTTCCGAGATTCGCTTCATTAGGTTCATACCGATTTCCGGATGCACCACTTCACGACCACGGAACCGCAAAGACACCTTCGCTTTGTCCCCTTCTTCGAGAAAACGCTTCAGGTTGCGTAGTTTTACCTGATAGTCGCCTTCTTCCGTTCCTGGACGGAACTTCATTTCTTTTACTTGGATCTGTTTTTGCTTTTTGCGCTGAGCTGCCTTGGTCTTTTTCAGCTCAAACAAATGTTTCCCATAGTCCATGACTTTGCAGACCGGTGGATTGGCATCCACGGCAACTAGCACTAGGTCCAGTCCGGCTGCTCTCGCTTCTGCCAGCGCCTCGGCTCTCGATACGATGCCTCGCTGACTGCCGTCGGCACCGACTAGGCGCACGTTTGCGGCGGAAATATCGTCATTCAACAACGAGCGATCAACTCGCTTGCTTGCTTTCTTAATGGGCGTCTCCAACTTTCTCCAAGTATTCCAACGAGCGTTTACAGCCTGCTCAGTGCTTTTCCGCCGTTCAAGCCGAGGCCAAAACTGCGGGCGCGCATTTTACTGCCAAGACTGTCACGACTTCAAGGCCTCAATTGCGGTGCCCTAGGCCTGCAAAACCGTCTTAACCTGCGGATTCGGCAAGATTTTTTTTCTTCATTCCAGGCTCGCCGCAATCTCGTCGATGTACTGTCGGCGCACCGTAAGCTTCATGGCAGCGTAGGCATCTGCGGGCAGCTGGGCCAGCTCTGCCGCCTTGGCCATGGCGGTGGCTTGTAGCGCTTCGGCTGACACCACCTGATCCAAAAATCCGGCCTTAAGCGCATCTTCACCTTCGTACAGCTTGGCCTGAATCATCGCCTCGGTTTGGTACCGCTTAGACAGTCGGCATAGCCCAATTTGCAGCCCGAAAGGCGGCAGCGTCATACCAATCGCCGTTTCGTTGAGACCGTATTTGGCGTCGCCAGACACGCCAATTCGGGTGTCCGACGCCAGCATTAGCAGAGCGCCCGCTGCGATAGCGTGCCCGGCACTGGCTGCAACCACCGGCAGTGGGTAGCGAAAAAGGCGGAGTAGCAGCCCAGCGCCGCGATCCACCAAGGCTTTGCTTTCTGCAGGCCCCTTGCCAATCTCTTTTAGGTCGAACCCTGCACTGAACACGCCGCTACGACCAAATATCACCAGAGCTTTCGCCTCGGTTTCTGCTCGATCTAAACCCTCGGTAATGTCATCGATAAACTCGTGGCTTACAGCATTGGCCTTGCCGTCGTCCATGGTGATGACGGCCACATCATCAATGAGCTCATAATTCAGCATGTATATCTCCCTGTCTGACCTTTGCAGATCTATTTTTTATTGTTGTTGCCGGTCAAGACTATTTGTCGTGCACCCGAACCGGCAGGTCGGTTATGCCCCGAATAAAACTGGAGTTTAGGTAAGCTGCATCGCCCACCACCTCAACGTGACGAAAACGCGCCATGATTTCTTCCCACAGAATTCGCAGCTGCATTTCCGCCAGCCGATTGCCCAGGCAACGATGTATGCCGTAACCAAACGACAGATGTTGTCGCACATTGGGACGGTCAATAATGAGTCGGTTGGCGTCGGCAAAGTGGCCTTCGTCTCGGTTACCGGACAAGTACCATATTGCCAGCTTGTCCATCTTGCGGATTTGCTGCCCGCCTATTTCCACGTCTTCCATTGCGGTTCTGCACATATGCGCCACCGGGCTTTGCCAGCGAACAATTTCCGACACCATATTTGGAATCAGCGCCAAATTGCCCTGCAGCTTTTCGTATTCCTCGGGGTATCGATTCAGCGCTTGCACCCCGGCGCTAATCGAGTTACGCGTGGTGTCGTTGCCACCGACGATTAGCAACAGCACGTTGCCCAGGAATTCGTTTGGCGCCATGTTTTTGGTTGCCTCACCGTGCGCAAGGAAGGAAATCAGGTCCTCACCCGGTGTCGCAGATGCCTGACGCTGCTGCCAAATTTCATTGAAGTACTCAAAGCACTTCCAAATTTCCGCAAAACCCTCGGCGGGGGTATCGAAGTAATCCGGGTCGTTGATCCGCTCGACGGTATCCGACCAATGAATCAGCTTGTGGCGATCTTCTTGCGGGACATCAAAGAGCGTGGCCAGCATCTGGCCGGTTAATTCCACCGACACTTCACGCACCCAGTTAAACGTCTCTCCTCGGGGCAGTCCGTCTAGAATCGCGCTGGCACGTTGACGAATCAGGTCTCCCATGGCGGCCAATCGCGTTGGCGTAAACATGGGCGCCACGGTTTTGCGCTGCACATCGTGCACCGGCTGATCCTGCATGATGAACATCGGCAGATGAAACAAGTCCGGTGGCGGCTCCTCCAGCGGTTGCCCGCCCAACCGAATTCCACCGTTCATAATGTCTGAAGAAAACAGGTGCTGGTGGGTATCAACGTATTTCACGTCCTCAAACTGGGTAATAGACCAGTAGCGCCCAAACTGGCTCTCCTCGGTCAAATGCACAGGTGCCTCGCGACGGAGCCGCTCAAACACCGCAAGCTCCTTATCCTGCTCAAACCAATCCCCATTTCCGGGATCCAATTCTGCAAGCGGGCGGTCTTGAGGATGGGTGGCGGGATCGATCTTCCAGCGCGCACGGACTTCGGCGTTGGATACCGCGTCTAAGTCTCGATTCGGAGTAGTATTTTCGGCCATTACTTGGGTCCTTCCTTTATGCCAACTTAGCAGTGATGGATTTCATTTAACGCTCAGGCGAGCACGATGGCAAACTGCGATAGCTGAGCTTGTCCAGGGTGCGGGAGCGTCGCGCCGGCACCAACAAATCCTCGGTTCAGCGCATGCTGCGGCCTTGTCAGGGCTGAAGCGCAATTAAAACCAGGGTTCCGTGGGGTAGTACACTTGCCCAGGCCATCTTTGGCAGGGTTAACAAAGGGGATTACTGATGATTACCGTATTTGGCTCTTTAAACGCAGATTACGTGTTTCAAATGGCGCACCTGCCCCGGCCCGGTCAAACAGTTCTGGCGTCGGATCTCGTTGTGCTTGCCGGTGGTAAAGGTGGCAATCAGGCCCTGGCCGCAGCAAAGGCCGGAGCATCGGTTCGTATGGTGGGTGCCGTGGGTCAAGATGGGGCCGGGCAAATTGCGCTTGCCGGGCTAACCGCACAGGGCGTTGATACCCGCCTCGTAGCTCACTCGTCTCGCCCCACAGGCACGGCTTGTATCAGCGTTGACCGCTCCGGCGAAAACATGATCGCGGTTTTTCCCGGCGCTAATCAGGATGTTCGCCACACCCAGCTACTTGAGGAAACCCTCAGCGACACGGCAATTCTTTTGCTTCAGGGCGAACTGCCTGACGTAGAAACTGAGCAGGCATTGAACTGGGCTAAGGCCGCAAATGCCAAGATTATTTGGAACCTAGCACCCATGCGTCCAGTGGCGCTGTCCGTTTTGCAACAGGTGGACTACCTGCTGGTCAACGAGGGTGAACTGACTGAACTGTGTCAGATGCTAGGTTTCACTGCGCCAGACGACCCCCTGCAAAACCGTGCATCCTCGGCCCGCACCCTTGCCCAAACCCTTGCCCAAACCCTAGCAATGAAAACGGGGCAAAGCGTGGTGGTAACCCTGGGCGCCATGGGCTGCACCGCCCACCACCTGGGTCAACAGTTTGACGTGCCAGCCATGCCCATTACTGCCGTTGATACCGTGGGTGCTGGAGATGCCTTTGCCGGCGCTTTTGCGGCGGCTCTGGACCAGGGCGAAGATTTTGCTACTGCACTGGAGTGCGGCAATGTGGCGGGTGCACTGACCTGCTTACAGCCCGGAGCCCAGAGTGCCCTGCCCACTCGGGAGCAAATCCTCGCGCACCTGTCCCGCTTGCCCTGATGACTCTCTGCTCGCCCCTTTACCCACCGGGTAGGGCTTGCCACTATTGGCCGGCTATTTGGGGGTGGTGTTAACACAACCGCGGACTTTGACCCAATGCGGAATACATTTCCCGGCGCCTTCGTGAGGCGCCGCTGTTTATGCCTTGAACCCGGCGATGCCGAGAACACCCCAGACCAATAAAATCAAAAACCCAACCAAGGAAAATCCATGTCATTGGCCATGCGCAAAAAGTTGTTCATCACCGCGGCCCTTACCGGTTCCGGCGGCTCTCAAGACCGCAGCCACAAGGTACCCCGTAGCCCGGAGCAAATAGCCAACGACGCCATCGATTCGGCTCGGGCCGGTGCCGCCGTCGTCCACTGCCACGTGCGCGACCCGATCACCGGCGCCCCTGCCAGGGACGTGCATTTATATCGTGAGGTTGTAGAGAGAGTACGAGCCTCCAGCACCGACGTCGTCATAAACCTTACTGCTGGTATGGGTGGCGACATTGTATTCGGGCCACCTGACGCACCGTTGCCCCTGAACGAGGAGGCAACGGATATGGTTTCCGCCGCAGAGCGCGTGGCTCATTTGGCTGAGTGTCGCCCGGAAATTGCCACCCTGGACTGCGGCACCATGAACTTTGCCGAAGCCGACTATGTGATGACCAATACTCCGGGCATGCTTCGGGAGATGGCGAGGCTCATGACCGAACTAGGCATGCAAATCGAAATCGAGGCCTTTGATACCGGGCATTTATGGCTGGCTAAACGTCTGGTGGATGAGGGCTGGATTCCTGCACCGGCCATGGTGCAGCTGTGTATGGGTATTCCCTGGGGGGCGCCGGACGACCTCAATACTCTGATGGCGATGGTGAACAATATCCCTCAAGACTGGATTTATTCCGCGTTCAGCATTGGCGCGAATCAAATGCCCTACGTTGCCGCTGCCACCTTGGCTGGCGCCAACGTTCGCGTGGGCCTCGAAGACAATCTGTGGCTGGAAAAAGGCACTCTGGCCAGTAACGCGGACCTCGTTGCGAAAGCGGTTTCTATCGTGACTGCCTTGGGCGTGGAGGTCATGAGTGCTGCGGAAGTTCGCGCAGAGCTCAATCTGACCAGGCGCAATCCGCGATGAGCGTTGCCGCAATCATTGGTGGCGGCGTGATTGGTTCCGGTTGGGCGGCGCGTTTTGCACTGCACGGCTGGCAGGTCAATTTCTTCGATCCCAGTCCAAATGCGAAGGATACGCTAGCGGAGGTAATCCAGCGGGCTCACCAAGCAATGACGGCCCTAGATAACCACCTTCCCGCACCCGGAGAAATTATCCAGTGCGCGTCAATAGCAGATGCCGCCAGCAGCGCCCTGTGGATCCAGGAGTCCACGCCAGAGCGCCTGGAATTAAAGCGTGCTGTCATCAACGAAATTCAGCAAGCCTGCCAGGTCCAGGCTGTGGTTGCATCATCAACTTCCGGGTTTATGCCAAAGGAGCTGCATGAGGATGCCATCCGTCCTGAGCAGATCATCGTCGCTCACCCCTACAACCCAGTTTACTTACTGCCCTTGGTTGAGTGCGTGGGGGCCGACGCAGTAGCCAGCGGGGTAATGGATTTTGCCCAAAGCACCATGCTGTCTGTGGGCATGAAGCCCGTAGTTTTGCATGCCCAAGTGCCCGCCCATGTTGGCGACCGCTTGCTTGAAGCGCTGTGGCGGGAAGCCCTGTGGTTAGTCAAAGATGGCGTTGCTACCACCGAGCAGATTGATGACATCATTACCCACAGTTTTGGCCTGCGCTGGGCTCAGAAAGGTTTGTTTGAGAACTACCGAATCGCCGGTGGCAAGGCGGGCATGCAGCACTTTCTCGAACAGTTTGGCCCCTGCCTGCAGTGGCCTTGGAGCCGGCTAACCGATGTACCCGAAATGGATCAAGCGCTGATTGACCTGATTAAAGCGCAGTCGGATCAGCAGGCTCAGGGGCGTTCCATCGGCGATCTTGAAGACGAACGCGATGCTAGCCTGGTGGCGATTCTGCAGGCCCTACAGGAGCAGAACTCGGGAGCCGGAGCATTCCTCAATCAGCGGCAACAAAAAAAGCCGTAGCGGTGTCAGAGCATCAGCCCTCGGCCAGCAGGTGCTCGGTGTAATCTCCCAGGTACCGATGGAATTGGGGTTTTGCAATCAACTCACGCAAATGCGCAAATCCGCGAGGATAGCGCTCTTCAGCGCCGTCACTGATCACGGGCAGAGACGCCGATACCAGTGCTTGAGACATGAGGCGCTCACGCAGAAATTGGCTGAGATCACAGGCGAAAGCGATATCTGCGATGCTGACTTGCGGGCCGGCGATATACGCATGATTGGCCAGCGCGTTTTCAATACCCTCCAGGAAAAACTCAAAGGCCCCGGACATCCGCTGATGCAGTTCGGCACTCATGGCATCAAATCCCAGCAAATAAACTTGCGCTTCACGACCGAACACCAAGGTCGCATCAAGAAAGCTATCGACGCGGGAGGCTTCCATACCGTCACGGCCATAAAGAGTATGACCGGTCTGCACAGATCGAGCCACGGCCCGCAAAATGCTGTTGGATTCGAATACGCCCACGCTGCCGTCCGGGCTAAACCCGGCTGGCACCGTGCCATAGGGCTGCGCCACCATGAACGCATCTGTCTTGTACAAAGTGCCGGAGAAACCCCGCCGACTGACCCGGGCGTGGGGGCTATCGGGTGTCTTTTCCTCTGCCCGCAACGTTCTGGCATCAAAATCCCAAAGCCAGTCGCCAAGATTTTTCGGCTTATCGCCAAGTACCTCTATCTCAACCCCCAAATAATCAGCGGCAATAAGCGCCTTCCAGACCCGGGGATTAGGCAAGTACGAAAAAATCCGCAGCACGGGAGCGGTCGCCATTACCACACCTCCCCGAAGGGTCGAATCACTGACTCAAAGGACCAGGCACTGGGTGGCTGGTGAGCGATACGATACACCTCCTCGGCAATGTCCTTAGGCTGGCAAAAAAACTCATCCGGCCGGCCCGCGAAAACTTTGCGCGTCCAGGCCAAGTCAATTACCGCATCAATAGCTACATAGGCAGCATGGACCCCCTTAGGCCCGGCCTCCCGGGCGATACTTTCAAGCAGTATGCGCTGAGCCGCTTTGGTAGGCGCAAAGCCGGCAAACGCTGCCCGACCGCGGTAGGCCGAAGTATTACCCGTGCATATCAGAGCACCACCCGAATTCGCCTCCATCTTCGGCACCAATGCTTGGGCCAAGGCCAGCAGCGCCATGGTGTTTACTTCAAAGGCACGACGCATGTTGTCAGGCGTCACTTCCCGATAGTTGCCCCGCTCTGCCCCCACAGCGTTGTGAACGACCGTTCTTGGCGTTCCCAAATCATCACAAATTGCTCGAAGTACTGAGTCCAGGGCTTCTGCATCCGTCACATCACAGGGAAAAGCCTGAGTATTTACAGTTGCTTGCTGGATTTCTGCCAGACGATTCTTGTCCCGGGCGATCATGGCCACGTGATAACCAGCCTGGGCAAAGCGTTCAACAATGGCCATTCCGGTACCGGGACCGACGCCGGTAACAACGGCTAATTCTTTGTTCATGGGTACCCCAGGGGTGTTTTCACGAATTATGGGTTAACCAGCGATAACGCGCCCTTGCGCTGTCACTGGGTCCGAGCCCTACCGAGCTTGTTCTTGATAGAAATTCACGTCAAGGATGGCGCTGATGACCCGTTCATCAGCCCGCAAGGTCATCACTACAGTTCCGGCAGATTCTCGTTCAGCTGGCAAGAGCACGCCCATGGGCAGTGCGCCGAACTCGTGATGAACCCTCAGGCCATAATCCGCTACCAAATCATGTAGGCGATCCTTGGCATGTAGGTGCACCACTATGCCACCGTTGGTGGTGCCGAACTGACCGTGAGAGGTATCTTCGACCACTAACAACTCTGCTTCGGTAATCTTTTGGGGCACCACATACTTTGCGGCAACAGCCTTTGTCACCACCACATTGTTACCAAGTATCGCCACGCGATCTCGGGCAGGGACCATGGCGGCAGGCAGCACCGTGAGCTCCGTGGCAATTCTGGGTATCGAAGAGGCATTTTGGGCAGCCAACGCCAAGCCCGAGCCTGTGATTAATAGCGTTAACGCCAACGTTTTTAGCATGAGGGATTACCTGTACTCGATTTTCATATCAAAGGAATGGAGAATCATGTCGTTACCGCTTTCGTGATCGTAGACACTCAGCGTCCACTGGCCCGCCATGCTCTCGCCATAAAAAGCTGTCGCGGAGAGGTGGGCGGTGTCCTCGTTCAACGGCAAATCGGCAACGGCGTAGGGCTGCCAGATCGTCGTTGTGGTTCCCGAGGGCGACGTCAGCCGCAAGCCCACTTCGCTGGGATCGTCATGCGTTAACACCAAACGCACCAGGATGTATTCCACTACGCCTGCAGTTGGCACGGAGATCTCTTGATCCACCGTCACACCAAAACCAATATTGGTATCGATTAAGCCGGTAGAGATCCACCCTGACGATTGTTGGACACCCAGACTGTCTGGCGTGTGATCGAGAGCTGCATCAACAGCTTTGGTTGCATCCACACCACCGAAGCCATAGTAGTTGTGATACGTGTAGCCCGCATCATTGGTTACCCATTGGTGATAGGCAATGTCGTCTACGGAAACGGGCGCAATCGCCGCATCCACTTGCTCACTGGTCTCAGCCAAAATGTGTTTTACATCGCGCAGCGTAAGAGCTGGATTGGCCTCCAGCATCAGAGCAATAACCCCCGACACATTAGGCGCTGCAGACGAGGTTCCGTTCATCGTGCTCAGATAGTTACATTCCGGATTTTCAGGATGAGGATTGGTTTTCGAATCAAACTCGTTAGCGCCGTCACCGCCGCCGCCAACGTAGCCCTTGCTACAGCCCTGCACATCTGTGGTCATGATGGCAGGAGAGCCGTCAACACCATCGGAGCCGAACTCTCCTCCTGGCGCCGACACCCACAGCGCGGAACCTACTGTGGAATAGCTCGAGCGACTGCCGTCGGCGTTTAAAGCGCCGACCACGATAACGTTTGGATTGTTGTGGGTTGAATCCTGATTTGCATCCCGGCAAGACAGACCGCCGTCTCCATTTGCTGTGCCGCATACCCCATTGGAATCGCTGTTGAAGTCGTTGCCTGCGGATTTAACAAAAATCGCTCCCTTACCGTCGCGCATGGCCGGCAGCGTGGAGTTAAAGGTTGTTTGCTCTCGGTCATACAGCGGCTGGACCATGCTCTGTGGCGCAAAACCCCAGCTGTTATTGAAAATGTCCACGTCTTGAGAATAGGTTTCACCACCAAAGGTCGACACCCAATTCGTCGTGCTTTGACTTTCTAGCCAGTTGTAACCTTTCAGAGAGCTTTTCGGTGCAACGCCTCTGGGACCGATATCGTTCCAGCCCCGGGCCGCAACAATGCCAGCCACCGCCGTACCATGATCACCACCACTACCCGGCGGGGTCGGATCCGTATCCCCGCCGACAAAGTCATAGGATCCAGCAACAACGTTATCAGCCAGATCCTCATGGGCTATTTCCAGGCCGGAGTCCACAACGGCCACCACCACCCCCTCACCCGTGTAGCCTGCGGCAATGGCTCCGCTGGCATTAACGTCCGCGCCAGGACTCCCTGAGGTATAGGCAAAATTGCTTTGTCCGCTGTTATTTAAGTGCCATTGGTACTGATACAGCGGATCGTTTTTCAGCGACACGGAAATCGTCGACGGCGCCGAATCGACGAAGCCGTCGTTAACAATGTAGGTGAAGTTATCCACCTGAGTCGACTCAGCCGTCGTCGTGTAGCTGAACGCCCCAGTCTGTGCGTTCAGCAGTGTGGCGCTGCCGTAGACTGCCTGGGTTGCAATCTGGTAGGTCACTGGCCGGTCGTCCTGAGCGGTAGACGTCAAAGTGCCGGATAGTGCGTTTTCTTCCTGGGGCAGCAGTTCCAGCGTCAAACTTTGTGGTGCTGTAGTGGGCTGAGTGTGCACATTGCTGTCCAACGGATAATCATCGCCGACGTCGTTAACGCCGTCATTGTCATCATCGGCGTCCGCGGCCATGCCCGTTTCCTGACAGGCGTCGTCACAGTCATCGGGCCGACCATCGCCATCAGTGTCCGTCAAAGCTCCCAAGGGAATCAGGGCATAGGCATCATCGGTGTCTAGCACCCCATCGTTGTCGTCGTCTGTATCCGCCAGCATTCCCGTCGCCAGACAGGAGGCGTCACAGTCATTGGGACGTCCGTCGCCGTCGGCATCCGCGAGCCCGCCCAGGGGTATCAGCGCGAAGGCATCATCAGCATCCCCCACGCCGTCGTTATCGTCATCCTCATCTGCGCCCATACCCAATGCAAGGCAGGCCTCATCGCAGTCGTTGGGCCGTCCATCGCCGTCGGTATCCTCACGGGCTCCTAACGCGATTAGTGGATAGGCGTCATCGGCATCTGCCACTTCGTCGTTGTCGTCATCGGCATCGGCGTTGTCACCGACCCCATCAGCGTCAGTATCCCGGGTTTCGGCGCCGTCCTTGGGAAACGCATCGATCACATCGTTTACGTTGTCTCCATCATCATCCGGATCCAGAATATCCGCGACACCGTCCTGGTCTGTGTCCACCGCATCCGGCGCTAGTACGACGCCGCTGAAAAGCTGAGTCGAACCGGCCTGCTGGCGAAAGTCATCGGCATTGATAGCGCCAGTGGCTAGCGCCGCTACCGACTCCAGCAGCGTCGATTGGACCGACTGGAGGACATCACTCACCTCCGCCGAGACTGGATCAAGACCAGGGTCCGCAGTCACCGCGTTGGCGAGGGCAATGGAATCTGCCATGGCATCTAAGGCTGCGGCCGAGGGACTGAGGTTCGTAGCCATGGTATCTACCGCCTCGGTCAGGATCCTTTGCAGTTCCGTCGCCGACGTTAGATCAAGCCCCTGAGTGGACGTCGCACTGGCGGCAACTTGAACTGCAACATTCTTCGCCAAGGTAACGGATAGCACCTCCCGCTCTGCACCATCATCAACCAATGTCGACGCAGCTTGCAGCAGTAGACCCAGCTGCTGGTTCAACCGTTGGTTTGTCTTGGCCTGGGCATCGCCAGCCAAAGCCGCTTGCCAGCCGTCATTGGTTAATAGTTCTTCGGCGCTTCCAGGTAGCCCTATAGCCAGCAACAGGTCGGCTCTAGCCTCACCACCCTCCACCGCCGCCAACACCGTCGTCAGCGGGGTTAAATTCGCAGGCATTGCTAAATCTGCAGGCAGGCTGGAAATCAGCGAAAGATTCGGCAGTGCCTTACCGGTCAACGCATCTATACCGCCGAGGGAAATGACTTGGGCATCTGTGTCAGCGTCGAGAGCAAACGGCGGCAGACTGAAAAAACCTTGGTCATCGGTTACCCCAAACGGCTCTCCCGGCGATCGCAGACCATCGCCATTAAGATCCACGAATACTGAAGCTTCAGCGATGGGAGCGTCCACTACGCGTCCTTCAAAGGCGTCCGTGACGGTAACGTTCAGGGTATTAGAGTCACTGCCATTGCCGTCCAAAGCAGTGACGGTGACCTGATAGAGATTGTCGCCATCGGCGTCTTCGGGCAGCTCAAAATCTGCTGGCATATCGAATGCCAGCGCACCAGATGGCGACATGGTGAAGCGATCCTGATCTGGGCCGCCACTCACAGAAAAGGTTAGGTTTAGAGTGTCGGCGCTGACCGCTCGTAACTGAGCAACCGCAGTTACTCCTTCCTGAACGGATAGAGGCCCGGGATTGACCAACGACGGCGGGGGCGCGACAACCTCTGACGCCGAGGACGAACGCTCCCCGCCTCCGCCGCCACAGCCAAGCACCACAAAGGATGCAAAAATAATTCCGACTCTACGTCGCATTTGGACACCAACCTCGCTTCGAGCATTAATTTTTGGCATGCACACCAAACTCGAATGCTTCTAACAGCTTATACGTAAACTTTTAGTGAACAAAGGTTGGGTGCGACGGCAGGAATGCGCGAAGTGTTTTCTTGAGATGTTTCACGGGTGCCCGGCAGTCGTGGTTAGCAGTCCCCCGGGCTCACAATCAGGCAGCTTTAGTTGCTCCAGTAAGCAAACTCATCATCCGCCTGATCCTGCTGAGAAAGGTCCCGATCTACGTTCACCGGCATAGTTGTGGTCCAAGGCCAGGCCGGTTCAGACTGTTCGGCATTATGCTCATCCAGCTTGAGTCGCAATCGATCCGCCACCTCCGGGTGATCGGTCAGCAGGTCCTGCCACTCGCCCGCTGCGGTCAGGTCAAATAACCACTCTTTGCGCGGCAAGCCTGGAGGGGCACTGACCATTAGCTTCCAGCGCTGGTCGCGCACCGCCTGGGCAGCACCACTGCGAAAGTAAAGGTAGTCGTGGGGGACTTCTTGTCCCAACTCGCCGGTCACAAAGGGCGTCAAATCCACGCCGTCGATGACGCGATCCGATGGTAATTCGGCTCCGGCGGCCGCTGCAGCGGTGGCGTACATATCGAAGTGATGCACAGGCGCTGGATAGGATGCGCCGGCGGGCAGACGCTCGGGCCACCGTGCCAGGTAGGGCACGCGTATCCCGCCCTCGAACATACTGATCTTCCAGCCGCGGTAGGGCGCGTTTACTTCCGGCAAACCGATGTAGCCCGCGCCGCCGTTGTCTGAGGAAAATAGCACCAGAGTATTTTCGTCAAGGCCGTTGGCCTTCAAAGCTTCCATGACCCGGCCAACGCTTCGGTCTAAGGATCGGATCATGGCCGCGTAAACCCGCTCACGATGCAGCTCGATGTCCGCCAGGGCGTCGTAATCCTCCTGAGAGGCCTGCAGCGGCGTATGCGGAGCCCAATGGGCCAGATACAGGAAAAACGGTCGATCTTTGTTGGCCTCAATGACTTTCACGGCCTCGTCGGTGTAATAGTCCGTCAAGTACTTGGGTGGCTCAAACAGCGGCCCACCATTAAAGCTGGCGGCAAAATTCAGCGCCGCCCACAAAAATCGATCAATAGGATCAAATTCCTGTCGAGCCTGGACCACGCTAGAGTCGTCACGACGCCCATACAAACCGCTGGCCATTAACAAACTTTCCGCAAACCCTTGCTCATGAGCCGCCATTCCGTTTGTACGACCCAAATGCCATTTACCAATATGCACGGTGTGATAACCCCGATCTGCTAATAGCTCGGCTAGGCTAATTTCGGATGCCGGCATACCCAGGTCGTTAAAACTCAGGTCCGTTGTTTCACTATTGCTCAGGCCAGCTGGCGCTAAGGGCCGCTCCTGGGTATTCGTCACCAGCCGAACAATCGGCATAAAACCCGGCGGCGTCGGCGTAAACTCAAAACCAAAACGGGTACCGTAGCGGCCGGACATGAGTGCAGCCCGGGACGGGGCGCAGGTAGCATTGGCTGCATAACCCTGAGAAAACGTCACTCCCTCGGCGGCTAGGGCGTCGATATTGGGCGTGTGTGTGGTGGCGTTAGGCCCATTCATGGAGATGTCGTTCCACCCCAAATCGTCAGCCAGGATCAGCACGATGTTGGGTGGCCGACCGGGAGCGTTCGCTTCAGCACTTGCAACGCCTGACGACCAATTGACCTCTTGAGTGGGGCCGATATCCAGCTGCGCAGCCATCATACGATTGATGCCAAACAGCGCGATCTCCGCGCGAAAAACCCATGAAAGTCCTAACAACACGGCTGAGGTGACAACAACTCTAATCGTCCAATGCACTTTACATCCCCCTCAAAATGCTTTGCTCCGGTGCCAGAGCGAAAAGCCCGACCCTACGATCAAGATTTGGCGCTATGCCTTAGTATCTTGCGGCGCAAACCAAGCCCCCATGGGCTCCTTCATTTCTATATTCAGTTGCCCCGCTAACCCCGCAGACCGATGCACAGCAGAGGCTTGATATTCCGCTGACATCATCATCTCCATCATGGCCTGACGAGACGGATACTTGGCGATAGCGACGGTATCCCAGAGCTCTTCCACCTCGCCCAACATCAGCCGCTCCACTTGCGCAGAGAAAACGGGCGCACCGCCTACTTTGGCAAGATGTGCCACAACCTCGGCACCATAAATGTTATAGGCTTCCGCCCCGGTGAGTGTGGTTTCTCGGCCATCCGGATACTCAGCCAGCTCTTTGAACTTCAGCAAATTCAGCATGTAAATTGGCCCGTCATGACCCGGCTCCATGAACCCGCGCAGCTGGGCCTCGTTGGGCGTGACTTTATTTATGACTTCCACAACTTCCTCTCCTCGGTTCGCGCCGGCAAATTAATGCAAGCCATTACATTAAGCGGAGCAAGAGGCTTTTACAATCGGCTGTTGACTGATTTCGAGTGCAATCGGCGTCTCGACAGACTGACAAGCGCCGGATTAGCCGCAAAGAGGTGCGTTAAATCAAGGAAATATCGGGATCGAGCGGTCACAGAACGTTTGGATTGTCGATGGCGGGTTCTGGTGTTCCGTAGTCAGCGGCGGAGGCCACGCCACCCGCCGCGCGCGCACCTTGCTTATTTTCTACTCAGCACACAGGTCATCGTATATCGCGCCAGAGCCGCACCCTCCGGCAATATCTACCGACGTCGCGCTAGAAATATCGACAGCCCCTTCCTGAATACTGGTGAGGGCGTTAGCCGTTATTGCCGTACCCACATTGATGGGCGCACTGGTGTCGTTTGATTTTATCTGCGCACCTGGCCGCAAAACCAACGTATCGACACTCAAAGAACCATTCGTCCCTGCCAGACGAAGGACCGAACTATCGAGCTGTATACCCCTGACACTAGCCCCACCCGCGTAACTCAAAAAGGCTGTGCTGTTGTCCCAAAGATAAAGAACCCCAGGATCCGGGAATGTACCGTCAGACGATGCGTCCATTGTGAAGCCGTTGTCGTTGTCGAAGTTTCCCTCGAAAACAGACCCCTGTGTCACAAAAATTGACTTCGTCTTAAGCTCACCTCCCAACCCCGCGGGCATGAATACATTCATCGTCGAACCTCTAGACAGATTTATATAGTCAATGTCGTAAGTTCCGTACTTCAGCTGAACGTTAGCGCCATCCCAGCTTCTCAGCGACGGTGTAGTGAGTTCACTGAACTGCGCTTTCACGCTGGCGCTTTTCACCGTCATACCATCAGCAATGGTGTTATTCGTGCCATAGAACACAGTGCTCGAACTGTCCTCTGCATAAAAACTACCATCGACGCTTATATTGCTACCGAACATTGCGAAAGCTCCCTCGGTCACAACCATTGCTGACGGATTAGACCCAACATGGGTTATCAACATGTCTTTTTCCAGTATGAGACTCGAGCCACGGGCCGCGAGCACCTGTCCATTGAGGTCAATATTCCCAAAATAGCAGTAGTTATTGACACAGGTTGCTACCCGCTGAGTTTGCGCTGTAATGCTGGCTTTGCTGGAACTCGAGTTCTTGGAGAAAAATGCGGCGCCCCGCGTAATCAGCAGATTGTCCTCAACGCAGTTACCTTCGATTTCAACCAATAAAAAGGCTGCATTCGCGTAAGGCGAAGACAATACTGACTGCAGCTTGCCTGTCTCGCCGGCGGAGCAGGTCACCGACGCTTTGTTTCCGACAATGACGCATGAAGTATCCTCGGCAGAGCAAGCCACCACTGCGGCAGCTGAGGATTCCAAGGCCGATGTTGCTTCCTCGGCTTCCTCCTCCAGACCACCATAGACGTCCTCTAAACCTTCAAAAGATACCGCATCAGCAATCTCTGCCCTTGCGGCCTCAACCTCATCCATAATTGCCTGAAAATTCGCGTTTATTTCGGCTGCTTTGACCCGCTCGCCGGCCTTAAAGGTTTTAATTGCCTCTTCGGCAGCCGCTCCGGCACTGATGAGCAGGCAGCAAGTCCCTATCAGTGTTTGTATGTATCTCATCACTTTCTCCTACTCTTATGACCAGTCAAATTCGTCAAAAAACGCGTCGTCGTAATTACCTGGAATGAAATCGTCCACGTTATCGCCAAGTCCGTCATTGTCGGCATCCTTGGTTTCCGTGGCGTCTTTTGGAAATGCGTCATCACCGTCTTTCACCCCGTCGCCATCGTCATCAGCGTCGAGGGCGTCGGCAATGCCGTCACCGTCCGTATCCAGCGCGTTGCTTGGCAGCACCACCTGCTCAAATAATTTCGTCGGACCGGCGTTTTCAGTGAAAGCGTCAATGCTCAGGCCACCGGCAACTAAATCCCTCACGGACTCCTGAAGATCGTTCTGGGCAGCTTTGACAATGTCCGCCGCCACATCTGAAAGGGGGTCTAGTTCCGGATCCGCAACAATGCTGTTCACTGACGCCACTGAGCTTGATACCGCCGCCAACACCGCTGCCTCGATCGCAACTTCTGGTGCCACGGCGTCTAACGCTTCGGTCAACACCGACTGCAGTGCCGTGGATGACGCCAAATCAAGCCCAGCATCGGAAACGACCGCTTGCTGAATTTCCGCCGCCACGCCCTTGGCTAAGGCAACGGATAGGGCGCCGCTGTTCTCTGCGCCGTCGATCAACGACGATCCGGTTTGCAGCAACAAGCCCAACTGTTGATTAATTCGCTGTGCCGCTTGCGCTGACGTATCGCCCTCAGCCGCTGCAGCCCAGCCATCATTGGTCAGCAGTTCCTCCGGCGTTCCTGCTATGCCCATTGCGGCTAAAAGCTCTGCCTTTTCCTCCGTCGTCTCTATAACAGCAAGCACCGTGGTTAGCGGTGTAACGTTGGCTGGCTTGGTAATGTCAGCAGGCACATCGCTGATCAAAGCAAGATTGGGTAGTTCTTCACCGGTCAAAATATCTGTGCCGCCTTTGGACACAACTTTGGCCGTGCTTGCCGCTACCAAGGTAAACATGGTGACGTTGAAAAACCCCTCGTCGTCTGTCACGCCGGACGGCTCGTTTTCGTCTTGGACGCCATTGTCGTTCAGGTCGATGAACACTGAGGCCCCTTTAATGGGCGCATCCACTACTCGCCCTTCGAAGGCGTCGGTAACCGTAATCTGCAGCGCTTCGCTATCGCTTAAGGAGCCATCGGTAACTTGAACTGTCACCTGGTAGACGTTGTCGGCATTGGCGTCGCTGGGTGCTTCAAAGTCCGGTGCGGACTTGAAGGCAAGGTCGCCACCAGAGCTGATGGCAAAGAGATCTTGGTCGTCGCCCGACGCAATAGAAAACGTCAAGCTGTCGCTTTGAGCATCCGTGGCGGAAAGTGAGGATACGGCAGTTGCCCCCTCCAGGTGGGATAGAGCACCGATTTCGCCAAGGCTGGGTGCCGTATTGGTCCCAACGGAGTCCGAAGTAGAAGACCCTCCGCCGCAACCCCACAGCGCCATAAGACATAGGCCCGCTATACTTGCTTGCTTCATGCTCTTCCCTTCCCGACCTTCGCGTTAATCAAAAGTTATCATTAACGGACCAGGCGGCGCCAGCACACCTCACGGCTGGGATGAAGGCGTGGTTTCAGCGTTAATAGTTTGAGCCGGCGTGATAAACGCCAGCCGCTGTGTCAGCAAACAAGTCTTGTTTCTCCGTCGCCGACGCACCGGCGGAAATTCGCTTAAAAGCATTCCAACAAACTTGGTAGCTACACCACCGCTTTTGCACGGGAAAATTAGACTCATACATAGCGCGGTCTGCACCGAAGGCCTCAATACAGGTCTCCATCCACGGTCGCCAGGCATCTGCAACTTCAGCAGAACTGGGGGGCAGACTACGATCACCCTCATAGCTTGGCATGCGGATCGGCATGGCACCGAGCTTTACGTACACGTTTTGCCGCTGACTCAGTCTGCCAATCGCCGCCTTCCAGTCACTAAAGACCTGGTCGATTTTGCCTCGATAGGGTCCACCCAGAATCGGGCTGCCCACGTGATTGAGAATAATCGTCAACTCAGGGTGAGCATCCGCAACTTCGGCGATTTCGTCGAGTTGCGTGTGGTACAGCCAGCAATCAAGGGACAGACCCATTCGCTTCACGGCGGCGATACCTTCATTAACCCGAGGATCGAGCAGCAGCCTCGCCTGATCGGCCACGTTGTGAATTCTCTTATCTTCATGCCAACCGGCAGAGATTCGCACGCCACGAAAACGCCCACCAGACGCCTCCATATGTTGCTCTAGTAACGGCTCCACCGCGCTGCCGAGGGTGAGATCTACGTTGCCGAACATAACCTCACAAGCTCGAGTTCGACCGAATTCGCCGCTGGCGCTCATAGCGGCCTGCCCGCGAACAAACTCGGTTTCGCCTAGCGAGCGATAAGCTTCCGCTCCGCGCTGACGATACATGGAATGGCATTCTGCGTAGACGGTGCTAACGATGTTATGGCCACTGTCGAGATCTGCGGCAAGCTCTGGCAATAAATAGGTGTAGCCGTTACGAACCCAAAGGTGGTGATGTGGGTCGATGATGGGCAGCTCTGGCTCCAGCGCTTCCTCTTCCAGCAGACCAATCCAGCAATCGTCCGGGGCTGTCTGGCCAGTATTGGCAGCCATAAGTCATTCCTCTCATAGTGCTGCCCAACATTTTGGTAGGTTCAGGCAGCACGTTAAAGCCAAATCAAGAGGTTTCGGCGCAGCGCTGCCGCAGCGGGCCCGTCACCATAACGACAGAACGATTCTTAAATCGCCGATTAATCCGGCAGCCCCAACACTCGCTTGGCGATAATGTTGCGCTGTACCTCGGCGGTACCTCCGGCGATGGTAAGGGACTTTTGGTGCAGCCAGGTGCGCGTCTGCTTTAGCGCGTCTTCCGCCACTTCGTCGCTCTGCCAGTACAACCCATCAAAACCTAAGGCTGACAGGTGTAGTTCGTCTCTTTCCTGCTTCAGCAACGCCCCGGTGAGCTTCACCGCTGACGAGGTAAATCCAGGAGCGCGAGCCTTAGCCTCCTCCATGGCCCGGCGCTGGGTCATCTCGTAGGTGCGCTGGCGCATCTCCCAGGACAGCAGAGCCGAACGCTGGGCCTCATCCAAAATACGACCAGAGGCGCTATCCATAGGCAGCCAGTCGCTTATCGTTTCCGTCAGCTGCCGCTCATCTTGCCCACCCTGAGTGCCAGAAATATTGATACCGGCGTGGGTGGAGCGTTCGTACTGCAGCAGACGTTTACCTACGGTCCAGCCTTTATTGACCGGGCCAATGATGTCAGTGGCTCCTGCAATGGCATCCTCAAACAATGTTTCGCAAAACGGGCTGCTGCCGCTGATCAGCCTAATAGGCCGTACCTGAACACCTGGCTGATCCATGTCGATCAAAATCAGACTGATGCCATCGTGCTTGGGAGCCTTATCGTTTGTGCGCACCAGAGCAAAGATGTAATCACCAAAGGTTGCATCCGACGTCCAAACCTTACGGCCGTTGATGATGTACTGATCGCCGTCGCGCTCGGCTTTGGTGCTGAGGCTGGCTAAATCGGAACCGGACCCGGGCTCAGAGTAGCCCATACACCAACCGCCATCGCCGCGAGCCATACCCGGCAACCACCGAGATTTCTGCTCGTCGGTGCCAAACTCCAAAATCGTGGGCCCTATGTAATTAACGCCCCGGCCAATAAGAGGCGAACGCGCGTTAATACGACGAAGCTCGTCCAGCAAGATCAGGTACTGGGCCGAATCCAACTCTGCGCCACCGTAGGCCTTTGGCCAAGTGGGCACAGTCCACCCTTTGGAGGCCATGTTGTCCAGCCACTCTCGACTGTCTTTGGGTAGGTCGATTTTACGGCTGCCCCAAGGCACGCTGCCAGGACCCCGAGCGCCGGCCGGACAATTTTCCTCTAGCCAAGCACGGGTATCGGCCCGAAATTCTGCAGCTTCTGACATCCTTGTGTACCTCCAGCCACGCTACGTAGCGTTGTTTTTTTTCGTCCGCACCCCGCAGATTGTATTACTCACACCGGCGAATGGTAATGCCCTGATTAGGCTGCGGCTGTAGCAGCCATCGCTCGCCTAACCTGGGGCATTCCTCTGCCCTACTGTTTTCGGTTTAATGTTCCTTGTCCAACGGAAACCCAAGTCTGCGGGAGAGTAATATGTCAGCGCTGAAACTGGTGGCAGTTTACGCAAATAAAAAACCACCTGCGGATCCGGCAGCCATGACCCTTGCAGCCACGGCGGAGCAAACAGACCATCTGCCCTTTGCTAGCTTGGTCATCAGTGACGCACCGGATTTATTGCTGGCAAATAACGGCAGCCCGCTGGGGCTTTATCTGGTTAGCGAGCGCGCCATGCTGAATCGTCCGCTACAGGATCTCGCCCCCCAGGATTTACCCGGTAGCGTCGGCATTTTCCCAATGATCGCAAAGCCCAGCCTCGACCCTGCCAGCGCGGACAGGTACTGGCAGCAGGTGCACGCGCCGCTTGCGCTTCAAGTCCACGCCGCTATGACTCATTACTACCAGCTGCAAATCGTCCATCAGTTTTTCGGCCCTGCTTGGCACGGCCTGGCACTGTGCTGTTTTGCCAGCGAGCATGACCTTCGCGAAAAAATGTATGACTCAGCCGAAGGCAAGCAGCGCATAGCCAGCGACATTGCGAACTTTGCCGATACCAAACGGTCACCTAGAAAGGTAGTGGCGCGAGTTGTTTAACCCACGGCTGTTGCCGTTCAACCCGCGGTTCTGAATTGTTTTCTAGTGATCCTGCAACACGAAAACTCGCCGGCCTGGGGTGTTGAGAAATTAATCACCTGAAGCTCTCCAGAGAACTTGTCTTGCTTTTGTAACTTGTTTTTGAAAAGTTACTAGGGTGGCTCTACCACTGACGAAAACAACGACAACAATAAAGGAAGAATCATGAGAAAAATCACCACACTATTTTTTGCCTCGGTACTGCTGGTGTTTTCAATGGCTGCTCGAGCAGATGGCCACGGATCCCACGCCAACGCCGGACCGCTGTTTTACGGCCAAAGCATTGGCCTCATTGCCTCGGACGCACCGGCAGTGCTGGCCGCCATGAACAAATGGCGAGCCACGCCGTCGGGACAAAAGGCACCCAACACCGTAGTGCTACTGCAGAATATTGTGAACGGCGATTATCAAAGCACCCACGGGGTCAACATCTTCTATCAGAATGGTGCGGCCATGGATGGAACGGCGCAGCTGTATGTTGGCAACGCCGATTGGGCTGAGTTCCAGGAAAGCTTACGTGCGGTCGCAAGGCCAGAGTGGGAAAACACCTACGCCATTATTCGCGCGAAAGTACGACCCGGCGATATCTCCAGCCCCAACCCCGCGAGCATCGTCTATGGTTTGACCGTCACGGACCCAGAAGGCTTCATGAGCGCTTTTGACGCCATGTGGAACTCAGATGTTGTGCAGAATTTTCCAGGTGCAGTCTACTTAGGCCAGACCATGGCCGCCGGCACAATGCCCGGCACTCACTTTGTGACCTTCGTTGGCAACAGTCGAGGCCAGCTCACAGAGGCCATCATGCAGATGCAATCAACAGAGACCATGGCAGCCTACCTTGAAGCGGCAGAAGGTACGCGCAAGGTTGAAGCCATCAACATGTTCTCGGAAGTAAAACGCTGGACCAATGGTGGCTAGCAATCGTCTGGCTGAGGCCCCCCTAAAGACGCACTTACAAGGGGCTGCCGCAGCTAGCTCGCCTACCACCAAAAGCCCCGCCAAAGCGGGGCTTTTTATTGGTAGGACCAGGCGGATTCGAACCGCCGACCTCTACCATGTCAAGGAAAACAGGGCGCGTTTAGCCTCGTCCAGACCCCAAGAGCCTCGCACGGTTTTGCAAAAACTGCCAATCATTTGAACTTTAAAAAGTAATATCGAACGGGAGGGTTTCATCTTTGGTTTTACCTCTGAAAAGTCTTTGAGAAAGTCTAGGGGCGTAACCAGATCGGCGAGGACCAGGCTCTTTCCTGAATCGTGGCCGGTACCCTCGGGTCAGGTTCCCTGTCAAGGCGAATAGCATCAAAGCTTGACCAGCGACAGGTCGGGTTCATTAACACGCGCGCGTAGTAAAAGGCACTTTGATTCGGATCGTAATCCGGATCGCGCCAAACAGTTTTTAATTCAGTAGCACCGGAGCCGGCACTGTACTGGCAGGTAGACAACTCAACACTGGCGCCATTATCTGGGCAGCGGCCGGTGGTCGGATCAACTTGCAGGCCATCGGCACAGGCAATATCGACCACGTTTTCATGTGTCTGGCCCGCATCATCAATCCAGCCCTTGACCATTTGAATACGCTGCAAGGGGGCATCCAGAGGGTCGCGAATCGCCCATACACTGAACTTCGGCGACCGTGGTTGACCGCTGGTGGCAATAACCGAACCCATAGGTACGGCCGCAGCTTCTAGATGTTGCACCAGACCCGGGTTGTCGATCATCGCTTCATCAATGCCCCAACCAGCATCAAAGCGCAGCGCGACGCGCGGACCGGAGGTGGCATAGGTTTCGCGACGAGCGAGCGCGTCGAAAATGGCCTCCCGGGTGTTCT
>JAYOBI010000027.1:0-44425 GCA_038104735.1 Gammaproteobacteria bacterium | reverse complement strand
ACCTGCAACCCTCGGCT
Organism: Gammaproteobacteria bacterium; assembly: GCA_038104735.1. Lineage (GTDB taxonomy): Bacteria > Pseudomonadota > Gammaproteobacteria > Pseudomonadales > Azotimanducaceae > UBA4421. Next base: position 44,408 of record JAYOBI010000027.1, on the reverse strand, counting down.
TAGAAGGCCGATGCTCTATCCAGTTGAGCTACGGGCGCCTGATTTCAGCTCAGCTCCCATCTCAGACGCTGACGGTGAGTACCGTAACGCACGTCTTCAAGAGAGGACGCAAGTCTACCTCAAGACACCGCAAAAGTTTCGCTTACCCAACTGCCCTCAATCCTCTTTTTCTTCCGCAACGTAGCCTAGCTGCTCCACATTCCCCTGATGGGTCTGGCGATCGATGTCGTACAGCAAAATCAGGGCCGTAGAAAAGAGCGGTAAAATGAAGCTCAGCACCACATGCACCGAGGCGAATCGATAGATTACCTCGCCGCTCAGAAACTCCTCTGTGGCTCCTGAGTCATCAAAACCTGCCCAGGAAACGATGGCTCCCGCAATAAAAACACCGCCAGCACCCACCAATTTGTGAACAAAGGAGTTTACCGTACCAAGCAGGCCCTCTTCTCGCCTGCCCGTGGAAATCTCAACTTCTTCAACAATCTCCATAGCCATGGAGCCAACGAATATTAATCCCAGAGAACCCAACGCGGAGTATAAGCACGCGTGTAGCAACAGCACCCACCACAGCGCATCGGTGCCGTTGGCCGGGAATAAGCTAACACCTACCACCGGCTCCAGTAACCGCAGCGCAATGGGTAACGGCCCAAGAATGATGGTCCCCAGGAAAATTCCAACGGCCACATTTTTCTTACTTCTCCCCACAGCGAGAAACGGGCCGAGAAATGCAAAGAAAATGACGGTTACCGCCTGGCCAATGGGAAAGGATGCAATTTCGTTCGGCTGCCACTGCCATAAATAGGCGTTGAAGTAGGTTCCAGCACCAGTATCGATACCAATTAGCAAAGCGTAAATGCAGCCGGCGAGAAACAGCACGATCCATGATTTGTTTGAAAGGGTTTGCTTTGCCTCAGAAAAAAACTCTCTCAGATCAAAAGTGCGCGCCGGCGGCACATAGAGGCTGGGTATTAAGTGATGGGTGCCTAAGGTAGTAACTAGTGTGCTAACGAAAATACCCAGGCCGCCCCAGAAAGCCAAAAGCTGATAACCGGAAGCACTGAAAAAACTGTCATCGAGAAAGAAAGCCATGTGGATGGCTGACATGCCTGCACCGCCAATCCAGCCGAAGGCCATTCCCATACCGGCAATTGTGCTGCGCTGGTCGTAGTCCTTGGTCAGCTCAGGCGCAAGAGCCGAGCGCGGCACCTCGTAAAAAGTCATCGCAATGCGCATGCAGATCATCAAAATCAGCAGGCGCAAAAACAGCGCTGTGTCCGAGATTTCTCCTGGATCCTGCAAAATAAGGTAGTAGCACAGAGAGAAAGGAATCACCGCCAAATACATAAACGGATGCCGCCGCCCCCATCGGGTGCGCGCGCGATCGGACAATACACCAATCAAAGGGTCGGACACTGCGTCTACGACAAGTGCCACAGCAATGGCCGAGGACACCAACAATGCGTCCAGGCCAAGGACTTGATTGTAGTAGATCAGCAGCCAAGTCCCGAGCAGGCCATTTTTTATACCTACCCCAATGGAACCAAAAGAATATACCCAGAGCGTTTTACCTTGGGCGCGCTGGGCTTGACTCAGTGCTTCCTGCAATTGTTCAGACCTTCCGCTGTTTGTTATCGAAACATAGCTAATAATCGTCCACCAATAGTGCACTAATTAAAGATCAAGGTTCTGGTAAAGTTTCGATCGGTAATCAAACTTCTGTCTGGGCTGAAACCCCAGGCTTCGGCAGTTAGTTCTCTGTCGACTACCCGAGCGACACAGACGTAAAACAAAAACTAGAGGCCTCCAACACCGTGCCCATGCAGCTACAGGGATCCGTAGAACCCGGCTTTGAATCACTACAGAAACAGTTGGCAGACAATCTGTCGGCATCTGCCGATAGTAATGCCCAGCTGTGTGTCTATGTTGGGGAGCAATGTGTTGTCGATCTCTGGGCAAGCACAACGGGCGATTCAACATTTGACGGTGACACGCTGGTCAATGTTTTCAGCAGCGGCAAAAGCCTCGAATCGATTTTGTTAGGAATGTTGGTGGACCAGGCCGACCTTGATTTCAGCGCACCGGTGCAAGCTTACTGGCCGGAATTTCGGGGTAAATCCAAGGACAAGCTGCTGGTCGCTGATGTGATGCGTCACGAAGCGGGCCTGGCGCAGCTTAACACCAGCTTTTCGCCCCAAGACCTTTACCCCAGCGCAGTGCACAACAATACCCTCGGGCAGGTACTGGAAACTCATCCGCTAGCCTTTCCCGCGAACTCGGTTTCGCCACGGGAATATCACGCGATATCGCGAGGCTGGATCGCTAACGAGATTTTTCGCCGGGTAGATCCAGAGCACCGCACCATGGGTGAGTTCCTGCGGAAGAATCTCAGCGAACCCTTAGGGCTTGATGTTCACATTGGCCTGACAGCGGATGAATTCAAGGGAATCAGCCCAATAGCCGTGCGGCCACTTCGAGCACAACTATTCGAAGGTATTAGGCCCGGCAGCTTCGCAGCGAAAATCGGGCAAACCCCGGCAGCCATCTTCAGACGCTTTTGGCGTATGCGGGGAACCATTCGCAATGCACGCGCAAGTCGGCGCCCTCTTCCCATTCAGGGCATGGCTGCCACAGGCGTTTCAATGTTTGACGCAGAATCACTTGCCAAGGCGGAAATCCCCTCAGCTGGGGCAAAGGCCAGCGCCCGAGGTTTGGCAAAGCTTGCAGCAATCATGGCCAACCAAGGGCAACTTGGCGGCACCAGGATCCTGAGCCCGGCAGCCTGGGAACAAATACACGCCAACCCCATAAAGCGAAAGATGGTTGTGCTAGACACGGCATTCACTCAAGGCGGGTTAGCTCAATTCCAGCGGACCGAGGCTCAACCACAATCACTGGAAGCCGCGTTAAACCACGGTCGAGAGGGGTTTTTTGGTTGGATGGGGTTTGGAGGCTCGGTCTTTCAATGGCATCCAGACCTACGTATCGGCTTTGCCTACGTGCCAGCTTCCTTGAATCCTATCGATTTCTTGAATGAGCGCGCTAAAGCCTATCAACAAGAAACATTGCGGTGTGTCCACGCCATGCTCGCCTGATCGCTTTAGCTTGATGGATCCGTCGGGTTGAAACCCGACCTACGAGGTGATGCACACGACTTGGGCCGTAGGTCGGGCTTAAGCCCGACAAAGGGCGCGGATCGATGAGTTCGTCGGGTTGAAACCCGACCTATAAGGTGATGTATACGGCTCGGGCTGTAGGTCGGGCTTAAGCCCGACAAGAAAGTGGTCGGGGTAGAGAGATTCGAACTCCCGACATCCTGCTCCCAAAGCAGGCGCGCTACCAGACTGCGCTATACCCCGAAAAGAACCGCAACTCTAGTCATCACGGAGCCGGCATAATACTGACGAGCCTGTGGGGGGTCAATTAACTTCTTCACAGGACCAATACCAAATACCTGACGGATCCGGCCTTCCACTGTTTCTTTGTTTGTCTCTACCGTGGGCTGTCCTATCGGCGTCTATGTGCCACCCGTCTCCTGCGGCCTCGGCCCCACCCAGCACGGTGTCCAGCAAATCATTGCCTGGCACCATTAGTCTCTAGACGCCGTGGGTAGTACCATATCGCTTTGCCGAGGAGTAGGCCGTTGCACGCCACGGCATTGGCCTTTTCTCTGCCGCACGGATCGCTAGGAGCACTCATGACAGCCCGAATACTGGATGGAAATGCACTCGCCAAAGGCATCCGGGAGACCCTAGCCGCTGAAATTCATGACTGGAAAAACCAAGGGCATCGAGCGCCGGGATTGGCTGTAATTTTGGTCGGTAATGATCCTGCTTCAGCGGTTTACGTGAACGGTAAGCGCCGAGATTGTGAAGAAGTCGGGCTTTATTCCAAAACCCTGAATCTCGACGCCAACATCTCCCAGCAGGAACTCGAAGATCACATAGAGGCGCTGAATGATGATCCCAGCATCGACGGCATATTGGTCCAAAGTCCTTTATCACCGCATCTGGATGAGGATCGAATTATCGATCGAATTTTGCCCCACAAGGATGTGGACGGTTTCCACGCTTACAACATTGGTCGCTTGGCCCTGCGACGCCCAACCCTTCGCAGCTGCACCCCAATGGGCGTGATGCAAATGCTCGATCACATAGGCACTGATTATAAAGGTCTGCATGCCACCATTATTGGCGCCTCAAATCACGTTGGCCGCCCTATGGGATTGGAACTGCTGCTGGCTGGAGTCACCGTGACCACGGCCCATAAATTTACCCGGGACACGGCGGCCATGGCCAGACAGGCAGACATTTTAATCAGCGCAGTAGGCAAGCCAGGATTGGTGCCCGGAAACTGGGTCAAAGAGGGAGCTACAGTCATAGACGTAGGCATCACCCGAGGTGCTAACAACAAACTTTATGGAGATGTAGATTTCGCTGCTGCAAAAGAGCGCGCCGGCTGGATTACGCCGGTTCCCGGCGGTGTCGGCCCCATGACTCGTGTGGCGCTGCTACAAAATACCATTCAAGCGGCGGCAAGCGCCCTAGGCCTAACAAGAGGCCTAACAAGAGGCCTAACAAGAGGCCTAACAGGAAGCCTAACGAGGACTGTCTCATGAAGCGGCTTTTTATCTCGGATCTGCATTTGCAAGAGCCTGAGGACCCAATTTTCAAGGCCTTCGTTGCACTTATGGAGACAGAAGCAGCAGCGGTGGACGAGATTTATATCCTCGGCGATCTGGTGGAAATGTGGGTTGGCGATGACGATGACTCGCCAGGTGCCGAGCAGCTGCGCCAGACGCTCAGAAGGGCCAGCCAGCAGGCGCAGATTTTTCTCGTGCACGGCAACCGCGACTTCTTATTTGGTGCGTCGTTTGCGTCAGCCACCGGTGCGACGATCCTGCCTGATCCATTTTTACTGGATGGCCACGTCCTGCTAAGTCATGGGGATCAGTACTGTATTGATGATACGGACTATCAACAGGCCAGAACCCTACTGCGCAGCGAGCCGTTTCAACGAGATCTGCTGCAGCGAACATTGGCCGAGCGCCAAGCGTTGGGAAAAGACATGCGAGCCCAAAGCATGGGTGCCAACGCCAACAAATCTGCCCAGATTATGGATGTAAACTTAGAGGCCATAGCCCATGACATGCAGCAGCTAGGGGCAGACACTGTGATTCACGGTCACACCCACCGCCCAGGCTTTTACCCCCAGCGGGGGGCGAGTACATTCAAGCGCATAGTTCTTGGCGACTGGCAGGATTGTGGCTGGTTATGCCGTCAAAGCGACGACCATTGGTCGCTGGAATGCTTTGGGCTAGATCATTACGGCCCTTAGCAACAATGCCATCCCACACGAACTCGCCGCTTTGGCGCGTATTCCAGAGCCGTCCTGAGCGTCTAACCCAACACCGGTCTGCCGCTGTGAAAACGGAACTGAGGGTCATCGCTGGTCACTAGTTCGGCGTCTAGGACAAGAAAATCTTCGACCCTGGCCGAAAAGTCCTCATAGCCTCCGGCTTGCTCGTTGGCCTGCCGCGCCATGTGCAGGTAGTCCTGGAAATGCCGGGCTTCGGAATTGAGGAGCGAGCCATAAAGTGCTGCCACCTCGGCGGGCAACACTACCGCTAAGCCTGCAAAACGCTCACAGGATCTAGCCTCCACCACCGCACCGCAAATCAGCAAATCTACCAGGCGCTGCGGTTCATTTTTGCTTACCTGTTGATGCAATCCTTGTGCGTACCGGGCTGAATTAATTTGCTGGTATACCACGCCTTGTTCCGCCATAAGTTCGAGAACCTGCTCGAAGTGACGCAGCTCTTCTCTGGCCAGGCTGGACATTTTTTTCAGCAGCTCGGGAAACTGCACGTAACGGTACATCATGCTCAGCGCGGTGCTGGCCGCCTTTTTTTCACAGTTCGCGTGATCCATTAACAGTTCAGGCAAATGGTCAGGCGCAGCTTGAAACCACTCGGGCGGGGATGCCACGTGCAAAAATTCGCGCACCGTGGCCATGGCTTCTTGGTTTCGCTTGGAGAGCGCGGCGGATGTCATGCGGGCACCTTAAAATTGCGCTCGTAATGGGCTTTGGCGCGCTGATAGATTTCCGCATCCAATAATTGCATTAGCTGCAGCGTGTCCAGTGAATCGGGGTCCTGACCGTTCGGGCCGCGGCTGGCACTTTCCATCTCGGCGGCAGCTGCACTGATGGCTAGGCCTGCGCTGACCAGACTCTGCCCCCGCCGCACCATAAATCGCAGCAGCTGGTAACGCTGTTCCATGGGCTCAAGGTCGGCAAGCCCTGCATCGGCTACCGCCGCTTGCAGCTGGTTGGGTTGCCGGCAGTCTAAGACCAGGGCCAGCACCTCGTCGCGCAGGCGCTGTAGCCGCGCTCGCACAGCGTCTTGCTGAAGCTCGTCGTAACCATTCCACTCCACGATCTCGTGGGAAAAGCGCTTACAGCCCCGGCACACCAAGTCACCATAGGTGGTTGAACAGATTCCGACACAGGGGGTTCGCTTCTTCAACTGCACGGCATTAAGTCTCGGCTTTCATGGTGCAGCAGATCATACCGGTATTTTTAGCCGTGGTTGTGCAGGTCCAAGACATTGGTATCTTTCAGCAGGCTCAGCTGTTGTTGACGCTTGGAGACATCGCTGCGCTGGGCTGAGACCTTGGCCAGATAGTCCGCCCCTACATCGCCAGTTACGTACTTACCGTCGAAGGCCGAACACTCAAAATCCGTGACGTGGGGGTTGCCTTCATGACAGCTTTTCTTGAGGTCTTCGATGGACTGATAAAGCAGCCAATCCGCACCAATAATGTTTGCCACCTCTTCCTCAGATCGTTGATGGGCAACGAATTCTTCTCGAGCAGGCATATCGATGCCATACACGTTTTGGTAACGCAGGGCCGGGGCCGCGCTGGCCATGTACACCTTGCGAGCGCCGGCTTCCCTCGCCAGCTGAATAATTTGAGTAATCGTGGTGCCCCGAACGATGGAATCATCGACAAGCAGCACGTTTTTACCTTTGAATTCTAGATCAATGGCGTTGAGCTTCTGCCGCACCGAGTCTCGCCGCTGCTGCTGACCCGGCATGATAAAGGTGCGGCCAATGTAGCGATTTTTAACAAATCCCTCGCGAAATTTAGCGCCGAGCTCATGAGCCAGCGGCAGCGCTGCTGTTCGTCCGGTGTCTGGAATCGGAATCACCACGTCAATGTCGTGGTCGCGCTGGGAATAATGCGCCAGCACTCGTTTAGCCAAATGCTCTCCCATCCGCAGACGACTTTTGTAAACCGAAATATCGTCAATGATCGAGTCCGGACGCGCGAAGTAGACGTGTTCGAATATACAGGGCACCAGACTGGGGTCAGCCGCGCACTGATGCCTGTACAGCTTGCCATCATTGGAGATAAAAACCGCTTCACCGGGAGCCACGTCGCCCATTCGCGTGTAGCCCAGAATATCCAAAGCCACGGATTCTGACGCGAGCATGTACTCCGTACCGTTTTCGGTCTCTCGACTGCCGATAACTAGGGGCCGAATACCATAGGGATCGCGAAAGCCCAATAAGCCAGAGCCAATCACTAGGGCCACCACCGCGTAAGCACCGCGGCAGCGCTGATGAACCGCGCCTACGGCTTTGAACATCTCCGTGGGCGACGGATCAATAGCGTGCAACACTCCGAGTTCGTTGGCTAAGACGTTCAGCAGCACTTCGGAATCACTGCTTGTATTGATGTGCCGAAGGTCCTCCGCGAATAAGTCGCTCATCAGTTCTTCGGTATTCGTTAAATTACCGTTGTGCGCCAGCGCGATACCGTAGGGTGAGTTAACGTAAAGCGGCTGAGCTTCCGCCGAACTGGTAGAGCCCGCCGTAGGATAACGACACTGACCCAAGCCTACGTTGCCCTGCAGCCGTTCCATGTGTTCGCTTTGAAAAACGTCTTTCACCAAGCCGTTATTTTTGCGTAGGTAGCAGCGCCGGCCATCGCTGGTCATCATGCCGGCGGCGTCCTGGCCGCGGTGTTGAAGAATTGTCAGCGCATCATAAATGTCTTGTTTAACTTCATTTCGCGCAACAATGCCTACAATTCCACACATTGGCTTCTCTTTTTATTCTTCAAAATAGTCCGCGCTATCGAGGTCATCGGGCACATCGATATCGGGCGGCTGGGCATCATAAAAGTTGATGTCTGGTAACGTGGGCGCCGGAGGCGGATCCTCTAGTGAATCGCTGGCCATATCCAAGAGTATCAGCACCTCATCTTCAAACTGCAGAAAGCCATACTTTAACTCGGACTCGTTCCACCAAGCGGTATGAGCGAAAAAGCTCTGTCCCACCATAAGCACTACGGTAACGACCAGCCCTCCGCGGGCTGCACCAAATAGCAAACCTAGTAGACGGTCGGTGCCACCGATACCGGTGCGGTTAATCAGCTGGCCCAGCCCCCACTGAATCATGCTGGCCACCATTAAAGTGATGACCAAAACGATCAAAAACGCAGCGATCTGCGCAACTTGGCCGTCACCAAGCAAGTCCGGGTAGGCCGACGCTAATTCAGGGCCAAACCAAAAACCGAATAAAAAGGCGATGACCCATGATCCCAAGGCAAAGGCCTCGCGAACAAATCCCCGGGTGTAACCAAAAATGGATGACAGAAGCACGATGCCAATGATGATGTAATCTAGATGCGACATTCCCCCTCCGCAGCTACTGCGCCATGGCGACCACAATCGCCTGCACACCATAGGCTTGGGTGTAAGACGCGCGCTTCTCTTTGGCAAGAGTATGACTCAGCATCGGCCCAACCGCGACCCGATAGCGAATTTTCCCCCCAGCAATGCCCTGCTGTTTGTACTGGGATATAAATGCTTCCTCGCCATCATCGCGCAGCTGTTGACGCAAAGACTTGGCGTTATCCTGATCATCAAAAGTGGCTAACTGCACCGCAAATACAGTGGTTTCACCGCGCACAGGACTCAAAATGGGCTCGCCGAATCGAGTGCCGTCTTCACTCCAATATCCGTCGGAGTCAACCTGAGCGGCTAGCGCCTGCACCTGATTTTGGACCTGGCTTTCGGCAATCGCCTCATTCAACTGGGCCTCTTGCTGTTTGAGGTCTGCAATCCACTCTTCGACCTCTTGAGGCGAAGCCAGCGATTCTCGGGCCACGTCTGCAGAATCAAAGCCCTGTGAGGTCTGACTTGCTGAATCTGCCGCTGGCGCCGGTGCATCGAAAATCATGGGGACAAAAATAGCGGCTAAGGACAGCAAGAAAATGGTGCCAATCAGACGATAGCGTGCGATCTCGTTCATGCGCCTATCATGCCAGCCACGGGCACTGCTCAACAGCGCTAAAAGACCCAAAAACCACAATTGCCTGACCCGGATGCGTCTGCTCCAACGCAATTTGGCGAGCATGAGTCATATCAGCGGCTAAATGCTGCGGCAGCCCCATGTTTTGGGCTAGTTCGCCGGCGGACAGGCTGCGTTCTCCGGTACTCGACAAACATACCCAGGGCGCTGGGGCTGGCAGCGCTGAATTCACCGCCTTGGCAAAACCTCTATGGTCTTTGCCGGCGAGCATGGCGCATATGAAAAGTGCCGGAGTAATGCCTCTGCGCTTCAGCTCAGCCATGAAAAATTCTGCCCCGTGGGGGTTATGGCAAACATCGTGCACCCACACGCGCCCGTCAGCCTGACGAATGTCCATGCGGCCGGGCATTTGCTGCTTGCTGCACGCCTGAATCACATCCGGTGTAACCTCAACCCAGGGCGCTACTGCCTCGCAGGCAAGAGCAATGTTGTGAGGTGCTAATTGACTAAACGGGATGCTTACCGACTCCGCTGCGCCATTTTGATACCGCCAGTGCTTGCCATCGCCGACATCCTCACTAACAAAGTCGTGACCCCAGCGCAGTGGCGTTAGCTCCAGTTCACGGCAGCGTGCATCGACGGTGCTGGGCATATTTTGGCCTAACACCACACGCTGTCCCGGGCGCAGGATCCCAGCTTTTTCGAAACCGATAGCCTCGCGGGTATCCCCCAAAAACGCCTGATGATCCAGACCAATGCTGGTTATCACCGCCACGTCGGCATCCACGGCGTTAAACGCATCCAGCCGCCCACCCAGCCCGATTTCCAGAATTGCCACCTGCACGCGGGCTTGGGCCATGCAGTACAAAGCAGCCAAAGCCCCAAATTCAAAATACGTCAGAGGTGTGTCACCCCGAGCCCGATCTATGGCAGCAAAGGCCGCGCAAATACTTTCATCAGAGGCGTCTTCGCCATTGATACGAATCCGCTCATTGAATCGCCATATGTGTGGAGACAGCGTTGCGCCAACGGTTACGCCCCCCTGTAGCAGCAAGGTTTCCATCACCCGGACAGTACTTCCTTTGCCGTTTGTGCCAGCGACGGTAATAACTCGCGGGGCCGGTTGCTGCAAATCCAGGTCGTTTAGCACGCGCGTGAAGCGCGCCAATCCCATATCAATAGACTGGGCGTGCTGGCCGTCGATGTAGGTTAGCCAGGTACTAAGGTCTTTGGTTTCGTTTGTTTCAATCTCAGGCATCGATACCTTGTCGAATTGCAGCGGTCGCTTGGCCTAGGCTTGCCACCGCCTGCTCTACGCTGGAGCTTTCAGCCATCAGCTGAACCAAGGCGCTGCCCACAACCACGCCATCGGCATGCTGAGCCACAGCAGCGGCTGTTGCCGCATCTTTGATGCCGAAACCAACACACACGGGCACGTCAGTAATAGAACGCAAATACTCCGTGCGTTCGGCTACTTCATCAACGGCTAGCGCACCGCTACCCGTTGTGCCCTTCAAGGACACGTAGTAAATGAAGCCGGTTGCGTTGCTAACGATATCGCTGGCGCGCTGGTCGCTGGAAGTTGGGGCGACTAATGACACCAGGTCCATTTGCTGCTCGGCCAAGGCCTGACGCAGTTCACCCGCCTCTTCCATCGGCAGATTCACCATGATCAAGCCATCAACCCCTGCCGTGCTCGCGCGCTCAGCAAATTGTTCCATAGCCAATACGGAATTTAGATAGCCCATCAAAATTACTGGTGTGGACTCGTCCTGCTGACGGAACTCGGCAACCATGTCTAACACCTTGGACAGCGTCATGCCTTGGGCTAGAGCCCGTTCATTGGCCGCCTGAATAGCTGGCCCTTCGGCTTCCGGGTCTGAAAACGGAATGCCCAGCTCCAGCAAATCTGCGCCTGCAGCCACCAGCGCGTGCATGGCCGGCACGGTGTAGTCAGTGCCGGGGTCGCCGGCAGTAACAAAGGTGACTAAGGCCGTCTTGCCTTGTTCATTGAGCGACGCAAATCGCTGGGCAATGCGACCGGCTTGCTGTTGGTCCTGATCCATTACAGGGTAATACCATCGATGTCAGCGACCGTGAGAATGTCCTTATCGCCGCGTCCGCTCAAATTCACCAGAATCGTTTGCTCCGGCGACATGGACGGTGCGTTAGCCACAACCCACGCCAGAGCGTGGCTGGTTTCCAGGGCCGGTAAAATCCCCTCTTGCCGATTGAGCATGCGGAACGCCGCCATGGCTTCGTCGTCCGTGGCCGCCGCATAGGTCGCGCGACCAATGTCTTTTAAATAGGCGTGCTCCGGCCCTACGCCGGGGTAATCCAATCCCGCTGACACCGAATGAGTCTCCATAACCTGGCCGTCGGCGTCGGACATCAAATAGGATCTATTGCCGTGCAGCACTCCTACGGTGCCGTCGTTTAGCGGCGCCGCGTGGGCCCCAGTGTGCACGCCATGGCCGCCGGCTTCGACACCTACTAATGCAACGTCTGTATCGTCAATAAAAGGATGAAAAATGCCCATGGCGTTAGAGCCACCACCCACACAAGCCACCACCACATCGGGCAGGCGGCCCACTTGCTGCAGCATCTGCGCCCGCGCTTCTTGGCCGATAATCGAAGCAAAGTCTCTCACCATCATGGGATAAGGATGAGGCCCAGCCACGGTGCCAATGATGTAGTGGGTATTGTCTACGTTGGTGACCCAATCCCGCATCGCTTCGTTCATAGCATCTTTCAAGGTCTTCGACCCCGAGGTAACGGGGATGACGTTGGCGCCCATCAACTTCATGCGATAAACGTTCAGGCTCTGGCGATGGACATCCTCTTCACCCATGTAGACGTCGCACTCCAAGCCTAGGCGCGCAGCAACCGTGGCAGTCGCCACACCGTGCTGTCCGGCTCCGGTCTCGGCAATCACGCGAGGTTTCGCCATGCGCTTGGCCAGCAACGCTTGACCGATGGTGTTGCACACCTTATGCGCGCCAGTATGGTTTAAATCTTCTCGCTTCAAATAAATGGCCGCGCCACCCAAAGATGCAGTTAAACGTTCCGCCAAATACAAGGGCGTTGGTCTGCCCACAAAGTGCGCTAGGTCCTCATGCAGCTCGCGCTTGAATTCGGGATCGTCCTTGAGATCAGCGTACAGCTGGGCGAGGCCGTCCAGGGCGTGGGTCAGCGTCTCAGCAACAAATCGCCCCCCGAACTGACCAAAATGCCCTCCCTGCGTGGGTTGGGCATAGGTCGTTTCTGCATTGGTTTCGATAATGGGTTCAGCCATGTTTTGCTGCCTCTATAAATGTTTGTAATTTGTCGTGATCTTTCACGCCCTTAATGCTGCCCTCAACGCCTCCGGCCACATCAACGCCAAAGGCTTGAGTTAGCTGCAAGGCTTCGGCGACGTTGGATGGATCTAAACCACCAGCCAAAACTAATCTTCCCCGGCTTTTGTCCGGCCACAGGCTCCAGTCAAAGCGCCGACCTGTCCCGCCCTTTTGTACCGGGTCATGGGTATCCAGCAAGAGTGCCCAAGCCGACGCAAAATCTGCCTGCAAGGCCTGAAAGTCCGTTGTCTTGGTGACTCCGACTACTTTGATGTACGGCAGATCAAACTGCTCACAATAGGCTACCGATTCATCACCATGAAACTGCAGCATGGACAAATCCACCCCGGCCATTACGTCTTTCACTTGGTCTGCCGGCGCGTCCACAAATAGCCCAATGCGCTCTACCGACGGACCCATTTCCCGAGCCACTCGGCATAGCGTTGCAGCTTTTTCTGGGGTCAGATAGCGGGCACTACGTGGAAAGAAATTAAACCCCAACGCGTCTGCGCCAGCGTTTATCGCAGCCACCACGTCTGTCTCTACGGTCAGGCCGCAGATCTTACACCAAGGCTGGCTTGTGGGTGGATGCATGGTGACACCAATGATTCGCGCCAGGTGATTGCACCCGGCAAACTGGGAATTCTATAGATTTCGACCGCAGCAACAACGCCAGACTCCCGCTTTGCACCCAAGAAACAAGCTCTGTCTCACCTTATGCCGCATCCCCGATAATTTTTTGCCACGCCAGAGCTATTTTTGCCTAATTAACGGCGGCAGCATCGGTTCCGGGAACTGTTGGTTCGGATAGCTCACCTGAGCCAAATACAGCCCTTGAGCCGGCGCGGTGATGCCGAGTTGAGTGCGGTCCCGGGACCGAAGGAGATCCGCGAGGTAATTGACCGGAGCACCAAGCCCGACCTGATGCAGCGCGGAGGCAATGTTGCGCACCATGTGCAGCAAAAAAGCATTGGCTTCAATGTTCATAATGACGATGGGGCCTTCGCGCCTGATCTCGCAGCGATCCACGCGGCGCATAGGGGTCAGCGACTGACAGCCGGCAGCACGAAAGCCACTAAAGTCGTGTTCACCAAGAAGCCCTTGGGCCTGAGCATGCATGGCGCTTTCGTCCAGCGCCTGGGTGCACCAAGCCAGAGTATGCAGAAAGGGATTGTGTGCGCCTTGATCATGATACAGATAGGTGTAACGCCGGCTGACCGCGTGATAGCGGGGATGAAAGTCCTCATTGATGTCCTGTAGCCAGGCTACGTGAATCCCTTGGGGCGTTAGTCCATTGACTCCGCGCAGCCACTGTTCAACCGGGCGCTCTGCCGATGTGACAAAGTCAGCGATTTGTCCGCTGGCATGGACGCCGGCGTCCGTGCGCCCGGCTCCGCGCACGGTTACGGGCTCATTGGCAATGGTGCTTAGGGCGCGCTCAAGCTCACCTTGCACCGTGGCCTGCTCGTGCTGGCGCTGCCAGCCTGCGAATGCCGCCCCATGATATTGCACGCAGAACACGTAGTGCTTAGGTTTGGGCACCGTACTCGCAGTATCACTCATCGTCGCGATCCACGCGCTCCATGATGCGCCGGGCGACTTCTTGCTGCTCGTAGCTGCCGTCGGCCATCACCTCCTCCAGCATCTCCGTGGCCCCATCGATATCGCCCATCTCTAAATAGGCTTCAGCCAGCTTGAGACGCGTGGTGTAAACGTCCTCCGGCGCCTCTTCGGGGATTTCATCGGGCTCATGGGGTTCAGGCTCGGTTCCCTCTTCATCGTCACGAAAAGCGTGATCGAGTTCCCGTGCTTGTTCCACCGCACGCCGCCGCATCAGCAAAAGTATCAGCAAACCGACAAAACCCAGCCCTGCCATAAATGCAATCCCCGAGGTGCTGCTGAGGAATGCCACCACGGCGTCCAAGCCGCTAGACTGCTCCTGGCGAATTTGTGCCTCTAGATTGTCCAGATCGAAAGGGTCTGCTGCTGCATCGGGTTCCGTCTTTGCCGGGCTGAGCGAATCAACTGCCGCTGCTACTGCTGGCGCCTGATTGGTTGCTGAATCCGCAGTGCCCGAGCCTGGAATCACCAGCGCTTCATCGGTATCGGGTATTTCAGAATTTTGCGCCAACGTCGCTGGAGCTGCAGGCTCCTCGCTGATTTCGTCACTGCTTCCTGGCTCATACCTTTGAATCGAAGGTTCATTGGCGGTTTCGCTGCGCGAGACCCTGGGTTCTGGCGCATCCTCGGCAAAATCGGTGGCGGTAATACGCACCTGACCCAGAGTATTTTCGGTGCGAGCATTGGAAGGAATTCTAATCGCCGTTCCACCGCTTCCCCACTGGGCGTGTTGAGCCGCCACAGTATCTGCGGCTTCCCGCACTGGCAGCTCCAGTGCCTGGGAAAACGTTGGCAGCGTCAACATGGACCATTCTTTCAGGCCATTAATGTTGTTTCGTAGAAACGCCTCGGGATTCAACCGCTTAACCGCCAACATTTGTTGATCGTTAGTGACCGCCGCGTCGCGGGTGCGATTGGCGATTCGCCATAAGGTGTCGTTTGGATAGACCAGTACCGAACGCTGCTCGAATCCCAGCGCGTCTGGGGTTGGTAACAGCAGCTCAATGGGCAGTAGTCGGCTACTAAAGCTATCTGAGATGGAAAGCACCAAGCGCAGGCTCGGCTCGTATACCGGCAGGACCGTAAACAGCTCCAGCGTCGGCCCGGATACGCCGCCATCGCGATAAGCCACTTGGATGCCTTCCACCGCCTGATAGCGACGAATCTGCAGTTTTTGAAAGCCAGATGCATCGGCAATGGCCACCTGGGGCGTATCAGCCGAAAGGCCGCGGACATCTTTAAGTTCCAAGGTCGCCCGCAGCGGCTCCCCTATTCTGGAGAATACGTCCGGCAGCAAAAAGTCCGGTTTAGTGCTCTGGGCGAGCGCCCCAGCAACCTGCGAGGCCCACAGAAAACAGATTGTTGCCGCTATCGTGATTTGTCGATACAAAGCGTCACCCCTCCAGTGGAGCACGTTGTTCAGGAACCCCAATGCTGATCGAGCATCTCATAGGCACCCCAGCGATGCATGTACGTCACCACCCGCCGGATCTCTTACAGGTGGTTGAGCAGTAACTCAGCAATTTGCACGCTGTTAAGAGCCGCGCCTTTGCGCACATTGTCCGCAACCACCCACAGATCCAAACCGTTAGGATGGCTAATATCCTTGCGCACCCGACTCACGAACACAGGGTCTTTGCCTGCACCATGGCCCACGGGTGTAGCAAGTTCTTCTTCGCCCAACAGGGTGACGCCAGGAGCGGCCGCCAACAGCGCCCTCGCCTCCTCCACACTGAGGGGCGATTTCGTCTCAATGTGGACGGCCTCACTATGCCCATAAAAAACAGGAATGCGCACGCAGGTTGGATTCACCTGAATGCTCTCGTCCTCAAGAATCTTGCGAGTTTCCCAAACCATTTTCATTTCTTCACGGGTATAGCCGTTGTCTTGAAAAGTGTCGATTTGAGGGATCGCGTTAAAGGCTATCTGCGCAGGCATCTTGCCTGGTTCAATGGGCTGCCCATTCAACAACTTGGCGGTCTGCCCGGCCAACTCCTCGATACCGCTGGCACCAGCGCCAGACACCGCCTGATAGGTCGCGACGTTGATTCGCGCAATGCCTACCGCATCGTGAATCGGCTTCAGCGCAACCACCATTTGAATGGTGGAGCAGTTGGGATTGGCGATGATGTTGCGAGGAGCGTACTCGGCTACCCGCCCGGGGTTTACCTCAGACACCACCAAGGGAATGTCCTCGTCGTTACGAAAGTGAGAGGTGTTGTCCACAACGATGCAACCTTGCTCCGCTGCCTTCGGCGCATAGTCCGCGGATATCGAACCACCTGCAGAAAACAAACCGATTTGAGTGTTGCTAAAGTCAAATTCATCCAGACGCTGAATTTGCACGGACTTACCGTGAAATTGAACGCGCTTGCCTTCGGAACGCGCTGACGCCAATAACGCGAGCTCGCCAACTGGGAATTGCCGCTCCTGCAGAATTTCAATTAACGCCTCGCCAACGGCTCCAGACGCGCCAGCAATTGCCACGTTTACAGTTTTTTCAGAACTCATCTCTTTTTCCACTGGGATCTGTATTAAAGATTCTCTATTACCAGCTCGCCCATGGTGCGGCAGCCGATCACATCGCTTTGGTCCGCGCCAGCGATGTCCGCCGTGCGATGACCGTCCGCCAACACCTTGGCTACCGCCTGATCAACATTGTCAGCAGCTTCAGGCATATCGAGGCTGTAGCGGAACAACATACCAACGGACAAGATAGTCGCTAACGGATTAGCTTTGTCTTGACCTGCAATATCAGGTGCGGTGCCGTGAACCGGTTCATACATACCGGCTCCGCTGGCCGAGAGCGAGGCCGAGGGCAACATACCAAGACTGCCGGTAAGCATGGCGGCCACATCAGACAAAATGTCGCCGAACATATTGCCAGTAACAATGACGTCAAACTGCTTCGGCTCGCGCACCAGCTGCATGGCTGCGTTATCCACGTACATATGCGACAACTCGACGTCGGGGTAATCACTCGCAAGACTGGTCACTACCTCACGCCAAAGTTGACTCACTTCGAGCACGTTAGCTTTATCAACGCTGCACAGACGACCGTTGCGCTTGCTCGCCAGATCAAAACCCACCCGAGCGATACGCTCGATTTCGTGCTCGGCATACACCAAGGTGTTGAAACCCACCCGTTCGTTGTCACGATTTTCCACACCACGCGGCTCGCCAAAATAAATGCCGCCAGTCAGCTCCCGCAAGATGAGAATATCCAGATCGGAGACCAACTCAGGTTTCAGCGACGAGGCGCTGGCCAGGGAACTGGCCAGCAGGGCTGGACGCAAATTGGCGAACAGACCCAGCTCCTGACGCAAGCCCAGAAGCCCTTTCTCTGGTCTCTGAGCTGTGGGCAACTCATCCCACTTCGGCCCGCCCACACCGCCAAGCAAAACCGCATCGGCTTCCTTGGCCTTAGCCAGCGTCGCGTCAGGCAGAGGGGTGCCGCTGTCATCTATTGCCGCGCCACCGACCAGAGCCTCCTCCACATCAATGGTGACACCTTGCTGCTGCGCCGCCACCTGCATGACCGCTACCGCCGGGGCAACAACTTCCTGCCCAATACCGTCTCCGGGAAGTACCAAAACCTTCTTCACAACTTTTCCTCGTGTTGAGTGAATTTTTACCCTGGGCCTTGCTGCGGCCTAGCTGCGAAACAACCAGGGCTGCTGTTGCCGATGACCCGCCTCAAAATCGCGAATCAAGTCTGCTTCGGCCAAGGTCAAATCAATGTCGTCCATGCCCTGAAGCATTTTTTCTTTTAGTGCCGGATCGATATCAAAACCAAAGCTTTGGTCGCCGTCGGAAACCGTTTGGGCCTGCAAATCGATTGACAGCGTAAGACCCTGCGCTACCCGCGCAAAAAGCCCGTCCACCACTTCCGCTGGCAGCGCAATAGGCAGCACACCGTTCTTAAAACAGTTACCAAAGAAAATATCTGCAAAGCTCGGGGCAATGACTGCCCGAAAGCCAAACTCTTTCAGCGCCCACACCGCGTGCTCGCGGGAGGAGCCGCAGCCAAAGTTGTCTCGCGCGATTAAGATGGATGCACCTTGATACTCCGGCAGATTCAGCGCGAACTCATGATTAATCTGCCGCTCATTGGGCGTCATGCCCATGGAGCCTTGATCGAGAAAGCGCCAGGCGTCGAATAGATAGTCGCCAAAGCCCGTGCGCTTTATGGATTTAAGGTACTGCTTGGGAATGATTTGATCCGTATCCACATTGGACCGATCCAAGGGCGCAACCAAGCCGTCCAGCGCTACAAATGCGTCCATTAGCTATTCTCCCTGACATCAACAAATCGGCCGTTGATGGCCGCCGCCGCCGCCATGGCGGGGCTAACCAAGTGTGTTCGGCCCCCATATCCCTGACGGCCCTCAAAATTTCGATTTGAAGTTGAGGCACAGTGTTCGCCCTCGCCCAGCTGGTCAGGGTTCATGCCCAGACACATAGAGCATCCCGCAGCCCGCCATTGAAAACCGGCAGCCACGAACTGATCTGCTAAGCCTTCGGCTTCCGCCTGTGCCTTAACTAATCCAGATCCCGGCACTACCAACGCTTCGGTAACGGTGTCTGCAACTTTGCCCCCGCGAATCTGGGCCGCCGCTGCCCGAAGGTCTTCAATTCGAGCATTGGTGCAGCTGCCGATGAACACCCGGCTTACCGAGATATCGCTGATTTTTTGCCCAGGCTTCAGATCCATATACTTGAGCGCCAACGCTGTGGACTCTGCTTGAACCGAATCACTCATGTGCGCAGGGTCCGGCACAGCCTGATCAATTCCCGCCACCATTTCCGGTGACGTTCCCCAGCTGACCTGAGGCGCGATGGCGCTGGCATCGATGGTGATCGAGGTATCAAATACAGCACCCTCATCGGATACCAGGGTACGCCAGTAATCTTCCGCCTGATTCCACAGCTCGCCCTTGGGCGCAAAGGGCCGACCATGAATGTAGTTAATGGTGGTGTCGTCGACGGCTACCAGTCCTGCCCGAGCTCCGGCTTCAATGCTCATGTTGCACAGGGTCATACGGCCCTCCATCGAGAGCTGACGGATGGCATCACCCCGGTATTCAATGGTGTGGCCAGTGGCGCCAGCAGTGCCCAAGCGACCGATAATGGCCAACACCAGATCTTTTGCGGTAACGCCGGGAGCAAGCTGGCCCACCACGTTGACCTCGAAATTCTTTGCCTTGTTCTGCACCAGACACTGGGTGGCCATTACATGCTCTACCTCTGAGGTGCCAATACCCTGGGCTAAAGCTGCAAAGGCGCCATGAGTAGAGGTATGGGAATCACCGCAGACTACGGTCATGCCTGGCATCGTCGCCCCTTGCTCAGGTCCCACTACATGCACAATGCCTTGGCGGGGGTCGAGAATTTCAAACTGCTCTACCCCGAAGGCTTTGCAGTTTTTGTCCAAGGTCGTGACCTGCTCTAAGGCCACCTCGTCAGTGATGCCAGCGAAACCCAGTTCCCGCTGAGTCGTGGGCACATTGTGGTCCGGCGTGGCTAGGTTGGCGTCCACTCGCCACAGCGGCCGCCCGGCTAACTGCAGCCCCTCAAACGCTTGCGGGGAAGTCACTTCATGCAGCAGCTGTAGGTCAATGTATAGCAGAGAATTCCCATCAGCCCGCCGACCAACGTCATGGGCTGCCCAGATTTTGTCGTACAGGGTTTGCGGCCCTGCAGATGATTGCTCAGTTGCCATCACATCGCCCTCAAAAATTTTGCGCAGTCTAGGCACTGACCTACCATAAAACAATTCGATTATTTTTATGTTTTGTATAACTATCTCAAATACTAATATGCACTTTCCTAGTTCTGTTGCAGGCCCTTCAACATGCACCTAGATGAGTTAGATTCCTTTGTTCATGTAGCCCGGCTGGGCTCTTTTTCTGGTGCCGCCGAGCAGCTACACATTAGCCAACCGGCAATGAGCAAACGCATCCAGTCTCTGGAGTCCCGTTTGGGGGTCACCCTGTTTGATCGGTTGGGCAAACGGGTGCGCCTTACTCCCGCCGGGGAGCTGCTGCTGGCAAAGGCGTCGGCCATGCTGGACCTGTCGCGGGATATGGAGCGAGAGATCGGTAATCTGGCTCAGGCTGTGAGCGGTCGGCTGAGCATTGCCACCTCCCACCACATTGGACTGCATCGCCTTGCGCCGGTACTGCAAGCCTTCACCCAAGCCTACGCTGATGTGCAGCTGGACATTCAATTTGAAGACTCCGAGGTAGCCCACCAAATGGTGCTAGCGGGCGACATTGAGCTGGCTGTTGTAACCCTGAACCCTGCCGGCGAGCGCGAACAGCCGGATCTCCACACTCAATCGATATGGCATGACCCTCTGTGTTTTGTAAATGCTAAGGCCTTACCCGAAGTTACCACCCTCGAGCAGTTGGCTACCTTGCCGTGCATTTTGCCCGGACCCAATACCTTTACCGGTCGCATTGTGACCGAGCGTTTTGCGCAAGAGGGTTTACAGTTGAAGCCTGCACTATCCACAAATTACCTTGAAACCATCAGCATGCTGGTGAGCGTTGGCTTGGGCTGGAGTGTGCTACCCTGGGCGATGACCACTGCTCTGCAACAGTTGTCCCCCAAATGCGCGCCCATTACCCGGACGTTAGGTTACGTAACCCACGCCCGCCGCACGCTGTCCAACAGCGCTAGGGCGTTTTTACAGGTACTGGGCAAATATCAGTCAGTTTGATGGCCCTGTACTCCCGCCTCCCGACCCATTTGGCCTCGATGACGCAGTAAATGATCCATTAGAACCAAGGCCACCATGGCTTCTGCGATGGGCGTTGCGCGTATGCCAACGCACGGATCATGACGACCTTTGGTTACCACCTCTACCGGGTTGCCAAAGCGGTCAATGGACTGACCTGGATTGGTCAGGCTGCTGGTGGGTTTAAGGGCCATTCGCAGCACGATGTCCTGACCCGAGGAGATACCGCCCAAGATACCGCCAGCGTGATTGCTGGTGAACCCGTTTGGCGTCATCTCATCACGGTGTTCGGTGCCGCGCTGACGCGATACCTGCATGCCGTCGCCCACTTCTACCCCTTTGACCGCGTTAATGCCCATTAGCGCGCCAGCTAAATCCGCATCCAGGCGCGAAAACACCGGCTCGCCCAGCCCGACAGGCACACCGGACGCAATGACCGACACCTCGGCCCCGATAGAGTCACCATCTTTACGAACTTGCTCAATCAGCCGTGCTATGTCGTCAAGCATTGAAGGGTCCGGGCAAAAGAACGGGTTGTCATCCACAATGCCGAGGTCCACCGGCTGTGGTCGCAACGATCCGATACCAGACAAATAGCCGTTTATGGCAATACCTGCGTGAGAAGCGAGGTATTTTTTAGCTATGGCACCGGCGGCCACCCGCATGGTGGTTTCCCGGGCGGATGAGCGCCCACCCCCCCGATAATCGCGAATACCGTATTTGTGGTGGTAGGTGTAGTCCGCATGGGCCGGGCGAAACACGTCTTTAATGGCACCGTAGTCCTTGCTTTTTTGATCTTCGTTGCGCACCAGTAGGCCAATAGGGGTGCCTGTGGTCACGCCCTCGAATACTCCGCTGAGAATCTCTACCTGATCTCCCTCACGGCGCTGGGTTGTGTATTTGCTTTGACCGGGTTTGCGGCGATCGAGATCCGGCTGCAAATCCGTCTCGCTCAGCGGTAGTCCCGGAGGACAGCCATCCACGATGGCACCCAGCGCCAAGCCATGGCTTTCGCCAAACGTAGTAACGGAAAATAACGAGCCAAAAGTATTTGCTGCCATGTGCTGCTCTGTTGGATCACTCCCCAGTCCGATAATTCGACCGGCGAGACGATAATGAAAACCACCTATTATCCGGCCTGAAAGTCACCGGCTTCAAGCACAAACACACCCTCTCCGCCCCTTTCGAGATCTAGCCACTGCATCGGCAGCCGCGGATACTTGCGCTGCATTGCCCCGGCGCTGGCACCCACCTCACAAAGAAAGCACCCGCTGGGTGCTAACCTCTCGGGCAATTGGGGTAAAAATAAATCCACCAAAGCCAATCCGAACTCGCCGGCAGCCAGTCCGAGTTCGGGTTCGTGGCGATACTCTTGGGGAAGCGTTTGCATGTCTGCTGCGTCAACGTAGGGCGGGTTAGTCAATATCAGATCCCACTGGCCGGTATCTGTAGCCAACCAAGAACTGGCGTCAGCAAGTACTACATCCACCCGGGCCTGCAATCCGTGCAGCGCCAGATTTCGCTTGGCCAGGTCTGCTGCTTGCTCATCCAGCTCTACCAAGGTCACCCGGGCTTCGGGATAGCGCTGGGCGGCCAGGATCCCCAGACAGCCAACGCCGGCACAGAGGTCGACGATACGAGTAATGGTTGGGGCAACCCATTCTTCAAGAGGCTCACCGAGTAGGTAGCCAATCGGCGAGCGAGGAATCATGACGCCAGGGGCCACCAGGAAACGTTGTCCCATGAAATGACATGCGCCGAGCAAGTGCGCCAGAGGCGCGCGCTCTTCAATTCGCCGACTGGCAAGATCGCGGATGCGTCGGCGGTGCGCCATGGTCACAGGCAGGGTTAAGGAATCTTGGTTATCTGCAGCGCCGGTGATGCTCAGCACCAGATAAACCGCCTCATCCCAGGCGTTGTCAGTGCCATGCCCGTAGCTGAGGGGCGCGCTATCGAACCGCCGGTAAATTTCCTCAATTAGCCCGCCAATGGTGCTGACCGCGGTCTGGTTCGTTACTGCCACCGGGACGGATCCACAAATTCCACGTCCACGCCCTCAGAACTGCCCATGAGAGAGCCGATAACTTCCGCCACGCCGCGCTGCTCGAAGAGAATTTGATACAGCCCGTCAACTAACGGCATATATACGTTGCGCTCGCGGCTTTTATGATAAACAAGGCCTAGCGTATTCACCCCCTCTGCCAGTTTGCCTAAAGATTGCGATGCCTCCTCTAGGCTCATGCCCTTAGCGATACAGGACCCTAACTGGTGATTTCGGCTCAGCGGCGACGTGCAGGTTACCAGCAGATCTCCGACACCGGCCAAGCCAAGGAAAGTGAATGGATTACCGCCCATGGAGACCGCGAAGCGGCTCATTTCGGCTAGGGCACGGGTTACCAGCAAACCGATCGTATTTTGCCCAACCCCCAGGCCCGCCGCTAAACCGCAAACGATGGCGTAAATATTCTTTAGCGCACCGCCAAGCTCTACGCCATAAACGTCGGCGCTGGCATAAACCCGAAGCGTGTCGTTGCGCATGACCTCCTGGACCAGCAGAGCATCCTCTTGATAGTGGGTGGCAATGACGGTGCCCGCGTACTGCTGCTGGGCGATTTCCTCAGCCAGATTGGGACCAGATATGGCCCCGGTGTGCTCACAGGGGGTGAGGTCGTTAAGCAGCTGGCTCATCAGCCGAAAGCCATTAGGCTCAATGCCCTTGGTTGCGCTGATGAGAATGTCTTTGGCGTTAATGAAGGGAGCCATTTCCTGACAAACTGATGCAAAGCCGGAGCTAGGCACCGCAACGAAGATCAAAGACGCATCTGCGGTGGCTTCAGCCAAGTCTGCGGTGGGGCTTACGCCGGTCTCAAGGGGGTGTCCGGGCAGGTAACGAAGATTTTCCCCCGCCTGAATGGTCTGGGCCACCTGCTCGGGATCCCGCATCCACAGGTACGTGGTGTGCCCATTGCGAGCAATAATATTGGCGATGGCGGTTCCAAAGTTACCGCCCCCTAGGATGGCTACATTCATTGATTGGCTACCCAGCGGGTCATCAGTTTCCACAGGCCGCCATTGTGACGGCTTGTGCAGCCAATAGATACGCCGTTAACTCTCAGTTGCGGGCAGCAAATCCATAAGCAGGCGATTCATACGAGCAACGTACGTCGCGGGATCTTGCAGGGTACCACCTTCGGCCAAACTGGCTTGATCGAACAGCAGCTCCACCAACTCGGCAAAACGATCTTCGTCGATCTCGCTGTCCAGTCGATGGAGCAGCGGGTGGTCGGCGTTAAATTCAAAGAACGGTTTGGTCTCCGGCATGGATTGCCCGCTGGCCTCCAGAATTTTGCGCATTTGAATGCCTACACCGTAGTCGGACAAGACCAAACAGGCTGGCGAATCCGTAAGCCGCTTGGACGGGCGTACTCCCTCCACTTTGTCACCGATTACCCCTTGAATTCGTTCGGTAAGGGGGTGCTCGTCGGTTTCTTCCTCATCCTTGTCATCGTCAGACTTGGACTCACCGGGCAGGCTGACATCGCCGCGCATAACGTCGACGAAAGGCACGCCCTCGTACTCACTTAAAGAGCTCATCAACCATTCGTCGATGCGGTCGAACATCAACAGCACTTCTACACCTTTCTCCTTGAAGATCTCCAGGTGCGGACTGTTGCTGGCAGTTTCAAACGTTTCCGCGCAAATGTAGTAGATGCTCTCCTGGTCTGCTTTTTTGCGCTCTAAGTAGGCATCCAAACCAACGCTCTTAGCGCTGCCCTCTCCTGCCGTGGAGGCGAATCGCAGCAGCTTCATGATGGCGGCGCGGTTCGCAAAATCTTCCCCGGCACCCTCTTTGATTACCTCACCAAATTCGTCCCAGAAGGCTTGATACTGCTCTGGTTCTTTTTTAGCCATGTCTTCCAGCATGCTCAGAACACGCTTGGTCACCGCATTACGAATGGAGGTGACACGCTCGTCTTGCTGCAAAATCTCACGGGAAACGTTCAGCGGCAGGTCGTTGGAATCAATCACGCCCTTCACAAAGCGCAGGTAAAGGGGCAAAAACTGATCCGCATCGTCCATGATGAACACGCGCTGTACGTACAGTTTCAATCCCTTGGGCAGATCGCGGTTGTACAGATCAAATGGTGCGCGCTTTGGCAGATAGATCAGGCTCGTGTACTCAAACTTGCCCTCAACCCGGTTATGACTCCAGGTCAGCGGATCCTCAAAGTCGTGAGACACGTGCTTGTAAAATTCTTTGTACTCTGCGTCTTCCACCTCGGAGCGTGACCGGGTCCACAGTGCTTGGGCAGAGTTGACGCTCTCCAGTTCCGGCACAAACTCCTCGTCTTCGGCAGCACCGTAGCCTGGCGTTGAAAACATGCGGACCGGCACGCCAATGTGGTCAGAGTAGCGAGTAACAATGTGTCGCAGCCTGGCGTCTTCAGCAAACTCTAAAGCGTCTTCCTGAAGATGCAGGATCACTTGGGTACCGCGTGGCAGTCCGTCGGCGGCCTCTAGAGAATAAGCGTCCTCGCCAGTGGACCGCCAGCGCACCCCATCCCCGCCTGCGGCGGCTTGGGTCAGCACCTCTACTTCTTTCGCCACCATGAAAGCACTGTAAAAACCCACGCCAAACTGTCCGATCAGCTGCGAGTCGGATTTTTGGTCGCCGGTCAGATTCGCCAAAAATTCCGCCGTGCCGGACTTGGCAATGGTGCCCAAATGAGCAATGACGTCGTCCCGAGACATGCCTATACCGTTGTCGGCAATGGTCAGCGTGCCAGCATCTTTGTCAAAGGTTACGTCGATGTGGAAATCCGCATCTTCGCCCAATAGCGACGCATCCTCGATGGCGCGGAAGCGCAATTTGTCGATGGCATCCGAGGCATTAGAAATCAGCTCGCGCAAAAAGATCTCGCGATTGGAGTACAGCGAGTGAATCATCAGCTGCAGCAGCTGCTTGGCCTCGGTTTGAAAGCTGAGAGTTTCGGATTGGTTGTCGGTTTGACTATCGCTCATGTGGCGGTTCCCCTTGCGCTTGAAAGTCCTGCTAAGCGCTTGGATATGGGGGTGAGCGGAGTAAATTCAAGCGTTCCAGGGGCGTTGCGCCCCTGGAACATAAGCGGCGGGCTAGCTCCAGCCGGTGACCTCGGCCAGAGCGTCACCGATTTCCGCCAAGCTGCGAACCGTGCGAACACCGGCATCCTGCAGGGCAGCAAACTTATCGTCCGCCGTGCCCTTGCCCCCGGCAATAATGGCGCCTGCATGGCCCATACGCTTGCCCGGTGGCGCCGTGACGCCCGCAATGTAACCAACAACGGGCTTGGTGACATTGGCCTTGATGTAGGCCGCGGCCTCCTCTTCTGCGTTACCGCCAATTTCTCCGACCATCACAATGGCTTCGGTGGCCGGGTCCTGCTCGAACTGCTCAAGGATATCGATGAAATGGCTGCCAGGAATCGGATCGCCGCCAATACCGACGCAAGAGCTTTGGCCAAAACCTCGATCCGTTGTTTGCTTCACTGCCTCGTAGGTCAACGTGCCCGACCGAGAGACGATGCCGACTTTGCCTGGCAGATGGATGTCACCGGGCATGATGCCGATTTTGCACTCGCCGGGCGTGATCACCCCTGGGCAATTCGGTCCGATCATGCGCGCATCGCTGAGCTCTAACCGAGCCTTGACCACCAGCATATCCAGGGTGGGTATGCCCTCGGTAATGCAGACAATGAGTTTAATCCCTGCATTGAGGGCCTCTAAGATCGAGTCCTTGCAAAAGCTGGCAGGCACGTAAATGACACTGGCGGTGGCGCCGGTTTCTGCTACCGCGTCGGCCACGGTATCGAACACCGGCAACCCTAAATGCGTGGTGCCGCCCTTGCCCGGAGTCACACCGCCCACTAATTGGGTGCCGTAGGCCAAAGCCTGTTCGCTGTGCAAAGTGCCCTGCGACCCGGTAAAGCCCTGGCAGATTACCTTGGTGTCTTTGTTGATCAAAATGCTCATGCTTGACCTCCCGCTGCAGCTACGGCTTTTTCAACGGCGTCGACCAAGGATTCGCCGGGGATAATGTTCAGACCACTGTCCGCCAGGGTCTTGCGGCCAAGCTCCGAGTTGTTGCCTTCAAAACGCACCACTACCGGCACCTCAACACCCACTTCCTGGACCGCGCCGATAATGCCCTCAGCGATGGTGGCACAGCTGACAATGCCGCCGAAAATGTTAATGAGCACGGCTTTCACCGCTGTATCAGACAAAATAATCTTAAAAGCTTCGGCGACGGCCTCCTTTGTCGCGCCACCGCCAACGTCCAGGAAGTTAGCGGGATTGCCGCCGTGCAGCTTAACTAAGTCCATGGTTCCCATGGCTAGACCAGCACCGTTGACCATACAGCCAATGTTACCTTCCAGGGCTACATAATTGAGACTGAATTCGGCGGCCTGAGCCTCGCGTTCATCCTCTTGACTGGGGTCGTTCATCTCAGCAATGGCCGGTTGGCGATAAAGTGCATTGCCGTCGATGTTGATTTTGGCGTCCAGGCAGTGGATGTCGCCAGCCGTGGTGACCACCAGCGGGTTGATCTCCAGCAAAGAGCAATCTGTTTCCTCAAAAAGCTTAGCTAAGCCCATGAAAAGGTTTGAAAACTGACGTATCTGCGTGCCTTGCAAACCTAACTTAAACGCCAGTTCACGGCCTTGATATGGCTGAGCACCCACGACTGGATCAATGGTCGCTCGCAAGATTTTTTCCGGAGTCTCTTCGGCAACCTGCTCGATCTCTACGCCGCCTTCCGTTGACGCCATAAACACCACGCGACGGCTGCCGCGATCAATCACCGCACTGAGGTAGAGCTCGCGGTCGATGTCCGTGCAGCTTTCGACATAGATCTTGCTAACGGGCTGGCCGTTTTCGTCGGTTTGGATCGTTACCAGATTTTTGCCAATCCATTGATCGGCGAAGGCGCGAATGTCGTCTAGGGAATCAGCGAGTTTGACGCCCCCTGCCTTACCCCGTCCCCCAGCATGAACCTGCACTTTGACGACCCAACGATCACCGCCGATTTTTTGCGCTGCTGCCACTGCCTCGTCAGCGGTGTCTACCGCATAGCCTTCCGAGACCGGCAAGCCGTAGCTCGCGAACAGGCTCTTGGCCTGATACTCGTGTAGATTCATGGTGTTTTTTTACTCCCTCTAATAACCCTGTGTGTATTAACCATTGCGTACCGTTCGCCGACCGCTCCAGCGCCTAGGCACGTTTTGCGCGATTGACCGTGTGTATCGCATGTCCACGAGCACTCAGTGCCGCTTCGTGAATTCCCTCTGACAAAGTTGGATGGGCAAACATAATCAGCCCAAGATCCTCCGCCGACGCACTGAACTCCATGCTAATCACTGCCTGGGCAATCAACTCTGACGCCTGTGCACCAATGACGTGTACGCCCAAAATGCGATCGGTTTGCGCATCAGATATCAGTCGAATCATGCCTTCATTTTCACCTGCAGCCAGCGCTCGACCATTGGCCGCATAGGGAAATGTGCCAACATTGAAATCTTCGCCAGCGCTCTTGAGTTGCTGCTCGGTTTTACCGACCCAGGCAATTTCCGGATGCGTATAAATGACGTTGGGCACCGTATCGTAATTCACCAGCGGCTTATGCCCGGCAATACGCTCTGCCACCATGATTCCCTCTTCCATGCCTTTGTGGGCGAGCATGGGGCCGCGCACCACATCGCCAACCGCATACACATTGGTGGCGTCGGTGGCGCAAAGATCGTTGACATACAAAAAGCCCCGCTCATCCAAATTCACGCCACAATCTGGTGCTAGCAGGCCTTCGGTGTAGGGCAATCGGCCAACAGCCACGATCAAACGATCCACCTCGAGCACCTGCTCGCCGTCCTTGTCCTGATAGGTCACGGCTACGTATTTATTTTTGCCAGAGCCTTTCACCTCGGTGCCAACTACTCTGGCGCCCATACGAATATCCAACCCCTGCTTGGTCAGGATTCGCTTTGCGTCACGACTGATGCGGTGGTCGGCCATAGGCAGAAATTCATCCATGGCCTCGAGAATCACCGTTTCCGAACCGAGTCGATTCCAAACGCTGCCAAGTTCAAGACCAATTACGCCGGCACCGATGACCCCGAGCCGTTTAGGTGCTTGCTTGAACTCAAGCGCTCCGGTGGAATCCACGATCAAATCATCGGTTAACGGTGCTGGCGGAATGGCCGCCGGTACAGAGCCAGGGGCCAATATTATGTGCTCGGCCTGCAGCATCTGCTCTTGCCCCCCGTGGGGGGTATAGCCTACCTGCCGGTTAGGATAGAGCCTGCCTTTGCCGGGCAATGCGGTTACGCCGTTGCCCTCGAACAACCCAGCGACGCCACCGGTCAGCCCGGCAACCACTTCGTCTTTGCGTGCGATCATTCTCGGCACGTCGGCGCTGACCTTGCCAGTTTTAATGCCCATGTCGGCAAAATCATGCTGGGCCTCGACAAACTTGTGTGAGGCGTCCAGCAGTGCCTTGGAAGGGATACAGCCCCAATTAAGGCAGGTACCACCCAACACAGGCTGATCGTTTTTATCCAGCATCATGTTGATACAGGCGGTATTCATACCCAGTTGGGCGGCACGAATGGCGGCATGATATCCCGCAGGACCACCGCCGATGACGATAACGTCGTAAGAGTTACTCATGGCTAAAGCTCCAACAAGATACGGGCCGGATCTTCCAGCATGCCTTTAATCGCGACCAAAAACTGCACTGCCTCACGACCGTCGATCAAGCGGTGGTCGTAGGACAGCGCAAGATACATCATAGGCCGAATTACGATTTCGCCATTAACGACCACTGCACGATCCTGAATATTGTGCATGCCCAAGACCCCGGTTTGCGGCGGGTTCAAGATGGGCGTCGACATCATGGAGCCAAAAATTCCGCCATTGGAAATGGTAAATGTTCCGCCGGCCATGTCTTCTAGGCCCAGTTTCCCGGCCCGGGCTTTTTCGCCATAGGCCATGATCTGGTCCTCAATCTGGGCCAATCCTAGAGCATCAGCATCTCGTACTACCGGCACCACGAGACCCCGGTCCGTGGATACCGCAACACCGATGTCGTAGTAGCCGTGATAAACAATGTCGTCGCCGTCGATGCTGGCATTGACCGACGGGAAACGCTTCAGCGCTTCGGTAGCCGCTCGAACAAAAAAGGACATAAAGCCTAACTTGGTGCCGTTATGGGCGCTTTGAAATTCCGTTTGATAGCGTTTACGCAGCTCCATAATCGGCTGCATATCCACTTCGTTGAAGGTGGTAAGCATGGCAGCGTTCTGTTGCGCTTCCACAAGGCGTTTAGCAACGCTCGCGCGCAGCCGCGTCATGGGAACCCGTCGCTCGACTCGCTCTTCACCGCCAAGATCCGGCATTGGTGGAACGCCAGGCTCAGTAGCCACCGCCACGCTTGGACTTGGCACAACCGCAGCGGCCACGGGGGCGCTAGCAACGGTTTCTGGAGTGCTACCGGAGGCCAGCGCCCTGGCTACGTCTTCCTTGGTAATACGCCCATCACGCCCGCTGCCGGCAATACCCGCGATGTTGAGACCAGATTCAGCTGCCATTTTCTTCGCCGCAGGACTGGCAAATCGATCCCCGTCGGCGCTGGCCTCTGGGGCAGCCTCCACATCAGCCTGGGTGCTTTGAGCAGCAGTCTCTGGCGCAGATGCTGACGCTCCAGCTTCAAAATGAGCGATCACCTCTTCGGACAGCACCGTCTCGCCCTCACCTTTGACAATGCTCTGAAGTACACCATCCTCCGGCGCAAACACTTCAATCACGACCTTGTCGGTTTCGATATCCACCAGCAAGGCATCCCGCGCGACAAAGTCACCGGGCTTGAAATACCATTGGGCTACGCTGCCATCGGCTATCGATTCAGGGAAAATCGGCGCGTTAATTTCCATGCTCAAAGTCCATTCTCCATATCATCGCTGGGTTCTTCAGTGAGAGCTGACTGAATCAGTCGTTGTTGTTGTTCAATGTGCACGCTGGCATACCCCACGGCGGGTGCGGCAAAGGCGTCGCGACCAACGTAATGCAAGCTGGGTGAGGTCTTCAGACCAAGGATCACTCGATTCAGCCTATGCCGGATGGAAAACCATGCTCCTTGATTCATAGGCTCTTCCTGACACCACACCACCTGATTGAGCTTGGCATAAGGCGCCAGCGCCTCCAGCAATTGGTCGTCTGGGAACGGGTAGAGCTGTTCGATGCGGACAATGGCAACATCCCTCAATTCTTGTTCCGTCCGAGCTTCCAGCAGATCGAAGTACACCTTGCCGCTGCACAGGACCAGGCGCTTGACCTTTTTCGCATCAAGTTCCTGAGTTTCACCTATAACTAGCTCAAACTGCCCGTCACACAATTCGTCCAACGTTGATACCGCCAGCTTGTGCCGCAGCAGGCTCTTGGGGGTCATAGCCACCAGCGGCTTGCGGGTGGGCCGAATCGCTTGCCGCCGAATCATGTGATAAACCTGAGCAGGGGTGGACGGCACGCAAATCTGCATATTGTGCTCAGCGCACAGCTGCATAAATCGCTCCAGCCGCGCCGAGGAGTGCTCCGGGCCGGCACCCTCAAACCCGTGGGGCAGCAACATGGTTAACCCACATAGCCTTGCCCACTTAGTCTCACCAGAACTGATAAATTGGTCGATGACCACCTGCGCGCCGTTAGCAAAGTCGCCGAACTGCGCCTCCCAGACCACAAGGGTGTTTGGCGCCGTGGTGGCATAACCATACTCAAAGGCTAACACCGCCTCTTCCGAGAGCAGGGAGTCGTACAGATCAAAGGTGATGTCCTCTCGCAGCAAATTCAAGGGAATCAGACGGGATCCGTCTTTTTGATTATGCAGCGCCGCGTGCCGATGGGAGAAAGTTCCTACGCCCACATCCTGTCCGGTCAACCGCACCGGATAGCCTTGATGTATTAACGTTCCGTAAGCCATCACCTCGGCCATTCCCCAGTTCACCGGCATGGCTCCTGCCGCCATCTTGCGTCGGTCTTCTAGAATCTTCGACACCTGGCGATGCAGGACGAAGCCGTCGGGCAGACTTTCCAGGCGAGCGGTCAGATCTTGAAAAACGCCGCGATCAAAAGTCGTATCCGCAGGCGCATCGGCGCCGTTGTTTAAGTAGGGGGTCCAATCCACAAATAACGCGCTGTCTGGCTCATGCACTAGATCCAACGCCACGCTCTCCCCGGCCTCTAGAGTGGTTCGGTACTGCTCGGTCATGACGTCAACATCTGCGGCCAGCACCGTCCCGCCCTGCACCATCTTTGCGCTAAACAGCGCACATACGGTTTGTTGGGAGCGGATCTGTTGATACATCAGCGGCTGGGTCTTCATGGGCTCTTCAGCCTCATTGTGGCCCCGGCGCCGATAGCAGATCAGATCGATCACGACATCTTTGCGAAATTCCATGCGGTAGTCGGCGGCAAGTTGGGTGGCAAAGATCACCGCCTCTGGATCGTCGCCGTTCACGTGCAATATGGGCGCTTGCACCATCTTAGCCACTTCGGTGCAGTACTCGGTGGAGCGCGCGTCGATTTGCTTGTGCGTGGTAAATCCAATCTGGTTATTTACGATGATGTGAACCGTGCCGCCGGTTTTGAAGCCTCGGGTTTGCGACATTTGGAAGGTTTCCATCACCACCCCTTGCCCGGCAAAAGCCGCGTCGCCATGAATAACGATGGGAGCGACTAAATCACCGGCATAATCTTTGCGGCGGTCTTGGCGTGCCCGCACCGAGCCCTCGGCCACTGGAGCAACAATTTCTAAATGAGATGGGTTAAAGGCTAACGCCAGGTGCATCTCACCGCCGGGGGTCATAACGTTTGAGGAGAATCCCTGGTGATACTTCACGTCGCCAGAGCCGTTCTCGCTTTGCACACGCCCATCAAACTCGTCAAACAGCTCGCCAGGATTCTTACCAAGAACGTTAACGAGCACGTTCAACCTACCCCGGTGGGCCATGGCGATCACGGACTCGCGCACGCCGTGAGTGCCCAGTCGCTGGATCAACTCGTGGAGCATGGGGATCAGGCTTTCCCCGCCTTCTAGCCCGAAGCGTTTTGTCCCGGGATAACGTCGATGCAGGTATTTTTCCAGCCCCTCTGCTGCAATCAAGCGCTCAAGGATGCGGTGCTTTTGGGCAGTGTCGAACTGGGGTTTACCCCGCGCACTTTCCAATCGCTGTTGCACCCAGAGCTGTTCGCGGGTGTCCACGATGTGCATGTACTCAGCGCCAATGGAACCGCAATATGTACTTTCTAACGCCTGCACCAAATCGCGCAGCTTGGCCGCGCCATCACCATAATGAAACGTTCCGGTCTGGTAGATTTCGTCAAGGTTAGCGGGTGAGAGATTGTGATAGGCCAAATCCAAAACCGGCATGATTGGCCGCTCCATCATACCCAGCGGGTCAATGTTGGCTCGTTTATGGCCTCGGTGCCGATACGCCGCCACCAGGTCCTGCACACGCATTTGTTGAGTTTCATGGGCGTTAGAAATCTGCGTGGCCACTTTTTCGGGCCGAGCCTTCAGGCGATTACGTCCTAGACGCTCAAAATGCTGCACCACCTCTGAGTGAGGGGTATCTGGTCCAATCGAGGTTTCGACTGTGGGGAGGGTGTCGAAGTAACTTCGCCAAGCTTCGGGAATCAGCGTAGGGTCACGAAGGTAGTCTTCGTATAGCTTTTCGATGTACGCGGCATTTTGTCCACCAAGATGTGAACTACGCAGCATTCGCTGCATGAAACCTTCGGTCACGATGTCCCTCTATTTACCCCGCTAGGCCCCTACCTCCTCCGAGATCTTGGGCCGAGCTATACGACTTGAATCGCTCCATGAAACGACGCCTAGACTGCCATCGTTGACCTGTCTATCGAGCGCCAGCCGCAATTCTCGGCTTTCCGGCCAGTCTTGCCAAGGGCTTTGGAGCTAAAGACGGCGGCTTCTTTACATACCTTCTGTCCCTGACCCGCCCCGAGTTGCCCGCTGCCATCCTATGGGCTCTATGAGCGGTTCCTCCCTCCCGGAACCCAGAGCTCTATGTATTTTTAGTGGATAGCCCTGTCACCGCCGAGACCCGGAATGGCCTCGGCACTCTCTGTACAGCGTTAAGTGCCCTGCTGCATTAGCATTGTACGAATTTTACCGATGGCCCGCGTGGGGTTCAGGCCCTTGGGGCAAACGCTTACGCAGTTCATGATGCCGCGGCAGCGGAATACGCTAAATGGGTCGTCCAGATTGGCCAGCCGCTCTTCTGTGGCCGTATCCCGGGAATCTGCCAGGAAGCGATATGCCTGCAACAACCCTGCGGGACCAATGAACTTGTCTGGATTCCACCAAAAGGATGGACAGGACGTTGAGCAGCATGCGCACAGGATGCACTCGTACAATCCATCCAGCTTTTCGCGCTCTTCCGGCGTTTGCAGGCGCTCTTGGGCGGGTGGCGCTTCTTTGTTTACGAGGTAAGGCTGAACCTTGGCGTATTGGTTGTAGAACTGAGCCATATCTACTACCAAATCGCGCACTACCGGCAGCCCGGGAAGCGGGCGAAGCACCAGCTTGTTGCGCTTCACCACTTCAGACACAGGCGTGATACAGGCTAAGCCGTTCTTGCCGTTCATGTTTATCCCATCGGACCCGCACACACCCTCTCGGCAGCTGCGACGAAAACTCAAGGTGGGGTCCTTGTCCTTCATCAGATGCAGCACGTCGAGCACCATCAGATCGCGACCTTCTGGAAGCTCAACCTCAACGTCGCGCATCACCGGCACTTCGTCCAGATCTGGATTGTAGCGATATACACTTACTTGCATGACAGTAGCCCTAGTTTGTAATTTCTTAGAGTTGACGTTCTTTTCAGTGGCCTAGTAGACCCGCTCTTTCGGCTCGAAGGCTTCCATGGTTCGCGGCGCAAAGTTGACGTCCCGCTTACCTACCCGCTGATCGTCGGGGAAATACATGGAGTGGCAAAGCCAGTTCTCATCATCGCGGGTTTGATAATCGTCCCGCGCGTGAGCTCCACGGCTCTCTTTCCGCCCTTCTGCGGTAATGGCCGTGGCTTCCGCCACTTCCAACAGGTTATCCAACTCCAACGCTTCCAAACGAGCAGTATTGAACGCCGAAGATTTGTCAGGCATGTCCGCCTTAGAAATGCGCTCACGTAAGTCGGCAAGCTGCTTAATACCTTCCTGCATATTCTTTTCGGTGCGGAATACGCCGAAGCTGTTCTGCATCGTCGTTTGCAGTTCTTTTTTCAGATCGTAAATGGACTCGCCGCCAGTGGATTCGTTCCAGCGATTCAGGCGCGCCATAGATGCTTCGATGTCTGATTCACTGGCTTCCCGATAGGATACACCCTGTCGCATAACCTGCTCGATATGCAGGCCAGCGGCACGGCCAAACACCACCAAATCCAACAGTGAGTTACCGCCCAACCGGTTAGCACCGTGGACAGAAACACAGGCGGCCTCTCCCGCGGCATACAAACCCTCCACCGCAACGTCTTCGCCGGCCGCATTTTGCGTGAGCGCCTGGCCGCTGACCTGGGTTGGAATGCCGCCCATCATGTAGTGACAGGTAGGCACGACGGGGATGGGCTCTTTGACCGGATCTACGTGGGCAAACGTGCGCGACAACTCCAAAATACCTGGCAGTCGGCTGTTGAGCACTTCTTCGCCCAGGTGGTCGAGCTTAAGCTTCACGTGGTCGCCATCAGGTCCACAGCCTCGCCCTTCAATGATCTCGATGACCATTGAGCGCGCAACCACGTCTCGACCGGCTAAGTCTTTGGCGGAAGGTGCATAACGCTCCATAAAGCGTTCGCCGTCCTTGTTGATCAGATAACCGCCCTCACCCCGACAACCTTCGGTTACCAGAGTACCGGCACCGGCAATACCTGTTGGGTGGAACTGCCACATTTCAATGTCCTGAACAGGCACACCTGCGCGCAGAGCCATGCCAATGCCGTCGCCCGTGCACATCAGAGCGTTCGTGGTAGAGGCGTAAATACGCCCGGCACCGCCGGTTGCCACCACAGTGGCCTTAGAACTGATATGCACAACCTCACCGGTTTCCATGCACAGGGCGATGACGCCCACAACGACACCGTCTTGATTTTTCACCATGTCCACGGCGAACCACTCGTTCAAGAATGTGGTGTCTGCCTTAACGTTGGCTTGATACAAAGTGTGCAGCAGCGCGTGACCGGTTCGATCCGCCGCTGCGCAGGTACGTGCTGCCTGGCCGCCTTTGCCAAAGTCTTTGGACTGACCACCGAAAGGTCGCTGGTAGATACGACCGCTTTCGGTGCGTGAGAATGGCAGCCCCATGTGCTCCAGCTCAAATACCGCCTGCGGACCCTCGGAACACATGTACTCAATGGCGTCTTGATCGCCAATGTAATCCGAACCCTTGACCGTGTCGTACATGTGCCAGCGCCAGTCGTCGTTAGGGTCATCACTGGCAATAGCGCAAGTAATCCCGCCCTGGGCGGACACCGTATGCGACCGCGTTGGGAACACCTTGCTGATCACAGCAGTTTTGAGCCCGGACTGAGCCAGCTGCAGTGCCGCACGTAATCCGGAACCGCCGCCACCAACGATGACGCCGTCAAACTCCATTTTGCGTATTTGAGCCATGTGTTTGTTCCTAAATAAAAATTCTTAAAGTGACCTAACCGAGGCAACCGTCATCAAAACTGCCAAACCAACCGCATCGCCCAAATCAAGTAGACAAATAACACCAGCAGGCAAACCGCTTGATAGGCAAAACGAACCGACGTGGCGTACTGGCCAACGTGAGCCGGTCGCAGATAGTCAGTGCCGATGGTCCACAACCCAATCCACGCGTGGGCTACTGTCGACAGTACTGCCAAAGTGCCCGCTATTTTCATCGCCGGCGAGGCAAAAAAAGCTGTCAGGGCGGCGAAATCAATGTTCGGCGTGAGCAAAAAAAATGCCATCACCCAGGTGAAGTATGCCGTAAGGATAACGGCGGTAGTGCGCTGCACAACCCAATCTGATAGACCACTGTTAGACAGGGCCATAACTTGCGATACCTGCTTTACCATAGGATAGCTCCGATAACTGCGGTTGAGATGATGGTGAGCGCGATAACGACCATAGAGCCATAACGGGCTGCGGCGACAGAATCACCAAGGTGAAAGTCCATCAGAATATGTTTCAGGCCAGCAAGAATGTGAAATTCCAAGGCCGCTATCAAACCCAGCAAAATGATTTTCGGCAGAGGCTGCGCGATTAATGCCTGAGCCGCTGCAAAACCCTCGGGTGATGCCAGCGCCATGTCCAAGGCATACAGAGCGAAGGCCACGCCTACGAAGAGAATGACACCGGTTATTCGGTGGGTGATTGAAACTATGGCCGCCAGCGGAAAGCTAAAGGCGAGCAGGTTCAGATTGACAGGTCTATCTGTCTTCATATCCGCGATCCTAACGTTGATTACTGTTTGGGATGCAAGCCCACCTCGATCCCGACGTCCCCACGCGACAGCGATCAGCAGGCTGACCCAGTCACTTCCTGGGCGCGGGGATTTTAATCACCAAGCCCCGCGTTGCCAAGGATTTCACAAAATTTGCGCGTACATTGCCACGTAACGCGTCGACTCGATAGCTGCGTAACCCGGCCACAGCCTTGACGCATCCGCGGGCAGCCCGGAAGACAAATGCGCTGCAATTGGCCTGCAAAACTGGAAATGCCCGTTGGTTTCGTCAATGATAGCTTGGCTATTCAGGCTGGGGCGCTGGCGATGATAGAGTGTGTTAAGACCAATCAGGGTTTAACGCCCCACCGCCCCTGGCAACCGCTGCTGTTCAGCGGGAGATACCGATAACGACCGGAGCAATTCAGGCTCCCGGGTTCATGGAGAGGAACTAAAGACAATGTCCGAACAAAATACCCAGCACGCCGAGCTGAAAATTCCAGGGGCCGATGCTCCCATCGAGCTACCGATTTACTCCGGCAACCTAGGCCCAGACGTTATCGACGTGGGCAAACTCACCAGTCAGGGACACTTCACCTATGACCCTGGATTCGTCTCCACAGCTTCCTGCGAGTCAGCGATAACCTTTATCGACGGTGACGAGGGTGTGCTACTGCACCGGGGCTACCCCATAGAACAGTTGGCGGAACAATCGGATTACTTAGAACTTTGCTATTTGCTGCTGAACGGTGAGCTGCCCGATGCAACCACTAAGACTGATTTTGTGCACACCATCAAAAATCACACCATGGTGAATGAGCAG
Source organism: Gammaproteobacteria bacterium (assembly GCA_038104735.1). Taxonomy (GTDB): domain Bacteria; phylum Pseudomonadota; class Gammaproteobacteria; order Pseudomonadales; family Azotimanducaceae; genus UBA4421. Next base: position 6,059 of record JAYOBI010000027.1, on the reverse strand, counting down.
CTGCGGAGCTTCTTCAAGGGCTTTCGGCCCGACGCCCACCCTATGGCCATTATGTGTGGTGTGGTCGGTGCGCTGTCTTCCTTCTATCACGACTCTCTGGACATCGATGACGCCCAGCACCGAATGATTACCGCCCATCGTTTGATCGCCAAGATGCCCACCCTGGCGGCCATGAGCTACAAGCATGCTCAGGGACAGCCCTTTATTTATCCACGAAACGACCTGGGGTATGCAGAAAACTTTCTACACATGATGTTTGCAACCCCCTGCGAGGATTACACCGTAAGCCCCACCTTGGCTAAAGCCATGGACCGCATCTTTCTGCTCCACGCGGATCACGAGCAAAATGCCTCGACATCCACGGTGCGACTAGCAGGATCCACCGGTGCGAACCCGTTTGCCAGTATCGCCGCAGGTATTGCAGCCCTGTGGGGACCTTCTCACGGCGGTGCCAATGAGGCGGTGTTGAACATGCTGGACGAGATCGGCAGCGTCGACAATATTCCCGAGTATGTGCGCCGGGCCAAGGATAAGGACGATCCGTTCCGCATTATGGGTTTCGGGCACCGGGTGTACAAAAACTACGACCCACGCGCCAAGGTAATGCAGCAAACTTGCCACGAAGTTCTGGAGGAACTGGGTGTTGAGGACGACCCGGTGCTGGCTATGGCCAAGGAACTGGAGCGTATCGCCCTAGAAGATGAATACTTCGTTGAAAAACGTCTGTACCCGAACGTGGACTTTTACTCGGGTATCATTTTGAAGGCCATTGGCATCCCGGTAGAGATGTTTACGGTTATCTTCGCCACCGGACGAACCCCCGGTTGGATTGCTCACTGGTGCGAAATGATCGGCGGCCCCTATAAAATTGGACGTCCCCGCCAACTCTACACCGGCAGCCCGAAGCGGGACTTTGTCAGCGTCGAAAACCGCTAAAAACCTGTCCCGGCCTGGGCACGCTCAGGCCGGCAACCCACCGAATTTAGGTCTTAGACCGTTCACTCAACCAGCCGCCGGCCCGGACACGGCGTCGGCTTGGCGCTCTTGCCGCCCTTGAACACCGATGCCCTTGAACACCGCTGCCTTTGGGGCACCACGCCTCACTCAAGCCGTTTCAGCAGGCTGGAGGTATCCCAGCGTCCACCACCGAGCTTTTGCACGTCAGCGTAAAATTGGTCAACAAGCGCGGTAAGCGGTAGCCGGGCATCCAATTCTCGAGCCGCCTCAAGAGCAATGTTCAAGTCTTTGCGCATCCAATCCACCGCAAAACCAAAATCGTATTCATCCCGCGCCATGGTTTCGGCTCGATTGTTCATTTGCCAGCTTTGCGCCGCCCCTTGGGAAATCACCTCTACCACCGCATCAACATTCAGTCCTGCTTGCTGGGCGAAATGCACCCCTTCGCTTAAACCCTGCAGTACACCCGCGATACAGATTTGGTTCACCATCTTAGTCAGCTGGCCTGCCCCAACGCTGCCCATTAGAGCGTGCTTTTTCGCATAGCAGTCAAAATAGCACTGGGCCCTCTCATAGTCCGCTGGGCTGCCGCCAACCATGACTGTTAACGCACCGTTCTCAGCACCGGCCTGCCCCCCGGACACCGGGGCGTCGAGAAAACCCACTCCTTGCCGGTCACAGGCGTCCGCTAAGGATTGCGCCAGATTCTTTGACGCCGTGGTGTGATCGACCAAAAGTGAGCCGCTGGCCATACCAGCTAAGGCCCCGTTATCACTCAACACAACGCTGGTGACGTCGTTGTCATTGCCTACACAAACGAAAACCACATCAGCGCCGGCGGCTGCCTCTTTGGGAGTTGCCGCCGCCGCACATTGAGCGGGGCTATTTCCATACGTTTCCAGCCACCGAGCGGCACGACTGGGGTTACGGTTGTACACGGTAATCCTGCTCGCGCTCTGGGCTAAATGCCCTGCCATAGGAAAACCCATAACTCCCAATCCGATAAACGCCACGGAACCCAAAGAATTTGTCATCTGCGTTGTACTCTCAATCGTTTGTTAGCTGTTTGGCTGGTCTTGTTGCCTTTTCAGAACCCACACCGGGGCCAGCCGGAGAGCGCAAACTATACTGAAAAGACTGGGTAATGGTCAGGGATTGGCAATTGGCAATATGCCGCCCCTAGGCTGACCGGTGAAAAATCCACTTTTCACTCGCATCGCTGGCGTCCCTTGGCTATAACTGACGCTATATCGCGCCGACCGATGGGGCCGCGCAACGACTGCAGCCAGCTAGGAATATCCATGCCAGAACTTCGCGACTTGCCCGCAATTGAGTCCTTACTCCAGTCCGAACCCATTGCGAAGCTTGTGGCCAGCCACGGGTCACAAGTTGTGAAGTCGCGACTTCGCGAGCTGCAACAGGCCATGCGTGTTGAACGCTCGGTACCCGACTGGGGCATCAACGCCGAGGGTTACGCTCGCACCCTTGACCAAGTCTTATCCAAAATCGATTACACACCCGTTTTCAATTTGACCGGCACCGTTATCCATACCAATTTGGGCCGCGCACTGCTTAGCTCATCTCTTTGGCGCGACATCGAACCCCTGGTGACCCGCCCGATGAACCTGGAGTACGACCTCGTCAAAGGCGCCCGAGGCCAGCGAGAGACCGTGGTGGAGGACCGTCTCCGCGAACTGATGGACTGCGAGGCCGTAACCATTGTTAACAACTGCGCCGCCGCTTTGATGTTGGTACTCAATACCTTTGGTCTTGGCGCTTCGGTTCCGGTTTCCCGTGGCGAACTGGTGGAAATTGGCGGCAGCTTTCGGCTGCCGGAGTTGATGAGCAGAGCGGGATGTGAGCTGCTGGAGGTGGGCACCACAAATCGAACTCGTTTAGCAGATTACGCAGCAGTAGCCGAGCGCGCTTCAATGATGCTGAAAATCCATCCCAGCAACTATCACATTGAAGGGTTCACCGAGTCCGTGGACGCAGCAAAGCTGGCTACCTTAGCCCAGGAACACGGTATTCCAAGCTGCGTCGATCTAGGCAGTGGCAGCTTAGTCGACCTAAGCCAATGGGGGCTACCCAAGGAGCCAACGCCTCAAAGCGTTATGCAGCAGGGCGTTGACCTGGTGACGTTCAGTGGCGACAAACTACTAGGGTCAGTGCAATGCGGGATCATTGCCGGCCGAAAGGACCTGATCGAGCAAATCCGCAGAAATCCGATGAAGCGCGCGTTGCGAGCGGACAAAGTCACCCTGGCCATCCTCAACGCCACCCTGAAACTCTACAGCGACCCCCAGCGGTTGCCCGAGCATTTGCCGCTGCTGCAAACTCTCACCCTGTCACAAGAGGACTTGGAAGATCGAGCAAAGCAGCTGATCCAGGGACTTCCGACGGACCTTGAGGGCATCATGATCCATAGCGAGGCGCAAATCGGCAGTGGTGCTCTGCCCGATCAGACCATTGCTAGCGTCGCGGTTGTTCTTCAACACCCCAGGCTAAGCGCGCAAAAGCTCGCTGAGATTTTGCGCGCTAATCCCACACCCATCATCGGGCGCATAAAAGAGGATCAGGTGGTCTTGGACATGCGCGGCGCAGAACACTTAGAGGAATTAGTAGCCGACATTCAACAGCTAGACTTCAGCGCATGATCATCACCCTAGCCGGCCACGTGGATCACGGCAAAACCACAGTAGTCCGGGCCCTTACCGGTGTAGACACCGACCGTCTGGCGGAGGAAAAAGCCCGAGGCCTGACCATTGATTTAGGTTTTGCCTATACCGATAAACTTGGATTTGTCGACGTTCCCGGGCACCAAAAGTTCATCCATAACATGGTGGCCGGCGTGGCCTCCCAACAACATGCTTTGATGGTGATTGCCGCCGACGATGGCCCTATGCCCCAAAGCCGGGAGCACCTGGAAATTCTGACCCTTATGGGAGTTCGCCAAGGCACCGTGGTGATGACCAAGTGCGACCTGGTCGATGAAGCCCGGCTACAACAGTGCCAAAAAGAGATAGCTGATCTTGTCCTGCATACCTTCCTGGAGACAGCGCCGGTTTTTCAAACTCAGGCCCGAGAACCAGAGTGCTACGCAACGTTATTAACCCACCTAGAACAAATATCGGCACACCAGGAAACCCTGTCCAACAACGCCAGCTTCCGACTCGCGGTGGATCGAGCATTCACCGTCAAAGGCGCAGGCGTGGTGGTGACCGGCACCGCTCACTGCGGCTCGGTCAGCGTGGGTGATAAGCTGTTTCACTACCCCAGCGGCAAGGAAGTGCGCGTTCGCTCGCTACGGGTTCAAGATCAGGAAGCTGACTGCGCCCGAAGCGGAGATCGCTGCGCCCTGAACTTAGTCGGCCTTTCTCTTGACGAAGTGAAGCGAGGTCACTGGCTCAGGGCCAACCCAACCCCGGGGGCTCACTCCATTACAATTCAACTGGATAAAGCGCCAAGCTTTCCCCGCGCCCTCAAACACTGGATGCCAGTGCACGTTTATCACGCCACCAGCCACAGCACGGGCCGTCTGGCCTTGTTCACCCAGACACCTGCGGGTCAAACCTGGGCCGAACTGGTCTGCGATGAACCTTTGGCATGCCATCGTGGCGACCGACTGGTGGTGCGCGATCAAGCCCTGGACGCAACCCTAGGCGGTGGCGAGGTGCTGTTCACCCAGCGCTATCAGGCCCGACGGCGAAACACTCAGCAACACTGCAGCTTGGTAGCGAACTTTGCCCAGTCGTCTCCAGAAGAGAGCTTTACTGCCTTGCTAAACAGCGGTGCCCTGCTAACAGAACAGTTTCGCCAAATATGGGACCTTGCTGATTCAGGGATGCGCGAACTGGAAGACGCCCAGCCTCTGCTTAAGATCGGTGATCGACTGATCACACCCAACGCTTGGCAGCAGCTGAAAGATCGCACCGTGGCACTGATCGATGCCGACGAGTCAATGGCAGAAACTAACAATAGTGATTCGGGGATGCGGCCAAGCCAGTTTGAGCATGTCAGCCCAGAACTGCGCAAGCCCCTACTGGCTGAGTTAAGTCAAGAAGGAAAGATCGAGCAGATCGGGGGCCTTTATCGCAAACCCACAAACGATGACGCACTACCAGCGGATCTACAAACCCTCTGGAACACGGTCAAACCAGAACTGGATCAGATGCAGGCGCCAAGTTCGGGAGACTTGGCTAAACAGCTAAACCTGCCTTTGGCAAAGCTGGAGAAACAGCTGGTAGCGTTAACGAAACACGGCCGGCTAATACACTTGGGAGCACACCGGTTCTATTTACCGGACCGATTGCAGGCAATTGCTGACGTTGTTCAAAAGATGATTTCAGAGCAAGGCACTTTGACTGTGAAAGCCTTCCGGGACAAAACCGGCATCGGGCGTAATGTAGCGATCGAAGTGCTGGAGTACTTTGACGGCAAGGGATTTACGCGGCGTCAAGGCAATGAGCGCGTGCTGTTACGCAAGATGGTATTTAAATAAAGGCCTCGCTCAAGGGCTCACCTGCAAGGGCATAGATATAACGGCTTTACCAGAGCCGGCACGCAAATGTTTTGCGTCAGGCCGCTACCAGAGCAGGCTTTAACGAGAGCGCCGAGCCTGAGGCCCCAGGTTTTCGTAGGTTGGATCAACAGACGCAGCGGGCCGAGCACTGAGCAGCACCTCCACACCTTCTTCTAACGACGTGTCCACGGCCCGCTTAGTCGCAGATTCATAGTTTTGTTCCACCTGCTTGATGGCAAGGGATTTCTCGCTGGCCATGCGCTGGGCGTTGGCCGTATTTAACGGGCCCAGGGCGACACTGTCCGCCATAAGTCCTCCAAAAGTTTACGCTTCAAGAACTTTATACCCTAACTAATCAACTGCAAGCACTTTTCGCACCCGCCCACACGCCGACAGCTTGCCCCCGGCACCCTATCAATGAAGATGCTTTTTGAATCCACCGAAGACAGCAGTGCTGGCTGATTGGATGACTGGTAGCCATTGGCGGCAGCCGGGCATAGAATCGGCGGCGGAAGAGTATCGCCTCCGGTGGGGTGCGCGGCCTTCAAAGCCGTTGAGGCGCGACTACGTGCCTGGTGGG
>JAYOBI010000026.1:0-45425 GCA_038104735.1 Gammaproteobacteria bacterium | reverse complement strand
GTCGGGCTAAAGCCCGACCTACGACCTGCATTATCCCCATAGGTCGGCCTTCAGGCCGACGTTCTTCTTGTCGGGCTAAAGCCCGACCTGCGACCTGCATTATCCCCGTAGGTCGGCCTTCAGGCCGACGTTCTTTCCGACGCTACCGCTCCGAACAAAGTGCGAAAAATATTGGGCACTACCTTTGATTCCGATTTGTTTTGGCAAAAGACCATGATTTCGTACGCCAGGCTGAGCTGGCCTACGGAAGTTCAGTGAGCAAACCATGTCCAGCAGCCCATTTTAGAGCGGGCGCATAACCTTTAGGGCCAAGCTCTCTTGGCTTTATAGGTTGGTCGAAAGAAACTCTCGCCTTGAACAGTTCTCTCTGCGCGATTTTCAGTTATCGTCCCCCCATGGAAATCTCAGAACGGTTCCGCGGCTATCTGCCTGTCGTGGTTGATTTGGAAACAGGCGGATTCAGCAAGGACGTTAACCCCATCTTGGAGGTGGCCTGCTCCTTTCTCGTCATGCGCGACGACGAGCTGTGCGTTAAGGACACCACCAGTTGGTCGTTGGAGCCCTTCGAGGGTTCGGTGATTGAACCCGCCAGCCTGAAGGTGACGGGCATTGATTTGGATGATCCCAACCGCAACGCCATCTACGAGCGGGACGCCTTAGTGGCGTTCTTTAAAACCGTGCGGGACGAGATGAAGTTTGCGGGCTGCCACAGGGCCATTATGGTGGCGCACAACGCGTCTTTCGATCAGGGGTTTTTGAACGCCGCCTGCGAACGGCTGAAGATCAAGCGTAATCCGTTTCACCCGTTCACCGCCCTGGATACCGCTACATTGGGCGCGCTGGCCTTTGGGCATACGGTACTCAGTCGGGCCTGCCGGCGGGCGGGTTTGGATTTCAGCGACGCTCAGGCTCACAGCGCTGCGTACGACGCCGAGCGCACTGCCCAGCTGTTTTGCCACATCGTGAACGCTTGGCCCTTCCACCCCCATTGGCTGGAAACAAAGGAAGACGAGGATTAAAACCCGCCAGCCCAAGCGGTGATCGCGTTAGTCGTCGGTCGCGTATTTCTCGCTGGTTTCCACCAGCAGGGTTTCCAACTCGCCGGCTTCAAACATTTCCGTGATGATGTCGCAGCCGCCCACCAGCTCACCGTCGACCCATAGCTGCGGGAAGGTTGGCCAGTTGGCGTATCCGGGCAGGGTGGCGCGAATGTCCGGGTTGCTCAAAATGTCCACGTAGGCAAAGCGCTGGCCGCAGGCCACCATGCACTGCACGGTTTGGGCAGAGAAGCCGCACTGAGGTGCTTGGGGTGATCCCTTCATATACAAAATGATGGGGTTTTCGGCGATTTGCTGCTTGATCGAATCCAATACTTCTTCTGACATAGCGTCGTCCTGACAGTGTGTGGGTGTGATGCCCGCTGTGGCGTTGGCCCGCATTGTAGCCTCGATCGCTGGCTTGGCGATAGCCGCTCGGGATTCCCGCGGGTTATCACGTTATGATCCGGGGGTATATTCCTTCGAGCCACCAGGACGCCCCATGAGCTACGATTTTGATGCCGTCATCGACCGCCGCGGCACCAACGCCACCAAGCTGCAAAAGTATGAAGGCCGGGACATTCTGCCGTTCTGGATTGCCGATATGGACTTCGCGGTACCGGAGTTCATTCTCTCGGCCCTGCGTCAGCGCCTGGACCACCCCATTATTGGCTACACCAAAAAACCTCAGTCACTCAGCCACGCCCTGCAGGGCTGGCTGGCCCACCACTACGGCTGGGAGGTGCCCGAGGACTGGATCGTCTGGCTTCCCGGGGTGGTTCCGGGTTTGAATATGGCGGTACATATGCTGGCAGACCACCAGCAGATCCTAGTGCCAACGCCCATTTACTACCCCTTTCTGGATCTGCAGGCCAACACCGGGCGTCCTCAAGTAGCCGTGCCCCTGCAGTTGGTGGACGGCGTTTGGTCTATGGATTTCGACGCGATGACCCAAGCCATGAACGGCGAAGTAAAAATGGTGTGCATCGCCAACCCGCAAAACCCCACCGGGCGCTGCTACCGTCTTGACGAGCTACAGGCGTTAGCGGACTTCATTGAGCGCCACGACCTGCTGCTGGTCAGCGACGAAATTCACTGTCAGCTGATTCTGGATCAGGACAAACACCACCTGCCCATTGCCCACGCCGTGCCGGAAATCGCCCATCGCACGGTCTCGCTATTTGCCGCCACCAAAACCTACAACATTCCCGGCTTGGGCTGTGCTGCCGCCATCGTGCCGGACCCTGGTTTGCGTGCCCGCTTTCTGGCCACCCGGGGCGACTTGGTGCCCGGGCCAGGACCGCTGAACTACCTTGCATCGGAAATCGCCTTTAACGACCGGTCAGATTGGGTGCCAAGCCTGCTGGCTACCCTGCGCCGCAATCGCCAACTGCTTGAAGCTGTTGCAGGTTCGCGCATGACCGCAGTGGAAGCGACCTATCTGGCGTGGATCTACGTTGGTGATCTGCAGCTAAACGATGTGGACGATCATTTCGAGTCCCACGGTCTGGGGTTGAGCAACGGCGCGCCTTTCGGTCACCCGGATTACGTACGCTTTAATTTCGCGGCACCCAAGCCGGTTCTTGAGGCGGGTTTGCGCCGGCTGGCTGAGGCGCTGAAGTCGTCTTAGCTTTTCCCCAGCCGCTGATCACTATTCGGCAATACGCCTGTTGCGACGGGCTTTTGGGTTTAGTATCTTTTGCGTTCTCAGGCCGCTCTCGAAGCGGCCTGTTGCTTTTTAAGCACACCTATTCCTTTGCGACGCGTGTTTTTCGATGTCATCAGACGTTGAGGGGCGAGGTGTTTTCGTTTTTCCGCACAGGATGGGCATGCAGGAGAATTGGTTATGCAAAATCACGTCATGAACACCTATGGCCGAATGCCCGTCAACTTTGTCAGCGGCGCTGGCTCCTACCTCACGGACAGCGACGGCAAAACCTATTTTGACGGGCTCACGGGCATTGCCGTTTGCGGCCTCGGCCACGCGCATCCGCACGTTGCCCAAGCCTTGGCCCAGCAAGCCCAAACCCTGCTGCACACGTCGAACCTGTACGAAATTCCCCTGCAGACCAAGCTGGCGCAGCGGCTGTGCGAACGCTCGGGCATGGATAACGTATTTTTCTCCAACTCCGGCGCCGAGGCTAACGAGGCCGCCATTAAGCTGGCGCGCCTGAAAGGTAACAATGAGGGCATCAAGTCACCTGCGGTAATCGTTGTGGATGGCAGCTTCCACGGCCGTACCATGGCGACCCTCACCGCCACCGGCAATCGCAAAGTCCATGCGGGCTTTGAACCCCTGCTCAGCGGTTTCGTGCGCGCGCCCTTTAACGACATTGAAGCCATTGAGGCCATCGCCGCCAACAACGCCAGCGTCGTTGCGGTGATGGTGGAGCCGATCTTGGGCGAAGGCGGTATTTACATTCCCGACCATGGTTACCTCGCGGCCCTGCGGCGAATTTGCGACGCCAACAACTGGCTGCTGATTCTGGACGAAGTGCAAAGCGGTAACGCCCGCACCGGGAAATTCTTTGCCTACCAGCACACCGACATCCTGCCCGACGTAGTCACCACCGCCAAAGGCTTAGGCAACGGCATGCCCATTGGTGCCTGTTTGGCCCGGGGCGAAGCCGCCAGTTTGTTCAAGCCCGGCAACCACGGTTCCACCTTCGGCGGGAATCCCATGGCCTGTGCAGCGGCCAACGCGGTGCTAGACGTCATCGACGAAGAAGGCCTGGAGGCCAGAGCTCTGGAACTGGGACAGCGCATTCAAAAGGGTCTGAGCGACGCCCTAGCGGGCCGCAACGACGTTAAAGAGATTCGCGGCGCTGGCCTGATGCTGGCGGTGGAGATGAATCAGGACATCGGTAGCTACGCGGCCAAAGCTCTGGAGCAGGGCCTGCTGATCAACGTGACCCAGGGCAACATCATACGAATGCTGCCGCCGCTGACCATGAGCGATGCCGAAGCCGACGAGCTGGTGCATCGGGTGGTCAGCCTGATCGACTCTGAATCCAATACCTAAGCCACGGACAACCCATGACTTCTGAGACGCCCAAGAGAGATTTTCTCTCGCTGCTGGACTTTTCTGCGGATGAACTGCGCTATGTGATCCAGCGCGGCAAAACCCTGCGCCAGCAGTTTGAGCGCGGCGACGTGTATCAGCCCCTGATTGGCAAAACCGGCGCGCTGATTTTGACCATGAGCAGCACCCGCACTCGAGTTGCCTTCGAAGCAGGTTTTGCGCAAATGGGAGCCAAGGTGATTTTTCTCAGCCCGGGCGATACCCAGATTGGCCGAGGCGAACCTCTGGAGGACCTGGCTCGGGTGCTGTCAGAGATGGTGGACATCATCATGATCCGCACCCACAGCCAGGCCGACATTGAGACCCTGGCCCACTACGCACGGGTGCCGGTGATCAACGCCATGAGCGCGCGCCTGCACCCCTGTCAGTTGCTGGCCGACATCCAGACTTTTGAAGAACACCGAGGCCCTATCGAAGGCAAAACCGTGACCTTCCTGGGAGACGGCTACAACATGTGCCACTCCTACATCAACGCGGCCAAGCAGTGGAACTTCAACCTGCGCTTTAGCTGTCCAGATTCCCACCAGCCCGATGCCGACATTGTTGCCAACGTGCCTAACGCCCAGCGGGTACTGGACCCACGGGAAGCCGTGGAGGGTGCCCACTTAGTGGTTACCGACGTGTGGTCCTCCATGGGTCATGAAGGCCAGGAGTCAGACCGCCGCGGGATTTTCGAGCCCTACCAGGTCAACGAGTCGCTGCTGGATTTGGCGGCGGAAGATGCCTTGTTCATGCACTGCCTGCCGGCGCACCGGGGCGAAGAAGTTAGCGACACCTTGCTGGATGACCCGCGCTCGGTGGTGTTTCATGAAGCCGGCAACCGTCTGCACAGCCAGAAGGCGCTGGTGGAGTTTTTGTTGCTCGGCCAGCAGCCCTAGCACTCCTGCCGGGCCTGGCACCCGGCGCCAAGCCCCCCCTCGAAGCAGAGCCCCCATCGAAGCACCGTCCCAAAAGACAACTGCAAGCGCTGCCCTACGTCACTCTCCAGACCACTTTCTACGTCACTAAGGTTTGGGTTACTGCACCATCGTAGCCTGCCGCCAGTCGTTGACGCTCAGCCTCATCCATTGCCGGTGCGAAATCAGCACCCAGCTGCCATAGCGCCGCAGCCTCGTCGAGATCTGCGAACAAGCCCGCGCCGATGGCCGCCAATACGCCTGCTCCGCGCACGGTGGTTTCCACATCGGCGGGTCGCTGCACCGGCACATCCAGCAGATCACAAAGGAACTGGCAGAAGGCATCGTTGACCACCATGCCGCCGTCCACTCGCAGCGTGGATACCGGAGCCCCATCCGCTGCCATGGCCTGCAGCAGCGTGCGCGTTTGAAACGCCACGCTTTGCAAAAACGCCGTAATGATGTGGTCTTTGTTGCTGTCCAGGGTAAGCCCCGTGATCAGGCCGCGGGCCGAAGGCTGCCAGTGTGGCGCGCCCAAACCGGTGAAGGCCGGCACCACGTATACGCCGCCGCTGTCTCCGCCCGTGCGGGCGAAGGCATCGGCAGTGTCCGCTGCGTGACTGATCAAGCCAAGCTGGTCTCGCAGCCACTGAATGGCGACCCCTGCCACGAAAATGCTGCCTTCCAAGGCGAAGCTGGGCTGGCCGTTGATGCGATAGGCCACTGTAGCCAGCAACCGCTGGCTGGATCGGGGAATCTGCGGCCCGGTATTGGTCATCACAAAGCAGCCGGTGCCGTAGGTGCTTTTGGACATGCCCGGCTGGAAACAGGCCTGGCCGATCAGCGCCGCTTGCTGGTCGCCGGCAATACCGCAAATGGGGATAGCAGCGCCAAACCACTCGGGATCGGCGGTACCAAAGTCCGCGACGCAATCCAGCACTTCGGGGAGGACTGCCGCGGGTATGTTAAACAGATCCAGCAGCTCTGGACTCCAGGCCTGCTGATTAATGTCAAAGAGCTGGGTACGACTGGCGTTAGTGGCGTCGGTGACATGCCGGGCCCCCTTGGTCAGCCGCCACACCAAAAAACTGTCCACGGTGCCAAAGCACAGCTCGCCCTTCGCGGCACGCTGGCGCTGGGCGTCCACTTCATCCAGCAGCCAGGCTACCTTGGTGCTGGAGAAATAAGGGTCAATGATAAGACCGGTGGTGTGTTCTATTAACTGTGATACCGGCTGAGCCGAGGCCTGCCCGGCAGGATACGACTGCTGGGCAAGGCCTTGGCAGCGCTCGGCGCTGCGGCGATCCTGCCAAACAATGGCGTTGTAAAGGCAGTGACCGGTCTGGGCATCCCACAACAGCGATGTCTCTCGTTGGTTGGTAATGCCAATGCCGGCGATGTCCTTTGCTTCGATGCCGGCGCTGGCGATGGCGTCCCGGCCAGCCTGCAGCACCGAACCCCAAATAACCTCCGGGTCTTGTTCTACCCAACCATCGTTGGGGTAGCTGCTGTCGATACTGTGCTGGGCGCTAGCCACTACAGCGCCAGCGGCGCTGTAGATCAGTGCTCGAGAGCTGGAGGTGCCTTGGTCGAGGGCGAGAATGTAGGTCATGGGGTCTCTCTTTAGCGGACGTGGACGTCGCGATTGTGTTGCCAATGGGTGGCTGGCGAAGCACCTAGACCGAGGGGTTTTGCCTCGAGTGGCCAGCGTTTGGCGTCAGCTTAAAGGCAAAGACCGAGGCCTGTCAGCATCGGGCGGGTGCAAAAAAAATGCGAAAGCCATCTCAATTCGCGCGAAATACTACCTATCCACAGGTAATGGCACCCAGGTCCAAGCTGCACACAGGTTATCCACAGACTTTTCCTTGCAAAGAAATAGTGATCCCATTATCTTGTGTCTTCGGCTCTGAAAAACCCCACATCTTGGGTTTTAGAGGCCAGCAAAAAAGTAGACCGAGTCTATTTTTTTCGCCAAAGCAGCGGTTTTACTGGCCTTTTCCGGCATATAAAGGTCATCAAAGGGGAAAACCAAACCGGCACCAGCCGGCAAAAGCGGCAGTAACTGAAAAGCTGGCTGCTGAAAGAAAAAAGAAAGAAAAACGAAAGAAAAAAGAAACCGTTAAAAGCAGTTAATAGAAAAAACAGTTAACAGAAAAAGAAAACAACCGAACACAAAAAGACAGACGAGTATAAGCGAGAGGAACAACACTAATGCAAACCGAAACCTCGGTGGAGTCGCCATCAGGCCAAGCCAACCCAGCAGTACAGAACACTCTATCCCCTTCTCTCACGGCCACAGCGCCGGGACAGCTGAAAATCATCAAGCGCAACGGTACCGTTGTGCCCTACACCGCCGACAAGATTTCTGTGGCCATGACTAAGGCCTTTTTGGCTGTAGAAGGCGGAACCGCTGCGGCCTCACCGCGAATCCGCGAGTTGGTTCAGGAACTGACCGACCAAATGACCGCTACCTTTAAGCGACGCATGCCCTCTGGCGGCACCCTGCACATCGAAGAAATTCAAGATCAGGTCGAGCTTGCCCTAATGCGCTCTGGCGAGCAGAAAGTAGCCCGCTCCTACGTGTTGTATCGGGAACAACGAGCCCAGGAACGCAGCCACCAGCAGGATTTAGACCCGGACACCGAGCAAGTGGTGAAGAGCATCAACGTGGTGAACGCAGACGGCACCACGGGACCGCTGGACATCGCGCGTATCCAGACCATCGTCGGCGAAGCCTGCGAGGGTTTAAGTGACGTCGACGCCAGCCGCATCATCAGCGAAGCCATGGGCAACATGTACGACGGCATTTCCGCCAACGACGTAGCCACTTCCATATTGATCACTGCACGGACGCTGGTCGAAGAAGAGCCGAACTACACCTATGTGAGTGCTCGCTTACTGCTGGACGAACTGCGCACCGAAGCGCTGACCTTTCTGAACATACACAACACCGGCGCGGTACACACCGCTACCCAGGCGCAAATGACTGAGTGCTATCCGCTGGCGCTGAAGAGCTTTATCGAGAAAGGCATTGAGCTGGAACTGCTGGATCCGCAGCTGGCAAGTTACGACTTAGACCAACTCGGCGCTGCCTTGCTGCCTGACCGTGACCACTTGTTCACCTATCTGGGGCTGCAAACCCTCTACGACCGCTACTTTATTCATTGGGATGACGTGCGCATTGAACTGCCGCAGATTTTCTTTATGCGGGTCGCCATGGGCCTGGCGGCTCAGGAAGACGACTGCAACGCGCGAGCCATTGAGTTCTACAATCTGCTGAGTTCTTTTGACTACATGAGCTCAACGCCGACGCTGTTTAATTCCGGCACCCTGCGGCCACAGCTGTCGTCTTGCTTCCTTACTACGGTGCCCGATGATCTGCACGGCATCTACGGCGCTATTCAAGACAACGCCATGCTGTCCAAATGGGCGGGTGGACTGGGCAACGACTGGACCCAGGTTCGAGCCTTGGGCTCCTACATCAAAGGCACCAACGGTAAGTCTCAGGGTGTCGTGCCGTTCTTGAAAGTGGTCAACGACACCGCCGTAGCGGTCAATCAGGGCGGCAAGCGCAAGGGCGCGGTGTGTGCCTATCTGGAAACCTGGCACCTGGACATCGAAGAGTTTCTGGAGCTGCGTAAAAACACCGGTGATGACCGTCGCCGCACCCACGACATGAACACGGCAAACTGGATTCCGGATTTGTTCATGAAGCGAGTGGCCGAAGACGGTGACTGGACCTTATTTTCGCCTGCTGACGCCACGGACCTGCACGACCTTTACGGGCGCGCCTTCGAGCAGCGCTACGAAGCCTACGAGGAGCAAACCCGAACCGGCGAGTTAAAGCTGTTCAAGCGCGTTAAGGCCGCAGAGCTGTGGCGCAAGATGCTGTCCATGCTGTTCGAAACAGGCCACCCCTGGATTACCTTCAAGGACACCTGCAACGTGCGCTCACCCCAGCAGCACGTAGGCGTCGTGCACTCATCCAACCTGTGCACCGAGATCACCCTGAACACGTCGAAAGACGAAATCGCCGTATGTAATCTGGGTTCCATCAACCTGCCCCAGCACGTGGAAAATGGCGAGCTGAACATGGCAAAGCTGGAAGCCACCGTCCGCACCGCCGTGCGCATGCTGGATAATGTCATCGACATTAACTACTACTCGGTTGAGCAGGCTCGAACCTCGAACATGCGCCACCGCCCGGTGGGCCTGGGCATCATGGGTTTCCAAGATGCCCTGTATAAGCTGGGCATCGCCTACAGCTCAGCTGAAGCCGTGGACTTTGCCGACAGTTCCATGGAGGCCATCAGCTACTTTGCCATCGATTCTTCAAGCAATTTGGCAGAAGAGCGCGGGGCCTACGCCAGCTTCTCTGGCTCTTTGTGGAGTCGCGGCGTTATGCCCATCGACTCACTAAAGATGCTGCAGCAAGAGCGCGGCGCCGATTACCTGAGCGTGGACATGTCCGCCAAACTGGACTGGAGCGCCCTGCGCGCCAAGGTGCAGGTGAAAGGCATGCGTAACTCCAACGTCATGGCCATTGCGCCAACAGCGACCATCGCCAACATCACCGGTGTCTCCCAGTCCATCGAGCCCACGTACCAAAACCTCTACGTGAAATCGAATCTATCCGGCGAATTCACCGTGGTAAATCCATTTATGGTTCGCGATCTCAAAGCCCTTGGCTTGTGGGACAAAGTGATGGTCAACGACATCAAGTACTACGACGGCAGCCTGCAGGCCATTGAGCGCATTCCCGCAGACCTAAAGCAGAAATACGCTACGGCCTTCGAGGTTGAGCCGCGATGGTTGGTAGACGCCGCCAGCCGACGCCAGAAATGGATCGATCAGGCCCAATCACTGAACCTGTATATCGCTGGCGCTTCTGGAAAGAAACTGGACATCACCTATCGCATGGCTTGGTTAAGTGGTTTAAAGACCACCTATTACCTGCGCGCACTGAGCGCAACCAGCACAGAAAAATCGACGCTGGAAAAAGGCACGCTGAATGCGGTTTCTTCAGGCACGGAAAGCACGGCGCCTCAGGCCGCAGCTGCCGAACCTGCAGCGCCAGTAGTGGCCCAGGAGCCGGCACCAGTGCAGCAGCCGGTCCAGCAGGGAGCTATGGACATTGATTTAGGGGAAGCCGCGCCAGTGCCTATGGCCTGCTCGCTGGATGACCCAGATTGCGAGGCCTGCCAGTAGGCGGGCACTGACAACCGAACCGAACAATCGAAACGAATTATTTACAGGAGTACCACATGTTAAGTTGGGACGATTACGATGACACACCAGTCGCCAGCCAAGCGGATCAAGCCGTTGTAGCTGAGGCGGTGCAACAGCAAATGGCAGCGGAAGCGGCTGCCCAGGCAGCGGCGCAAAAAGCGGCGCAAGAAGCGGCCGCACAAAAAGCTGCGGCACAAGCTGCGGCACAAGACGCTGCTCGTCAGCAAGCTGCCCAGCAAGCTGCCGAAGCTCAGGCCGCAGCCCAGCCGGTGGCTCAAACCGCCCCGGTAGCGGAAGAGCCGGTGAGCACGGAGCGCGTGACCGTGGACCAAAAGGCCATGATCAACTGCCGGGCAGACTTGAACCAGTTAGTACCCTTTAAGTACGACTGGGCCTGGCAGAAGTATCTGGACGGCTGCGCCAACCACTGGATGCCCCAAGAGGTAAACATGACCGCAGACATCGCGCTGTGGAAATCCGAAGACGGGTTGAGCGACGATGAGCGCACCATTGTGAAAAGAAGCCTGGGCTTTTTCTCTACGGCGGATTCGCTGGTGGCCAACAACCTGGTCCTGGCCATCTACCGGTTAATCACTAACCCAGAGTGCCGCCAGTACTTACTGCGCCAAGCCTTCGAAGAAGCCATTCATACCCACGCCTACCAGTACTGCATCGAGTCACTGGGCATGGACGAGGGCGAGATCTTCAACATGTATCACGAGATCCCAACGGTAGCGGAGAAAGCTTCCTGGGCGCTGAAGTACACCAAGGAAATCAACGATCCGGGCTTCACCACCGGCACCGTTGAGACCGATAAGACCTTGCTGAAGAATTTGATGGCCTACTACTGTGTGCTGGAAGGCATCTTCTTCTACTGCGGGTTTACGCAGATTCTCTCCATGGGCCGGCGCAACAAAATGACCGGCACCTCGGAGCAGTTCCAGTACATTTTGCGCGACGAGTCTATGCACGTGAACTTCGGCATCGACGTGATCAATCAAATCAAGCTGGAAAATCCGCACCTGTGGGACGAAGAGATGCAGGCAGCAGCCCGAGGCATGATCTTGGAAGGCACTAATCTGGAAATCAGCTACGCGCGAGACACCATGCCTCGCGGTGTTCTCGGCATGAACGCCAACATGATGGAAGAATATCTGCAGTTCATCGCCAACCGGCGACTGGCCCAAATCGGCCTCGCTGAGCAATATCCGGGAGTTAAGAACCCATTCCCGTGGATGTCAGAAATCATGGACTTGAAGAAAGAGAAAAACTTCTTTGAAACCCGTGTGACGGACTACCAAACCGGTGGCGCTTTGACCTGGGATTAGTGCCTGGTTGATTCTGCCTGCCGAACACGAAAAGCCCTCGTAACGAGGGCTTTTTTTTGCGCGGTATTCAGCATCACGCCAGCGCCCACTCAACACAAAGCCGCAAGAGCCCTTTTTTCACCGTATCCACAGCAGCCCTTTGCCACCCCCTGCTAGCGGCGCGCTATTGCTCACGGAGCTGCTGGGGTCATTTGTCAGCTTCCGGGTTAGCTTCTGGATTGGCTTCTGGGCTGGCTTCTGAGTTTGCATCGCCTGAGCCATCATCCGGGGTTGCTTCCACGATCAAGCCTACCCGGCGCGCGCGCCGCTCCCAGCTGCGCCGAGCCAACACCTGCATATCCACCGTGCGATCCGATTCATCGACAATCTCCACACCCAACAGCGTTTCGATCACATCCTCCATGGTGACGATACCGTCCATACCGCCAAACTCATCCACCACCAAGGCAATTTGCTCGTGGGCACCCAAAAACCGATTAAACAACTCTAAAATCGGGTAGTCGTTTGGCACCGCGATAATCTCTCGCTTGAGCAGGCTCAGCGGCTTGTCCGTATGACCGTCCACAATGTCGGCCAGAACCTGGTCTTTGAGCACGTATCCAATAACCTGATCTGGCGAATCGTTCTCATACAGAGGCACTCGAGAAAACCGCAGCTCTCGATTCTCGCTGTAAAACTCGCCCAGGGTTTCCGTTGACTTGGACGAGCGCACTACCGTGCGCGGGGTCATAACGTCTCTGGCCCGCACCGAGCGGAACTTGAGCAAATTGGCGATGATTGCCGATTCTTGCTCCGCAAACACACCATGCTGGGCACCAATATCTGCCATGGCGAGAAAGTCGCTGCGATTGAAGGTGCTGCCAACCTCGTTTTTCTTGAGCTTGCTGGTAATCAGCTGACAGAACCACACCATGGGCCCCAGCACAGAAATGATCAGAACAAGGCTGCGAGCAGTAAAGGGCGCTAACGATTGCCAGTGGTTGGCGCCAAGGGTTTTGGGAATCAGTTCGGACAGCACCAAAATTGCCAAGGTCATTACCGCTGGGACAAGCAGGCCTGTGATCAGCGGGTGAGCTTCGGCCCAAATCTTCGCCGCCTGATCGCCTACGCCAATGGCGCCGACAGTATGAGCAATGGTGTTGAGGGTGAGAATTGCCGCCAAAGGGCGATCGATATCTTCTTTGAAGGCCTGCAATCGCCTTCCGAGCCAGGTGCCTTTTTGCAGCTGAATCTGCGCATAGGAAGGCGTAATGCTTAACAGCACCGCCTCCCAAAGCGAGCACAAAAATGACGTCACAATGGCGATGGCAAAGAACAGCAGCAAAAGGGAAATCATGGGGTAGTCCGAGTCACTGGAGGTTCAGAGTATGCCAACGCGGAAACGCACTTGACCAGCAAATCTCAACGTCGAGATCAAGCTTGGGGAAAACGCTGCAAATCCTAGGCTAGGGGTCAAGGTGTTGATTTTGCCCCGCACCTAAACGACTTTGATATCCTTCTGTGTCCCCACTTTGAGTTCAAGCCCATGTCAACGCACCGAAAATTTATTCTGCGCTACGTTTTAGCCTTTCTAAGCCTATGTCTTGTAGGCGCTGGCGCGGTTGCCGAACGCACCACTGCCAGCTACGCCGTCGCCGGCTTGAGCAAGGATGCGGAGATTCTGGTGGATCAGTACGGCGTGCCCCACATCTACGCTCAAGATCATTACGATGTGTTTTTTGTCCAAGGCTTTAACGCGGCCCGGGATCGCTTATGGCAAATTGATCTGTGGAAACGGCGCGGCCTGGGCCAGCTCGCCGAGGTCCTGGGTGAGGCCTACGCAGAGCAGGATAAAGCCGCCCGGCTGTTCGTCTATCGCGGCGACATGTACGCCGAGTGGCTGGCCTACGGCAATGATGCCAAGCGCATTGCCGAATCCTTTACCGCAGGCATCAACGCCTTTATTGCGGTGGCCAAAGCCAACCCGGATCTGATGCCCGTAGAATTTGACATCCTGGGCTACCAGCCTAGCCGGTGGCGGGCCGACGATGTGGTACGCATCCGCAGCAATGGCCTGTGGCGCAACGTGGTCACCGAAACCTGGCGAGCGAAGCTGGCCTGTGAGCAGCGCCTGGATCTCGCGGCTCAGTGGCGAACCCTGGAACCGAAATGGCAAACCCAGACACCCGCTGGGCTAGATCCCTGCGTCGTCCCAGATAACGTTCTGGACAAATACCTATTAGCAACGGCTTCAGTGGATTTCAGTCAGCTGCCGCCGACGCAACGGCTAACCGCCCTGCTGGATCAGGCGCGCTACGACGCCCACCACCTAGACGTAGGCAGCAACAACTGGGTAGTCACCGGGGATCGAACCACCACCGGGCGACCCATTTTGGCCGACGACCCCCACCGCAGCCACGCAGTACCCTCCCTGCGCTACGTCGCGCACCTGAACGGCCCCGGCATCAACGTTATCGGTGCAGGGGAGCCGGCCCTACCTGGTATCTCCATTGGCCATAACGAGCAAATCGCCTTTGGACTAACCATCTTCCCCATCGATCAGGAGGACCTTTACGTCTATCGCAAAAAGCGCGGCGGCTACCTGTATCAGGGTGACGTTGAGCCCTTTATGGAAATGACCGAAACCTTGGCAGTTAAGGGCGGCGAAGACCAAACCGTCGACATGAAGTTCACCCGCCACGGACCGGTGATTGCCGAGACCAAGAAGCACGCCTTCGCGGTACGCGCTGCCTGGCTGGAACCTGGCATGGCACCCTACTTCGGTAGTATTGAGTACATGCGCGCAGAGAATTTTCGCGAGTTCGTCGGTGCCTTAAACCGCTGGGGGGCACCCTCAGAGAATCAGGTCTATGCAGACGTGGACGGCAACATCGGCTACAAACCCGCCGGACGCTTTCCCAAGCGCGACAACTGGGACGGCTTGATGCCGGTACCCGGCGATGGCCGTTACGAGTGGGACGGCTTCTTCGACATGGACGTGCTGCCGGAAGAATACAATCCCAAGCGAGGGTTCAGCGGCACTGCCAACGCCATGAGCCTGCCCGAGGACTATCCCATTGGGCGCTACAAGGTTGGCTTCGAATGGTCAGCGCCCTGGCGCTACAAACGACTGTGGGAATATCTGGACACACCAGAACCTCACAGCATGGAAGACTCTTTAGCCCTGCAGCGAGATTATCACTCGGTACTGGCCCGCCGCGCCTTGGCCCTGCTGCCTGACATCGCCGAGACCAATCCAGACACCGGCGGTTTGCTGCTGGCCAGCTGGGATCACCGCCTGGAAGCCGATAGCCCGGCTGCGGCCTTGTGGAACGTCTGGTACTACCGACATCTGAACCCTGCACTGGGACAAACTCTGGTCGGCGAAAGCCAGCCACCCAAGGGCGCCCTATCGACGCAAAGCTCTCTGGCGCTGCTCGCTACCGCCCAGGGTCAGGCCCAAGCGGTGAGCAGCCTGCGGGCGGCCTGGGCGGAAACCACCCAGCTGCTGGGCGACAAGCCAGCGAACTGGCGCTGGGGCGACCTGCATCAAATGGTCTTTTCCCACCCGCTGCTGGAGCGCGCCACGCCTGCCATGGCGAAAAATATGGCCATCAAAGCCTATCCCCGGGGCGGCAGCGCCAACACCACCAACAATACCGGCTTCGACCCGGCTAATTTCCGCGTGCGCAGCGGAGCGTCGTTTCGCATGGTGGTGGATGTGGGCAACTGGGACGATGCGCGCATGACCAATGCACCTGGGCAATCCGGCGACCCACGTTCGCCCTTTTACGACAACCTGCTGGAAAACTGGGCAACCGAGGGCCATGTACCCATGCTGTTCAGTCGGGAAAAAGTCGAGGCCAGCGCGGTCATGCACATCAAGCTGGAAGCCCTGGGCGACCAACCCTAGGCCAACGCGAAGTCAACGCGAGGCCAAGCCGAGATGGGAGCACCTTGCGCCAGCGCCGTTGACCTGGCTCGTAGGCCTTAGCGCTGAGGCATTGGCCCAATTGCTTTGTCGAGGCAAATCAGGCCCTTAGCCTCTGGATGGCAGAGCCGTGCAAATCTCTTTTAAAGCCTCCACAAAGGCTAGCGGCTGATCGAGAAAGACATGGTGCTGGGCGTCAGGGATTTCTTTGTACGGGAAATCCTGAGGCACCAATTCCTGCATGTAGGTCAGGCTTTGCCGGGAATACAGCTCGCTGTCTGCTCCAAAAATCACGCCCAAGGGTACGGTGAGGGACTGGAAATCCTCGGGCTTGCGATCAACTTCGGTCAGGGTGGTCAGCAAATCCTCGTCGAACTTCCACGCCCAGCCGCCGTCCATTGGCATCAGCGAGTTCCGGGCAATGTACTGCAGGATGTACTCGTTCTCGCAGGGCTGAGGAGGCTGCAGGCGAAAGCGCATCAGCGCGCTGTCGCGGTCTGGATAGATCTTGCCCTGCATACCGCCCATTTTCGGCCGGTCGGGAATGGGCTCGTCAGGGTGACGAATTCCGGAATCCACCAGCACTAGGCCGGCGAATCGCTCGGGGTGTAAATTCGCGGCCTTCACCGCCATGTAGCCGCCAAAGCTGTGGGCAACGACAATGGTGTCATCACCCAAACCGGCGTCGGCAATCACCGCAAGAATTTCATCGGCATAGGTTTGACTGGAGTATTCGTAGCGATAGTCCGAATCACCCATGCCAGTGAGATCCATGGCGGCAACTTGGTACTGATCCAACAGCTGCGGCGCAATGAAATCCCACCAGCGCGAATGGGCGTTCATGCCGTGAATCAGCAGCATTCCGGGCTTACCCGGAGCGGGATAAAGCCGGTAGGCCACATCGCATTCGTCCACTTCTACGGTGCGGCTTTCCGCCGGCGTATCGACGGCCTCCCAGAACCAATCTGGAATGGTCGATGTGTCCTCTTTATCCCAGCGTGCCATGAGCCCTCCTTCTCAATCTCGCTTGTGCCGGCCAGTCCCGGTGTCGGTATCTCGCCCTAAAGTGCGCCAAACCGCTTTAGGTGAAAGTCGGCATTGCCGAATAACGTGTCGATAATGGTCAGCCGCTTAAAGTAGTGACCGATGTTCAACTCTTCGGTCATGCCCATACCACCATGCAGCTGCACAGCATTTTGACCAACAAACTTACCTGACTTACCGATCTGAACCTTAAAAGCGCTGACCGCTTTTTGCGCCTCGGGCCCATAGCCCTCATCCATTCGCATGGCTGCCATAAACATCAGCGACTTGGACTGCTCATGCTCCATGAACATATCGACCATCCGGTGCTGAAGCACCTGAAACTTACCAATTGGCTGTCCGAACTGCTCACGCTGGCGGCAGTACTCGACGGTTTCTTTGTAGAGCTTTTCCATGCAGCCCACGGCCTCAGAGCCAATGGCAAGAATGCCTTCGTCAATCACCTGCTCCAGCAAGGCATAACCCTGACCTACTTCACCAAGCACGCTGTCTGCATCAACTTTGACGCCGTCCAGGGTAATCTCAGAGGCGCGGAACGCATCCACCGTTGGGTAATCCCGGCGCGAAATACCGGCTGCCTTCGCATCAACAACGAACAAAGTGATGCCGTCTTGATCGCGCTGTTCGCCGGCAGTGCGCGCACTAACCACCAATAGCTGGGCTGCTGGGCCATTGAGTACAACGGCCTTGTAGCCGTTAAGCACGTAGCCATCGCCGTCGGCACTGGCGGTGGTGGTGACATCCGCCAAGTTGAATCGGGCTTGGGGTTCAGCGTAGGCCAGCGCCGCCTGGGTGCTGCCGTCGATGATACCGGGCAGCAGCTTTGCTTTTTGCGCTTCGCTGCCGCCGTGCTTGATAGCGCCACCAGCCAGTACCACCGTGGCCAAGTAGGGTTCGATGACCAAGCCATGACCGAATTGCTCCATCATCAGTGACGACTCAACCGCACCGCCGCCGAAGCCGCCGTCTGCCTCGTTGAATGGCACGCCTAGCCATCCCAATTCAGCGAAGGTATTCCAGTTGTTGGCGTCGTAGCCCAAATCCGAGCCCACGCTTTTTTGGCGGTCATCGAAGCTGTAATCGTTTTGCACAAATCGCTCAATGCTCTCGTGCAGCATGTTCTGCTCTTCTGTGAAGGAAAAGTCCATTCATCTACCCCTTACGTTTCTGACTTATCTAACTTTTTAATTGATCTAACTTTTTAACTTATCTAACGCTTTCGCAACGCCTGACCTGACGGTGGGCGTTTTGCGCTGAGACGGTAAACGGCCTAGCCGCTGTGTCCAAAGCACCTGCGCTTACCTGCCGTACTGCCGCCAAAGGCTATCCCAAGGCCGATATAGTAATCGTTGCTTGAGGCGGTTGCATTGTTAACTTTGCCTTGCCCGCACAGTCGGTGCAGCTGCGCGACCGCGGGCGTTAAGCGCTGTCTAGGATTTCTCGTCATCCAGCTGCAGCCAGTGTTTTGCCAGGATGTCCCGGGGATTCCAGCCGTACGCCGACGAGGCCAATGCACTCAGGGCTTGGCCAACCAACCCTACCGAATCGCCGCCGGGATTGATCGGGCTTTGATTGTGATCGCGCAGCCCATCTGAGCTGGGCAGCGCATAGTAGCCAAAGCTAGCCAACTGCAGGCTGCCAATCTGCTGTTCCAGTTCCTGGGACTTCACGTTTAGCATGGCTACAGGCAAGGCCTGGGGAAACTGGGGCGACACCGGTGCCAATGCCCGGGTTTCGAGGGCGCGCAAACCCGCTAGCGCAATTTCCGCCTCGTGGAGCTGGGACAACAGCGCGTCGGTATCCTCATGGGGGTTCGCCAACAATTCTCGTTTTAGCAATTCCAGCTGCACCCCAAGGGCGTGAGAGCTGGCACTGGGCAGAACTACGCTGCGCTGGTCCGCGGTGCCCGCCAGTGCCGACAGCAGCCCTTCGCCAGCTAGCGGCAAAAGTTCTTCAGCCGCCAGCGCAACCTCATCAAACGCCACATGAAACCAGCGGCCTTGCTGATTCGGCACGGCGGCCAGGGTGACCCCCGCCCGGTCTGCGGGTACCACACAGGCTCGCCACTGGGACTGAGCGTCCATGGCCAAACACAAAATTCGCTTGGGCCACAGCCCATTCCCGGTCTGCTCTGCCGGGCCCAATAGCCCGTCCCCAAGGGCACGCTTTGAGCCGTTGAGCACAAAGCCCTGAGAACTCGCGCTCACCCGGGTAAGTTCTTCCGCTCGCGCTGTAATCGGTTCCAGCAGGCCCAAGCACCAATGAGCGTCAAAACAGGCGATTTCACTCAGCAGGACGTCATTGTGCTGCCGGGCAGGACTCACCGGTGACGGAGCTGCAGCCATCAGCAGCGGCGCGATTACCGACAGGGCCAGGGTATTGATCGGGGGCGTCTGGGCCTGTTGGCAAAGCATCTGCCAACGGTAGGCGCGCACGCTGGGCCAACTACTACCGCCCAGGGTTTGCGGCCAATGCGCAACGGACCAACCCTGCTCCCCAAGGACTCGATACCAATGTTCACTGGCGCGTTGGTAGGCACCGGGTTGCACCAAGGCTTCCGGCTGCGGCCAGTGTTCGGCAATAAAAGCTTGCGCCTGTTGTTCCCAGTCGGTGTCTTTACTGCTCATGGCCTTTTCTCATTGGTGTCGTATCACCCGGCACGTAAAGAGCTTGGAACGCTGCAATTCGTCGGTGTGCATGGATCTTTGATACCCGTAGATTATCCACTGTCAGCAAGGCACCATAGCGCCCAGACCGACTTACAATTTATCGAAGAGAGGGAGAGACTCTTGGACTACAGCACGATTTTATACGATGTCGAAGACGGCATCCTCACCATCACGCTCAATCGCCCCGAGGCGCTTAACTCCTTTACCAACGACATGTTGGTGGAAATGATCGACGCCTGTGATCGAGCCGATGCCGATGACAACGTTAGCGCCATCATTGTTACCGGAGCTGGCCGCGCTTTCTGCGCCGGCGCTGATTTATCGCGGGGTGGATCCACCTTCGACTCCGGCCAGCGCGAAGACCGCGATAAGGACGCCATCAATCGTGACGGCGGCGGACGCCTAACCCTGCGCCTCTACGAACTGACCAAGCCAATCATCGCAGCGATCAACGGCGCCGCGGTGGGTGTGGGCGTAACCATGACCCTGGCCATGGACATACGATTGGCCTCAACCGCGTCGAAGTTCGGCTTCGTATTCGCGCGCCGTGGCATCGTACCTGAGGCTTGCTCCAGCTACTTTTTGCCCCGGGTTGTCGGCATCAGCCAAGCTTTGGAATGGTGCTATTCCGGTCGTGTTTTCCCGGCCCAGGAAGCCTTGGACGGCGGGCTGCTGCGCAGCCTGCACGAACCTGACGATTTGTTGCCTGCGGCGCGTGCCATCGCAGCGGACATTCGCGATAACAGCGCCCCGGTCTCCGTGGCTCTGACCCGCCACATGATGTGGAAAATGCTCGGCGCCGACCACCCAATGGAAGCCCATAAAATCGATTCCCGGGGTATCCACTACCGCGGCAAGTCCGAGGACTCCAAAGAGGGCGTGATGGCGTTTTTAGAAAAGCGCGATGCCAAGTTTCCAAACAACGTATCGACAGACCTGCCAGAGTTTTACCCCTGGTGGGAAGAGTCCAAATTCAAATAACGCAGTGGAGAACCCCATGACCGATCCCGTTATCGCCCAAAAAGCCCCGTACCCCGTCGAAGTGGTTGAAGGCAAAAAATACTTCTGGTGCTCATGCGGCAAGAGCAATCGCCAGCCGTTTTGTGATGGTTCCCACGAGGGCACAGATTTTCTGCCCCAAACCTACACCGCCGAGTCCAGCCGGACCCTATACTTTTGCGGATGCAAACACACGGCTGGGGCTCCTCTGTGCGATGGCGCTCATAACGGCCTGTAAAACCCAGTGCGTCTTGCTCTCAACTGATAAAAGCTGATTGATTATGTTCGCGAAATTTCTCGGAAACGGTGACGACATTCAGGCAACGGATCTGGAGCAGCTTCCATTGCTGGCGACCGCCAAACAGATAGCCTTGCTGGATCGCTGTCTCGCGTTAAGCAAGACCGACGAGTTTCAGGACCGGCTCGGCATCGGCCCTGCGGTAAGCCGGCTGCTGACGCATCTTGGATCTCGAAAAGATACGTTGAGCGAAGCCGAGCGAGATGTCGCTACTCGGGCCATATCCTTGGTCCAAGAGCCGGATCAATTGGCCGACTTCCTAGCGCACCCTTGCCTAGCCTTGGGTGCCGCGAAACGTTTAAGCAAGCTATTGCCCCTGGACGCAGCCCATCCTGCCAATACTCACGAGCTGGTGTTTCAGGCTCGGCTGGAAACTGCGTCGGACTCCGATATCCAGCTGCTTGCCAGCAAAGCGAGCAGGGCTGACGAGCTGGCCCTGCTGGTTATTCGCGCCTCCGCCGAGACACGGTCATCGCTGCTAAAGCTGCCACTATTGCGGGGCGAGCACGGGCTGGCGGTGCTGGAAAAAGTCTCCCGCGGCCGGGATAAAACCTGTAACCGACTTGCTCGTGAGGGACTGGAGTTTATCCGCGACAACCGGCGGATTTTAAACGACCACTTGGAGAGGCTGGCAGAGATCCCAGAGAGCGTACAGCGAGAGCTGAAAATCCCGCCCAAGGACTTAGACGCGTTAATCGTGCAGCGTAAGAAACTAAGCCAGCTAAAGCTGCGCTACGAGCAGTTGCTGACCGACATTCAGGCCGCCGAAGGCACCTTGACCAGCAGCGGCGAAGTAGTGGAGCCGTTTCAGCCCAGCGCAGAGCCCTTTGCGGGACTAGACCTGACGGTACCCGACGCTCAGGACAATCCCTTCCCGCCGCTGCTGAATACCCTCAACGTCACCAGCGACAGCCTAACCACTGCTGAGTGGCTCGACGAGCCGGCCCTGGCAGCAGCAGAGACCACGCTCAGCCAAATTGCCAGGGACTGGCAGCAGGCCTGCGACGTTTTTCCGGCAAGCGAAAACCAGCAGCAGCTCTTTGACCGGCGCCTAAGCTCGCTGCAAAAACAGCTAACCGGCTGGCGGCAGTTAATCGCCCAACCTTGGGATGACTTGAGCCCACCCAATGAATCGGGTTCAGAGCGGGCAAGCATCGACGCCATCAGTCAGTGGTTGGCCAAGGCAGAAAAAGCTCAGGCGTCAATCCACTGGCCCAAGGACTTGGCGGTACCGCCAAAGCTCGCCCAGTTGCGTCAGCATATAGCCGGCGCCGCGGATCAGAAAACCTCCATCGCCGCCCGGCAGCAAGCCCTGTCCGCCGAGCTAAAAAGTCTTAGCGGCACCATTGCCCCGCTAATCGAGAGCGGCGAGTTTAAGCGTGCCCTGAGTGTCCTTGGGCAGTGCCGGTCGCTGCAAAAGCAAGGCGCCCGCGGCGCTGAAAAGACCCTCAATCAGGCCAGCCAGCAGCTGGGCGAACTCAGCGACTGGCAGCAGTTTGCGGCCTCACCTAAACGCGAGGCGCTGCTGCAATCTTTGCAGGACTTGGTGGAGGCGCCCGCAGATCCAGAGGTTCAGCGAGAAAAACTCAAGGACTTACGCAGCCAGTGGAACGCTCTGGGCCCGCTACCGAAAGCCCAGCGCGACCTGCAGCGGTCTTTTGACGAACTCGCGGAACAGGCCTTTGCCGTTTGCAAGGCGCATTTCGCCGAACAGAATAAAGCGCGCCGGCAGAATCTTCAGGCCAGGAAAGCCTTGTGCGACCACCTGCAGCAGTACCTGGACAACACCGATTGGTCTGAAGCTGATATGAAGGCCGCGGAACAAATCATGCGCCAGGCCAGGCGTCAGTGGCAGGAGCACCACCCCTGTGATCGCAAAGCCCTAAAGCCGGTAGAAAAACGATTTGAGGCGCTGCAGGATGCCCTCTATGGCCATGTTAAAAACACCTGGGATGCCAACGTAACAGCGAAAGAAACGCTGGTCAGCAGGGCCCAGGCGTTACTGGAACAGGAGTCCTCGGATGGCCTGGCTGCCGGGGCCAAGGACCTGCAGGCCCAGTGGCGGAACATCGGCACCACACCCAGAAGCGCAGACCAACGACTTTGGAAGCGCTTTCGAAAAATCTGTGACGAGATTTTTGAGCGTTTGGGCAATGAGCGCACGGCCCACCGCACAGCGCAAAAGCAGGTGGAAACCGAGCTAACCGCGCAACTTAACGCTTTTGATCCCAGCAATGCTGGGATAGCCGACGCTGAAGCCCAGCTCAATACACTTGCTGAGCGGGCTCAAGAGCTGGGTTTAGAGCGCCAGTTCCGCAAGGCTCTGAACGCAAAGGAGCAACAGTTAGCGGCCAGGCGCAACGCCCAGAGGCAAGCTTCCCAACAAAAACGCTTGGAGGAGTTCATGCTTTGGGATCAGCAGGTCAGCGAGGCCGAAGCGGCCGGCACCAGTATCGCCGCTCCCCACCATCTGTTTAACCAGCGGATTGCGGGTGCCGCGGTGAGCGAGGATCTGCACACCTTGACCATGGAGGCGGAAATCGCCGCGGACATTTCCAGCCCTAAGGACGAGCAGGGCGCTCGCATGGCTCTGCAAATCCAGCTGATGAATCAGGGCATGCGCAACATGCAGCTGGTGGACAACCAGCAGCTGTTAGAGCGCTGGTGCCAAAGCGGACCCAAAACCCCCGCAGACGACGCACTGCGCCAAAGATTTTTTGCGGCCTTAACGGCGCGGCTGAACTAAATCCGCTGAAAACGGGTGCCTGCGCTTAGCCAACCGAACAAGCTGGGACGAGGCCGGAGGCTCAGCTTAACCGGCTTTTGCGCGTCAAACCCTTGCCTTGGCGTTGGGAAAACTCAGAGATACGGCTGCGCCGCCGAGTGCGCTTGCATTAATAGCCATACTAGCCCCATAAGCTGACAGCAGCTGCACGACCACCGCCAAACCGATGCCCTGGCCCGGTGCCTGACTATCAAGCCGCGTACCGCGGGCGAGTACCGCATCTACCTTGGAAGGGTCGATGCCAGGCCCGTCATCATCCACGCACAAGACCAAGGTAGTAGAGCCATCGTGCTTCACTGGCAGCAGATCGGCGCGAACGCGAATGCACCCGGCGCCGTGTTTACAGGCGTTCTCCAGCACGTTGCCAACAATATCCAACAAATCGTCTTCGTGAACACGCAGCGCCACATGAGCCGGCAAATGACACTGAAAATCGTTATCGGGATAGCTCACGGACAGAGCGCGCAGCAGCCGCTGGACAACGGGTTCAAGACTTACCCAAGGCCGCTCAACCGGGCTATCGGTTTCAGCCAGACGCGCCACGCGGGCAAGCTGGTGATCCACGATACCCTGCATGCGAGCCACCTGATCTTGCAGTAACGGCAGATCCGGAGGCTGGTGGTTGATACCCAGTCCAAGCACGGACAGCGGCGTTTTCAGACTGTGCGCCAAGTCGTCTAAGGCCTGACGATACCGCTTGCGCTGGGCGGCTTCAAAAGTGACGAAGCGATTCAGGCTTGCCACCAAACCCGCCAACTCCCGCGGCTGCACTGCCTCCAGTTGGCTTCGGTCGCCTTGTTCAAGCTCCTGCAGCTGGCTTTGAATTTGCCGCAGTGGGCGCATCCCCCAACCCAGGGCCAACACGCCGACCAAGCTCAGCACAACCAAGAGCACGCCGAAGCTGGCGATTAAGCCGTAGCGAAAGTTCGCAACAGATGTCTGGTAAGGCTGCTGATCTACGCATACCGTAAACGTTACCTCCGGCGTCACCAGTCCTTCCCAAAAAACCCCGTTGCTCAGGCAATACAGGTCAACAGGCCCGGTCACCGCATCAAAGACAAAAGCGCCGGCGTCAGATGCAGGGGGATTGAGAGCGTGATCGGCGATCTGCCGGTTAACGTCTGGGTCCGCGGTGGCAAGAGACGGCGACCGCCAGAGGATACCGCTGGCCTGATCGGTGACAAGGGCGTACATATCCGATCCGGGCTGCTGGAGGCGGGGCTGAGAAACCCCTTCGGCAAAGCTCAGCAAGCCCTGCTCCTCGTCCGCAGAACTCATCAGCGCATAGATAACCGGGCGCAGCTGCTCACCGGCTCCGGTAACCACGCTGTCGCGATAGGTTCGTTCAAGGGACACGCCAATTAACGACAGGCACAGTAGCAGCACGGCATTGGAGGCCAGGGTTAACCGACGAGCAATGGAATTCATAGTCCGCCGGCGCCGTCGTCGGTAGACAGGCGATAGCCCCGGCCACGCACTGTCTGAATCAGCGAGTGCAGCCCAAGCTTGCGGCGCACGCGTCCGATCAGCACCTCTACTACATTGCTGTCCCGATCAAAGTCCTGGGCGTACAGGTGCTCGGTTAGCTCAGCCTTGGAGATCACTCGGCCCCCGGCCAGCAGCAGGTGGGTGAGCAGCTTATATTCAAACCCAGTCAGGCCTTTCTCCTGGCTGTCCACCCAAACCTGTTGGCTGACGGTGTCCACCTGCAGCGGCCCCGCAGTCAGGACCGGTGCGGCATGACCTGCAGAACGACGGATCAGAGCGTTAACTCTGGCCAGCAGCTCCTCCATCCGAAACGGCTTGGTGAGATAGTCGTCGGCCCCGGCCTCCAGCCCTTGGACTTTGTCTCGCCAGTGGCTGCGCGCGGTTAACACCAAGATGGGGACGCTAACCTGCTGCTGCCGGAGCGCGGTAATCAGATCAACGCCGTTCAATTTAGGCAGCCCTAAATCCACCACGGCCAAATCGAAACTGAACTGGGTGGCAAAGTATTGGCCCTCTTCGCCATCGGCGGCGCTTTCCACCACGTAGCCTGACTGCGCCAACTGCTCGTGGAGCTGCCGGCGCAAGCCGTCATCGTCTTCTACGATGAGAATTCGCATCCTAGCCGCCCCGACGCAGACGCCCGCGCTGATCTACCACCATGGTCATCACGCGCTGCTCATCCACCAGCACCCGCACTCGATGAAAAAGCATCCCGTCCGGGCGTCGGACAGTTTTTGCCGACAATACGCGACCCCCGCTTTCCTCCTGGGCAATGCGAATGGCTTGATTCAGGCCGATGATTCGTCCTGCACCCCGATTTGGCTGCACAAAGCTTTTGGCCCCAGGCTCAAAGCCTTGGCCTGGCTGAGCCAAGCCTGACTGGGGGACTAAACCCAACCCCACAGTGAGAGCAGCACAGGTGAGCAGAGCAAGCCTCTTCGCCCGCACCCTAGGAGCGCCGATGGCTATGAGTTTGTTGATGATGTTTGCCTGCATTCTCACGTCCGTTGCCACCAAGCCCCAGGAGCCGCCGCGCGGCTACAGCGGCTGTACTTGAACCCGTACGCGCATGGTCGCCCCCGGGTCTGAATTCAAGCGCGTTTGATAGGTGCGTCCCGCATAGGCATAGCTGACGTCGTAACCGCTTAAGCGCTCTTCTTCCACACGCTCATATACCGTCGAACACACCTGCCGCTCTTCGTAGCCGTAGCTGCCCTGCCTCTCGGCGCTGCGGCGTCCGATGTCTTTGCCGATAGAGTAGCCCAAAACACCGCCAACCACTGCACCTACCCGCTGGTTAGATTTTTTTGAACCCACGGCATTACCTAACGCACCGCCGATAATCGTGCCAACGATGGCTGGCGTGGCAGACCTAGGCTCACCATGCCGACGGGCCACCTGCTCGATATGACACTGTTCGCTAGGCACCTGCCGTACTACGGTTTGGTAAACCGGGTAGGAGGAAATCACCGGAACCTCCTCAATCTGGCCATTCGCCCAAGCTGACAGCGCCGGGAACAAGGCCAACATCACCGCCGCCAAAGTGCGATTGGCCGCTGCCTTAATATTCCGCGGTCGCAAATCCGCTGGGATTAACCGAACCGCCTCTAGGTTTTTCACCGTTTTCATTTTGCTTATCATGCTCATCGCTCCGTTGTCTTTGTCGCTCGCTGTTCTGCGCTTTGTTCCGCTTCGTCTGCCGAGTGCTCTTTCCAGTGCTCTTTCCAGTGCTCTTTCCAGTGCTCCTTGGGCCTCTTCTACGGTCACTTTGACATTTACCGCCATGTCATCGTTTGGCTACGCTAACCTTAGGTAACTGAACGAGAACTGAACGAAGCATTTCGCGAAATCAAGAGCGATGCCGCTGGCTAGGGGGAGTCGGCTACGGACGCTATGCGCTCAACCCGATGACTTGCATCCAAACGAATGTGCAGCCCCGGGCCCCTAGGCCCGCAGGCCCATTGCCATCGCGTCAGCCTTTCATAGTGCTCAATAAAGCGTCGCAGGCTCTGCTCGTCCATGCGGCGGGCCTGAGCGAGTTGATCCTCTTGCTGACGCCGCCACTGCAGAACCTGAGCAAAGCCCGGGGGCTGAAGGCACAGCCAGTAGTCAATATCGGTCCATAAGGGCTCATAACGCGTCTGGATCTGCTGATTAACCCAGCGTCGCCAGATACCTTGCTGATCCATGGCGCGCTCTAGGTCATTGATGGGTTCCAGCAACGCTGCCTCACCTTGCGATTGCACGCCCAAACACCAGCCTTCCAGGACCAGTACTTGGCAGGACAGCGGGTGTTGGCCGGCGCGATCGTCTGCGGCTTTGTCGAACCGGGGCAGGAAACCCTGGCCCTTGCCGGCTTTCGTACCCGTCAACACTTGCTGCAGCCAGTCCACGTCGTGGGTACCGGGAACTCCCCGGGTTCGCAGCAATGGATGAACAGTGCTGGCCAAAACGCTCCTGTCTGACTGAGTGAGATAAAAGTCATCAAGGGATACCGCCTGGGCGGGAATGCCCAAACCATTGAGCTGCTGGGTAAGAATGTCTGCCAAGGTGGATTTACCCGAACCCTGGCTGCCGGATATCCCAATAATCTTGGGACCATGGCTGGCGGTTATGCCGGCGTCTGTTATCACCCGCTGGGCAACCCGGCGCCAGTCGGCAAAAGCATCAGCGGTTTCGTTACTGGGCGCATCCATGTGGCGATTTGCTCACTTCTCAGGTTGGTGTGTGGGTCTAACCATTTACGTTTACCACGCTGATTGCCCAAAGGCCCGCGTGCTGACCCTGGGCTGCAGCGGTCAGCGGACCCACGGGCTGTTGATACTGCCTACTCAACGAGGCTTCATGGCAGACTATAGATTGTCTAAGGCGGTACCATCGCACTAGCATAGGCGCTTAGCTACCCTTCCGTGTCGTTGACGATAACCCGAAGACAATGACGCGGCACTGCTTGCCTGGCGTCGTCACAAACAGGAGTTCACCCATGAGTTTGCTAACCGGTTCTCAGCGCCTGATCGCCCACTACACCCGCATGGGCTTCGCCGGGGTGCTGCTAATGGTGGCGGCCTGTCAAACCGCACCGCCTCAGAACGGGCAAGCGCCAGAGGGGTCAGCACAAGATCGGGGGAGCAATGCCGCTGGCGCAACCGCCACGGCTCAGTTCATTGAACCGCGTAAAAGCCCGAACGACCAGCGCAGCTATCGCCATCTGACCCTTGGCAACAAG
Source organism: Gammaproteobacteria bacterium (assembly GCA_038104735.1). Lineage (GTDB taxonomy): Bacteria > Pseudomonadota > Gammaproteobacteria > Pseudomonadales > Azotimanducaceae > UBA4421. The sequence goes on along the minus strand of JAYOBI010000026.1, from coordinate 17,434 downwards.
CTGCAGGTGCTGTTGGTGTCGGATCTGGAAACAGACAAATCTGCGGCGGCGCTGTCAGTTTACCGGGGCAGCTTTCATGATCCTGACCATCGCCTTGGACTTGCCCACTTTTTAGAGCACATGCTGTTTATCGGCACCGCCAAATACCCGGAAGTGGACACCTTTCAAAAGTACATTACGGCGAACGGCGGATCGTCCAACGCCTATACCGCCTTGGATCACACCAACTACTTTTTTGATATTAAGAACAGCGCCCTAGACGAAGGCATCGATCGCTTTGCGCACTTTTTTATCGACCCGCTGTTGAGCGCCGAGTACGCGGATCGCGAGAAAAATGCCGTGCACTCGGAATATCAAATGCAAATCAAGGATGACGGCTGGCGAGGCTACATGGTCAGCAAGCAGGCGTTGAATCCCGCTCACCCAGGACACCGATTTACCATTGGCTCGCTAGACACCTTAGCCGGGGACGTGAAAGCGGATCTGGATCGCTGGTTTGAGGACAACTATTCCGCCGATCAAATGGGCCTGGTGGTGTTAAGCAACCGTTCGCTGGATGACCTTCAGGCTCTGGTCGAGCCTTTGTTCACCCAGATCCCTAACAAAGACCTTGGGCCAAGTTACCCCAGTGTGCCGGTGTTCACGGCTGATCAGCTGCCCGCGCGACTAACCTCCAAAACCTTGAAGGACCGCGCACGCCTGAGCGTGTCCTTCCCCACTGCAAACACCCTGGCGAGCTATCGCTACAAACCCGAGCAGTACCTATCGAACCTATTAGGTCATGAGGGGCCAGGCAGCCTGCACAGCGTGCTCACGGCCAAGGGCTGGATCGACAGCCTCGGCGTGGGCTCCCAGGATTTCGATCAGGCCACCAGCCTGCTGGCCGTTAACATCCAGCTCACAACTTTGGGCCAGCAGCACGTGGACGATATTTTGGGCCTGCTGTTTCAACAGCTGGAGCTATTGCGGTCCGCCGAGCCAGAGCAGTGGCGCTATCAAGAACAGGCCACAGTTGCTGAGCTTGCGTTTCGATTCCAGGAGCCCGGGTCGACCCTGGGTTTTGTTTATCAGATGGCGCCACGCCTGAAAGACTACCCAGCCGAAGACCTGTTGGTTGCCCCTTACTTAATGGAAGGCTTCAAGCCCGAGCTAATCAGCAACCTGCTCAAGGGCCTCACGCCGGACAACGCCCTAGTAGAACTGGCCACCCCTGACTTTGACGCCGCCACTCGGGAACCTTGGTTTGACGTGCCTTACGAGCTGATGCAAGCGCCCCACCCGACGGCGGTTAGCGCTGACGCGAACCTGCAGCTTCCCGCTGCGAATCCGTTTTTGCCCGAGGACCTTTCCCTGCTGAAGGGTGATGACCAACCCATCGCCCTGGCCGTCGATCAGCCCGGGCTGCAGCTGTGGCTGGATACCGATGTGTCCTTTACTACGCCCCGCGCAAACGTCGCTATTGAACTGCTGGTGCCCGGCGGCTTGCAAAGCCTTACGGACCGCAGCCTCAGCCTGCTATTCGTGAAGCTAATTAACGACGGCCTCACCCAGTCCACCTACCCAGCCCTGTTAGCGGGCCTAGAAGCCTCGGTGGCCGCAACCCCCAGCGGTATCAGCATTCGGCTGAGCGGCTACAGCGACAAACAATCCGAATTTGGTGCCTTTGTCTTGGATCAGGTGCTAACGGCACCGTTGTCGGCAGCACGTTTTGCCGCACTGAAAGACAGCTTGGTGCGGGAACTGGGCAACACCACCAAGGACAAGCCCTACAACCAGGCGTTAGCGCATCTGGAGACGGCACTGCTGTCCACCAGCTGGCCGGCAACAGATCAGGCGGCTGAGCTAGCGCAAACCACCCTGACGCAGCTTCAGGCCTGGCGACAGAAAACCTTTGCCGATCTGGCGGTTGTGGGGGGCTTACACGGCAATGTCGACGCCGAAGATGCCCAGCGCCTGGCAGAGCTGTTAAATACAGTACTGCCCATCAGCCGTCAGCCGCGTGCCCGACCGGTGGTATCTCAAATCACCGCGTCAGCGGAGATTGATCTTGCGGTGGATCATAACGATGCGACCCTGCTGCTCTACGCTCAGGACCCCGACGATAGCTTTACCAGCCGAGCGAAAAGCGCTCTGGCCGGTCAACTGCTGCGCTCCCCGTTTTTCTCCGATCTGCGCACGGAACAGCAGCTGGGTTATGTGGTTAGCGCCGGTATCCGGCGCATGGACACCCAAAGCGGCAATCTTTTCTTGGTTCAGTCTCCGCGCGCCGACGTTGCCTACCTCGAGCAAGCAACCATCACCTTCTTAAAGAGCTATGTCGCCAAATGGGACGAGCTGGGTGAGGCAGATTTTGAGCAGCAGAAAAATGGCCTGATCGCCAGACTCACGGAGAAAGACAAAAACCTGGCCCAGCGCAGCCAGCGCTACTGGCGCAGCCTTGCCGAGGAAAACTACAGCTTTGATTCCAACCAGCGCATCGCTGACATCGTGGCCGGCCTCAGCAAGGCCGACATGGGTGCCTTTATGCAAGACTTGCTGCAGCGCATCCAGCACCGGCGACTGAAAATTTACAGTGCTGGGGCAATAACGCCAGACGCCATGGCGGCCGATGAGCCATCGGGCCTAGCAGCTGCCCAGCCCGAGTCTCGCTAGCGTCCTAATCCATAAGCTGGTTCAGGCTGGTGCCGGCAGGTCGAGACGAAACGGCGGCAGAGATTCCAGCAGCGCCTTGCCATAGCGCTGGGTGACGATGCGTTTATCCAGCATGGATATGGTGCCGTAGTCGCTCTCGCTACGAATCAGACGGCCGCAGGCCTGGACCAACTTCAGTGACGCATCAGGCACCGAAATCTCGTAAAAGGCATTGCGCCCTTGAGCCTCGGCCCACTCAGCAATGGCCTGATCGATCGGATCGTCGGGTACAGAAAATGGCAGTTTAACGATGACCACATGGCGACAGTAATCTCCAGGCAAATCCAAACCCTCAGAGAAGCTGGCGACGCCAAAGAGGTAGGACGGCTGCCCATCGTCCACTCGGCGACGATGCTCCGCCAGCAGTGCCTGCTTACTGCCCTCGCCCTGAACTAGCAGATCCTCCACCAACCCTTGATCTAAGCCTGCGATCACCGCATTGAGCTGCCGCCAGGACGTGAACAGCACCAGGGCTGATACATGCCGCTTGAGCAGCTCGGGGATCAGCGCAATGACCTCTTCTGTGTGGGCGTCAAAGTCACGGGGATCTGAACGCATGGGCGGCACGTGGAACGTCGCCACCTCCGGATAATTAAACGGGCTTTGAATCACCATGGTGGATACCGAGGGGTTTAGACCCACCCGCTCAATGAACCGATCAAAACGCCCGAGGGCTGTGATGGTGGCTGAAGTGCAAACCGCGCCGTAGCAGCGATCCCATAAAACCTCCTGCAAAATGTTGCCGGGCTCAATGGGCGCGCTGACCATTTCCACATCATAGGGCGTGCGATTAAGCCAGCGTGCATAGCGGCGAGGCCGACCAGCGCCAAGCGCGTAATCCTCAAACAGGGCGCGAGTGGCTAAGGCTCGGCTTTGCAGCTGACCCACAGGCACCAGCCAGTCTTCTGCCTCGTACGCATGCGCCCAATCGGAATTTCCCGCCACGGCCTCCTGGAGCTGTTCATGAGCCTGCTCCAAAATGTCGCAGAGCTTGCCAAGGGACGGTAGCGCCGCCATGGCCAGATCCATCAGCGTGCTGGGAATCTCACCCTGGGGAAAGCGGTACACCTCTCGTTCGTCGTCCTTGCTGTCAAAACTCAAGGTATTCAGGCCGTCAGACAGAGCGTACAGATGGGAACTCAGCGCCTCAGTTTCCGCTGCTGCGCTGGTGGCTAAACTGGTTAAGCTAACGGGTTGGCCAAATCGCGTGGCTACCGCGCCCAGGGCCTTGTTGACGTTGTCCAGCCACTGCACGGTGCCGTTGATTCGAGCATTGCTGGAAAAGTGATTTTGGGTCTTTTCCGCAATGTGATGGGCTTCGTCCAAGATGTATATGCAGTCCTCAGGTTCTGGCAGCACGGCTCCGCCGCCCAGGGCCAGATCCGCCAGTACCAGGTCGTGATTTGCCACGATGACATCAGAGCCCTCTAGATTTGCCCGGGCGCGAAAGAACGGGCACTGCTTAAAAAAGGAGCAGCGATTGTTGCTGCAGCCTCGGTGATCTGTGGTGACACCGGACCAAGCCGCATCCGACATGCCTTCCGCCCAGCTATCCACTTCGCCATCCCACTGGCCTTGGGAAAAACGATTGAGCATTTCCTGATAGAGCACCGTGTGGTCTTCATCGGTGGCGTCAAAGATCGGTATCTCTTGCTGGTCTTGATACTTCAGGTGGTCGTCCAGCCGTTTCAGACACAGGTAGCGGCCTCGCCCCTTGGCGAGAGTAAGGCTAAATTTCAGGCCAGCACGCTCTTGAATGTCTGGCAGATCCTGAATAATTACCTGCTCCTGGAGGGCCACCGTCGCGGTGCTGAGCACAATCGTCTTGTTCAAGCTTTGGGCCACAGGAATGGCGGCTAGACAGTAGGCAGCGGTTTTACCCGTGCCGGTACCCGCCTCTACTACTGCCACCCGATCGGCGTCTGCCGACAGGCTGCGGGCAATTTGCGCAATCATCTGGCGCTGGCCACGCCGGGGCTTGAAATCCCGGGCACTTAGCCAAGTGCGGTAGGCAGTTTGAATTTCGTCTTTAACGGCATCGGTAAGGGCGATCATAGGGTCAGCACTGTGACGTAAAACTTTCAGCGCGCCAAGGAAAATGTTGGTAACTGGCGTAAGCCCAAGACCAACAGCGCGCCGTGACAGTCAAACCTAATGGCTAAACCAAGGGCAACTGGCAGCGATAAGTACCCCTGGCTTGGGTTTGGCTCTGGACTTAACCTTCGGAGCAGCGCCGCTGACTGGCTTTCGGCTCGGCCAGCGGGGGTCTCAGGCTTAGGCCTTCTGCTTGGGCATGACCGAAATTTCCATGGGCGCAAAGTGCTCCATGTCCACGTCGATCAAATAGGGTCCATCCACTTCTAAGGCGGTATCCAGCGCCTGGGCAAAGGCCTCGACACTGTCCACCCGCTGGCCGGGTACACCCATGCTTTGGGCCATTTGCGCAAAGGCAACCTTGCCCAAATCCGTTTCGTTAATGCGACCAAATCGATTTTGCTGCAGGTAGCGCAGTACGCCATAACCGGAATCGTTGAACACGCAAATCACCAGGGGCACCTGATACTGAGCGCAGGTAGCCAGTTCGGTGGCATGGAACATAAAGCCCCCATCACCATGGATCACCAGAGTTTTCGCTGCCCCGTTACGCCCGCTGGCTATCGCCGCCCCAACGCTCATCGGAAAGCCCGGGCCAATGGCTCCGGAGGTTGGGTTAATCGACGTGCGCGGCTGCAAAATCGGGAACTGCTGATTACCCCAATTATAGGCCGAGATAGTTTGGTCTCTTACAAAAACGGATTCTGCCGGCAGCTTGGCCCGAATGCAGTCCATGACCTGGGGCCAATCGGTACCAAGCCGCCCGCGCATGGCGTCTCGAATACCTTCGCCTGCGTGCAGGATTTTGTCCGTGAACTGAGCGTCATTAGCCTGCAAATCCGCCAGATGCTGATTGATGCCTCGCAGCGCCATCCCGGCGTCGGCGATTAAACCCACGTCAGCGTGGTGGGTTCGCCCAATCATATTGGCATCGATATCAATATGTACCAGCTTGCCCGGCGGCGTTTGCGCGGCAAATTGGCCGTCCACGCCAACGGCAAACTTGGTACCAATGGCCAAGGTCAAGTCAGCGTCGGCAATGGCTTGGTACATACCCGCTGAATTGTAGTAGTTGCCAATGCACAGCGGATGATCCTCAGGCAGCACACCGCGGCCGTCTACGGTGGTAAGCACCGGAATCTGCAGATTCTCCGCCAAGGCCCGCACCTCGTCGTGAGCCCTGGCTGCGATAACCCCGCCACCGACGAGGAGAACCCGGCGACTGGCGTTGGCCAGGGCATCCACCACCCGATCTAAACTCTTAGCATCCGGCGTAAACTGCTGATTGTCCGGCAGCGACACCACAATCGGATCGTTGGCGGCGTATTGAATATCAATGGGAATTTCCAGCGCACCGGGCGCCCCCCGACCGGTGTACATGTCCGCCAGCACGGTCTGCAACGCCGGCCCAAGCTGAGCCGGCGCTCTGGGACTTTCCACCCGGCGGCACACCGAGGCCAGCATGGGCACCTGATTTTCGGCCTCGTGCACATAGGCAAGACCCTTACCATAAAACGCTGTCTCAGCTTGACCGGTTATTACCAGCACCCGGGACGAACCGTATTGGGCTTCGTACAAACCCGTCACCGTATTCGAGGTACCAGGACCGGTAGACGCAATCATCACACCAAGCTTACCGCTGGCACGAGCGTAACCGTCCGCGGCGTGGGTGCCCGCCTGCTCATGGCGAACGTCGATGATGTTGGTTTTACCCAGACGGTTGATGGCATCCAAAATCGGCATGTTGTGAATGCTGACGATGGCAAATACATGCTCCACGTCCAGCTGGGCTAAGGCGTCGGCGATGAGATCTGCGCCGCTGAAATCACTCATTCGTATCTCCCAAGAAAATTCAGGCTGAGTTTATATCCGAATTTTTATTCATTGCCCGCCACAGCCGCTCTGGCGTCATGGGCATGTCCAGGGCCGTAATGCCCAGGTGAGACAGCGCGTCGATGGCCGCCAGCACCACGGCGGAAGGCGCTGCGCAGGCGCCGCCCTCGCCTATACCTTTAACCCCCAGCTCGTTGTTCGGGTCCAGCACCTCGTTAAAACCCACGTCCATGGACGCGATCTGACTCGCCCGGGGCATGGCGTAGTCCATTAGACTGCCGCTGATGAGCTGGCCTTCGTCGTCGTACAGGGCGTGTTCATACAGCGCCTGACCAATGCCCATGGCCACGCCGCCATGTACTTGGCCGGTGGCCAGTAACGGGTTAATCACGCGTCCGCAGTCATCAACCGCGGTATAGCGCTGCACCGTCAGCACACCCGTATCCGGATCAATTTCTACCTCTGCGATGTGGGCTCCATTAGGAAAGGTAAAACCGCCACCTCGGTCATAGCGCAAGGTTTTCGCCAGCTTACGGCCACCAAACTGAGGCTCCATGGACGCCTGAGCTACTTGCTGCAGGGACACCGCAACGTCGGTGGCAGCTGACCGAAACATGCCATCGGCGTAGACCACCTGTGCCACGGGACTCTGAATCAGCTCTGCGGCGATGGTCTTCGCTTGGTCTACCAAGGCCAGGCCCGCTCGCTGCACGGCAACGCCGCCCATTTGCGAAGATCGGGACCCACCGGTACCACCGCCGAAGGCCACCACATCGGTGTCGCCCTGAATGATATTGATCTGCTCAAAATCCACGCCCAAGGTCTCGCTGAGAATTTGCGCATACGTCGTTCGATGACCTTGGCCGTGGGAGAAAGTGCCCACAATGACATCGATGCTGCCGTCTTCGCCAACGCTGATGGCCGCTTCTTCTTCCGGCCCGCCGCCACTGGATTCCATATAAAAACCAATGCCGCGACCGCGCAGCAGGCCCTTGTCGGCGCTGGCTTTGGCGCGCTGGGCAAATCCCTGCCAATCACTGCGCGCCAGCGCCATATCCAGGGTATTTGCAAACTCGCCGCTGCTGATGGTGACTCCAGAGGGCAGCCGGTAGGGCATATCCTGCGGGGCGATGAAGTTGCGTTTACGCAGATCGATGGCATCTATGCCCAACTGCCGAGCCGCTGCATCAAACAGCCGCTCCATGACATAACAGGCCTCAGGGCGGCCAGCGCCTCGATAAGCGCCCACCGGCATGGTATTGGTGAAAACACATTTAACCGAATGATGCACATGAGGGATTCGATAAACGGATCCCAAAATGCGGCCGCCGGCCATGGTAGGCACAAATGGCCCGGCGTTAGAGCAGTAAGCGCCCAGATTTGCCGTGGTCTCTACCCGCAGTCCGGTGATCCTGCCGGCGGCGTCAAAGCTGGCGGTAACGTCGGTGAGGTTGTCCCGGCCGTGGTTATCGCTAAGAAACATTTCCGAACGGTCGCCGGTGTACTTTATCGGCAGACCGAGGGCCATGGCCGCGTGGGCTGCCACGCACACCTCAGAGTGCACTTCGCCGCGCACCCCAAAGCCGCCACCGGTGTCTGGCGAGATCACCCGGATTTGTTCGGCAGACATGGCGAAGATTTTCGCCAGCACCCCTTGCTGACCAAGGGCGCCCTGACTTGGGTTGTACAAGCTGAAGCCATTTTCCTGGGGCTCCACCAGGGTAGCTCGGGGCTCAAGGGGGCTGGGCACAACTCGGTTGTTAATCATGCTGACCTGCACCAAGTGCGCGGCGGCGGCCAATGCCTGATCCACGTCATCGGCTTCGCCCTGCTCGAAATGTACGCACAGATTGTCGTCCCGGCCTTCGTGCATGGCTCGGGTGTCTGGATCCAGGGCTCGGGCCAAGTCGCCACAGGCGGGCAAATCCGCAACGCTGAGCTCAATGGCTTCTATGGCATCAAGGGCCTGCTCGGGAGTCTGCGCCACCACCGCCGCAATCGCTTGACCAACAAAGAGCACTCGGTCTTCGGCCAGAATCGGACGATGGGGAATAAAAGCTTTCTCACCCTGGGCGTTTTTCAGCGCCGCCCGACAGGGTAAACCGCCCAGATGCTGAAGGTCTTTGGCGGTATAAACAGCCTCTACGCCGGGACGCGTTAGCGCATCGCTGACGTCAAGTTCGGTGATCACGCCGTGGGCATAGGGCGAGCGCAGCACGCGAAGATAACGCTGGTTAGGTCGGTTGATGTCGTCGGTATATTGACCGCCGCCGGTGATTAAACGGGGGTCTTCACTGCGTGGCACACTTTGGCCGATACCAAACTTCACTCTTTTCTCCAGCCAAAGTTGCCGCCTGCAGGCGGCGAGTTTTCTGTGCTCTAGGCGCTTTCAGCAACCACTGGATTGCTTAGAGTACCAATGGGCTTAACCTCAATTTCGATCACGTCGCCATGATCCATGAATACCGGAGGCTTGCGGGCGGCGCCAACTCCACCGGGGGTGCCAGTGACAATGACGTCACCGGGCTTCAGTTCAACAAAGGTAGAGCAGTATTCCAATAGCTCGACAAAGCCATGCACCAGCAAATCTGCAGTGGCGTTCTGCATCACTTCACCATTAAGGCGAGTGGTGATCTCCATGGCATCTAAATCGCCAATTTCATCCAGCGTCATCATCCATGGGCCAAAGCCGCCGGTATTAGCAAAGTTCTTGCCCGGAGTGAACTGACTGGTTTGACGCTGCCAGTCGCGAACGCTGCCATCGTTGTAGATGGAAAAACCTGCCACATGGGACATGGCGTCAGCGGCTTGGATGCGGCGACCTGCTTTGCCAATGATCATGGCGATCTCGCCTTCAAAATCCAGCGCGCCAGATTCCAGCGGCCGTACCATGGGCGCGCCGTGACCCATTTGGGCATCGGCAAAACGCACGAAAATGGTGGGGTACCCTTCACCGCCGCGGCCAGTTTCTTCTTGGTGTGCCTTGTAGTTCAGGCCCACGCAAAAGATCTTGCCTGGATTGGTAATGGTGGGCAGGTACTCGACCTCCGCCAAGGGCAGGTCGGCGGTGTCGCCACAGCTGACGGCCAATTGCTCCAGCGCACCCGCGGCAATGGCATCGCCCAAGGATGCAAATTCACTTCTGGCGCCGACGTCCACCACCCCTTCGCCGTCAGATGACGTTACGTAGCCGAAGGTTTCACTACCGTTGCGTAAAAAAGAAAGCCAGCGCATGTGCGACTCCTAGGATTTGCTGCAGTTTCTAGTCGAACATGATAACGCTGCGGGCAATCTCTCCCGTTTCCAGCGCGGCCATACCCTCATTGATATCAGACAACGCAATACGATTGGAGATCATGTCATCCAAGTGAAGCTTGCCCTGCAGGTAAAAATCCACAAACCGCGGCATGTCCACGCGGAAGCGGTTGGACCCCATCATGGAGCCCTGGATTTTTTTCTCGGCAAGAAAATCTACGCCGTGAACGGCAACCATTTGACCAGGCGGAATCATGCCGATAACCGTTGCCGTACCGCCCGGCCGCAACATCTGGAAGGCTTGCTCGGCGGTGGCTTTTAAACCAATGGCTTCGAAGGAGTAATGCACCCCGCCGCCGGTCATCTCGATGACTTTCTGCACGGATTCGCCGTCGCTGGCATCTACCAGGTCCGTGGCGCCAAACTTGCGCGCCAGCTCCAGCTTGGAAGCCACCATGTCCACGGCGATAATGCGCGAAGCACCGGCCAAAGCCGCGCCGTTGATGGCCGACAGGCCGATACCGCCACAGCCGATGACCGCGACAGTAGCCCCGGGCTCCACCGCCGCGGTGTGAATGACGGCGCCAATGCCGGTGGTCACGCCGCAGCCGATCAAGGCCGCGCGATCCATGGGCATGTCCTCGCGGACTTTCACCAATGCGTGTTCGTGAACCAGCATCATCTCGGCAAAGGAGCCAAGCTGGGCAAAGGGGGTCAGGGGCTGATCGTTTTGACTCAACCGCGGCTCTTCTTTGCTGCTGCGATTGGTTTCGGGCTCTTGGCATAAAGACAGGTGTCCGGTTAAGCACGACTCACAGTGACCGCAAAACACCGACAGGCAGGTAATGACGTGATCACCGGGCTTAACGTAATGCACGTCGCTGCCCACTTGCTCAACAACGCCGGCACTTTCGTGACCGAGCACCATGGGCAGTTTGCCTGGATAGCTGCCGTTGAAGAAATGCATGTCACTGTGGCAAATACCCGCAGCTTTGGTACGGATTAAGACTTCTCTGGGGCCGGGCTTAGAAACCGTTACTTCTTCGATTTCCATCGGCACATTCACTTCACGAAATACAGCAGCTTTCACAACCTCTCCCCTAGCGTTGAATTGATCTGGGAGTGTGCCATAGGCATGGGAGCAAAAGAACACGTATTCGCGGACGCAAGGGTTTGTGCTGGCGTTAAACCAACGGCCGGGTTAACCCTTGGTCTTATGCGACTGGCCCAATCGACCCGCGACGATAGCCAACGCCGCTTCCATAGCAGCCCCCATTCCCGTGGCGTCAGCGATGCCGTGACCGGCGATATCAAAAGCGGTGCCGTGATCCACCGAGGTTCTCACCATGGGAATGCCCATAGTTGCCGTAGTGGACTCGTGGAAGTTGTGCACCTTAATCGCGATATGACCTTGATCGTGGTAGAGCGCCAGCACTACATCAAATTCCCCGGCGATGGCCCGATTGAACACGGAATCCGCCGGCAGCGGCCCCACCGCCTGCACACCGTGTTGCTGGGCCAAGGCCACGGCGGGGGCCAGCTCCTCAATCTCTTCCCGGCCTAGCAAACCGCCTTCACCGCCGTGAGGGTTCAAGGCAGCCACAGCGATGCGCGGCTGGGCAACACCCCACTGGCTGAGGGTGCTATGAATCAAGTGCAGCTTGGCCAGCACCTCGTCCTTGGTGACAAAGCGTACGGCCTGGGCCAAGGATTTATGAGTCGACAGGTGCACGACGCGCAAACCCGGGGTCATGAGCATGGTGGCGGTTTGGCTGACGCCGGCGAGGCGCGCAAGAATTTCCTGATGGCCGATATCGTTGACGTAGCCCGCCGCGTGAATGGCTTCTTTATTAATCGGCGCGGTGACCATGGCCGCCAGCTTTGCGCTCAAACAGCCGTTGGCCGCCCACTCGACCGCACGTACCGCCAGCTCGCCGCAACTGGCCTGAACTTCCCCCAAACGAAAATCTTCGGGCTCCGGTATTCCAAGGTCCAGCAGATTCCAGCCCGGCAGCGCCTGTTCCGGGGTGTTGACGGTATTGAGCCGGGGCAGCTGGACAGACAGACATTGGGCACCTTTTTCCAGCGCCCAGCGGGTGCCAACAATGATCCAGCGCGGGCTGTTTTGGGAGGCGCTGTTTTGCAAAGCGCCGGGGCTAGTTGCTGTTCCCTCAGGCCAGTCGAGCAGGGTGCGAACCAGAATTTCCGGCCCCACACCGGCGGGATCTCCCAGCGTGATGGCGATGGGTAGAGCAGATTGCGTCTGGGATACCGACATAGCTGTCTCGTGATGGTGATGAATCTGGCTACTGTGGCATCACCTGAGGCGTTCGCCAAGATTCGCCACGCAAGCTATCTAGGGTCTAAGTCACCAATGACCACTAAAAGTTAACATTTTAGTTGATTTTCATATCTGTATATTTATACAGTATGTCGCCCGGCAGATTACTCTGACAAGGCAAGCCACATGCAATCCCTCAGCGACCTAGTAGACAGTTTTCACTTATACGCCGTGTGCGAGGCCTGTCAGCGTCAGACCAAGCTAAACATCGAGAAACTGATCAGCACCCTGGGCCCAGGCACTCAGGTGCACAAAATGCGCTCCAAGCTCAGGTGTCGTAATTGCGGCACGCGCACTGAAGATTTACGAATCGTCTACGTGGGCAAAAAAGATCAGGAGGCGATTTTTCAGTATCGCCGCTGAACGCGGCCTCATTGGTCTGGGCTGAAAACTCTAGAGTATTTCCGTGTCCACCAAGGTCAGCCCGAACCCTTCTACGCCAACGTACTCCACCGCACGTCCGGCGATCAGACGAATTTTGCTCAGCCCCAAATCCCGCAGAATTTGCGCGCCAACGCCAACCTCCAGCCACTGGCTGCGGCGCTCATCTTCTCGGCTTTGGGACTCAAAGTCTTCCAGCGGCACCCCGACAAATCCGGTGCGCAGATAAATCAGCACGCCTCCCCCCAGGGCCTCGATGCGCTGCATGGCGGCATTCAGCATATTGGTGGGGTGCTGATCGCCTTGAGCGCCGAACACATCTTCCACCAGCTTTTCCCGATGAATGCGAACGGGCACGGATTCCATGGCGTGAATATCACCAAAGACTAAGGCGATGTGCTCGGCGTCCTCGAATTTGGTCTTATAACCGTAGGCCTGAGCTTCACCAATGGCTGTAGACACAGCAAACTCGTAGCTGCGCTGCACCAGCTGCTCGCGCTGCTGCCGATACGCGATCAGGTCGGCAATGGTGATGATCTTAAGATTGTGTTCCCGGGAAAATTCCATGAGTTCTGGCAGGCGCTGCACAGTGCCGTCATCGTTAACCAGCTCCGCCAACAAACCCACCGGAGGCAGCCCGGCTAGAGTGGCTAGATCCGTACCCGCCTCGGTGTGCCCGGAGCGCACAAGCACCCCGCCCTGCCGGGCTACTAACGGAAAGATATGACCGGGCCGTACAAAGTCTTCTGCGCTGACGTTGCTATTGGTCAGTGCTTGGGTAGTAGCCGCGCGTTCCTCGGCAGAAATGCCCGTGGTAAGCCCTTCCTTGTAGTCAATGGACACGGTAAACGCCGTACTCATGGGTGCATCGTTACGCGACACCATGGGATCTAGATGCAGTTTGACGGCCTGCTCCTGCAAGATTGGGGTACACAAAATACCGCTGGTGTGCCGGATCATGAACGCAACCGCTTCTGGCGTCGCCTTACTGGCGGCCATGATCAGGTCACCTTCGTTTTCCCGATCATCATCGTCCACCACCATGACCATCTCACCTTGGCGAATCGCGGTGAGGGCCTCTTCAATGGTGTTAAAGGCGTTGGCTGTGTTGTCGTCACTCATGGGATCTTCGCTTGGTTAACAGTAAAGCGCGCAGCCTAGCACAGTAGCGCATGTGCAAACCGTGAACACCGCCCGCAGCTGGGCTCTGCCGGGCGCATTCTAAATGGCTTTTTTGTCCCGCAGCTGGGCCACCTGCTCGCTGTCCATGCCCAAAAATTCCATCAGCACCGACTCGCTGTTGGCGCCTAAATCCGGCATGTCCGGCACGCTGGGGGTGTCCATGTCTTTGAAGCGAATGGGCGTATGAAATTTCAGCGAACGCTCGCCCCATTTGTCGTCGCCCCAGGCCAAGGTGCCGCGGGCTAACAACTGCGGATCATTCACCACCTCTTCCAAGGTCTGTACCGGAGCGCAAATCATCCCTGCGCTTTCGGCAATGGCGAAAATCTCATTTTTGCTCAGGGTGCGGGTCCACTCCTCCACAATGGCATCGACCTCGTCCATGTTGCGGGCCCGATCCTTGGTGCGGGCAAATCGCGGATCGGTTTTATACTCAGGATGCCCCATGACATCGCATAGCCGGCCCCAGTGCTCGCCACGGAAACAGATCATGGCCACGTGACCGTCTTTGGCCTCGTAAACGTTGTAAGGCGCCAAGGCCATGCCAGTATGACGATTACCGGTACGCTGTGGCTGATGTCCTAACTGAAAGTAGGTGCCTAGCTGGGTGGCCAGCGCAGGGAAGACACAGTCCTGCATGGATATGTCGATCACTGCGCCCTGGCCGGTTTGCTCACGCTGATACAGCGCAGAAACGATACCGCCGAACAAATGAGCGCCACCCAAGATATCGCAAAAAGCCGCCCCAGCCTTGGTGGGCGGGCTGTCCGGGCTACCGGTCACGCTCATTACCCCGCTCATGGCCTGCAGCGTAATGTCCATGCCCAAATGATCCCGATAGGGTCCGCTGGCTCCGTAACCCGTGCCAGCAGCATAAATCAGACGCGGGTTGAGCTTGCACAGCACCTCGCTGCCAAGCCCATTTTCCGCCAACGTTCCCGGTGAAAAATTCTCCAGCACCACATCCACGTGGGGCACCAGATCTTTAATCATCTGGCGGCCCTCGGGATGCTTAATGTTGGCGGTAATGCACTCCTTAGTGCTGTTGAACATGCGGAAGGGAAAACTTGGCTTGGATGTCCCGCTGCGCCCCCGCAAGGCTTCGCCGGTAGGTGCCTCAACCTTGATGACCCGGGCACCGGCCTGGGCCAGCAAAAACCCGCAATATGGGCCGTTGTAAACCTGTCCGAAATCCAGAACCGTCAAACCCGCTAACGGTGTTGCTGTTGCCACTGCTACTCCCCACTTCTGCATTGCCAAGCCCTGACTCTACCACTGTCTGGGATGGCTTGGCCCACCTTGACGTCGAGCAAGGCCCTAGGGGTTTGGCAGCGCAAAAGCCACTACGTAGTCCGACGTGCCGCCAATGGGCATGCGCCCATCACCCCCGGCGGCAATCACGACAAACTGCTTAAGTTGACCTTGACCGTCGCGAACCGCGTAACTCATGGGGGTAGCCGCACCAGGCGCAGGCAACGCGTGCTTCCAAAGCTCTTCACCGGTGTCCACGTCGTAGGCGCGCAGGGCACTGTCGAAAGCGGAGCCCAAAAAGAACACGCCGGAAGCCGTTAGCAGCGGCCCGCCCAGTTGAGGCAATCCGGCGTTAAACAGACCTTTGAGCAAACCAGGATACTGTCCGTGGGGCCTGCGCCAAACCTGCTGTCCGGCGTTGAGATCAATCATCAGCACTTCGCCCAAGGGAAAACCACCGCAGGGGATAATGCCGGTATAGGGGTCGAACAGGATCTCTCGAGCCACCGCAAATTCTGTACCCGCCTGCATACCCACCTCCACGCGATCGGACAAATCAAATGCCTGACGGAATTCCAGATAGGCTTGGCGTTTGTCATCTAGGGAACCTGCGGGGTCTGTGTATCGCTCCATCAACCCTTTAGGAGCAAGGGCGTGATCCAGCAGTTTGGTGCGCACGGCGATGGTGTTGGCGTGGAGGGCGATCAAACCACGCTGGGCGTCTACGGCGACGCCACCCCAGTTAGTGGCGCCAGGATGTCCGGGAAGCGCCACAGTCCATTGGTCTGTAATGGGAGTATAAATGTCGCCGATCCGCGACTGTTGCTCCAAACCGTTGCACAGCCCAAGCACCGACTGGCCGGGCTGATATTGGCGAGCCACCCGAAAAGCCCGGGGAGGAAAAGGCTGGGTGGGGGAAAGCTTTTCTCGCAGCGGGCCAAAGCGCGGCACCGGGCGCTGTTCAACCTCGATCAGAGGCAGGCCGGTCTCGCGGTTGAGTACAAAAATAAAACCCATCTTGGTGCTTTGAATCAGCGCAGGCACCTTTTGGCCGTTTAGCTGTAAATCCACAACCGACGGCACGGACGGCACGTCAAAATCCCAAAAGTCTCGCTCCACGGTTTTGAAGCGCCACACCACCTCCCCGGTACTGCCGCGAAGTGCCACCACCGCCGTGCCATAGTAGGACAAGTCCGCACCGTCGGGACGATAGTAATCGGGCGCGGGATTGCCTGTAGGCAAAAAAACGAGATCGCGTTCATCGTCCACCGCAAAGCCCGCCCAAACATTCGGCGTACCAAGGGCGTATCCCGCATCGCTAACCAAGCCGGAGTCGTAATCAAAGCCCGGCGGTGCCAAGTCGAAGGCCCAGCGCAATTCACCCGTTCGCACATCAAAGCCCCGAACCACGCCGCTGGGGGCATCCAGGCGCTGATTGTCGGCTATGGCAGAACCCACAATAACCACGTCGCCTACCACCGCTGGCGGGGAGGTCACCTGATATTCAGTATCCCAGAGCAGCTTGCCTACGCCGGCGACCAGATCCACCTCACCGTCGTCACCAAAGCTTGTGCACACCTCGCCGGTTAGGCTATCCAGCGCAATCAACCGAGCGTCGTTCGTGGCCATGAATAGGCGATTGGCGCAGTGGGACGGGGATGAGGCAATGTTCTGCGTGGATCCTTCGCTGACCGGCCATTGGGCCACAGCGCGGCAATTCGCATTATTGGGAAACGGCCCGTCACCTACCTTGGCGTCAAACCGCCAGGCCACCGCCCCGGTCAGCGGATCCAGAGCCGATACCTGATTGTGCGGGCTGCACACCACCAACAGGCCGTTCGCCAAGATCGGCGTGTTCTGAAAAATGTTGCCAACGTCACCGGTGCGAAAGGCCCAGGCCGGCTTAAGCTGGTTCACATTACCTTTCGAGATCTGCCCAAGATCGGTGAACCGGGCACTGGCGGGACCGGCGTAACGGGGCCAAGGCGTGGTGTCTCGGGGCTCGGCCATTAAATCGGCATTGGCCTGAAAACGAGAAAAATCCATGGTGCTGCAGCTGCCCAGCAGCAAACATATCAACACCCCAGTTGAAAAATATCTCCGACCGGCGATTGGTTGGAACATAGACCAGTCTCTATTCACGGATGACCCATTGGATTAAACGGCGGCAGAGAACAAATGCCCAGAGCGGCATTGTCGCAGCCGGCTGGGGATTCTCGTACAAGCCAGAGAGCAACACAACGACCGGCAGTTTTAGACAAACGTGACCGGGCAAAGTCCTTATTGGATGCGTTCTCCACCACCGTCCATTAATCCACTACCAGATACCTTTCGTCAGATTCTTCTTGCCCCCCCCCAGTCGCACAGGCGTCTTTTCATCCATACCTAATCCAACGGAGACCTAGG
>JAYOBI010000025.1:0-45761 GCA_038104735.1 Gammaproteobacteria bacterium | reverse complement strand
AGATGAACATTCACGATTTTCATCGTCGTAAGGTCGCGTCGGAAAAAATTTCCATGGTGACTTGCTACGACTACTGGTCTGCACAATTACTCAACGACACGGATCTGGATACGCTGTTAGTAGGCGACAGCCTAGCCATGGTTATGCACGGATTCAGCAGTACGGTGCACGCCACGGTACCGATGATGGCAACCCATATAGCGGCGGTGCGCCGGGGCGCGCCGGACAAATTCATCGTGGGGGACATGCCTTTTCTTGCCGCTCGGCGCGAGCGTAACGAGGTAATGGATGCGGTGTGTGAGCTTATGCAAGCGGGCAGTAACGCCATCAAGATTGAGGGCGCCGCGGGGCAGCTGGATACCATTGCCCACGTAGTGGAGTCGGGCGTGCCGGTCATGGGTCACCTGGGTCTGACCCCCCAGTCTGTTGAAGGGTTGGGCGGTCACAAAGTGCAGGGTCGAACCGAATCCACGGCAGAAAAAATTTACCGCGACGCGATGACCCTGCAGGAAGCCGGCTGCTTTGCGCTGGTGCTGGAATGCATCCCCCAGAACCTGGGACGGCAAATTACGCGCAGCCTGGACATCCCCACCATTGGCATCGGCGCCGGGGCTCATACGGATGGCCAGGTGCTGGTGCTGCAGGACATGCTCGGCATGCAGCCTCAGTTTAAACCGAAGTTTTTGCGTCATTATTTGGACGGCCATGCCCAGTTGAACAGCGCGGTGAACGCTTTTCATCAGGATGTGACAGCCGGTGCCTTTCCGGATTGCAATGAGGTTTATCGGTGAAAGTCCTGCACTGCATGGCCCAGTGGCAGCAGCTGCGGGCTGGGATGACGGGCAGCGTGGGCTTTGTGCCAACTATGGGTGCCCTGCACGCTGGGCACCTGTCCTTACTGGCAGAAAGCGTCAAGCACAACGATCTGACGGTGCTGTCTATCTACGTGAATGCCACCCAGTTTAACGACCCCAAAGACTTAGCCAGCTATCCCAGCACTCTTGAGGCAGACATCGCCCAAGCGCAAGCAGCCGGTGTGGACGTTGTGCTAGTGCCCGACTACCAGCAGATGTATCAGGACGAGTTTCGGTTCCAGCTCAGTGAAAACCAGTTCTCGACGGGTCTTTGCGGCAGCGACCGGCCTGGCCATTTCACTGGTGTTCTGACCGTGGTGATGAAGCTGCTAAATTTGGTGTGCCCAGACCGAGCCTACTTTGGTCTGAAGGATTTTCAGCAGTACACCCTCATTAGAGATATGTGCGCAGCCTTTTTTATGCCCGTGCAGATTTTGGGCTGCGACATCGTGCGTGAGGCCGATGGTCTAGCCATGTCCTCTCGCAATCTATTGCTCAGCCCGGACGCCAGACGGTTGGCGGGTCGCTTCAATGGCATCCTCGGTGAGGCGGCGACGGACGCCGAGGCTGCTGAGAGACTCTCTCGAGCGGGTTTTGACGTCGCCTATGTGCAGACGGTTCGCGGTCGCCGCTGTGCGGCGGTCGTGGTTGGTGAGGGGGATCAAGCCGTGCGCCTGATTGATAATATGGCGGTGAGTGCTGCTAACGATCAATCTATGCTTGAGGATGCGGCATCATGATTTTAGTTCTCGATGTAGGTAATAGTCAGATTTACTGCGGTGTTTTTCAGCAAGAGGAGCTGATCAGCCAATTCCGCTACGCCTCCACCGGGCAGAGCACGTCAGATGAGGTGGGCGTTTTTCTTCGCGGTGCCCTGCGCGAGAACGGCATCGATCCTGAAGCAATTCGCATCGTGGCCATCTCCTCTGTGGTGCCGGAGCTCAATTACGCCCTGCGTTCTTGCTGCCAAAAGTATTTTGACCTGGAGCCGATGATTCTACGGCCCGGGCTCAAGACAGGTTTGAAGATTGCTTATAAAGACCCCAAGGAGGTGGGCAGCGATCGTATCGCCGACGCCATGGGGGCTATCAAACTTTTTCCGAATCGCAATCTCGTGGTGGTGGATTTCGGTACCGCGACGACAGTGTGCGCGATTACCAAGGACCGCGTGTTTTTAGGCGGCAACATAATGCCCGGTATTCGCTTGGCTATGGAGGCCTTAGAGGCAAAGACGGCCAAGTTGCCGTCTGTGGAAATCAAGCCGACTCGCACGGCCATCGGCAAAACTACGACGGAGAGTATTCAAAGCGGCCTCTATTGGAGCAACGTCGGCATGGTCCGGGAACTGGTGGCGCGTATCAGCGCAGAGTCCTTTGCCGATGATCCGCCCTTGGTCATTGCCACAGGTGGTTTCGCCAACCTCTTCCACCGAGAAGACTTGTTTGACCGCGTGGTCTCGGACTTAATCTTAGTGGGTCTGATCGAGGCCCTTCGTCTCAACGGCTATCTGGACGCTGAGCCTACCTAACCGCCAGCTAGGCTTCGGTATAAAGACCTTGGAGACGACGCATGCCTTTCAGCCAGCGGTCGTAGTCCGCGGTTTTACGCTGCATGTACTCGGCCACCTCTGGGTGAGGCAGTACCAGAAAACGCTCTTCCCGCAGGGTATCCACCACCGCGTTGACCGCCTCTTCGGGCTCAATCATACCGTCCACGCCAGCGACACCCGGGCCCCCTGCAGTCATCGCGGTGCGCACCGCCTGGGGGCAAAGCACAGACACCTTGATGCCTTGATCGCCATAGGTAATGGACAGCCATTCGGCTAACGCAACTGCCGCATGCTTAGTTACCGCATAGGTCGCCGAGCCGATTTGGCTGAGCAGACCCGCGGCGGAAGCGGTGTTCAAAAGGTAGCCTCCGCCTCTGGCGATCATGCGCGGCACCAGGTGCCTGGCGGCCCAGACGTGAGACATGGTGTTGACCTCCCAAATGGTCTGCCACACGTCGTCAGGCTCGAAAATGTCCTTACCAATGCCAATGCCGGCGTTGGAGCAAAATAAATCGATGGGCCCAAATCGGTTTTCGGTTTCCTCGATTAGGTTTATCAGGTCCTGTTCATGACGAACGTTGGTGGCGTAACCGACACCGCCAATCTCGCTGGCCACGGTTTCCGCGCCTTCGCCGTTCAGGTCAGCGACGATGACTTTGGCTGCGCCCTCGCGGGTGAAGCGGCGGCACATTTCCCGACCAATGCCGCTTGCGCCGCCGGTGACAACGATAATTTTGTCTTTTAGTTCCACAGTAAGTCCTTGTTCTTCTGGTCCGGGAGAAAGTTAGGCGATTTGCGCTCGCGCGCAACATAGACGTTTCCAGAGTCGGATTCTATAGTGTGCGGCGGCTCGTACCTGAGTCCCACATAAGCGCGGCCACTACACGGAAAGACATATGACCCAACAGACGCCCTCCTCGCCAAAGGCGGACCGCTACGGTTGGGTCATCGTAGCCGTCATGCTGCTGGTACAGACGGTGAGTTCCGGTCTGGGTTTTTACAACATGTCGGTTTACATCAATCGGCTCTCTGCAGAGCTTGGCGCACCGGTGGCCCAAATTTCTTTCGCGGTGAGCCTGTTTTTTGTCGTCGGTGGTATTGCCGGTCTTTATGTAGCCTCATTGCTGAGCCGATACCACGTTCGCACCATCATGATTGTCGGCGCTTTAATCAGCGGATTGGCTTTGGGCAGCGTGGGTCAAGCAACCCAAGTTTGGCAGGTGTATTTGCTGTTCACGCTATTTGGCATTGGTAACGCCGGTGTATCCATTGTGGTGGCCACCACGTTGATAACCCAGTGGTTTCCCGGGCCCCAAAGGTCCATTGCCCTAGCCGTTGCCTCGACCGGCCTGTCCCTGGGCGGTGTGGTGATTACGCCGGTATCCGCGTGGCTGCTCAGCACACAAGGGGTCACCCAAACCATGCCTTGGCTGGGACTGGTGCTGATCCTGATTCTTGTGCCGCTGTCGCTGTTAATCAAACAGGCCCCTGGGGCGCTGATTAAACCCAGCGCCGAAGCGTCCCTGAATAACGCGGCGTTGCTGTCATCGGCGGTGAATAGCCGGTTCTACGTGCTCATGGCCGTAGCCTATGTGTTGATTATGGCGGCGCAAGTGGGCGGTATTGCCCATCTATACAGCCGGGTTGCGCTCATTGCTGACTTTGAAACGGCGGCCTATGCGGTGCAAGCTTTGTCTATTTGCAGCATTAGCGGGCGCTTTATTGGCGGCTGGCTTGTATCCCGAATTCCCATTCGTCGCTTCGCCCTTGGCAATGTATGTTTGCAGGCCTTGGGTTTGACCTGTATTGCCATGGCACCTAACGGCGTTATGGCCGTGCTGGCCGCAGGGTTGTTTGGCCTGAGCGTAGGCAATCTGCTGATGACCCAGCCGCTGTGGCTGGCGGAGATTTATCCCGCACAAATCTACGCCAAGGTATTCGCCCGAGCCAATGCAATAAGCGTGTTGGGTTTGGCCTTTGGACCCTACGGGATGGGTATGATCTTTGATGCGACGTCGGGGACTACCTATAGTTATTCGTATTTGGCCGGCTTGACGGTGTCCTTGATTGCGTTAGTCATCGTCATAAGCGCCAGCGCCGGATCTTCACCGGCTGCCTATCGTGACGTCACCCCTGAGGAGCAGGCCTCAGGTAGTGCATCCAGTCGCTGAGGCCTGAGGTTGAATGATGATTTGTAAACAAAGACTCCGTTTAGCTGCCAACACACAGTGTTTTTTCGCGGCGATTTGCGCTGTCGTCATTTGTTTTGCCGGGACTGCTCATGCGCAGGAGTTAAAGCATTCTCCGTCCGGTGGTTTAGTGCCCGCAGCGTTTCCTGCCCAGGTTCCGTCTGCGGACCCGTTGGGAACTATGCAGCCGCTGCCAAGTCTGGCGGACATGCTGGAGCGGGTAAATCCAGCGGTGGTGAATATCGCCACGCGGTCTGTGGTGCGAGAAAGCAATCGGTTGCTTGAAGATCCTTTTTTTCGTCGCTTCTTTAACGTGCCGAAAAGCCGTCAACGTTACCGTCGAACCCAAAGCGCCGGGTCTGGAGTGGTTATCGATTCCCAGCAGGGTTATATCGTCACCAATGCTCATGTGGTCAAGTCGGCGGATGAAATCAGCATCGGTTTGTCTGATGGCAGAACCTTGGAGGCTACGTTAATTGGCACAGATCCAGAGGTGGATCTAGCCTTGCTGCAGGTTCAGGCCGAGGGCTTGCTGGCCATCGAGTACGCCGACAGCGCCCGGCTGCGGGTAGGCGATTTTGTGGTAGCCATTGGCAACCCCTTTGGCCTTAATCAAACCGTTACCTCGGGTATCGTCAGCGCCTTGGGACGCAGTGGCCTGGGCATTGAGGGCTATGAGGACTTTATTCAAACCGACGCTCCCATTAACCCTGGCAACTCTGGTGGCGCCCTAGTGGACCTTCATGGGCGGCTAGTGGGTATTAACACCGCCATCTTTGCGCCCTCTGGTGGCAACATTGGGATTGGTTTCGCTATCCCTGCGAACATGGTCAGCGCGGTAACAGCTCAGCTGATTGAAAAGGGAGAGGTGAATCGCGGCTTTGTTGGCGCCATCGTGCAGCCTCTGAATCGAGAGCTAGCCCGAGCCTTCGGCGTGATTTCCGCAGATGGCTTGCCTCAGGGCGTGGTCGTCGTAGACGTGCAAACGGGCAGTTCGGCAGAACAAGCGGGTTTGCAGCCTGGCGACGTAATCATACAGATGGGCGAAAAGCCCATCCTCAGCGTGGCGGATTTTTCCGCCCAGGCAGCAACCATGTTTATTGGTGACGAAGTAGCGGTGCAGTATGTTCGACAGGGAGAGCAGGGCAGAACCCTGCTGCGCATTGTGGCTGACCAACAGCAGGCGGTTGCTGGCAAGAGCCTGACGCCTTGGCTGCGCGGGGTAGAGCTGCAGAATCTTCGCGGCGGCGATGAAACGCTGCCCGGGGCAGGGGTTGTTGCTACCGAGGTCGGTAACCGCAGCCCGGCCTATGCCTTCGGGCTGCGACCCGGGGATGTGATTGTGGGAGCCAACCGCGTCGCCATTGAGGATATCGCGGCCCTGCGCGACGCAGTTCGCCGCGACAAGCGCCAGCTGCTGCTGCGAATTTTTCGCAACGGGCGCTTTTACTATGTGGTGATCCGCTAGGCGCGCTATTGATCGAACATGATCACGCTGCGGGCCACTTCGCCGGTGCGCAGATCGTCCATGCCTTGGTTTATGTCCTCGAGACGAATGCGTTTAGAGATTAGGTCGTCCAGATGCAGTCGGCCCTGCAGATACAGTTCCACAAAGCGCGGCATATCTACCCGGAAGCGATTAGAGCCCATGTTAGAGCCCTGCATTTTCCGCTCCATTAAAAACTCCGGCCCGTGAAGTTCTACCATAGTGCCCACAGGGATCATGCCGATAATGGTAGCGGTGCCACCGAAGCGCAGCATTTTGAAGGCCTGCTGAGCGGTTGCCGCCAAGCCAATAGCCTCAAAGGAATAGTGTACGCCGCCGGAGGTCAGTTCACGGATGGCTTCGACTGGATCGCATTCACCAGCGTTGACGAAATCGGTAGCGCCGAACTTTCGGGCTAGCTCGAGCTTGCTGGGCACCATGTCTACGGCGATGATGCGCGAAGCGCCCGCCAGGGCCGCGCCATTAATGGCTGAGAGGCCGACTCCGCCACAGCCGATAACGGCTACCGTGCTGCCTGCTTCCACCTTGGCGGTGTGAATAACCGCGCCAACGCCGGTGGTGACGCCGCAGCCAATTAACGCCGCAATGTCTAAGGGCATGTCTTCGCGAATTTTCGCAACGGTGTGCTCGTGCACCAACATGTATTCGGCAAACGAAGAAAGATTCAGGAACTGAGCGATGTTTTCGTCGCCTTTGGCTAAGCGACTGGGTTCACTCTCGCCGCGCTGAAGCTCAGGCTCGCTGCATAGCGACATGCGTCCAGTAAGACACGGTTCGCAGTGCCCGCAAAAGGCCGATAGGCAGGTGATGACATGGTCACCGGGTTTGACGTAGGTCACGTCGGCACCAACGGCTTCCACAATGCCTGCGGATTCGTGGCCCAAAATCGCCGGCAACATGTAGGGGTAGGAGCCGTCCTGAAAGTGCAGATCAGAGTGGCAAACCCCCGCCGCGGCGGTGCGTATTAAGACTTCTCGGGGGCCCGGTTTGCCGTGCTGGACGTCTTCGATTTCCAAAGGTTTGTTTGTTTCTCTGAGTACGGCTGCCTTCATGGTTTCTCCCCAAAGTTCCTGTTCATTTCATCGAGTACTTGCGCCAGCGTACTGGCGTTGATCTATCGATGGTGCCAAACGCGGCTCGGGATTACTACCGAGCTGATGCGACTTTTGGAGCGTTGGCCGTGGAATTTAGCCCTCCCGTGTTTTCACAGTGCTACCATGTGACGTCGGCATAATCTCAGACAGTAAGAATAGGTTGGGTAATGGTATTAATTGGGCTTGGATCCAATCAGGGAGAATCCACGGACATCGTTGTTGCCGCAATTGAAGCCCTGGTGCCCTTTGCCCAACCTAACAGCCTGCGCGCGTCCCAACTGTTTCGAACGTCGCCAGTGAATTGTCCGCCGGGATCCGGGGACTTTGTTAATGCAGCGGTGACTTTTGAGGCTAGGGCTGGCATCGACCCCGAAGGGTTGCTGCAAGAACTCAAAGCCATTGAACGGGAATTTGGTCGCGCCGAGAAATACCAGCGCAATGCGCCGCGTGAACTGGATCTGGATTTACTCCTGTTTGATGGGGAGATCCGACAAAGCGAGATCTTTACGCTGCCCCACCCTCGGGCAGTAGATCGCTTGTTTGTCCTCAAGCCCTCGGCGCAATTGGTGCCGGACGTGATTTGGCCCGGCTTGGGAAAAACCATAGCCTGCTTATTGGAAGAGCTGAAAACGGATGAAGAAGTGCATGTCCTGGAGGAATGTCCTCCTTATTGCTGCCTTGCTGGGCAGTAGCGCCACCCATGCTTATCAAGCGGGGCTGCATCAGCAGCTGACGTTTTTATCGGCGAAGCAAATCAGCCGCTGCATGGTCGACTGGCAGAACACGGATTCGGCTGCTTTGGGGGAGCCGCTATCTGCCTTAGACGTACGCTATGTGGTGCGTGCTAACGCCGCGCGGGCGAAGGGTTTTTTTCTTGGGCGTATGTTTCGCTGGAATTACTTAGACATTTCGCAGGATGACAGTGATGCGGTTCTGGGGGTCTTTGATACTCGCTTTAACTCACGGTTCCACGATCTTTCGGCACAGCTGGTCAGTCAGTCGCCTCAGCGTGATCGACTGGAGGCCTTGGGCGGGCTGCTTAGCTATTTGCAGGATGTATCAACTCCATCTCGGGTAGTGCCGGTTTATACCGGGCGATGGTGGACGTTTTCATTGCAGGATCGGTTTGATCGCTACCCGGTCGATGTCCAGCGTTTGGAGGCGGCTGGCAAAACTCTTTGCCGATCGGTTCGAATGCAGGTGGAAAATATTGCTGCGACAGACACCGGTGACGCCATGTCGCAATTGCTGTTCTACAGCGCGCGCCGGACGATGGTTGCGGTGAGCAGTGAAATCAACGGCATGCCCGCCTACTGGACTGCCTTTTGGCAGCCGGCTCAGCCCAGCGCTGACTCAGGTGGTAATGTTTTTGGCGAGTATGGTGTTGCCGGCAATAACTTTGGCGAGCGGGTTGAGTTTCGCTGCGGTAATGCCAGCCAAGATGCGCTGCGCTGTATTTTGTTAAAAGATGACCCCCTCTATCAGGACTTTGCTTTTGCCCGGCACCTCAGCGCCATGGAAGCCACCATGGTGGCTTTGCTGATCGTGCAGCAGCGAGAGCTCATATGACCCTGCACCTTGGAATTACGCCGTGGCATCTTAACCCGCCAACGGCATCAGGGATCGGTGATCAGGCGGCGTTTGCCGAGGCCTGCGGTTTCCAGTCCTTCTGGCTGCCGGAGAATCATTTTGGTGACGGTGCTCTGCCTGATCCGCTAATGCTGCTGGCCAGTGCAGCCACCGCTACCAGCAACATCCAGCTTGCCACCACATCGTATTTGCTGACCCTGCGAAATCCCTTGCAGGCAGCAGAGCAGGTGGCAGTGCTAGATCAACTTAGCGGTGGACGGGTGCTGTTGGGAGTAGGGCGGGGCTACGCGCCTGAAATGCTCCGCGCCTTTCATGTACCAGTGGCCGAAAAGCGTCGGATTTTTGCCTGGACCCTGGATCTGATGCAAAAGGCCTGGTCTGGTGAGGCGATTTCCTTAGACGGAGATCCTGAGCATGCGGTGATGGTGTACCCCCGGCCCGTTCAGCAACCGCACCCACCTATTTGGGTTGCGGCATTTGGTCCCAAGGCTCTGGCCCAAGCGGGTCGCATGGGCTTGCCCTATTTATCTTCGCCCATGGAAAGTTTGCAGACTCTGGCCGATAACTACCGACAGCATCGCGAGGCTTCGCTAGCGGAAAATGTTCAGCCGGCGGAGGCGGTGCCGCTGATGCGCACGGTCTATGTTAGTCATGAAAAGC
The DNA here is from genome assembly GCA_038104735.1 of Gammaproteobacteria bacterium. Classification (GTDB taxonomy): domain Bacteria; phylum Pseudomonadota; class Gammaproteobacteria; order Pseudomonadales; family Azotimanducaceae; genus UBA4421. The sequence goes on along the minus strand of JAYOBI010000025.1, from coordinate 36,318 downwards.
AAGAGATAGCCCAACTGCGTCAGCGTGTGGAAACCGAAGTGGAAAACTCTCGGCTTCAGCCCGATGAGTCCTTGGACGATTGGACCTTGATCGGTGATCCGGCATTTGTTCGTGACGGGATTCAGCGCTATCAGGAAGCACTTGGCATGACCCATATGGTGGTTACCCGGCTGCGTTTGCCGGGCTTGGCCGAGGCGCAGCTGCGAAAAAGCGTCGCGCTGCTGGCGGAGTCTGTGTTGGGCAAGTAGCATCAGGCCTCGGGGAGCTATGAAGCCCGCTCGGGGAAAACGCAAAGCAGCCTGAGGGGAGATATACTGACCACTGGCTTGGTCGAGTCCAAACTGCATCTAAGGGGAGAACTATGAGCTATCGAATTTTGTGGCCTGCCATGCGCTGGCCTGACGGACGTCACATCGAAGAGTCCAGCGTGCAAGGGCATAGCGCCGAATTTTGCGAACGCTACACCGATGTAACCGACGACCAATGGGCCAATTGTGACGCCGTCGTGAGCGTTAACGACATCCCTGAAGAGTATCGTCAAAAAATGACCAAGTGCCGGATTTTCGTGACCCCCAAGGTGGGTTTCGACAACATAGACGGCAAGGCCTGGGCAGAAATGGGTATTCCGCTGTGCAACGTGCCGGACTATGGCACTCAGGAAGTCGCCGACCACGCCATGGCGCTAATGTTGTCCCTGATGAAGGGCATTACTTTTCATACCCGAGAACTCAAGCAAGACCCCAAGGGACTTTGGCGCCCGGCGCTGAATCCCTTTGGCAAGCGGCTTTCCGCCTGCACCTTTGGTGTTGTGGGCCTGGGCCGTATTGGCACCGCTGCGGTGCTGCGGGCAAAGGCGTTCGGCATGGATGTGGTTATGTATGACCCCTACCGGGAGAACGGAGCGGAATTGGCGTTGGGCATTCGCCGCGTGCACTCTCTCGAAGAACTATTCAGCCAGTGCGACGTGGTGAGCCTGCACCTGCCGTTGTCTGCAGCAACAGAAAAACTGATTAACGCGGACGTGCTGTCCCACTCTAAGCCGGGCCTGATATTGGTGAACACCGCCCGGGGTCCGATCATTGATCTCGACGGTCTGTACCAGGCCCTGAAAGCCGATCATGTGCAGGCGGTGGGCTTAGACGTGCTGCCGGAAGAACCGGCGAATCCGGACCATCCGTTGATTAAGGCCTGGGCTGCTGACGAAGAGTGGATCGATCACCGATTGCTGATTACGCCTCACTCGGCCTTTTACACGCCGGAGAGTGTCCACGACATGCGCTTCAAAGGTGGTGAGGTGATCGTGAAGTATCTGGATACTGGTGGTCTGGATAACTGCGTAAACCAACAGTGGCTGAGCAAGCCACGCTAAGCCGAGCGAGCAGCTTCGGGCCGAGCTAGCTCGGTCCATGAAGGAAACCCCATCATGACGGTCACCGCAGAAGTTTACGAAAAGAGGCGGCAGCGGCTATTTTTGATTTTGTCCGGCATGTTCCTTGGCACCCTTGCCATGCTGAACATCCTTGGCATCAGCCGCTTTTTAGATCTGTCCTTTGAGGTCTTTGGCGTCACCATCCCGATGGTGGTGGCCATTGGCGTGTTGCCTTATCCCGTGACCTTTATCTGCACAGACCTTATCAGTGAGCTTTACGGCGAGAAGAAAGCCCGTGACATGGTCTGGATGGGCGTGCTGCTCAATGCGTGGGTCATCTTCCTGCTTTGGCTTGGCGGCGTACTGCCCGGTTTTGACTTAGATGCCAACGGGCAGCCGCTGGTGGACGTGGCGGGGCGGGAGCCTACGTTCTTCGAGATACGCGACCTGGCCTTCGGCGCTGTTGCGGCTTCCATGGTGGCCTATCTTGCGGCCCAGCTCTGTGACGTGCGGCTGTTTCACTTTTGGAAGCGCCTTACTAACGGCCGGCATCTGTGGCTGCGTAATAATGCCTCTACCATGGTCAGCCAAATTGTTGATACCACGGCAGTGATCCTGGTTACCCACTTTTACGCCGGGGCCTTGCCGGTGAATGCCGATGAACCAATATGGCCCCAGCTTATGGTGTTTATCGCCTCAGGTTATGTGTTCAAACTGCTGGTCGCCGCCTTGGATACGGGCCCGATCTATGTAGCCGTGCATTATCTAAGACCCTGGCTGGGGCTTGAAAAAAACCAGGAAGCGACGGGCTGAAAGCAGTTCGGGTTTTTCCGCCCCTGGACGCAGACCGGCGGTACCGTTGCGTATTGAACCATTCAAATCCCGCGGTATTGCGGGTTAGGTGAGTGGGCTCAGGTGGTGGTGGAGTTGAATGACTATTTGCCTCAGCGGCAGTGGCTGCGGTTTGCCGAGCCAGCGGCAGTAGCGGACTAAGAGACCTGCGCCAGCTCTGGATTTTCCCGTAGCAGACGACACAGTTTGACCACAGCATCGACTGGCTGCGACCGGCCCTGTTCCCATTCCTGCAAAGTTCGCAGGGGCGTGTTGATAACCGCCGCGAATGCGCTCTGGGACAGACCCAGTGACTGTCGTGCGTCGATAATCTCGATCTGCTCCAGTGTGGCACGCCGCCCACCGCCGGCGACTGCCTCGGCAAGGCTATCCCGCAGCCCGGGCAGGGCTTTGCCGGCATCCGCTTCGATAGCGGCGGCTTCGCGTTCGATATCTGCCACTGTGAGATCTTTGCTCTGACTCATTTCTTTAACCTGCCAATTTCCTCAGCCGAAATATTCTCTCTCGCCGACTTGGTATACACGGTTAGCAGAACCGCTGCATCCTCGGCAGTCCAATTGTAGTACACGACTCGGGCGCCGCCGCGCTTGCCTCCGTTCACTTCCCCTACTCAACATCTATATAGATTCCATTGAAAAGCTAGAGGAAAAACGCGCATGAGACTTGAGTTTGAAACAGAGCTGGATTGCCCCGTTGAGAAGGTGCCCCGCCTTTGGTCTACCGGTTTCTACCGCTTATCCCTTTGTCGTAGTCAAATCTGCCCTCAGGCGTAGGTTGTGCGGCCTTTTCAAGTTCGGCCAGAGCGAGCTTGAACCGACCATGAATTTACTGGCTTGGTTGATGGTAAGGACCTCCAACATGACACCTCTATGCGTTAGCAATATGCATCCGTCGCGGGTTACCCGACAAACCTCATGGGCACTTTTTTCCGTGGCCTTTCCCCCGTTGGCTCAGGGCTGCGTGTTGATGGAAATACCAAATACTGTAAAGGGTGTGTGGATGCCCGGTGGCCGCTCCAGTGGTTGATTCGTTGCCGTAACAGCGCAACAGCGAACCCGAAGAGCGAAAGCCTTCGGGTTTTTTCTTTTTGGGTCCAGGCCGTATTAACGGCGTAAAGAAAAAGGACTCAACATGACCGAGAAAAAGCTAGCCAGTACCCTACAGCCGGCAGCGCAAACGCAGCTTGCGCGCAATTTGTGGGCGGTGCCTGGCCTGCGCGCCGTCCAGCGATTTATGCTGGTCGCGCCCATTATGGTGCCGTTTTTCGCCCACTACGGCCAAGACCTGCAGGCGATTTTTTTGCTGGAGTCCATCTACGCTTGCGTGGTCTTGGTGATGGAGTTGCCTTCAGGGTACCTGGCAGATCGTCTGGGTAGAGTGACCGTGCTGCGGTTGGGTGCGTTGTTCTGGTCTAGCAGCTGGCTGTTGTTGCTCGGTGTTAATGATTTTTCCGGGCTGGTGCTGTTCGAGATTTTCACCGGTCTCGGGGCATCGCTGTTATCCGGGGCCGACCTTGCCCTGCTCTACGACTCTGAGCGCGCGCTGCAGCGCGGTGAATCTGCTCGTAGCAACAGGACGGTTCGCAACTTATTTGTCGTGGGCATGGCGGCAGAGGGTCTTGCAGCGCTCTCCGCCACGGCGCTGCTGATGTTTAGCGGTATCGAACTGGTGATTCTATTGCAGGCGATCTGTGGCGTGTCGGTATTGCTGGCATCGCTATTATTGCTCGAGCCTCCAGTAAGGCGCGGTCAGCTGCGCAGCCTTAGCGGTGAGTGGGAGGTTCTTTGGCAAGTGCTTAGTGCATTGTGGCAACAGTCCACCTTGATGCGTCGCCTGCTGGGCGCTTTGTGCCTGTGGCCGCTGGTGAACTTTTTGGCCATATGGCTAACGCAAGCCGTCTGGGTGGAGCTAGAGCTGACCCTGGTCCACTTCGGCTGGATCTGGTGCATTTTACAGGTGGTCGCTGCGCTAACGGGTCAACTGGCGCATCGTGTTGAGACCTGGCTAGGAGCGCATGGGACCATCCAGGTGATTGGCGTAACGGCACTGGCGGGCATCACGGTGCTTGCCATAGGTCACCTTGTTTGGGCTCTGGCTGGCGCCGGGTTGCTGTTTGCTGCGCGAGGGGTTTTTGCCGTGCTTTTTATGGACGCTTTGAATTGGCGCATTGACGGCGACTATCGGGCCACCATCAATTCGTTGATCGGCTTTGGGCTGCGTTTAGGGTTTGTGATAGCGGCATCGATCTTTGGATTGGTTTTCGATGTTATGGGTCTGTGGGCAACCGTGCCGAGTCTGCTGTTGTTGGCTGTGTTGGTGTTTGCGGGGCTGTTGCTGCCGCTAGCGCGACAGCTGCGCTGAACGGGTCTTTGCGAGCGCGGCGCTAGCGCTGGATTTGCCCTAAGTCGGCGTTAATGACCGAGCCGTTGATCACCGGGCTTTGGGCCGCGAATAACACGGCTTGACCGATTTCTGCCGGTTCGATGAGTCGTCCAAAGGTGCTCATGGCGGCGATGTCCGGCATGACGTCAGCGGGTATGTGGTCGCGCAGCATTTCCGTATCCGTGAAGCCCGGGTTAACGCAGGCGGTATGAATGCCGGAACCGGCTAGGTCCTGGCAGGTGGCCCGCATCATGCCGATGCTGGCGTGTTTGGACGTCACATAGCTGAAGCTCCCCGGCACGGCTTTCTCACCCAGAGTCGAGCCGATGTAGATGATGCTGGATCCCGGCTGCATGCCAGGCAGCAGCAGTCGATTCAGCACGGTGGGTGCGATCAGGTTGATCTCGTATACCTGGCGCAGGGCCTGTGCCTGGACTTCCTGAACGGTGTCGTGGGCCAACTGCGCGGCATTGTGGACCAGGCAAAGGCTTGAGGCGTGCTGGGTCTTGGCTTGCAGCGTAGGCGCTATACGGTCAACCGCATCGGGGTCGGCAAGGTCACAGCTCAAATCCAGCGCCCCCGGCAGGTCACATGGGCGGCGCGAGATATTGATGATTTGGTAGCCTGCTTCGTGGAAAGCTGTTGCGGTGGCTAAGCCGATGCCGGAACTTGCGCCGGTAATCACAAGACAATTCATTGGTTTTCCTTAGCGGCGCACCCTGTGATCGCTAGCTACTCGGCCCTGGATCATTCCGGGACCACTGAGCGCTCGCCCACTGTCCCTCGCCAGAGGCACACTTGAGCACCATGTGCTGGACGTCCAGGGCCCGTATTTCTTCGCGCCGCCGCAGCGTGTCCAGCAAATAGTGGGCCAGCTCTTCTACGGTGACGTTGCGAATGGGCAGCAGCGTCAAATCCCGATCCAAAAAGGGTATGCGCTCGCCGTTAAAAATCGCGTAGGTGTACTGGTCGTCGGATTCGATGCGCAGGTAGGGGGATTGGGTTGGCATGATGACCTGTTCGTCCAAGTCATCGCACATTTGCTTCAGCGCTTTTTTCAGGATGTTGTAGTCGAAGGTGAGCCCATCGTTGGCGATGGATGCTTCGGCGTCCAGAGTGACCTGAAAGTTGTGGCCGTGCAGATTTTCACGCTCGGTCTCGCTGAACAAGGTGAAGTGCGCGGCGGCGAAGTGCAGGTACTCTTTGCTGATTTCTATGGTGGTGGTTTGCATAGGCGCACAGTACCACTGCAGCAAGTCAAAGCGCCGTGAAGATCTGGTCAGGCGGGACTCAGGTCAGGTAGGGTGACGGTTCGAGGAAAAGGGGACTAAACCATGAGCGACCTAATTTATGAGGTAACAGACCATGTCGGGGTGCTAACCCTGAACCGGCCAGAGGCAATGAATTCCCTCACCTATCAGCTTTACGCTGACATTGAGGACACGGTTCGCAGCAGCGTGGCCCGAGTGTTGGTGATTACTGGTCAAGGTAAAGCGTTTTGTGCTGGCGATGATATGAAACAGATTTTGGGCAGCGGCGAGCCTGCCCCTGCGGAATTTCGTGACCGAGCCAAGGCCACTGGCGGATTAACCCCTGCAGCGGACGCGCTACTGCATACAGACATTCCTGTTATCGCCGCAGTTAACGGCCCCGCGGTCGGCTGGGGGATGGAGCTTGCGCTGATGGCGGACATTCGGGTGGCCTCAGAGCGGGCCAAGTTTGGCGAGCTTTTCGTGGTTCGCGGTTTGTGCTGTGACGCCCCGGGTCTGGGGCGTTTGGCACACTTGGTCGGTCGCGAGAAAGCGGCAGAACTGCTTTTTACCGGTGAGGTAATAGACGCCGACGAGGCTAAGGCCATTGGTTTGGTGGGCCGGCGGGTAGCCCACGACGATCTTATGCCGACGGCTCTGGAGATCGCCGGCAAAATAGCCCGCAACCCGCCATTGGCGGTGCAGGCATTGAAAGCCGGTTTGCGCCGCACGACGGAACCTGATTGGCGCGACACAGGTCGCTGGGCAATCGAGCAAATCACGCGGCTGCGAGGAACCGAGGACTCCAAGGAAGGCGTCGCTGCCTTCTTAGAAAAAAGAGAACCAGTTTACCAAGGCCGCTAAGCAAGGCATGGTCAGGGCTTGCCCAGATCTTGCCCAGATCAGGGCCAGGCAGGGATACTTGGCTGCCACGAGGGCATTTTAGTTAATGGGGAGTATCGATGCGTTTTGATTTGACGCCAGAGCAACGAGTTTTCAAGGAAGAAGTAGAAACATTTTTGGCGCGCAACCTGCCGCCGGAGGTTGCTGCCAAGGTCAAACGTGGCGCTAGCGTCTCCAAGGAAGAACTCACCCAGTGGACTCGCACCCTCAATGCCAAAGGCTGGGCGGCACCGGCCTGGCCTGTGGAGCACGGCGGCACTGGTTGGAATTTGGTGCAGCGACACATTTTTGATGTGGCCTGTCGGGCGGCCCATGCCCCAGCCCTGTCGGGCTTCGGCTTTAACATGGTCGGGCCTGCCATCATCAAGTTTGGTACCGCCGAGCAACAGGCCGATTGGCTGCCGAAAATTCTGAATGCGGATATGTGGTTTTGTCAGGGTTATTCAGAACCCCAAGCGGGCTCTGATCTCGCCAGTGTGCGGACCCGAGCAGAAAAAGACGGCGATGACTATGTGGTCAACGGCTCGAAGATCTGGACGTCTGGTGCCGAGATGGCGGACTGGATCTTCTGTTTGGTGCGGACCAACCCAGACGTGCAGCAACAAAAAGGCATCAGTTTTTTGCTCTTTGATATCACGTCTCCCGGGGTGGCCGTAGAGCCTTTATACGCGTTCAACGGTAAGCGCCTTTGGAACCAGGTTTTTTTCGAGGACGTTCGAGTACCTATAGCTCAGCGCTTAGGCGACGAGGACAGGGGCTGGACCGTGGCCAAAAGTCTGCTGGGTGATGAGCGATTGATGGTTTCTCGAGTCGCGGAAAATAAACGGGTGCTTGGTGTCGTGAAAGAAGCCGTGGCAGAACAGGCCGCTAGGGGCGTGGTGTTGCCAGAGAGCGTGCAGAGCGAAATCAGCGAGCTGGAAATTCGGCTGCAGGCGCTGGAGGCCACCAGCCTGCGGATTTTAACCGAGGCGGATGCCGGTGCGCAGATTGGCGCTGAGCCCAGTATGTTAAAGCTCAAGGGCAGTGAATTAGTGCAGGCGCAAGACGAGCTGCTGTTCCGCCTGGTGGATTATCTTGCCTTGCCCCAGGATTCCAGCAATACCGGCGCGCCTGCGGTAACGCCGCCCTGGGCGGAATTTGTCGCCTCTGGACGTTACCACCACCGTGGCTACACCATCGCTGGCGGTACCTCGGAAGTGCAGCACAACATAATCGCCAAACAGGTGCTGGGGCTTTAACCCAGCAAAGATCCAGCGATTCCCTTGGTCTTAAGCTAGCAGAGCTTTGAGATCGGCTTGCGGATCTGCCAATAACGCCGGGTCCGCGGTCTTGCCCACCAACTGCTTGCACAGCATGAACTCCTTGGGGCTGTTTACCGCGTCTGCTGCCACGACCTTGCTGTCTTTCAGATAGAACACGGCGAATTGGTTGGCGTCCATATCCCCTCGCAGCACCTGGGTATCACCATCGGCAGAGAAGCCAACCATTTGCAGCTTGAGTTCGTACTGATCAGACCAAAACCAGGGTATCGCCGCATAGGTTTTGTCCTCCCCCAACATGTTCGCTGTGCTGACCCGGGCCTGATCCATGGCGTTTGGAACCGACTCCAGGCGCAGCCGCCGATCCAATAAAGGATTGGGGTGGTTGGTGCAGTCGCCTGCGGCGTAAACGTCTGGCGCCGAGGTGCGGCAGTGATCGTCCACTACAATGCCGTTGTCGCAATGGATGCCCGCGGCCTCCGCCAGCTCAGTGTTGGGAATAATACCGATGCCGACGATGACGATATCTGCGGCAAAACGCCGCTCGCCGCAGATGACCTCCTGCACCTTGCCGTCGCCGGCAAAGCCGGTTACGCCAGTGTTGGTATGGATATGCACACCGCGGCCTTCATGTAGCTGGTGGTAATAGGCGGACATTTCGGGCGTCGTCACTCGCTGCAGGATTCGTTCTTCCATTTCCAGCACGTGAACGTTCAGTCCCAGCTCACGTCCAACCGCTGCCACTTCCAAGCCAATGTAACCACCGCCGACAATGACCAGGTTAGCGCCTTCGCGCATCCCGTCGCGCAGGCCATCCACATCGTCCATGGTGCGCAGGTAGTGGATGCCCGGCAGATCCGAGCCGTCAATGGTTAGCTTGCGTGGCCGCGACCCGGTGCTAATTAGCAGATGCTCGTAAGACAGTGTTTCACCGCTATCCAGAGCCACAGTTTTCGTCCCGGTATCCAGCGCTGTGGCCGTGGTGCCAAGTTTCAAATTGATGTCGCGATCCTCATAAAAGGCCGCCGCTCGGAGATAGACCTTGTCCGCGCCCTGGTCGCCTTTGAGGTAGGCCTTAGACAGAGGCGGGCGCTGATAGGGAATGTGGTTCTCGTCCCCCACGATGGTGATTTCCCCTTCAAACTTGGCCTGACGCAGGCTGGCGGCGGCTTGGCCCGCAGCGTGGCCGGCTCCAATAATTACAACCCCGGACATGGCTATTCCTCAACAAGACAAAGCCTAAGAGTTTACCTTGTCCGCAAGCCCTGGGGCAGCTAACTTTGCGGACAAAGGGGAGAAGTTGATATGTCAGTAGAAGAAAAAGCAGCAGCAAAGATCCAGTTTCGCAGCCTTACTGAAATGGTACAGATGGCACGAAAAAACCTCGCAGCCGGGGAGTGGGACTATCTTGTCGGCGCCGCCGATACCGAGAGCAGCCTGCGTCGTAATCGGGCCGCCGTGGATTCCTGGGTTTTTAAGCCCCGCATTCTAAACGATGTCAGTGCGGTGGACGTCACGTCGGAACTCTTAGGCAGTCCAATGCGGATTCCTGTTGTACTCCCGCCCATTGGCTCGGTGCAGGCTTTCGAGGCCGGTGGCGGCACCAGCGTGGCTCGAGCAGCCAAAGAGTTTGGCATTCTGCAAATTCTCAGTTCGGCTTGTGCGCCGGATTACGAGGCCGTGGCCCAAGGCGTCCCCGGGCCGCGTATCTATCAGCTGTATTTGGTGGGCGACAACGCCTGGATGGACGATCACATTGAGCGCGCCATAGCCGCGGGATACACCGGCTTTTGTTTGACCGCGGACACTCAGGTCTACTCCCGCCGCGAGCGTGACGTGATGAAGGGCTACGTGCCCCAGTCTGGTCGCACCGCGACCGCAGGCGGGGACTTTTCTCATCAAGCCACCATGACCTGGGACACCATTGCCCACGTCAAAGCAAAGCACGACATCCCGCTGGTGGTGAAAGGTGTCATGCACGGCGATGACGCCAAACGCTGTGTGGAAGCTGGCGTTGACGTGATTTATGTCTCCAACCACGGCGGCCGCCAGCTGGATCACACCAAGGCCTGTGTGGACGCCTTGCCCGAGGTGGCTCAGGCGGTGGCGGGGCGGGTGCCCGTGGTGGTAGACGGTGGCTTTATGCGCGGCGCTGACGTGGTGAAGGGTCTTTGCCTGGGCGCGAACTTTGTTGGCATGGGGCGGTTCGAGGGTCTGGCCATGGCTGCTGGCGGCTATCCGGCGCTGATGCGCGCGCTGAAAATATTGGAGCAGGAAATTCGCATTAGCATGGCCCTGTTGGGCGCGCCGAATCTGGCAGCGTTAAATCCATCTCTGGTGGAGCGCATGACGCCCCTGGCTGAGCCAAGTGTGCTGAGCGCGTTCCCGCTGATCGACGATTATTAAGGCAGGTGTTCGGGTAACGTAAACAGTGGTCGTCATCCGCGCCTGTTACCCGTGTCTTTTTATCAGGGCTTGTTATCGGGGCTTGTCGTCAGAATATGTTATCTGAGCTGGAGGCTTAGCGGTCTGTGGGTACCGGCATGGGGAAGGGGGTCACGGTGCTGCCGTCGGATGAGGTTATTTTGGCCACGCCTTCTTTTTCTACTTCGTCGATTCGCACCACTGCATGCATGGGAATAAAGGATCGCTGGACCCCTTCGAATTCGTTGCGAAGTTTTTCCTCGCTGGGATCAATGACCACCTGAGACTTGCTGCCAAAGGTGTAGTCCTCGATCTCAACAAAGCCATAGAGTTCGCTTTGATAAATGTTGCGGGCATATACCTCGTAAATCTGTCCCTGATTTTGGAACAGAATTCGGTACATGTGCTGAGCGTCGTCTTTACTGGCCATAACTTATCGTTTGCAGTGATTAGCCCAGATAGTTGGGGATGGTGCATAAGATTTCAAGGCGCTGGCCGATGGTTTTAGAGCGCTGGGTATTGCCAAAGGATCGCGTATACTTGCGCTCCCTTTTTTACAGCACATAACCGACGCATGGCGAAAAAGCTCTTCGTAAAAACTCACGGCTGCCAGATGAACGAGTATGACTCGGCGCGGATGTACGACGTCCTGAAAGACGCTCAGGGTTACGAAATTGCCGCTAGTGAAGAAGAAGCGGACGTATTGCTCCTCAACACCTGCTCTATTCGTGAGAAAGCCCAGGAAAAAGTTTTCCATCAGCTGGGGCGCTGGCAGAAGCTCAAACAAGAGCGTCCTGATTTGGTAATTGGCGTTGGCGGCTGCGTGGCGAGCCAAGAGGGTGACGCCATCATGCGCAGAGCCCCAAGCGTTGACATGGTCTTTGGACCCCAAACCATACACCGTCTTCCGGAAATGGTGACCTCCCGACAGCAGCAGCTAGTACCAGTTGTCGATGTGACGTTCCCTGAGGTAGAAAAATTTGACCGCCTGCCCGAACCCAGCGTCGACGGCCCCGCTGCCTTTGTCTCGATCATGGAGGGCTGCAGCAAATACTGTAGTTTTTGCGTGGTGCCCTATACCCGCGGCGAAGAAGTCAGTCGCTCCGTAGCTTCGGTGCTGGATGAGGTGCGCAGCCTGGCGGCCCGAGACGTTAAAGAGATACACCTGCTGGGGCAAAACGTGAACTCCTATTTAGGCGAGATTGACGGTGATACCGCAGACCTCGCTGAGCTCATTTATTACGTTGCCGACGTGGCTGGCGTTGAGCGAATACGCTTTACCACTTCTCATCCCATGGACTTCTCCGACAACCTGATTCAGGCCTACGCGGATACTCCGGCGCTGGTAGATCACCTGCATTTACCCGTGCAGTCTGGGTCGGACCGTATTTTAGAGGCGATGAAACGCGGGCACACCGCCGACGATTATCGTGAGCGGATTGCCAAGCTGCGTCAGGTCAGACCCAACATCAGTTTGTCCTCGGATTTTATTGTGGGCTTTCCCGGTGAAACCGAGGCGGAATTCGCACAAACCATGGCGCTCATCGACGAAATAGGTTTCGACACGTCGTTCAGCTTTATCTACAGCGCTCGGCCCGGCACGCCGGCTGCAGGCCTGACGGATGAGGTGCCGGAAAGCACTAAAAAAGCCTGGCTGCAGCGGCTACAGGCAAAAATTCGCCAGCAGGCTGAGGAAATATCCGCGGCCATGGTGGGCACAACCCAGCGGGTCCTGGTCATGAGCGAGGCCAAAAAAGGCCTAAACCAGCTGGCGGCGCGAACAGAGAATAATCGGGTCGTGAACTTTCGCGGCGACGAGCAGCTGATTGGACAATTTGTCCAGGTGCAAATCACTGAAGCATTACCCAATTCCCTGCGCGGAAACTTGGTGCCCTAATCGCTGCGTAAAATGACCAACGAAATTCGTGCTTACGACCACGGATCAATAGTAGGCTTTTAACTTACCCAACCCATTTGGTGAACCTTGCAAGATATGTCCGATGCCACCGCGACCCTGGCAAAAAAAGTGAGTCTTGAACCCAATGATCCCAGACGTCTGGCAGCGTTAGTCGGGCCAGTGGATCAAAACATTAAACACCTCGAAAGCAGGCTAGGCGTGCGCATTCGCAGCCGGGGTAATGAATTCCAAATCAGCGGTATCCCCAACGCGGTGCAGTCCGCAGAAGCCCTGCTGCACCAGCTGTACCGAGAAACCGTCGATCGTGACGAAATTGAACCGGACTTTGTGCACCTGTTTTTGCAGCAGGCCGGCCTGGACGAACTGTTGTCGGAGCGGGGCGGGTACGAGGTGCCAGTGGTGGTGGAAAGTGATGCGGATCGCAGCGCCGAGACCCAGACAGACGGCGAGGCTGGTGTGGTCATCCGCACGCCGAAAAAATCCATCAAGCCCCGGGGCAAAAATCAGCAAAGCTACTGTCAGGCGATTCGCAAAAATGACATCAACTTTGGCATTGGCCCTGCGGGCACCGGTAAAACTTATCTGGCGGTGGCCTGTGCAGTAGAGGCTCTGGAGTCTCAGCAGGTGTCGCGTATTTTACTGGTTCGGCCGGCGGTGGAGGCCGGCGAAAAATTAGGGTTTTTGCCCGGCGATTTGGCGCAAAAAATCGATCCGTATTTGCGGCCTCTGTACGATGCGCTATACGAAATGCTTGGGGTAGAGCGCGTAAACAAGTACATCGAGCGCAACATTATCGAGGTCGCACCCCTGGCCTACATGCGCGGCCGCACGCTGAACAATGCCTTCATTATTCTGGACGAATCCCAAAACACCACCGTGGCGCAAATGAAAATGTTTTTGACCCGAATTGGTTTTGGCTCGACGGCAGTGGTGACCGGCGACATCACCCAGATTGACTTGCCCCGCGGCGAACAATCCGGGCTGATAAATGTCCGTGATGTCTTGGCGCGGATCTCCGGCATTCAGTTCACCCATTTTGGATCTAAAGACGTGGTGCGCCACCCGCTGGTGCAAAAGATCGTCGATGCCTACGAAGCGTTTCAAGACAAATCCGCGGGCCAGGACGATCGCCGAGGCCAAGGGCGTGGCCAGTAGCCTTTCGCGCTTACGGCTTTCGCGATGAAAGCTTGTTCAGTTCCAAAACACCGATGAAACCGCTACTGGACATTCAAACTGCAGCAGACCTTGAAGAAAGCTTTGCGGCGACCTTGCAGGCGTCCTTGGAGCAGTGCCTGGTTGCGCTGGCTCTAGTATTACCCGATGGGTTGAGCCAAAAGCTCTCTCAAGAGATCTGCCTACGTGTGTGTTCGGCTGCGGAATCCCAGGAGCTTAACCGCGCCTACCGGGGCAAAGACCAGCCCACTAACGTGCTGAGTTTTGGTTTTATGCAAAATGATTCGAACGCGAACGATGCTCCAGTTGCCGCCAGCGGCGAAGTTGATCTGCCGTTAGGGGATCTGGCCCTGTGTTGGCCGGTAGCCTTGGCCGAGGCCCAGCAGCAGCGCAAGAATCCCGGGGATCATCTAACCCACCTGTTTCTGCATGGCGTCCTGCATCTGTTGGGCTATGACCATGAAAACGATGCAGATGCCCAGGCCATGGAGCAGATTGAAGTTCAGACTTTGGCGTCCCTTGGCATTGCTGATCCGTACCAAGACCCCAGCGAGGGTCCTCGATGAAGCCAGCGTGCTGCACAACATCGTCTTGCAATTCAGCCTTGGCGGCCCTAAAACGTGATTGAGACATGGAGCCACATGGTGGCAATAGAACATTATGAGTGATCAACAGGAGGCTGGACGCGAAGCCGCGGATAAGTCCCAGCGCAGAACCATGCGCGAATGGATTGGGGACTTATTCTCTGGTGAGCCCGATAACGTTTCCGAGCTGCTGGAGATGCTGCAGGATGCCGCCCAGCGCCAGCTGATCGAGGTGGATGCGTTGAACATGATTTTTGGCGCGTTGCACGTTAGCGACATGCACGCCCGCGACATCATGATTCCTCGTTCTGCCCTGGTAGTGGTTGAGGAAGACCAGCAGCCTGCCGAGTTCTTGCCCACGGTGATCGCGTCCCAGCACTCGCGTTTTCCCGTGGTTGGCGACGACCTAGAGGACATTAAGGGAATCCTGCACGCCAAAGATCTGCTGCCCCTAGTGCTGCAAGAAGGCGGGCAGCGCTTCAACATGAAAGATAGCATTCGCCCGGCGGCGGTCATCCCGGAGAGCAAGCGCTTGAATGTGCTGCTGCAGGAGTTTCGTGCCAACCGCAATCACATGGCCTTGGTAGTAGATGAGTACGGTCAAATCTCCGGCGCCGTAACCATTGAAGATGTGTTGGAACAGATTGTGGGTGAAATCGAGGATGAGCACGACGTCGACGATGACAGTTTCGTGAAGCAGCTGGAACCGCGCTCATTTCACGTTAAAGCCACGACCACCATCGAGGACTTCAACGAATATTTTGGCGAGCGTTTCTCTGATGAAGAGTTCGATACCATTGGCGGTCTGGTCTTGCAGGCCTTCGGTCACGTGCCTGAGCTAGGCGAAACCGTAGAGCTTGGCGCACTGCGTTTCGAGGTGCTTAACGCAGATTCAAGACGCCTGCGCCTGCTGCGTGTGGATACTCCGGAAGCGATTGCGCCACAGCCGCAAAAATAGTCAGTCGGCAGAATAGGCCAAACGGCGAAATGACTGAAACATGAAAGCCATATGACTCCCAGCGCCACGCAAAATCGCGTTCTCACGCCGCTGTGGTTGGGCCTGATAGCTCTTGGCACCGGGGCTCTATATCCGCTGGCCTTTGCGCCGTTTTATTTTTATCCCCTGCTGGTGCTTTCGATTGGCGGATTCTATTGGCTCCTCTGCCGTCGACCTCAACAGGGTGCCTGGCTGGCCTGGCTTTACGGGGTCGGCAAATATGCCGTCGGAGTTTCATGGGTCTATGTGAGCATTCACGATCATGGCGGCGCATCGCCGCTTCTGGCCGGCGGGTTAGTGTTTGGGTTTGTTGCCTTTATGGCTTTGTTCTGTTGGCCCATTGGGTGGTTTGTCGGCCTTGTCGCCGAGCGACGTGGCGGCGACCGGCTGGGCGCGGCTCTGGCCTTTGTTGCGGTCTGGGTGCTCATGGAATGGCTGTTGACGTGGTTTTTAACCGGATTTCCGTGGCTCTTTGCAGGCCACGGCGTATTGGGTTTGTCTGTGCAAGGTTTCTTAGCGGTCATTGGCACACTAGGGACAAGCCTGTTGGTTGTCAGCGTCTCGGTGGCCTTAGCCATGGCCGCCGATACCCGCCACCGCCACGGGTCCAAGGCTGGAGTTCTATTGGGCCTGGTTGTGCTTTGGGTGCTGGGAGCTTACCTGAATGATCGCCAGTGGACTTCTCCCCAGCGGCGTTTCGACGTGGCTTTAGTGCAGGGGAATCTTGATCAAGGCGAAAAGTGGGACAGCACCAAGCGTATGGCGCATGTGCGCAAACACCTGACCCTGTCAGAGGAGCACTGGGACGCAGACGTTTTAATCTGGCCTGAATTTGCACTGACGCTGTATGGAGGCGAGGCAGCACAGGTGACCGCGCTGCTGCATCAGCGAGGCCAGCAAAGCCAAACCAATGTCATCATTGGTATGCCAGATGTGCAGTGGCAGGACGATGAAAACTATCGGGTGTTCAATTCCGCCCAGGGCTTTGGTTTGGCAGCAGGGCAGTTTGCCAAACACCACTTGGTGCCCTTTGGGGATTACGTGCCCCTGCAATCCTATCTGCGAGGGCTCATCACGTTTTTCGATTTACCCATGTCTGCCGCCAGTCCGGGCAGCCGAGAGCAAGTGGGCTTAACTCTGCAGCTGCCTGGCATGCAGTCTAAGGTCAGTGCTGCCATGGGCATTTGTTACGAGATCGCCTACGGGGAATCCCTGCGCCGCAACGCTGTTGACAGTGGGGTGCTGCTGACGATTTCTAACGACACCTGGTTCGGTACGTCAATCGGCCCCCACCAACATATGCAAATCGCCCAGATTCGGGCCCTGGAAAATGGCCGCTGGCTGCTGCGAGCCACTAATAACGGGCTCACCGCCATCGTTGACCAACACGGCAACATTCAAGCCCAGCTGCCGCAATTTGCCGCTTCGGTTTTGCGCGGTGAGTTTCAGCTCATGGTAGGCAGAACGCCCTATAGTGTCTGGGGTGATATGCCCGCTCTTGTCGTGATGCTGTTGCTGCTGGCCGCATCGGTTGTGCCGTGGCCTGGAAAGTCTGCTGCCAGGTAATTTCTGCCGTTAGATCCGCGCGGGTCGAGTTCCGAGATGGTATCCTTGGCAGCGCCCGAGTCGGCCCATTTTAGAAGTAAGAAGACCCGTTCATGAATCCAGTTTACGACCCCCAATCCGTTGAAAAGAATGCTCAGGCGGCCTGGGATGCCAGCGCCTGTTTTGTTGGCGATGAAAACAAGCCCGGCGAAAAATTCTACTGCCTCGCTATGTTTCCCTATCCCAGCGGTCGCCTGCACATGGGTCACGTGCGCTGCTACACCCTTGGCGATGTCATTGCCCGCTATCGCCGCTTGAAGGGTTATAACGTACTTCATCCCATGGGCTGGGATGCTTTTGGACTGCCCGCAGAGAATGCGGCCATCAAGAACAACATTCCGCCGGCCCAGTGGACTCGGGACAACATCGATTATATGCGCGGACAAATGCAGCGCCTGGGATTCGGCATGGACTGGTCACGAGAATTTGCTACCTGCGACAGCGAATACTACCGCTGGGAACAGTGGCTGTTCCTGCGTCTTTATGCAAAAGGCCTGGTATACCGCAAGAATGCAGTGGTGAATTGGGACCCCGAAGATCAAACGGTGCTGGCTAATGAGCAGGTGGTAGATGGCCGCGGCTGGCGCTCGGGCGCTGTGGTAGAGCGCCGGGAAATGGCCCAGTGGTTTTTGAAGATCACCGACTACGCCAAAGAGCTGCTGGAGGATTTAGACGATCTACCGGGCTGGCCCGAGTCAGTGAAAAATATGCAGCGCAATTGGATTGGGCGATCCGAAGGCGCTGAAATTGATTTCGTTACAGAGCATGACGCCAATGAAAAGCTGACGGTTTTTACCACCCGCCCGGACACGTTGTTGGGTGCCACCTATGTAGCGGTGGCTGCCGAGCACCCGCTCGCAACAATGGCCGCTGCAGAGGATCCCGCGGTGGCGGCTTTTATAGCAGAGTGCAAAAAGAACACGACGGCGGAAGCAGACATGGCCACCATGGAAAAGGCTGGCGTGGCTACGCGGCTGCAAGTGCGGCATCCGCTTACGGGGAATTTGCTGCCCGTTTGGGTGGCGAACTTTGTGCTGATGGAATACGGCTCCGGGGCGGTCATGTCAGTACCTGCCCACGATCAGCGCGACTGGGAGTTTGCGCGAAAGTATGGAATCGACATTCTGCAGGTGGTGGAACCCCTCGGCGACGAGCCTTGTGATTTGGCCGAGGCTGCCTTCACCGAAAAGGGCCGATTGGTCAATTCCGGCGAGTTCGACGGCTGCAACTTCGATGAGGCTTTCGCAGCCATTGTGACGGCGCTGGAGCACAAGGGCGCGGGCCGCTCGGTGACCAACTACCGACTGCGAGATTGGGGCGTTTCACGTCAGCGCTATTGGGGCTGCCCAATTCCAGTGATTCACTGTGAAAGTTGCGGCGTGCAGCCGGTTCCCGAAGCAGACTTGCCGGTAGTGCTGCCAACCCAGGTAACCTTTGAAGGCGTGTCCTCACCCCTGCACAAAATGCCCGACTTTCTTAATGTGCCCTGTCCGAAGTGTTCGGCCCCGGCCCGGCGAGAAACCGATACCTTCGATACCTTTATGGAATCCTCTTGGTACTTCGCCCGCTTTGCATCGCCGGATGCGTCAACCATGGTGGATCAGCGAGCGAATTTTTGGTCGCCGGTAGATCACTATGTGGGCGGCATCGAACACGCAATCCTGCATCTGCTGTACGCGCGCTTTTACTTCAAGCTCATGCGCGACGAAGGGCTGGTTGCGGCTGATGAGCCGTTTAAGAAACTTATGATGCTGGGCATGGTGTTGCAGGACGGCAAAAAGATGTCGAAATCCGCGGGTGACGCCGGTGACCCACAGAAGCTGCTGGACCGCTACGGCGCCGACACAGTGCGCACGGCCATGATGTTTGCGGCGCCGCCGGAACAATCTTTCGAGTGGAGCGAGGCAGGTTTGGAGGGCGCCTCGCGGTTCCTTAAGCGGCTGTGGAGCCTGGTGCATGAACACGCCGCCGGCGGCCCGGTGGCGGAGTTAGATCCACAGCAGCTGTCCGCCGAGGGTAAAGCCCTGCGTCGAAAGACCCACGAAACACTGCAAAAAGCGGACGACGACTATGGCCGCCGCCAGCAGTTCAATACTGTGGTCTCAGCGGTCATGGAGCTGTTGAATGTGGCCAGTAAAATTCAGCCGGCGCAGGCCGCCGATCGCGCCGCTCTGCAGGAGGCTTGGGTTAGCGCCGTGTTGATTATATCGCCCATTGCCCCGCACATTGCTCACGAGTTGTGGGGCGTTCTGGGTGTTGATACCCCGCTGGTGGGTTACCCTTGGCCCGAGGTGGATTCTCAGGCCATGCAGCAGGATTCCCTTACCCTAGTGGTTCAGGTCAATGGCAAAGTCCGCGGACAAATTGAGGTCAGTGCGGACGCGGATCAGGAAACGATCCTCGCCCAGGCTCGAGGCGACGCCAACGTGCAGCGGCATCTGGAGGGTAAAACCGTGCGCAAGGAAATTGTGGTGCCGAAGAAACTCGTCAACATTGTGGTTGGCTAGCCGTGACGCTCTGGCGATGCCTGGCGGTTTTGATTCTAGCTTTGCTGGCTGGCTGCGGCTTTCAGCTGCGCGGCGCCAGCGTTGATGAAGGGTTTCTTAATGTCTCCGTGGTCAGTAGCGTGTCCACACCATCAGGTGCCTATGCCAACTTTTTACGCTCCCTGGAGGCAGCAGCATCTCGGCGCGGCGGTTCCCAGGAAGCAGAAATGACCCTGCGTGTGCAGGGCTTCGCCTTTGAGGTTGAGGATGGCGCGGTGGATGCCCAGGTTCGAGTGGTGGAAAAAATCGCTCGGGTGATCGTCGAAGTCGCGCCGCTGGACAGCCGTGGACGTCCCCTGGCAGAACCTTGGGTCATAGAACTCAGTCAGGCCTTTCGCGCCGACCGAACCCAGCTGCTGGGCAGCTTTGAGCAACAGTCTCAGGTTGAAAGCGCGCTGTATCAGCGTCTGGCTGATCGCTTACTGCGCAGTGCACAGGTACTCCAGCGCATGGGCGCCAAGGACAGTAGGGCCGCTCCCTCTGCCGACGACCGCCTCCCCAGTGAACCCGATGCAGGTTAAGCACCAACAGCTTCAGGCGAATTTGCAGCGAGGCCTGCAGGGCGTCTATCTGGTCAGCGGTGATGAAACCCTCTTAGTCTCAGAGGCCTGCGACAGCATATTGCAGCATGCCCGAACCCAGGGTTTTACCGAGCGTTCAATACACCATGTTGAAAGCGGCTTTAAATGGCATGACGTACTCAACGATGCGGCCAGCATGTCGTTGTTTGCCGAACGCAAAATCATCGACCTTAGAATTCCGCCGAGCAAGTTCGATAAAGAGGCGAGCCAGATTTTACGGGACTGGTGCCAAGGCGCGGCAGGCAACCCCGACACCATTTTGCTGATGCGCACAGAACGGCTTCAGCCTCGACAGCGCAACAGTGCCTGGTTCAGGGCCCTCGAGGACGCCGGCGTTGTGGTGCTGATCTGGCCCTTGGGCCCTCAGGATCTGCCAGTATGGTTAGGTGAAAGACTGCGCTCCCGGGGGTTGGAGCTGGAGCAGGCAGCGCTGATGGCGCTATGTGAGCGGGTAGAGGGGAATCTGTTGGCTGCGGCTCAAGAGGTAGAAAAACTGACCCTGCAAAATTTGCCCCAACCCATTAGCGAGCAAACGTTACTGGGTTGTTTAGACGATGCCTCGCGCTTTAACAGTTTCGATTTAATTGACGCCGCCATGGCGGGCCAGGGCACTCGAGTCGCCAAGATCATGGCTTCTTTGCAGGAGGATCGAGGTAGCTTGTTCGCCATTCTTGGTGCCTTGACCAGTCAGCTGCGCCGGCTGGGTCAACGCCAGGGTTTGCCTCCGGCCCGGGCGCGCACCATGGAGGCGTTTGCCCGGCGCGGGCCGTCGGCTCGAGCGCTGCTTGCCGAATGTGCCCTGGTAGACGAACAAGGCAAGGGTCAGCGGCTGGGTGACGCCTGGCTGGGGCTAGAGCAGCTATTGCTGAGTATGGCCAACTACCCAGGTCAGCGACCCCCTTCTTTCTATCAGCGCAAGCTCAAAGGCCGTTAACCGGTCGCCTGCGAGCTTAGTTGATGTGGGTATCTGCTACCCGTCCCAGCTCGACCACGGTCAGTTTGCCTCCGGTAT
This sequence comes from Gammaproteobacteria bacterium, assembly GCA_038104735.1. Lineage (GTDB taxonomy): Bacteria > Pseudomonadota > Gammaproteobacteria > Pseudomonadales > Azotimanducaceae > UBA4421. Next base: position 15,463 of record JAYOBI010000025.1, on the reverse strand, counting down.
TGTCCAGGGTGGTAACCGAGCAGTTGTCTGGCCCGAAAATACGCATGCGATCGTCTTGGGTGGCGGCTCCGACTGCGGCGTTAATGGCCACGTAGTGACTGAAGATAATGCAGTCTTGTTGGCAGGCGATAAGGAAGGTTGCGATTTCCTGCCGCCACTGCTGAACGTCGGCGTCCAGATCCGACCAATTTCCAGCCATGGCCTGGCTGAGCCAAGCCGCTCTAGCCTCCAGGTCAGTGGTAGGAGACGGGATCTCGGCAACTCGAGGCTCGATGGATATTTCCGCCTGCCATAGCTGTGCCAGGGCCTGAGCGGTTTCGTATGCTCGTGCCAGCGGGCTGGAGAGTAACAGCGGGCGCTCTTGATGCTGTGCGTCCAGCATTTTCGCCACTGCCGCGGCCTGAGTGCGGCCCAGGTCATCCAGTCCTGGGTCGGCGTGGGCGCCGAATCCTGCTGCTGCTTTACCGTGTCTGACAAGTTGGACGATAGCCATTTTCTACTGCTCTTTTGGTATGGGTTCTCTACAATGAGGGTTTGCAAATCAGAAGATAGGAAAAGCAGTGACGGATCACAAAGCTTCGGGATTAAACCCTCAAATGACTCCTGATACTCAGGTGAGTGTGCGCGAGGTCTTCGCAATTGATCAAGACCTAATGGTGCCTGCGTTCAGTGAGACATCCGAATATGTGCCTGATGCTGATCCAGACTATCGCTTTGATCGCGACACGACGCTGGCGATTTTAGCGGGATTCGCCCACAACCGCCGGGTCATGGTGCAGGGCTATCACGGCACGGGTAAGTCTACGCACATCGAACAGGTAGCGGCCCGGCTTAACTGGCCCTGCATTCGCGTGAATTTAGACAGCCATATCTCGCGTATCGACCTGATCGGCAAAGATGCGATTGTCCTGCAGGACGGCAAACAAATTACCGAGTTCCGCGAGGGCATCCTGCCTTGGGCACTGCAAAACCCGGTTGCTTTAGTGTTTGATGAATACGATGCCGGACGGCCGGACGTGATGTTTGTTATTCAGCGGATTCTAGAAGTGGAGGGTAAGCTGACGTTGCTGGATCAAAACAAGGTCATTACGCCCCATTCCCATTTCCGTCTGTTCGCCACCACTAACACCGTTGGCCTTGGCGATACCACGGGGCTGTACCACGGCACTCAGCAAATCAACCAAGGCCAGATGGATCGCTGGAGCATCGTTTCAACGTTGAACTACCTGGAGCATGAAGCCGAGAGCAATATCGTGTTGGGCAAAGTACCCGCATACCAAAACAGCGAAGAGGGCAAACGCGTTATTGGCAACATGGTCAGCGTTGCAGACCTGACTCGCAAAGGGTTCATCAACGGCGATGTTTCCACGGTGATGTCGCCGCGCACGGTGCTGACCTGGGCGCAAAATGCCGAGATTTTTGGTGATGTGGGGTTTGCCTTCCGCGTGACCTTCCTGAACAAATGCGACGAGCTGGAGCGAGCGATTGTCGCCGAGTACTACCAGCGCTGCATGGGTGAAGATTTGGGGGATGCTACCGCGGGGATTACGCTGAAGTCAGCCTAAGCCACCGTCATGTCTGATGCTGAAAACCCTTTAGACCCGTTTAAACGCGCCACCACGGCCACCATTCGAGCCATAGCCGGCGATGATGAACTGGACGTCACCTTTGGCGCTGGCCCCCCAGTGGTTCGTGGCGGCACCTTGCGTCTCCCGCTGCCGTCGGTGGGCGCAAGCCAAAATGAAATAGATGCGGTTCGCGGTGTAGGGGACGAATTTGCCTTGCGCTTTCGTCACCACAACCCGCGGCTGCACGCGCTCTACAGCCCTGAGGGCGGCCCGGCCCAAGAGATGTTCGAGTGGATAGAATCTGCGCGCATCGCCTCGATAGGCGCCATGCGCATGCAGGGTGTTGCGCAGAATTTGGATGCACACTTAGAGGTTCAGTGTAAACAGGCGGCTTTCGACACCATTACCGCCGAGACTGATGCACCACTATCCGTTGCGGTTGGTTTGCTCGTGCGCCAGCAGCTGACTGGCCGCGAGTTACCCCCCAGTGCCGAACACGTGGTTCAGTACTGGCGTGAACATGTAATGGAAAATGCTGGCGCGCACATCGAAGCACTGCGGGAGCACGTAGGCGACCAAGATGCTTTTGCGAGTTTGTGCCGAAACATTATTGCTGACTTAGGGCTGCCCATTGATCTGACGGATCCCAATGAGGGTGAAAGCAATCCTGACGATATGGACACCATGGACCAGTCTGAGGAAGCGGATTCGGATTTTAGTCCCGAAGACGTGGTGCTTGATGACGACTCTGCCGGCGAAGAAAACAGTGACGGCGATGCTACCACCGTCGAAATGGACGCCCACGCGGACATGGACGAGGCCGGCTCAGAATCTGATCCAGATGAAGCGCCCCTGCCTATGCCCGACGATGCTGGCCGCATACCCGTCGACAACAACTACAGGGCCTATAGCGAACGCTTTGACGAAATCGTTCGAGCGGAAGAGCTATGTGATGGGGACGAGCTGATTCGCCTGCGACAGCTGCTGGATCAGCAGTTGGTGTCGCTGCAGCACGCAACCTCCAAGCTGGCGAACCGGCTGCAGCGCCGCTTGATGGCCAAGCAGAATCGCACCTGGGAGTTTGATCTCGAGGAAGGCATTTTGGACGCCGCGCGCCTGACCCAGGTGGTTGTGGATCCTATGAATCCGTTGGCCTACAAGCAGGAAAAAGAAACCAAGTTTCGCGACACGGTGGTGACCTTGTTGATTGATAGCTCCGGGTCCATGCGTGGTCGGTCCATCACTATCGCGGCTATGTGTGCAGACATTATGGGGCGCACCCTGGAGCGTTGCTCGGTGCGCGTGGAGATTCTTGGATTTACTACCCGCGCTTGGCGTGGCGGCGAGTCCCGAGAAGCGTGGATCAATGACAACAAGCCATCGAACCCGGGCCGGTTGAACGATTTGCGTCACATCATTTATAAGTCTGCTGACGACTCATGGTCGCGCACCCGGCGCAATCTGGGGCTAATGATGAGAGAGGAACTGCTGAAGGAAAACATCGACGGCGAAGCGCTTATTTGGGCTCATAACCGGGTGGTCACGCGGCCGGAGCAGCGCAAAGTGATGATGGTGATTTCAGACGGACTGCCCGTGGATAATTCCACGCTGTTGGTGAATCCCAGCAATTTTCTTGAGCAGCACCTTAAGTACGCAATCAGCATGATTGAAGATCACTCGCCGGTAGAGTTGGTGGCCATTGGTATCGGCCATGACGTGACCCATCACTACAAGCGGGCGGTAACCATCACCGACGCCGAACAACTTGGCGGTGCCATGACCGATCAGTTGGCGGAGTTGTTTGACGTTAAAGGGTAGGCGCGGGGCACAAACTTGCCGTGCCTAATCTTGGCGCCAGGTGGGTGAGGGCGCCAGCGCTAAAACTGGAACCCCCCAAAGAATGTGCTAAACCAAACCTCGGCCCATGGGAGGCGAGGTTTGGCGAATATCGATAGCCTACCCAACCACCTCCATGCGGATGATTTCAGGAGCGCCACCCATTAAGCCCTTAAAGCCAGCGCCAGCGGCTTTGAAGTGCTCTGATGCGCCGTGGGCAGCCATGGCGTCTGCATCCTCATACAGCTCCATGACCGTATAGCCGCCTTCTGCGTCTTTGCATAGTTTATACAAGTGGCAGCCAGGTTCGTTGGCGTTTACTTTGGCGGCTAAGTCCAGCATCACTGCCTCGAATTCCGCTTCTTTCCCCGCCAGCACGTTGAGTTTTGCGATTACTGCAAGCATGTTTCTCTCCCTCTGTTGTTCCGGTGCTTAGCCGGTTGTTGTAAAACTCATCGGGCCAACGGATTTGTGTGATCTGATTTTCTGAACCGGTCAGGGCCCAGATCGGCACAGATTTGTTGCCCAAGAGCTGCCGCGCCCTGAACATATCTAAGACATGCGCTAAGGTTCCGGCGCGAAAGAGAATAAGGACTCTCATGCATCGACGCAAATTGCTGCAGGCCCTGGAAGATTACGCGGCTCAGCATCCTGAGGAACAGGCTACCGTGGATCGTTTTAACCAGCTGATTGCCAGTCACGCCAATTGTTTTGAGCGGGACTGCTGGGCCGGCCATATTACCGGGTCGGCATGGCTGCTGGATCCCGGCCACCAACGGTTACTGATGACCCATCACCGCAAACTGGATATGTGGCTGCAGCTGGGTGGCCACAGTGACGGTGATCCTGATACGGCAAGGGTTGCCTTGCGCGAGGCCGCGGAAGAATCGGGTTTGTCTGTGGGGTTACTAAGCGACCAGATATTCGATATCGATATCCATGAGATACCAGAACGCAAAGGCGAACCGGCCCATTACCACTTTGATGTTCGCTATCAGCTGCAAACCCAGGCTGAGGATTTTGTGGTGAGCGAAGAGTCCATTGACTTAGCTTGGGTGCCCTTAGAGACGTTACGCAACTACACAACTGAAGAATCTATTTTGCGCATGCTGCGAAAATGGCGGGCTTCATCGGCGTCGTGAAAGCATTTTAGTGTCCAGATTCGTAACAAAAATCTTACAAATATCGGGGAATTATGGCTTGTGACCCGGCACCGCTTACCCTAGGCTACTCCGTATCGCCCGATTTTACGTTTTTGATCAAGTGAGATTTGTGCTCAGCGTCAGGCTCTTTTGGCTGGAATGCAGGATGCAAAGATTGGCGGATTGAAGAAAGGTTAGGAAAGCTTCGGTATTTCTGCGTCTAGGTTTGATTGGTCGAATTCTCCATTGAGAGAAAAAACAGTGCTTATCAACCAAGGAGCTATAGAAAGCTGTGAAAAAACTATATGTAGGTAACCTCGCATGGGCGGTCACCGATGAAGATCTGCAGTCATTGTTCTCAGAACATGGCGGCGTGGCCTCAGCGGCTGTTATCACGGATCGTGAAACAGGACGATCTCGAGGTTTTGGGTTCGTAGAGATGGAAGACGGCGCTGATGCCGCTATTGAGGCGCTGAACGGCGTCGACTTTAAAGGACGGGCCCTGCGCGTCAATGAAGCGCAAAGCAAGCAGCGCCCAGGTGGTGGTGGCGGTCGCTTCTAAGACCGATTGAATAGACGGTTTAACAGCTGTTGAATAAAACCCGAGATCCTATCTCGGGTTTTTTTTGTCCGGCAGTTATGCCCCAGAACAAGCACGAACGCTCAGTCGTATAAGTGACAGGCAACGAGTCGCGGACTGGCGGATTGCTGTGCATCAGCCAGCGGTTTGAGCACCGGGGTTTGGGTCGCGCAGTGGCTCATCGCTTGAGGACATCGGTTGGCGAAGCGACAACCAGGCGCCACGTTAATCGGCGATGGGATCTCGCCTTGAATGGTCGTGGATGGGCGTTGGCGCTCGTGTTGCGGATCCGCCTCGGGATTGGATGCAATCAGGGTTGCCGTGTAGGGGTGTTTGGGCTCAAAAAAGACTTGGCTTGATGTGCCCACTTCTACCAGGCTGCCCAGGTACATCACCGCCATTCGGTTGCTGATGTAGCGAACCATGGATAGATCGTGAGCAATGAAGAGCATTGTCAATCCAAGCTCCTTGGTGAGATCCCCCAACAGATTTACTACTTGGGCCTGAACTGAAACGTCCAAGGCTGAGATGGGCTCATCACAGACCACGAACTCGGGTTCTAATATCAAGGCGCGGGCAATGCCAATGCGCTGCCGCTGACCACCGGAAAATTCGTGGGGATAGCGGGATTGATGATCCGGGCTCAAGCCAACTAAGGTTAACCAGTGAGCGATTTTTTCCTGCACTGCCGCCGGGGTTAGATCGTTACGCAGCCGCAGGCCCTCGCCGACGATCTCGCCTACGGTCATGCGAGGGTTTAACGAAGAATACGGGTCTTGAAAGATCATTTGCATCTTTGAGGACATCTTTCGAAAGTCCGGGCCGCGATACCGGCTGGGAAGCTCTACACCGTCAAAGGTGACTCGGCCTGAGGTCTTGTGGTGTAAGCCCACTAGCGTTTTTCCTAGAGTCGACTTCCCCGAGCCGCTTTCTCCCACCAAGCCAACAATTTCCTCGGGAAAGATGGACAGACTTACATCGTCTACTGCATGAACTTTTTGACCATGGCCCAAGTCAAAATATTTCACCAGGTGTTCGATGCGCACCAGCGGACTTTTGCTGGCAGGCGCTTGCTCTGCACAAGTCCTTGCTGGGGATGTGTTCGTGGCAAAGGGTTTCATGAACGCTGCTCCGTTGGATCAGGACATTGCTCGTCGTGCAGCCAGCAGGCTGCCTGATGGCTACCGACCGCGCCGTCAGTCAGCTCGTAATGTGATGGAGCCATTCGCGCGCACACGGTCATAGCGTGGGGGCACCGAGGATGATAGGCGCAGCCTGTAGGCGGATTAAAAAGATCCGGTGGTGAACCATCGATGGCGATGAGTGCTTGTTCCTGTGCGCCATCATCGCTGGGTTGATTAGTGGGCATGGCGAGACGCAGGCCCTGGGTGTAGGGATGTCCGGAACGGTAAAAAATGTCGTCAACGCTGCCTCGCTCGACGATCTCGCCGGCGTACATGACCATAACATCATCGGCCATGCGCGCTACAACACCCAGGTCGTGGGTAATCAATATAATGGCCATGCCGGTTGCTTTTTGCAGGTCGCCAAGCAAGTCCAAGATTTGAGCCTGGATCGTCACATCCAGGGCAGTGGTTGGTTCATCGGCCACCAGGATCGCGGGTTCGCAGGCAATAGCCATAGCAATCATCGCCCGCTGCAACATACCCCCGGAAAACTCGAAGGGGTACTGCTTGGCGCGCTTGGCAGCTTCTGGGATCTTGCTCATCTCCAGCAGTTCCACGGCGCGAGAGAGTGCCTGGGTTTGATTGTAGCCGCGATGGACTTCAAGGGTCTCAGCAATTTGACGGCCAATGGTCATGGTGGGGTTTAATGAGGTCATGGGATCTTGAAAAATCATGCTGACTTCTCGACCTCGAATATCCTGACCGCCCTGAAATTTTGATGCCAAGATGTCATGGCCGCGCAGGGTCGCCGTGCCTTTGTGTATTCGCCCCGGTGGCATAGGAATCAGTCCCATAAGGCTTTGCACGGTGACGGATTTGCCACAGCCGGACTCCCCGACAATGGCCAGAGTTTGTCCTGGGGCAACGTCGAAACTTACGCCTCGAACCGCCTGCACAACGCCGCCATAGGTTTGAAAATCCACGTGCAGATCGCGTACCTCCAGCAGGGCTTGGCCGTCTGCCATTTCTGTGTCGCCAGCAGATCGAACGCCTGCAGAACGGTTGGCTGGGGACGATGCGCTGTGGTAGGTGGATTCCGTCATAGCGTTACTCAGTTCCGCGCATACGCGCATCCAGGGCATCACGCAGGCCGTCGCCCAACAGGTTAAAGGCGAGCACCGTTGCGCTGATCATTACCGCCGGGAACAACAGTTCATGAGGTCGTGTCAGCATCGACTTAATGCCTTCATTGCACATTGCACCCCAAGATGGCGTTGGTGGGGCGACCCCCATGCCGATAAAGGATAAGAACGCTTCGGTGAAAATCGCGCTGGGAACTTGAAAAGTGATGGTTACCAAAATTACGCCAAGGGTGTTGGGTAGCATATGCCGACCAACCACATAAGGGGTTGTCGCTCCCAACAGTTTTGATGCGCTTACATAGCCTTCTTCGCGAATTTGCAGAATCTGCCCGCGCACCAATCGGGCGGGTGCCGGCCAGAGCAAGATAATCATGGCCGCCAACATTGGCAGGATGCCGCTTTCCCCGGGACCAATGCCGAACACGACCTTGAACAAAATCATAAACAGCAGAAACGGCAGCGCGACCACGAAGTCGGCAAAGCGCATCATAGCCTGATCCACAGCGCCGCCGAGAAAGCCAGCCACGCTACCGTAGATCACGCCCAACAAAACGAAGGCCAAGGGAGCGAGCAGCCCAATGAATAGGGACACTTGTCCGCCGTGCATCAGTCGCGCCAACATATCTCGGCCCAGGTAGTCAGTGCCCAGCGGGTGCCAGGCAAGCTCCAGGGTCTGCCCCATTGCTACGGTGTCTTCTGGACCAATCAGCCCACGCTCGATGGCTTCAGCTCTGGCAATTACTCTGGTCACCTGCACGGCCAGTGTTGTCGCAGTGCTGGTTTCTTGGCCCTTAGCGTCTAAAGCCACAAGGGTGTAATAGTAGGTGCCCGGCTGCAGGTCTAATCGGTCTTCGAAGTGTTGGGAGTCCAAATCTGCCAGCGGTAGGCCAAAACTGCCGGTGTCCTCAGGTGCAAAGAGGTTTCGATAGAGCCGGTGATCCACCGCCGACTCTGACCAGATCAGGCGCACGGCCTGTGTCGTTGCCGGCGTCGCCAGGGTTAGCCCCAACGGTTTGCTGGCCTCGGCTGGGGCTGCCCCGGCTTGAGGCTGCCAGGGAGTCAATGGCAGGGCCAGCGTAACCTGCCGGTCTGCGCCAGGCCCGATGCCAATTTGATCCAGGTCTTGGGCCGATGGATCGACGTTCCAAAGAACCGGCCCAAGGGTCACGAAGGCCAACAGCGCAAGAATCAATCCCAGCGATGACATGGCCCGAGGATTGGCGCGTAAGCGTCGCCAGGCATCCGACCAGTAAGACAGTGACGGTCGCGTCAGCTGTTCGGCGCCAGTTTGGCGACGCAGTTTTTCAAAGTCTGCTGGTGTCAGGTCCACTGCGCTCATTGATCAACCCTCACCCGTGGGTCGATAAGACCGTAAAGCAGATCCACTAAAATCACCATGAACACCAGAAACGCGCCATAAAATACAGTGGTGCCCATAATGACGGTGTAGTCCAACTGCTGAATGGCCTGGACAAAGTAGCGGCCTAGGCCGGGAATGGCGAAGACGATTTCAACAACGAAGCCACCTGTTGTGATGCCGGCGATGGCTGGGCCTAAGACGGTGATTACCGGCAAGATGGCGTTGCGCAACTGGTGACGACTAAAAATTTGCGTGGCGGGCAAGCCTTTAGCGCGGGCGGTGCGTATATAGTCGGTGCTAACCACCTCCAGCATGGAGGAGCGCATGAGTCGAGTGAGGTAGGCCATTGTAGACAAACCCAGCACAAGGGCCGGGGCAACCATGTGCCAGATGCTGCCCCAACCGCCAATCGGCAGAATCGTGGAACCGGCGGATTGGTTCAAGTTCACCAGAGACCATTGGCTGATTGCAGCCATAACAAAGCTAGGTACCGAAATACCTAAAATCACTAGGGACATGATTGCAATATCCGGCCAGCGGTTTCGGTACAGCGCGGTTAACGCGCCCCACAAAACGCCCCCAACGCCGGCAAAAACAATGGCCAGGATGCCCAGCGTGGCGGACACGGGAAAGTGCTCGCGAATAATATCGTTCACCCGGCGGTTCTCCTGGGTATAGGAGATACCGAAATCTCCCCGTGAGATATTGCCAAGGTAAATGAAGTATTGGCTGACCAAGGGTTTATCCAAGCCGTATTTGGCTTCCAGATTGGCGCGTATTTGCGGCGTCAGGGCTTTGTCTCCGGCCAGCGGATCGCCGGGTACCGCGTGCATGCCAAAAAACGTTGCGCTGGCAATAAACCATACGGTGACCAGGCCCAAAACGATGCGTTTGGCAGCGTACTTCAGCATTGGCCATACCTATTTAGATGCATGAAGAGACGTCTCATCGACTGGGAAATTCCATTAGGATGATTCATCGACGGCCTTGATGTAGGCACGACTTAAATCGGGGTCGGGACCAATAATGCGTCGCTTGAGCTGCTTCAGGCGAGGGTCCACCACGTAGGTAACGCCGCGCTCGTACATGGGCAGGATAACGGCGTTGTCGATCAAGTGCCGCTGGATCTCACTGAAGGCCTGCATTCTAACGGGCGGATCCAGCTGGGTTTGCGCGGTCTGAATCAGAGCATCAAGTTCCGGGCTTCTGTACTGGCCGCGGTTATTTTTGTTCCAAGAAGCGAAAAGGTCCCCAAAGGTTAGCGGGTCGTTGTAGTCAGGCCCCCAGCCCGCGAGCACAAAATCAAAGTCGCCAGAAGTCATCTTGGCAAGACGCTGTTTGAATATTTGCTTGTCGATTTTGACGTCAATGCCAAGCTCGGTCTTCAGAGTTTGTTGAACCCATTCCGACTGGACATTGGATATTGGATTGTCCCCAGCCAGCAGCACAAGGGTCGGAGGTTGCGTCAGGCCCAGCTCCAGCAGCGCTTGTTGCAAGTGCGCTCGAGCGGCTGCGCTGTTCGGGAAGATTTTTTTCGGCGGATGCTCCTTGCGCAACAGCTCTCGCTCGCCCATGAGCCAGCCGGGGAACAGCGACACGCCGGGCTCGTAACCCGGTAGTTTGGTGACTTTATAAACGAGTTCGTCCATGTCCAGGACTAGCTGCATAGCTCGCCGCAGATTCAGATTGTCGGTTACCCGCCCGGCTCGATGGTTGAACTCCAGGAAAAAGACCGTGCCGTCGCGATGTTGGCGTATCTGCCAGCCAAGGCGCATGGCTTCGCTGAGATTCTCCGCCTGTAGACCGGTGGTAGCGATTTTTTTGTCTTTGAAAAAGTTCAGTGAGGCCGTGGCGTCCGTCGTAATGTACGGCACATGAATCGCATCCAGATGAATTTCGTCTTGATTCCAAAAGTGCGGATTGCGCTCGAAGGTCATGCTGGCGCCGTGCACCCATCGACTGATTTGGAACGGCCCGTTATAGAGCAGTTGATCGGCGTCGGCACCAAAGCGGCCCTGGGTCCCACGATAAAAGTCCTCGCGAATGGGATAGAAGGTTGGGAATACCAGCATCTTGTCGAAAAAGGGTACCGGGCGTGCCAACTCAATAATCAGGGTCAGAGGATCTGGTGCGCTGACTCCCAGTTGTTCTGGGGGCAGTTCGCCATTGTTCACGGCCTCGGCGTTCTTAATTGCAAACAGTAAAAACGCATACTGAGAGGCAGTTTCCGGTTTCAGCGCTGTCCGCCAGGCAAATACAAAATCTGCAGCGGTCACGGGCTCTCCGTCGCTCCATTTGGCGTTGTCGCGAAGCCAAAATGTGGCGTGGGTTGGAGTCACTTCCCAGCGTTCGGCCACGGCTCCTTCCAGGCGATCGTCCAAGCCCATGCGCACTAAGCCCTCCATCACATGGCCAAGCACCATGCCTGAAACCGAGTCGGTGGCGCGGCTGCTGTCCAGTTGAGGGGGTTCTTCACGGATGATGATGGAGACGCTGTTATTTTCTTCGTCTACCGCGCTAACCGACGCGCTGGCGCCTCCTAGGGCTTGACCTGCGTAGTGCAGAACGATCATCAGCAGACCAACGCCGGCAAAGGCGAAGAAAAAGAGCCGAGCTAGTTGGCGATTGGGTGAGTTGGCGCTAATGGAAATCGTCCTGTTAAAGGTCGCACAAATAGTGGCTCAAAACGTCAGGCTTTCCAATTAACTGTGGCCAATAACAAGCGGCCAATTGCGAGTAGCGATATGTGCCAGGCCAAAGTTATTGGCGACTAGTTCGTCTGCCGAAGCAAATTGCTGACGACTCGCTCCAGGTGCATGAGAGAGTTACATTCTTCTACCTGGTGGGAGTAAGCCCCGTACTTGCGCATTTCGGAATCACCGGTGTTCCAGGCGAGCTTAGCTTCTGGATTAAGCCAGATTACCCGCTTAGAGCGATCGTAAAGCTCTTTTAATACCTCGGCATGGGCTTCGCCATGATTGTTGCGCGCGTCACCCAAGATAATGATGGTTGTGCGGTTGTCCACGTCGTCCAGACAGAGTTTTTTGAAATCCAGCAGTGCCTGGCCGTAGTCCGTTGAACCGCCACTGTAGTCGTGGAGAGTTTTAGCGATGGCATCTTCGATCTTGTTGCGGTTAAACAGCTCCGTAACTTCGGCCAAATCCGAGGAGAACGCAAAACTGCGAACCTTGGGCATGACTTCATCCAGGCTGTACAAAAACATGAGCATGAAGCGGGCGTAATTGGCCACCGAGCCCGAGACGTCGCAAATAGCGAAAACTTTGGGCCGGTCGACTTTCACCGACTTCCAGTACAAATCAAAGATCGCGCCATCATAGGACATGTTGTTGCGCAGGGTCTTAGGAACATTGAGCTGACCGCGCTTAAATACTTTTCGGCGCCGGCTGTGCAAGGTGCTCAGCTTCTTCGCCATCTTGTAGACCATTTCCTGAATCAGCCGGAAATTTCGGTGCTCAACGTTGGAGAGCTTTACCGAGCGCAACATTTCTTCGCGCAGGCGCTTGCCCGAGACGTCGGCGTTAAGCATGAACTGCTGTTCTACGTAGTCGCGGACCTGCTCGCGCAGGAAGTCCCGGCGCTGCTTGAGCTGCTGACCGAGCCGCCGTGCGGGCACGCGCGAGTCGACGCGGAGATCGCTGATCTCGCGATTCAGGTCCGGCAGGCCCATGTGATCCATAATGCGCCGCGCATAAAGGCCTTTCTGGGTAAATATCTGAATCTCTCTTACGTTGGTCGCTTCTCCGGCTTCTGCCATGGACTGAGCCAATTCCACCCGAGAGTCTGACATCAGCAGTTTGCCAAGGTGGGACTGTGCTTCGGTTACATCGCCGGGGCCAAGATCGGCTTCTTCCTCCTCCTCGAAGAGGTTGTTCTTTTTTGCTTTAGATTTGGATTTCTTTTTCCCCTGATTCTTCATCTGGGGATCACCGCCGGCACCGCCGCCCTCGCCGTCACCACCCTCGCCGCTATCTTCGCCTTCCTGTTCGCCTGGCTCGGCGTTGCTGTCAGAAGTGGCGTCACCGCGCACGTCTTGGAAGCGGAAAAAATTATCAAAGCATGCGTCAAAGGTTTCTTTTTCGTCGGCAGTCTTAGGCAGCACCATGGACAAAGATCGTTTGAGGTGGGCTTTGTCGCTGTAGCCCACCAACTCAACAGCGCTGATAGCGTCAAGGGTTTCAGCAGTAGAGACTCTGACCTCGGCGTTGCGCAAGGCACGAATAAAATTGCTGATGGTGCGATCCATGCCCATGGCTGGCTCCTACCCGCTGACCTTTGCGGTCAGTGCGGGCACTTCGCTTTTCACGTTATCAATGTCCTCTTGGAACTTGAGAATAACGTTAAGGGTGTCTTTCACCATGTTCGCATCCAGCGCTTCAGCGTGGAGGAGTACCAAGGTGCGAGCCCAGTCGATGGTTTCCGAAATCGCCGGCATTTTCTTTAGGTCTAAGTTTCGCAGCTCGTGAATAAATGCCACCAGTTGCTTTTGCAGTGCGGGTGGAATCTCAGGTACCCGAGCGGCAATAATGCGTTGCTCGATCTCCACGTCGGGAAAAGGAATGTACAGGTGTAGACAGCGTCGCTTCAGCGCGTCTGAAATCTCTCGCGTGTTGTTAGACGTTAGGAACACCAGAGGCGGTTCTGAGGCTGCTTTAATGGTGCCGATTTCCGGAATGGACAGCTGATAGTCGGACAATATTTCCAGCAGCAGAGACTCGAATTCGTGGTCGGCTTTGTCAATCTCATCGATTAACAATATGCAGCCGTCTTCTTCTTTCAGTGCTTTCATAAGCGGCCGTGGCTCCAGAAACTCCTCGGAGAAAAAAATGTCGCCGAAGTTGTGGAGCTGCTGCACCGATTCTCTGAAACCTTTAGCATCGCCCAGCACTTCGTTGAGTGCTTCCTTTAGTACTTGGGTGTAGAGCAGCTGCTTTCCGTACTTCCATTCGTAGATTGCTTTGGATTCGTCGAGACCTTCGTAACATTGCAGGCGAATCAAAGGCAGAGCGAACATCTCCGCCGCGGTTTTCGCTAGTTCGGTTTTGCCTACGCCGGGTGGCCCCTCGATCAAAATGGGTTTGCGCAGTTGGTAGGCCAAAAAAACCGCCGTGGCGATTTCATCGCTGCAGATATATCGGTGTGCCTCAAAAGACGCCTGCAGAGATGCCACAGATTCCGCCAGTTTTTCGATGTCCCCCATGATGATCCTTACATTGGTATTACATTGGTATTGGTTATTACGATAGTGCGCTGGGTCAGCCGGCTTGGTTTTGTCAGTCTCAGGTAACTGCAATGGCCGTAGCGCGAAGCCAGTGATTATCCATTTGCAGCCCCCTGTTGTATAGCAACGCCGCCCTTGTGCCTGAGTCGGCCCTATGTTTAGTCGGTGCAGGAATTGGTAGCGGTAGCAGCTAAGCGAAATCCGGCAGCACTGCCAGCAGCGCGGTTAGAGCCGTGGCAGAGGAGGTATCTGCAAGGTCCAGAGTGATATCGGCAAATGCTTCATAAAGCGGGCTGCGCTCTGCCTGGATTTGCGCCAGAGTTTGCTGTGGCGGCGCAGCGATGCCCCGATCGGCCATGCTGGCGATTCGCGCAGACAACGTTTCGATGGGGCAGCGCAGGTAAACAACAAGTCCCGAGCCGCGCAGGTGTGTCATGGCGTCGGTACTGTGTACGGCACTGCCGCCGGTAGCGATTACCGTGGCTCCGCAGTTGAGGCTTTGGATAACTTCAGCCTCCAATTGACGCAAGGCGCGATAGTCGTGGTTCTCCAGGTAAGCGGCAAGGGTCTGGCCGGCGCGACGCTGAATCAAAAGGTCCGTATCCAAAAAGTCGTAACCCAGTGCTTTGGCAAGAAGCACCCCCAGAGTGCTTTTGCCAACGCCGGGCATACCAATAAGCACAATGTTTTGGCGATGCTCAGGGTTGGCTGTGGGTGTCTGATTGTCACGCATTATTGCGGTCTGCAAGATAGTTAAAGATAGCCATAAAGCAAAATTTGGAAGCCGATCAAACCCGTAGCCCACCAGCGTAAATCCCGCCACCCTTGATCAGCGTATTCGTCTGGCACCACGGCGGATTTAGGGATCGTCCATACACCAACGCCGAGGATTAAGAAGAGCGCGATGGAGATGTAATTGCCCCAGACAACGGGTAGATCCATATCAGTGACTCCAATGGGTAATAGCTAAGATGATCCTCATGGCCGCTGCCACGGCGAGTAGGTTAAGTTTTGCAGGTGTTCATCACTGTGGGGGCTGGTAAAGCCGCTGACGATCCACAGGGCGGGCAGGGCATAGCAAAAGCTGAAAAAGGCCACGTACAGCAGGTTCATGTCCAAGGCCGCTGAAAAAAAGGCGGCCAGGACAACGCCGCTGACTAAGGTAAAAATGCCGGCAGCGGGGGTCGCTCGTTTCGTCAGGGCACCGAGCAGCAGCAGTGCCAACATAGGGCCCTGAAATAGCGACAGCAGGAACTGTAGAAAATTAAAGATACCGCCCAGGTCGCCAATGTAGGGGGCAATTGACATGGCCGTCAGCAACAGCGCTAGGGTAAGAAATCGACCGATCTTCAAGTCCGCATCGGGGCTGTAGTTTTTGATCAGCACATGGCGAATGTCCCGGGTAATCATCAGTGCCGTGGAGTTGATGCTGGAGTCGATAGAGGACTGCAGGGCAGCGATGATGGCGA
>JAYOBI010000038.1:0-11312 GCA_038104735.1 Gammaproteobacteria bacterium | reverse complement strand
AAGAAGCACGTCGGCCTGAAGGCCGACCTACAGGGATAATGCAGGTCGCAGGTCGAGTTCGTAGGTCGGGCTTTAGCCTGACGGGAGATTCGTTGTTATGACGCACGCCAAACCAAAAACCAATGACACCGGACACGCACGTGCCAAAGCCAACTGGCGAGCACTGGTGCTGGCGGCGCTGCTGCTTCCCTGCAGCGCGATAGCGCAAACCTGCCAACCAGACGAATCTGCGAAGCTATCCGTGTACTGGGGTGATCTTCACGTACACACCCAAGTGTCTTTCGACGCCTATGCCTTCGGCTCTACCGCAACCCCCGCCGACGCTTATCGTTTTGCCAAAGGCGAATCTTTGACCCTGGCTAACGGTCAGGTGGCGACCATCGACCGGCCCCTGGACTTTGCGGCGGTCACGGATCATGCCGCGACTTTCGACGTGCTGTATCTGTGCACAGACCCGCTGTATACCGACAACGACTACTGCCGAACCCTGCGCCAGGCGCGGGATGCGCGTGACGGCCGCACCCTGTTCAATGACTTCTTGCTGCCCATCGTGGGTGCCACTAATCCTCAACCGGCGGCGGTCTGCGCTGAGGACAACATCGCCTGCCCCGCCGCCATGATCAATCAATGGCAGCGCATGCAAACGGCGGCGAACGAAGCCAACAAGCCCTGCGAATTTACCGCCCTCATTGGCTACGAATGGACCGCCTCCCCGGGCGGTTTGCATTGGCACCGCAACGTAATTTTCCGCAGCGAATCCGTGCCCGACGAGCCTTTTGACTACGTGCGCTTTCCCGAAGTTGCCATGCTGTGGCAGCAGCTTGATCGGCACTGCAAGGCCGAGGACGGCTGTCATGCTCTGACGATTCCCCACAACATTAACTGGGCCGACGGTGGCCCTACCTTTGACGTGGAGAACGAGGACAGCAGCGTACAAACCCTGCGCGCGCGCTTTGAGCGGCTTGCGGAAATGCACCAGGAAAAAGGTAACAGCGAGTGCATGGCCAACAGTGCCAGTACTGACGGCGCCGACTGCGCCTTCGAGCGGGTTGTGGAAAACGCCGCCAGAGACCGCCTGAGCGGGCCGTCCAATCTAACCCCGGAAGAAGCCTGGCAACAGGCCAGATCCAGCTATTATCGCACCCTGCTCAACCGGGGCCTGCAGGTGTACCAAGGTGGCCGCAGTCGCCAGAACCCGCTGATGCTGGGTGCCATTGCTTCTACCGACAACCACTTTGGCTTGGCGGGCAGGGTTACCGAGGCGGGCTACCGCGGCAGCATCGCCTCGCTGTTCGCCACCGACGAGCAAGTGCTTAGCAATACCAACTTCAATCCCGGAGGCTTGGTGGCAGTTTGGGCGGAGCAAAACACCCGAGGGGCAATTTTTGACGCGCTGCATCGCCGCCAAACCTACGCCACCAGCGGCCCGCGCATGACCCTGCAATTCTCTGCGGGATCACGTCAAGCCTGTCAGGTTCACCCGCACATTCGAGAGCAAGATACCGCCATGGGCGGCACGCTCACTCCCGTGACCAAACAGGCCCCGGTATTCACCGTGAGCATGCAAAAGGATCAGCTGCCACTGAGCAAAATAGAGCTGATTAAGGGAGAGCTATGGGAGGGCAAGCTGCGAGAAACCGTGGTTGATCTTTGGAGCGACCCTAAGGGCAAGGTCAACGCCTGCCGGTTCTGGCAGGATCCAAGCTTCAACCCCAAGGCCCCGGCCTACTGGTATGCCCGAATCAGTGAGGTACCCTCGCCGCGATGGAGCAAGCTGCTATGCGAATCTCTTGAGCGCTGTGACGACTACCCCGAAGCAGATCAGATGATTGAAGAACGGGCTTGGTCATCGCCCATTTGGTATCTTCCATAACGACACAGCAAGCCCAACGACAAACGAATGTCGGCCTGAAGGCCGACCTACAAAGATGATGCGCGTAGGTCGGGCTTGTAGGTCGGGCTTTAGCCCGACAAGAAGCACGTCGGCCTGAAGGCCGACCTACAAGGATGATGCGCGTAGGTCGGGCTTGTAGTTCGGGCTTTAGCCCGACAAGAAGCACGTCGGCCTGAAGGCCGACCTACAAGGAATTTTATCCATGACAGCGCCGCGCAATGTTTTAGTGGACGATCAATCGGTTTTCGGCACCTATGCGGCCCCACCGTTGGTGGAGTCCTTGTTGAATTATCTGCACCGGCTACCCACCAACTGGCTGGGCGGGCGCGTCATGTACCTGCTGCGCCGGCTCGCCCGTCAAGGGCTCGAGGACTGTGTGGACTGGCAGCTTTTCGGTGCGCGCATGCGTCTGTATTGCGAGGGCAATGCCTCAGAAAAAAAGGCCTTATTCGCGCCGCAGTTTTTTGATGCCGAAGATCGTCAGGCGTTGGCGGCACTCGCCGAACCTGGTGCGGTATTCTTGGATATTGGCGCGAATGTTGGTTTGTACACCTTCTCTATTGCCGAGCACTTCAAAGACCACGAAGATACCCGGATTGTTGCCGTGGAGCCCCACCCGGAGATCCATCGACGCTTGGCCTTTAATCGTCAGCAAAATCCGCAGCTGAACATTGAGTTATTCCAAGGCGGCATTGCCGCTGAACCGGGAACCTTGCGGCTGCTAAGCGGCAAGGACAATCTTGGTCAAACGCGATTGCTGCAGGGTGCCGAGAGGGACCAGGCCGAGACCATTCCCGTGCCGGTGATTACGCTCATGGAGTTGGTGCAGCGTTTTAATTTGCGACGCGTAGACGGCATAAAAGTGGATGTGGAGGGGTTTGAAGAATCCGTCCTGCTGCCTTTTTTTGCGCAGGCACCGGACGCGTTGCTGCCGCGACTCATCGTCATCGAGGATAATCGGGATCAATGGGCAGTGGATATTACCGAAGCGGCGGCCGAGCGAGGCTACACCCTGTCTAATACCACCCGCATGAATTTGTGGCTCACCAAGGCTCCCTAACGCACTCGGCGATTAGTCGGACCTACCCCACCGAGGAAAACAGGCCTTCCAGTTCAGGTTTGTGAGCAGCAATTTCTGCCGGGCTGAGGCCGCTAAGTTCGTAAGGCAGCACCACCCATTGCTGGGTTTCGTGGACAAAGTAATCGAGATTGGCGCTTTGGGCCTGGGCGTGCTTCCACAGCGCCGCCACGCGAACCTCACGGGGCATGTTGCGCCGCAGCCCGACCCGCAACTGCTCAATCACCGCGTCGGTATGCCGGCCACTGCGATACACGTCGTCAACGATGAGCAGCCGGTCATCGGCAGTCAACGACTCAAGTGCGTAGCTCTTGCCGTGCACGCTGATGTCCTCGTCCCGGGCTATCGAGCGTTCGTACTGCGGGCGGCCGCCATAGGAAGTTCGAATTGTTGTGTGATCCGCTGGCACGCCCAGATAGGCCAGGCACTCCTGCACCACCAAGGCCACGGTGCTGCCGCCCCGCCACAGGCCGACGATAAAGGTGGGCCGATAGCCGCTGGCAAAGACCTGCTCACCAAGACGGTAGCCGTCCAAAATATGATCCTGCTCGGAAACAAAAATCTTATCGTTCGCTAACTCACTCAAACTTCCAGTGCCCTTAAACTCACGTACAATCTCCGCTGTCACCACGGCCTGTGCCGCGCCAGCTACACAAACTAGAACCCACCATGACACATAAACGCTTTCTTGACGCTAACCGCTTACTCAACGACTCATTCCGGCTCGCGGATCAGGTGTATCGCAGCGGCTACGAACCGACGTTCATCATGGCTTTGTGGCGAGGCGGCGCTCCTATTGGTCTGGCGGTACAGGAGTACTTCGCCTATCGGGACATCCAGACCGACCACATTCTCGTTCGCACCAGTTCCTATCACGGCATCGATAACCAATCCCGACAGGTGCAGATTTACGGCTTGAACTATTTGGTAAAAAACCTGCAGGCCGAAGACCGAGTGCTGATTGTGGACGATGTTTACGATACCGGCCGCACCATTGTCTCCATCGTCCAAGCGATGCGCGAGCAGCTGAAGCTTAACATGCCCGAGCAGGTCCGCGTGGCGGTGCCCTTTTACAAACCCAAGCGCAACGAGACCGATCAAGAGCCCGATTACTTTTTATACGACAGCGACGACTGGCTGGTTTATCCGCACTCTGTTGAGGGCCTCACCCCTGAGGAAATACGGGAGCATAAACCGGAGATTCACCGCATCTTGGCGCCCCATCTATAGCGCCCCTCAGCGCTCACTGGCTTCAAAAACGCGCAAACGCTGCTCTAGCTGCCACTGCAGCGCTGCCTTGGAACTGGCGCGCAAAAACTCGCCGCAGGATCCCCCAGGATCGGCCGCGCCTAGCGTCGTATCTGCGCAAGGGCCAACAACCGCGCCGCTTAGGGTGTCGGTAAACAAACGCTCCCCAGGCAAAAAACTGTACTGCAGGGCATTGCGGGAAAGGCTGCGCAGCACTGCATAATCCAAATCATAGGTTGCTACCGCTCGCTGATACTCGTGAGTTAGGTCAATGCGAGACACGCCCTCGTCGTCGGTGGAGAGCGCCATGGGCACCCCGTGGGCCAGATACGTGGGCAAAGGATGCGCATCTCCGGCCACCTGTAAAATCACGTCGTTGCTGGTGAGGTTGATCTCCACCAAAACGTCCTGGGCCACCATTTTTTCCAGCAGTGCGGGCATATCGTCGGCATAAGCGATATCAATACCGTGGCCGATGCGCCGAGCCCCCGCCACGTCAATGGCGGCGTCGATGTGCCAGCCTAAGTGCTGGGGATCAACCAAGCCGAGGGTTAGCTCACCCGCATGCAAAGTGATGCCCTCTCGCTGCCCAGGAAAGCGCTGGGCCAGTTCGGCAATGAAACCCATGTGCTGACGATAGTCGCCAAGGGCTACCGGATGATCCTCCGGAGCAACAAAGTTCAGGCCCACCACCCGCTCGTCAGCGGCCATCAGCTTGAAAGCCAGCAAGGTTTGGGCGTACACCTGAACCGGCGTCAGGGTGCGGATCACTTGGGCTAAGTAGCGCACGGTGACGTCGCAACCAGGGGACGCCGGACGCTGAGATTGTTGGCAGCCCTGCAGAGCCAGACGCCGCGCCGCAATGGCGTCTAAGTCGGCGGTGACCTTGGCCACCAGCGCATCGATAGCCTGATGATCCAGCCGTTGCCCAAATGGTGCCGCCAGGTCTCCTTGAGCCGCGGCCAGCGCTGCGGCTTCAAACATGCCAAGGCTTTGCATCAGCTCCAGGTACACGACGTTTTGCCGCCCGGCCCGGTCGCTGACCTGGGCCACCATGTCGCCCAAGCGACCGAAGGTGGCGGGGGTGAAGCGTTCAAAGGTAGAAAAAAATTGATCGTGGCCAGACACCGAGCGGCGCCGATAGTTGCGCACGGACAAGGCGTCAATCTGCACTTCAAAACTGCTGTTAGGAGTCATGCGCCGGGCCAGTTCCGCCAGCGGCACGCCAGCGCCCTCCGGGGCACACGGCGGCAGCGTAATGTGCTGGGTTTGCAGATCGATACACTTACCGTCAGCGGCACCCCAAGCGAGATAAGATTCTGCGTATACGGCGCCGGACAGATGGCTATGCAAATCGCCGCCCTTGGGGAAACGCTGCAAAAACTGCCGCAGCTGCACTGGATCGTTCTTAATGGCCTGCAAACGCTCAGCAGCGGTCTCGGCCACAGCCGCGGTGGCGATCAGCAGCGCCAGGACCGCCGTCAGCCAGCGCAGGGCCGGGGCAAGGACACGCCAAGACCCAGGATTAATCACAACTGCGGCCTAGTTCCCGGGTGCCGGGGCCGCCTGGGGTTCGCCGGGCACATTGCTGGCGTAGTGATCCCAGTTGGCCAATAGCTCGTCAATAACCATGGATCCCACAATGTAAATGTTCTCCAAGGAAGCGCCCAACCCAGCGTAGCCGTCGTTTTCCTTCAGCAGGTTTTCAGCTGCACCAATACCCGGAGGCTGCATGGTGTAATTACTGCCGCCACGCAGCACAAGGAAGCGGTCGGCATCCACCCGATCGATGTTGTGCAAATAAGTCAGGGCCTGATAAGTGCCGGTTTCTTCCATGGCCGAGGTGACAAAATCCGTAGCACCGTCGGACCAGTAAGCTACCCATTTGTTGGCCCAGTCGTTCATCAGTTCCCCATGCCAAAACGTCATGGCAGCGATGTGCCCACCGGTCAGCACAAAGGGCGCCCGACGCGCGTTGGGATGCTCGGTGTACAGGGCCCGAGTTTCTTCCAGCGCCTCGGGGTTAACCAACTCAGCATTCTTTGTTAGCTCAAAGGCCCAATCGCGCAACGCCGGGTTGGCCTGAAACATCTCCCCTGTGGGTTCTGGACGGGCGGGGTCGTAAGGAAAACGGGTATGCCGAGCGAAAAAGCCGGTATCCCAATCTTCCGGGATTTCTCTGGCATCAATTTCATGGCCCAAGTCACCGTCCACGAGGTAGGACGACCAGGCGACGGAACCGATGGAAGCGTCTTCGGGATCGATCCCCGCGATACCCGCCACCATCCAATAGGCCTGGGACAGGTCGAAGCGCGGATCCAGCCCCAAGGCCATGGTGGCGGTCGCCGATTTAGCCGTGCCGATGCCGGTGACCATGCCCAAAATCTGACTTTCCGGGTTGTAAAATAAGTCATGGTGAGACTGGGGAAAGGGAATTCGCTGGTGCAAATCCCGGCGGGTTTTCCACAGCTGGAACTCGCCAGCGGTGTCGCCCTCGTCAGCGCCTATTTCAAACATGGTGACCAAGACCACTTTCACCGGCAGCGGCGCCGGCGCGTCAGTGTGTGCGGTGGGCTGAGCGCAGCCGAACAGCATCGCCAGGGCAAGCAGACAAGCGGTTAACGGCCCTAGGGCGGCAAGGTTTCGAGGGCGGTGTTGCAGACTGTGGTTCACTAAGGCTCTCCAGTTGACTCACAAAGCGCGCCAGTTTGAGAACTCGGCGCAGGTTTTTCCAGTGCTTTTCGGAATCCGAGAAGCTCAGGCAGCAATTTCGGATTCGTCAATTTTTTGTTGACGAAAATATGACAGCCCTTGGTGACTTTTTCACGCCCCTTGCACCAAAATTTATTCCGCCTGGGTTTTAAACCAAGGTCTATTTGGGATAAAACCCCAGTAGTTCCCAATAAATTGATGAATATTTGTCGAAATTAGGGTTAGATGCGCGGCTTGGTTTTGGCGGCCCAGAGCCGTGGTGAACATCTACGCAGACTCGGCGCATCGTTAACCAAAAAAAAACAATATTCGGATACTTACCTAACAAGGACCCTCTATGAATTACCCCAATGTTCGTCGACGCATCACCGTGAGCGCCCTGCTCAGCGCAGTTGTTGCATTGACGCCAACGGCATGGGCTGAAGATGCCATTATGGAAGAAGTAGTGGTCACTGGTGACCTCAACAGCTTGCCTGGCGAAGACGTTAAATCCATCTTCGGTTTCAACAAGTCGATCCTGGAGACGCCCCGCAGCGTTTCCACGGTCAGCGAAGAACTGATGGACCGCATGAACATGCAGGACATCGACGAGTTGGTCACCGTATCACCCGGTTCCTTCACGCAATCCTTCTTCGGCGTTGCTGGCGGCTTGGACGTTCGCGGCACCCCGGGCGAGACTTACTTCCGCGGTATTCGCCGCTTGGATAACCCGGGCAACTACCCCACCCCGATCGGTGCATCAGACCGCGTGGACATCGTGCGCGGACCCGCCTCGCCAATTTACGGCCCGTCAAAAATTGGCGGCTACCTGAACTTCAATCCGAAATCAGCGCGCATTGAAGAAACCGGTGCTTATATTGAAGAAAATACCGGCGCACTGTCCTACACCACCGGCAGCTGGAACAAAAGCGTACTCACCGCTGAGGTTGGCGGACCCGCAGAGCTTGCGGGCAGGCCCATGGGCTTTTACCTGTACGGCGAGCTGGAAAACTCCGACAGCTTCTACGTCAACGCACCGGGTGTTGAGCAAACACTGGTGCAGGCAAGCTTTGACATGGATTTGAACGACCGTGTCCAGCTGCAGTTCGGCGCCATGTTCCACGACTATTCTGGCGCTCAGAACGCCGGCTGGAACCGCATCACTCAAGACCTGATCGACACCGGCACCTACATTACCGGTTCGCCTAGGCCTCTGGACACCGACGGTGACGGCAAGATTTCGCATCAGGAGTACGACGTTGACGGTGATGGCTTTACGGATCTAAACCCCTTCGGCGCTTTTGCTCTTGCTACCGGTGGTTTGACCCTGAATTCGCCCTTGACCTATGACGACATCAACGGCGGCTTTGACAACGACTTGCTGGCCCTGACCAATGTGGGCACTGCGACACTGGCCACCAACCGCACCTTGATTGGCGCCGAGGATCAGCTGGAAAACGAAGTCACTACCCTATACTTCGACATCATCGCCGACCTAAACGGTGACTGGGAACTGAAAAACCAGCTGTTTTACGAGACTTACGAAAACCTGAACGAAAACGCTTATGGGTTCTCGCAGTTCCACGACACCTACGTGATCGAGAACAAACTGGTGCTGAGCAAGACCTACACCTTCGACAACATGATTGCTTCAGTACAGCTGTCGCCATCGATTCGACACACGGACTTCGAGCACGGTGACGACTACACCAACGAGTACTTCGCGCGACGCGACCTGACCGGACCGAGCACCGCCCTGGACGCGCGCTTGCTCGCCACCAGCATTGACGACGACTACACCGAGTACTACATCGGCGAATACACGGATGTCGGCATCGCGTTCCTAACGGATCTGTCCTGGGAAAACGGTTTGTCCCTGTTGATTGGCGCGCGCCATGACCGCATTGACATGGAAAGCCGACAGCCAGCCGACAAATTGCTACTGGCCAGCTCCAACAACTTCTGCACCGACGGCAGCTGCATTTCCCTGTCTGCGGACAATGACGTCTCCGGAAACTCTTGGACCGTCAGCCTGTCTTACGACATCGCCAACTCCGGCATCATCCCCTACGTCACCGTCTCCGAGCAGGCTACTGTGATTGCCGGTCAGGGTGCCGAATTGACCGTGGACAATGTGGAATCCGGTGGCGCATTCGATTCGTCGGACTTGCTGGAATTCGGCATCAAGGGTGAGCTGCTAGAAGACGGCCGACTGTACTTCTCGCTAGCGCACTACGAGCAAGAGCGTACGGACTTTTCAGCCCAGTCCATCGTCACCAACCAGGCGGTAAAAACCGAAGGCACCGAGTTCGAAGTGCGCTGGGCGGTGAACGAAAACTTGTTTGTGGGCGCAACCTTCACCGACGTTGAGGCCATCAACCTGGCCAGCTTGGACGACGGCAACCGCTTTAGCTTCTTTGGCGCAGAGGATCTGCCCAACGTTGCACCGCACCTGCTGTTCGGCGGCCAAATCGGCGGACCGGTTAACGTTGCCGCCAGTGGCGGACGCCGAGCCGGCATGCCAGAGAACATATATTCGGTTTATGGCACCTATCTGTTCAACAATGGTTTGACCGTTAGCGCCAGCGTGACCGACGTGGACTCAGTTGCCTCAGGCTTCTCCAACAGCATCATCCTGCCGGGTTACACCCTGCTGAATATGACTATTGGTTGGGAATCCGATTCGTGGAACTTCTCTTTGACCGGCAAGAACCTCACCGATGAGCGTTACTTCCGTTCGAACTTCCCGAACTTATTCGGCAGCACCATCGTACTGCCAGAGCTGCCGCGACACTTCATCGCTAAGGCCCAGTACTCTTTCTAAGCTTGCGGAGAAAGTCAGTACTGACCGCAATGCCTGAGCCACTGGCTCAGGCATTGTTCCTCCCCCCGACCAGCAACCAGTCTGGTTAACTCCTCACGCCTTTCGCGCCGAAGCGCGGCTAGCCAACAACCCCGCGGTTTCAAAGGAAAGCGAATTTGCCGGCGAAGACCAGGGCGATAACGTAGACCGCTGCTGGCACTTCTCTGTGGCGACCCGCCAGGCATTTTATGGACACGTAGCTAATAAAGCCGATACCGATACCATTAGCAACGGAAAAACTCAGCGGCATCATAATGGCGGTAAGCAAGGCTGGCGTGGACTCAGTTACGTCAGGCCAGTCGATGTCCACCAAACTCTGAGCCATAGACGCGGACACAAAGAGCAGTGCACCGGCGGCTGCATAACCCGGAATACTTTGGGCCAACGGCGCTAGCAACAAGCACAGCACGAACAGCAGGCCAACCACCACGGCAGCGAGGCCGGTGCGGCCACCGCTTTCCACCCCCGCCGCGCTCTCGATATAGCTAGTGGTGGATGACGTGCCCAACAAAGCGCCCACCGCAGTGGCGCCAGAATCGGCAAACAGCGCCTTACCCAAACGAGGCAGGTTACCGCTTGCATCCACCAGCTTGGCGCGAGTCGCCACCGCCACCAAAGTGCCGGCAGTGTCGAAAACGTCCACTAACAAAAGCGTCAAAATTACGCTGAGCATAGAAATGTCGAGGGCCGCGGCGATATCTAACTGCAAAAACACCGGTGCTGCGGAGGGTGGCGGTGAGAACACGCCGAAGAAGTCGGTCTCGCCACTGAACCAGCCCACCAACGAGACCAGCAGCATCCCCAAGATCACCGCACTGCGATTACCCTTGGCAGCCAGAGCGGTAATCGCGAAGAATCCGACCAAGGCCATGACCGGGCCAAAGGCAATGAGTTCACCCAAACTGACAAAGGTGGCCGGGTTCTGCACCACGATGCCCGCATTTTTCATGGCAATAAAAGCCAGAAAAAAACCGATACCCGCCGCCATCCCGAGCTTCAAGTTGCGCGGTATGGAGTTGATTAGCCAGGCGCGAATGGGCAGCAGACTGATGACGATAAACAGAATACCCGAGAGAAAAACCGCCCCCAAAGCCGCCTGCCAAGGGTGCCCGGAGCCCACCACTACTGCGTAGGTAAAGAATGCGTTCTGCCCCATGCCCGGTGCCATACCAATGGGGTAGTTGGCCATCAAGCCCATGACCAAGGAGCCAAAAGCCGCAGCGCAACAGGTGGCAACGAAGACGGCACCAAAATCCATGCCGGCGTCGGAAAGAATCAGGGGGTTAACCACGGTTATGTAGGCCATAGCTAAGAAGGTGGTCAAGCCAGCGACAACCTCACGAGATACCGAGGTGCCGTGATCTGTTAAACCAAAATACTGATCCAGGGCCTTGTCCATGCGCAACTCCAACGGGGTAATCGTACAGTCTAAAACGGATGCGAAGCAGATGTCGCGGCTGTAGGCCCGTGGTTCCTCGTAGGCCGGGCTCGTAGGTCGGGCTCGTAGGTCGGGCTCGTAGGTCGGGCTCGTAGGTCGG
>JAYOBI010000004.1:79779-138649 GCA_038104735.1 Gammaproteobacteria bacterium | reverse complement strand
ACAGACCGACCTACAACACATCATCCTTCGTAGGTCGGGTTTTAACCCGACGTTTCTTGTCGGGCTGAAGCCCGACCTACAGCCCCGACCTACAGCCCCGACCTACAGCCCCGACCTACAGCCCCGACCTACAGACCGACCTACAGACCGACCTACAGCGCATCGTCCTTCGTAACTTCGGTTTCGACCCGACATTCAACTCCTTTGTAGCGGCATAACCGCGGCCCTCGAACAGCTTCTTTACCCT
Source organism: Gammaproteobacteria bacterium (assembly GCA_038104735.1). Classification (GTDB taxonomy): domain Bacteria; phylum Pseudomonadota; class Gammaproteobacteria; order Pseudomonadales; family Azotimanducaceae; genus UBA4421. The sequence continues at coordinate 138,402 of JAYOBI010000004.1, read as the reverse complement.
ACCAATGTTGCCGTGGGACGGGGCCAACCCTGTGGTCTAGCACATTTAGTCTGCAACGATGCCCAGATATAGAGTCTTCAAGGCGCTACGCGGATCTTCAGCAAGTGTTCGCACAGCCTGGCGGGGCGCCACGTCGGATCGCGCCTGGGCTGGTGGTACGTTGATTAGCAGAGAGGCCATGCCGTGCACTGTTGACCAGACCAAACCACCGAGGGCAGCAACTGGCATTGCCAGACGCTCTCGCTGCCGGATTTCACTGAGCAGTTCGTCGAGAATACCGTAGCTTCGGGCGGCAGCTTCCTGAAGCTCTGGCTGTTGAGCAAAATCCCCCAGTACGGAGCCGAACATCAACTGATAGTGCACTGGGAAATCCTGGGCAAAGGCAATGTAGGAGACGCCGATTCCAACAAAGCGCGCTTCCCGGGAACTAGACGCCCTGGCCTCCTCATCGATTCTTTTAGCCAGCTCATTAAATCCATCAACGGCAAGTGCACCGAGTAACGCCTGTTTGTCAGAAAAGTGCCTGAAGGGCGCTGTTGCGGATACCCCGGCTTGGCGTGCAAGCGCTCGCAGGCTCAACTTTTCAACCCCCGCGCGGGCAATTTGCGCAACAGCAAGTTGCAACAATGTGGCTCGCAAATCGCCGTGATGATAATTGGATTTAGATTTCACGCTTTTTCAGCATCCTTGGCAGTACTTTGTACCCATGCAAATGTGTGCATTGCTTACATTTAACGATTTTTTTAGACTCCATAGCAACTCACCGCAGTTCATCCATCAAATTTTGAGGACCTTAATGGCCTATTTCCTGCATTTTCGCCGTCACACCGTCAGCGCCCTGCCGCTGATTACGGCCCTATGGCTTGGGGCTTCTGGCTCAGCCTGGGCAGATCTCACGGTAACCTACATCACGGCCTCGCCTGAAGCGTCCTACCGCACCAGTCGTGTTTATGCGGGCACAAGCAAAGCCGCGCGGCGGGCAGAATTGGGCTTCAAACAGGGTGGAGAAATCTCTGTAGTGGCCGTGGACTTGGGTGACACCGTAGCAGCCGGCCAAGTATTGGCACGGCTGGACGCTCGCGGACTTGGATCAGATTTGCGTCAAGCCGAATCCGAACAGGCTTTGGCCGAGGCCAATCGCCAGGTGGCGACGGCGCAACAAAAACTCGCCGCAAATACCGAACGCCGCATACGCTCCATGCGAGCCAACGGCCATGTTTCACAGCAGGCCTTTGATGAAGCCAATCTCAAAATGCAGGCCAGCACCGCGCAATTGTCAGTAGCTAATGCCGCACTGAAACGCGCCGAAGCCAACGTCGACGCCATCAAAGTCCAGCTAAGCGAAGCCGTCATTCGGGCGCCCTTTGCCGGCGTGATTCAAGCACGCCATGTGGATGAAGGTTCGCAAATTGCGCCAGGGGCACCGGCGTTGATTCTCGTTGAAACCAGCCTTCGAGAAGCCCATGTTGGCGTCCCCGAGCGCGCGGTTCTGGGCCTGACTGAGGGGCAGTCATATCCCATTCGCTGGCAGGGCGTTGAGGTCGCAGCCATGCTGCGCAGCGTTTTGCCCGAGGTAGATCCGAACACGCGCACCGCCACGGCGGTTTTTACCTTCACCGACCAACGAATTCCTCTCGGCGCCGTGCTGGAGTTGGCCCTGGACGAGCGTGTGGCAAGCGAAGGTTTTTGGGTTCCGCTGTCTGCACTGACCGCGATGGATCGAGGTCTGTGGGGCCTCTTTATTGTCGATGCGGAAAATACGGTACAGCGACGGTTGGTTGAAATTCTGCACCACGAGGGCGATCGCGCCTTTGTGCGGGGCTTGCTAACACCCCAGGATCGCATAGTCGCAACGGGCACCCAGCGCATTGTGCCAGGTCAAAGGGTGCTGCCGGTGGCCGCGGAGTTTGCTATCAGTGCGAGCTAATCTCTTCTATACCAACCCGCGGGTTAGCGTCCTGCTGGTGCTTTTTATCGTCGTGCTTGGCAGCGCTTCCTTTACCAGCCTAGCAAGGCAAGAAGACCCCAAAATGGCCGAGCGCTATGCCGGGGTGATCACCTTTTTGCCCGGTGCCACAGCGCTGCGTATGGAGACACTCATCAGCGAGCCCATTGAAACTGCGCTGCGAGAGGTCCCAGAAATCAAGGAATTAACGTCCAGCTCCAAAGCTGGCCAGTCTGTTGTTGATATAGAGCTTTACGATTCCGTGGCCGACTCTGAGACCGACAACGTCTGGTCCGAGGTTCGCGACGTTTTGAGCGACACCGTACCCATGCTCCCTGCTGGCGCACTTGAGCCCGAGCTCCAAATCCGTCAGCCCATCGCCTCCACCCTGATTGTCGCCATTAACTGGCTGCACGACTCGCCCCAGCAGCTGGGCATTATGTCTCGAATCGCAGAGAGCTTGCGCATCAGTTTGGCTAACACGCCGGGTACTGAAGTTGCGGAAACCTGGGGGGAAGTCGAGGAAGAGATCCGAGTCGCCATCGACCCGTATAAAATGGTGGCCAGCGGCATGAGCGCGGAACGGGTTGCCAGCGCCATTGCCAGGGCTGACACCAAAGTACCTGCTGGACGACTTCGATCCGGCGCCAGCGATATGCTGGTGGAGGTTCAAGCTGACCTGCAATCTGCTGAGCGGATTGGCCGGGTTCCACTTGCTATTGGCACCCAAAGCCAAGCCCTGCGCGTGTCAGATATTGCCGCCGTCAGCAAAACGGCCTTGGACCCACCCCGCAGCCTGGCCTACCTGGGCGACCGGCGGACAATTTTTGTCAACGCCAAGATGCAGCCGGGGCTGCAAATCGAGCCTTGGACTCGAAACGCCGAAGCCGCGGTAGCTAAACTCCAGTCTGAACTGCCCGACGGTATCGCCCTGGATATCGTCTACCGACAAAACACCTATACCGGCGACCGCATGGTGTCCTTGGGCACTAACCTGATCTTTGCGCTGATTTTGGTACTGCTGGTGCTGATCTGGATGATGGGGCTGCGTTCCGCCTTCACCGTTGGCCTAGCCCTGCCCCTGTCTGCGGCCATGGTGCTTATCGGCATGATGTATTTGGACATTCCCCTGCATCAAATGTCTGTAACCGGTCTTATCATTTCGTTAGGCTTGTTGATTGATAACGCCATCGTTGTGGTGGAAGACTACAAGCTTAAGCGAAAGTCCGGTGCGGCTATTGCTGACGCCATTAATCAATCTGTACACCACCTCTGGATACCACTAGGGGCATCGACAGCCACCACGGTGTTTGCCTTCATGCCCATCGCGCTGGCGCCCGGCGGTGTTGGCGACTTCACCGGTACTCTCGGCGTGACGGTTGCCCTGTCGGTAGCCAGCTCATTTTTCCTGGCCATGACTGTCGTGCCCGCCTTTGCCGGTTATCTGGAAGAGCGCTGGCCCTCACGCAGCACTGGTCGCTGGTGGCAGCAGGGATTTTCAAGCCCAAGCTTGAGTGCGATATATCGGCGCACTCTAACAATAGCCATTAGCCGGCCGCTGATCGGCATCGCTGCCGCGTTAGTCATGCCGCTGATTGGATTCAGTCTGGCACCTACGCTGACCAACCAGTTCTTTCCCGCAGTAGACCGAAATCAGTTCCAAATTCAAATTGCGCTGCCAGGCCAGGCCTCGATCTGGGAAACTCGGGACAGTGTTTTTAAAGCCAACCAGGTTCTGCGTAGCTATCCCAGAGTAACGGATACTCATTGGACCATTGGCGAGGGTGCGCCAAGGGTGTACTACAACGTGGTTTCTCTGAACGAGCGGGTGCCGAGTTTTGCCTCGGGCTGGGTCAATACGCGCTCTGCTGCAGACACCGAATTGGTACTGAAAACCCTGCAGGACGATTTATCTAAGGCGCTGCCAGAAGCTGAGGTTCTGGCCATACCCTTTGAACAGGGCCCGCCAACAGACGCGCCCATTGAACTACGGATCATTGGTCCGGATTTGCAGGTGCTTCGCACAGAAGCCCAGACTCTTCGGGCACTGGTCGCCGGCGTGCCAAAGGTAACCTTTGTTCGAGCCACGCTGTCCACCGCAGAGCCCAAGCTCGCCTTCGCGCCAAGAGAAAACGCCGCCGCTGCCAGCGGTATCAGCACAGGCGAACTGGCCATGAGCATTAACGCCCTGCTCAGCGGTCAAACCGCCGGTATGGTGTTAGAGGGCAATCGGCAAATTCCGGTTCGAGTACAGCTGGCCGATCGTTTCCGCGACGACATTGCAGACCTGACGACCCTGCCATTGCTGGCGAACAACCGTAATGGTGTGCCCCTGCAAGAACTTGGCGAATGGCAGCTCCAGCCAACGGCCTCGGCAATTGATCGACGCCAGGGCGAGCGCCTGAGCACGGTGCAGGCGTTTTTGCAGCCCTTCACCCTACCCGACACGGTAATGACCGACATTCGCAAGGAGCTGGAGGATAAAGGTTATCAGCCGCCTCCAGGTTATCGTCTGAGTATTGGCGGAGTGGCTGAAGAAAGCGCCGAATCCATGGGCAACATCGTGTCTGTTTTTATTTTCTTCGCCCTGGCCATGACCGCGGTGGTGATTTTGTCGCTAAATTCGTTCCGCCAAGCAGGCTTAATAGGCGCTGTCGCTATACTGAGTTTTGGTCTTGCCCTGCTGGGCCTGAGAATTTTCGACTACCCTTTTGGCTACATGGCCTTGATTGGCGCTTTGGGCATGATGGGTCTGGCCATAAACGGCGCAATCATCGTGCTATCAGCCCTGAAAGCTAGCGCCGCCGCCAGTGCGGGCGACACAGAGGCCGTGGTCGACGTGGTCATGGACGCATCCCGCCACATTGTTTCCACGACGCTAACCACTATTGGCGGCTTCGTGCCGCTGATCGTTAATGGCGGGAAGTTTTGGCCACCTTTGGCAACCGCCATTGCCGGCGGTGTGGCGGGATCTGCCATCATCGCTTTGTATCTAATTCCGGCCAGCTACGCTGCGATACAGCGCAAGAAAGCCAGCAAAAGCACTCCGATAGCAGCAACGGCCCCGGCTTGACCGCCACACTCGTCTAGTCGGGGTTCAAGGGCCTATAGAGAGTAGAGCTTGGCTACATTTGTGCGGGTAATTTTGTCCCGAGTCTCCGCCGTGTACCCCTCGAACATTTCATCTAACACCTGCGCAGAACAAGGCCAAGTGGAATCGGTGTGGGGATAATCTGATCCCCACAGCAGGGTTTCTTCGCCGATCATGTCGCGAGTCCGCAGTGCGGCAATGTCGTCTTCAATGGTGGCGTAAAATTGGCGCTGCCAGATTTCCAAAACGTCTACCGGCGGCGCACTGGAGGAGTCTTTTGCGTACTCCCGGGCCCAGCCCTGCTGAACTTTGTCCAGCCAGTGGGCCACCCAGCCCGCGTTAAATTCAGCCAACACGAACTTCAAGTTCGGGTGTTTCTCGCAGACACCGCGAACCATTAACTCTACCAAGGTATCGTGAATCAACGCCGAGGAACCGGCGTATTGCACAATGGGGTCCCGGGTGGAACTGGCTTTCAACCAATCCGGCGCATGGGACATGCAGGCGACGTGGAAGGCCACCGGCAACCCGGCTTCCTCGGCTAAGGCCCACATAGGTTCATAGGCCTCATCGCTATACTTCCTGCCCCGAGGCGCATTTGACGGTATAACAATTCCCTTGAGACCCATTTTGATGACCCGAGCAAGCTCTGCTCGGGCTTGTTCAGGGTCCTGTACTGGGAGGGCCGCCAAGCCAATCAAGCGGCCTTTCGATGCGACCTGCTGGGCGTGCATCCAGTTATTGTAGTTCTGCTGCAGGGCCACGAGCAGATCAAGGTTAGGTAAGCCAAACATCGGGAACCAGCCTGGGTAGAGGATTTCCGCTGAAATCCCATCAATATCCTGATCGTCAGGCCGGCGGGAACCATCCTTAAGTCCTGGACGCATGGCCGCGTAGCCCCCGGTGAAATAGGCCTGAATTTGAGGATCGTCTATCGAACCGGCGCTGGGTTTGGACGCATGGTCTCTGGGCAGCGGCACCTCATAGTCAAGCCTGGTACCTGCCAGACACATAATTGCGACATTGCGTGAGCGCTTAGGTTGGTTCGGAATCGTGATCCAGTCACCCTTCCCCTCAGTATGAACCACGCGGGGTGCATCATCGCCAAAGCGCTCGGGCAAACCCTCAAAGACTTCTGGACCCTCCAGCGCGTGAGAATCCGCCGAGATGGGTCGCGGGTCGTTCAGTAATGTCATGGTGTGTTCTCCTCTACCGATGTTGCCGCCGTGGAATTAAGCGGACATTAACCAATATATTGAACCTGTTCAATATATTGGTGCTGTCCGTCCTCGTCAGGCTAATGCAGGGTGAAATGAATCGGGTTAGAGTACCGGCCGTCCGACCATAACCACCCCGTGCCACCGTATTTTTATGCCAAGACCCGCCCTAACTGAGGAACAACGACGCAGCAGTCGGCGCAAGATCCGCCAGGCTGCGGCAGAGCTTTACGCGGCGCAGGGCTTAAGCGGTGTTTCGATTCGAGCGGTAGCCCAGTTGGCGGGCGTTTCCAGTGGCACCGTATATTCCCACTTTGGCAGCTTGAGCGAACTGCTGCAGTCGCTTTGGCGACGACCCGCGGCCAAACTCGTCCAGCGCATGACACAAATTGCCAAGAATCAGGACGACCCGATAGAACGGCTGCGCACATTGCTCATTACCTATGTGGACTTTTCTGAAGCAAACGCAGAAGTGTTTCGCAGCGCTTTTCTCTTCGTACGTCCAGCGCATTTGGATGCCCCCAAACAGCTTCCTGTGGCAGAAGACTCGTTTTTTACCCTTTTCAGCAGCGCCATCTCCGACGGCCAGCAGTCTGGGCTCTTTCGCCACGGTGATCCGTTGGATCTTGCTCAACTTGTGCTCGGGGCTGTTCATGGCGCACTAGCGCTGCCTATTAACCTGCATCGGCTTGCGCTGCAGAAAGGGCCCAATGCCGCCAGACAAGCGATTGATGCTCAGCTACAGTGGCTGCAGGCAGAGCCACAGGACGACTGACGGAGCCTCAGGAACCTCCCAAAAAGCCCAGGCTGCCAGCCTAATCCCAGCCACAGACCGTTATCTGATCTAGCCCAGTACGCCCCTCCACCCTCGAATCCGCAAGCGCTGGTGGGTAAACTCTGCCAGCTCACCGACTTGTTCCCCAGACTCAAGGACTACACCAATGTTGATTGAACATGGATCCCTAACCCGCGTTACCAGCACAATTTTGCAGGCCGCTGGCGCACCAACTGATCACGCCAATGCCGTGGCAGCCCACCTTGTCGAAGCCAACTTAAAGGGACACGACTCACACGGTGTGGGCATGGTGCCCTCCTACGTTAAAGGCATGTTGGACAAACAGGTGGATCCAAACGCCGGTATCACCGTGGAACGAGACAATGGCGCTATTGTGTCCGTCAATGGCGGCACTGGCCTTGGGCGCGTTGTTGGCTTCCAGGCCATGGACCTTGGCATCGCCAAGGCGAAGGATTACGGCATTGCCTGCGTGGCTTTAGGTAACGCTGCGCACCTGGGCCGCATCGGCGCGTTCGCAGAATACTGTGCCGCTAAGGGTCTGGTGTCTATGCACTACGTTAACGTAGTTGGCCATGACCCTATGGTGGTGGCTTTTGGGGGCAGAGACCGGCGATTCATTACTAATCCCTACTGCTGCGCTGTGCCTCGTAAAAACGGTCAACACATCGTCCTCGACATGGCAACCACCACAGTGGCTGCCGGCAAAGTTCGAGTTGCACAGATGAAGGGCGTGCCTGTGCCACCTCAGTCTTTGGTGGACGAAAGTGGTGTTGAAACCACTGACCCCGGCGTGATTTTTGGTAACAACCCCACCGGCGCGATGCAGCCTTTCGGCGCCCATAAAGGCTACGGATTGATGGTGATTTGCGAAATGCTGGGAGGCGCACTGGGCGGCCTGTTTACGATGCAGCCAGAACACCCTCGACTTGGCGCAACGTTGAACAACATGCTGTCAATCTTGATCGACCCTCAAGCCGTGGGCGATTTGGACGCCTTTGATCAGGAGGTATCCGCAATGGCCGAATACATTTACGCCAGCACGCCAGCCTCGGGAGTTGACCGAGTGCGGCTGCCCGGCGACCCAGAAAAAGAAACCCTGGCCATGCGAATGGCTCAGGGCGTGGAGATCGACCCCAACAGCTGGCGGTCGGTATTGAACGCTGCGGCCCAAGCTGGACTGAACCAGGAAACGGTTGCAGGGATGGCCGACATCTCCGAAGCTTAAGCTCTGCGCGGCGGAGCTTTTTTTGAACGTTGCTCGCTTCACCCGCTCGAAAACCGACACAGGACTTAAGGAAACGACCATGCTTCCAGACGAACAGCCACCTGCCCCAGAAGAAGAGGAAAAATTTCACATCTGGCGCTTGCTTGGCGTGATTTTTCTGGTCTGCGTGGCCTTGGCAGTGGCGTCGGCGTTAGTAGACTGGGCCATCATCGGCCCGTTAGAAGGCAGAGCCTTTTAAGCAACTCCAGCCAGGGACCGCCAAGGTGCCAGGTTTCTTGGGTCGGTTAGCCTTGGGCGTCCCGCGCGGCGACTTTCTCGCGGATTTGCGGAATCAGTTCGTTGCCGTACTCAATGGCGTCTTTGAAGGGGTCAAAACCTCGAATCAACACCCCGCGGACGCCCATGTCGTAGTATTTCGCAATAGCCTCGGCCACTTGCTCGGCTGTCCCCACTAAGGCCGTTGAGTTCCCGCTGCCCTGAGCCGCCGCCGCGATGGGCACCCACAGTCGCTCATCCTGCACATCGCCGCCCTCAATCAGACTCATCAAACGCCGGGCGGTTTCCGCCTCAGGCTGCTTTGAGGACTTAGCCGAGGAACCTGCTTCAACCCCGGCCAAGATGTCTTTGGCTTTGCGCCAGGCTTCCTCTTCAGTGGCACCAATAATGGGTCGAAAGGAAAGGTTATAAGCAGGCTGGCGCTGAAAATGAGCGGCTTCGGTGTTGATGCGATCCATCAACTCCTGAACTTGAGCCCGCGGTTCGCCAAATAACGCATAGGTATCGCAGTGCTTTGCACCCACGGGAATGGCCGCATCCGACACCCCGCCAAACCACAGGGGCACATGAGGGCGCTGGTGCCCCTGAACTTCCGAGATGGCCCGACTGACCCGATAGAACTTGCCCTCGTAATCGAAGGGCTCTGTAGCTGTCCAAACTCGTCGCATGACATCTAGGTATTCATCCGTGCGCTGATAGCGCTCATCGTGCGGCGTGTAATCACCGTCCCGGCGCTGATCGGCGTCCACCCCGCCCGTGATGATGTGCAACCAGAGCCGCCCCTCGATGAGGTTGTCCAGGGTCGCCACACGCCGTGCCGCTTGCGTTGGCTGGCTAAAGCCCGGTCGATGCGCGAGAAGAATGTTGATGCGTTCCGAGTGGGTGGCGGCAAACTGGGCAACGCCAAAACCGTCTGCAGAGCTGGATGAGTGGCCGATTAAAATGGCGTCGAATCCCGACGCTTCGTGGACTTGAGTAAACGCCTTGATGTAATCACGATCCAGACCACCGCCAACGATGTGAACCGTTGAGGCATCTTGCGGCTTTGCCACGCCAATCATTCCCAGCACGTTTATTGGCATGTTTACCCCCTCACAGCCATTAGACCCGATATTGCTCAATCCAATACGCGCGGCAAAGACTGGCAGCACCATTGCCACCTCCAGCGCACCCGCCACAGGAAGTGAACAACAAGTGTTGGGTTAAAACAACCGGATCAGAAGGGCAGACACTTTCCTTGAATCAGGTCGGCATCTAGGGCTTAGCTTTAGCTCTTAGCTTCAGGTCTTGGTTTTAGGCCCACTTCTCCGACCCATTGTCGAACGCTTCTAGCAGAGCGCTAATTGCGGTCAGTTGGGTTTCATCGCACTGGGCAAGTTGCGGTAGGAGATCATCCGGTTTTAGCCTGGCTCGGCGAGATCCTATGCCCCAAGCCAGCCATGCTGGCTCTACATCGAAAAAACGCGCCAGCTCTAACATTTTGCCTCGGGTAGGCGTGACTTCGTCTTTTTCCCAGCGCAGCACGGCATTTGCCGTCACGCCAATTTCGCGACCCAGCTTGCGCAGGGAGAGCTCCTTGTCCCGCCTCAGTCCCCGCAGCCTGCTGGAGAAAGAGCGACCCATATCGCCGGCGCGGTTTACCTCTTCTATTTCCCTATCCGTTGTATCCTTGGCCGCATTATGGGATTGATTTGCCTTTAAGGTGGTTTGGCTTTCAACCGCTTTGGCGTTCACGCTTCGCTGACTACCGCTCAACTTTGTCTTGCTCATAGCTCGCACCCCATGGTTTCGTTCGTTTCTATGGTTGTTTCGTTTCGTTGTTTCGTTTCGTTATTGCGTATCTTTGTTTCTTTTCTTCTTCGTTTTACTGCCTCGTGGGGGCGTTTCTGCGGTTTTCGCTGCGGCAGTTTTCTTGTCGCGGGCTTGACGCATTGCTGCTTGCTCTCGTCCCCTCACCTTTCGGGGCTAAGTTTGTCCGGCAACGCTGGGCGAATCAGATCTTTCCGTTGGGTGGTAACAAAAAGTAGATGAACGAGCCTTTTCAACACGAGATTGTTGTTAGGCGGTTTGATCCAATAGTGAATAGGCGAGAGCAACAGGCATAGCTGAAGACTCGCGTGTGGGTGAACCCGTAGCGATGGCACAATCCAAAAAGCGATTGAAGGTTTTGGCAAGATCTATTGCTTGAGCACTTATTTCGGCGGGGATCCGGCGCACATAGATCTCATCACCCAGACACAAACTCAGGTAAACGACCCCAGCAAATCGAGTCACTACCCAACCAACCCCAGCCAATTCTGGTTGCGCCTGTGAGAACGCGCGATTGAGGGTTTTAAAGCGATCCGGCTCGCACCTCATGATCGTCTGAAAAAACTCCAGGACCGCGGGGGTGGCTTCCAACACATGTATTTTGATCAGCTCACGGTTGGTCTGTAGATGCAGTTCCGGTGTGCGGTTCTCTGGTAGCGTCATAAATTCTTCAGCGCAGCGCTGAAGAAAGCCCTGAAACGCCTCTTGGCTGTCATTGGGATCCATCATTGGGATAACCCTCCGCGATATAAACTGCTACTGATTGTTCAGCAAACACTGCCGTTTATCCTCTTTTTGGCTACGTTCATCGGGCCATCTTCATATTTTTGAGAAGTTGATCACGTTTTGGCGGCGGCAGTTGACCCTTTCCTGGACCCTCGTTGGTCTTCACAAAGTTTGCATCAGTAAGGCTAGATCCTTTGACTGACCAATAAGGGGATGCACCCATGAAGCTTAACGACGTAAAAAACCAGGTCAGCCTTGGCAACCCACCGGGCTTCGAAGTTCACGGTATCGATCCCAGTATCTATTTAATTTTCGTCTTGATGGACGGAGAACGCAGGCCCATCGTTGACGAGCGTGGTCAGACCCTGAAATTTCGCAGCCGCAGCAGGGCCTTTGATGCTTTGCGTGATGTCGGAGTCCAGCGCACGGAATTTGTCCACAAGTCTGCTTTCGATGAAATGGTTGGTGTTGGCGATGGTATGCCCACCGAGCACCGAGAGCAGGTGAACCTGGCGCGATAGCAGCAACCTGAGCGAAAACAGCGTGCCAGATTCCGTACCACCTCCGTCTGACCAGGCCGCGAGCCTATCTATTGGCGCTCGACTTCATCTGCTGCGACTGGCCATGCATTGGTCCGTGGAGGAGTGCGCCTATCGCATGACCATCGAAGCCAATGCCTACGTCACCCCAGAAACCTGGCTGTCCTGGGAGCGTTGCGCCGATCAAGAAGCAGCGGCACAGGGACTACTGGCGGCGTTATCGCCCCTGGCAAGCCTTTTTGCTGTGGATCGTCATTGGCTCCAGCATGGCGACCCCAGCGACCAAGTTGGCCCCTCTAGCGACGTACTTTCTTTCCCGACCCCCAAAGCGCCGTCGGAACCCGAGACCTGATCTATCCGCCCCCGGCCACCGAGCCCATGGTCAGCGCCAACACCCGGGGTATATCTTTATACTTTTGGGTTATATAGGATTTGACGCTCGACGACTGCTTTGGGGGACGCAGCCATCTCATCAAATAGCCCAATGACCTTTGTGGACAGCTCAAACGCGGGTACGAAGTTTGGCGCAGTCCTTGCCTTAGGCGCGCTCGTTTATGCCGGCAATCCTGCCATAGCGCTGGTGGTGGGTATGCTGATCTCCCTCAGCCTCAATCGAGCACCCCTGCCCCATGGCAGCACTGTAGGCAAATATGCTCTGCAAACCGCCATCGTTTGCCTTGGGTTCACCCTCAACGCGTCGGAATTGATCAACATCAGTGGCACCTATGCGCTTCCCGTTGCAGCTTTTGTTTGCGCGACGTTGGCTGCCGGGCTGGCTCTTGGCTATCTGTGCCGCAGCGAGTACGAAACCAATGCCCTGATATCCTCAGGCACTGCGATTTGCGGCGGCACTACCATTGCAACCCTGTCCCCGATTATTAACGCTCGGCCAGAGCAGACGGGCACGGCTCTGTGCATCGTATTTTTACTTAACGCCATCGCCCTTCTGACTTTTCCGACTCTTGGGCGCTGGCTGGATCTAAGCCAGGAGCAATTCGGCGTGCTGGCGGCGCTGGCCATTCACGACACCAGCTCCGTAGTCGCCACCGCACAACTTTATGGCGACGAGGCCCTGGCTGTCGCGACTACGGTTAAAATAGGCCGCACTCTTTGGCTGATCCCGCTGATCATTTTTGCCAGCATCTACGTGGGCACCGCACAGACGAAAATCCGCATACCTAACTTTGTGTTCGTTTTTATCCTAGCCTCGGTTTTGGGCTCTTGGCTGGACCTCTCCAGCAGCACAGTCAGCGCCATCGGCCATGTGACCGGTGCCCTTTTGGTCGGTGCGCTGTTTTTTGTTGGTACAGACATCACCCGAGAAACCCTGACTAAGCTGCGCTGGTCCGCGGTTTTACACGGCCTTGCGCTATGGGGTTTGGTTATCCCAATAGTATTGATGGCCGTCATGGCCGCGGTTCCCTAAGCCTCTCCAAATAGACCTTTCCACAAATAGACCTTTTCACAAATAGGCCGCTTCGCAAACCGACGACAACTTAATCAAAACGGCATAAGCATAGCCCGAAGAGATATTTCTCCCGCGCACACCTCGTGGGTATTGTGCGCGCCATGAACTTCCGCAACCTAAAAATTGACTTCCTCGGACTGCTGAGTCTCTGCGTATTTGTCGCCTCTATCTCCTTGGGTGTCACTGCTTAAAGCACGCCCCCCGGCAGTATCCCACTGGCAATTAAATTACCAACTGACCTTGGGAACCTGCGTTCTAGCCTTTAGGGCCATAGCCCGGCTGGCTGCGCTTGCGCTTGTTTGTCGCGTCGTTTCTTCAACGACGCTCGGATCGAACCCAGAGACCGAACCAAGGCCGCACTGTCCGCATACAAAAAAGGAGCCTAAAGGCCCCTTTTTTGTATGGCGGAGAGAGAGGGATTACTCAACAACGCCTTATGGCGTTGTTTCGCCCTCCGGGCTGCGCGCAACGCTACGCTTGCGCTTGTTTGTCGCGTCGTTTCTTCAACGACGCTCGGATCGAACCCAGAGACCGAACCAAGGCCGCACTGTCCGCATACAAAAAAGGAGCCTAAAGGCCCCTTTTTTGTATGGCGGAGAGAGAGGGATTCGAACCCTCGAAGGCTTTTACACCTTACACGCTTTCCAAGCGTGCGCGATCGACCACTCTGCCACCTCTCCGTAAGATGGTGGCAACCCATCCAGCCTTACCCAAAGCCCGACGCCGCTGTTACCGTTGCTCCCTTCCAGGCCTGGCGGAGTTCACAACATGTCGCCTTCAGGGGACCAAGATGGGTCACCATTGGGGGCGAGATGCTAAAGGAATTGACCGACAATTCCTATACTGTCCCGGCATTTGCCAGAGCTGAGTACCGGTATTCCCCCGCAATCGCCTTGCAGTTGTTCAAGGCTCGGCGTAAAAGCCTGCTCTAATTCTTTTCTTCGTTATCGAGTTATTATGCGCGACGATCATCGGCCCTACGCCCTTAAAGTCCTGTTAGGCAAAGTCGAAGCGGCCTGGGTGCATCACTTCATTAAGCCTCAGCTTGAGGCCTTGGGGCATCACTCCATGATCATGAAGCCCTGGAATCTGAAACTTTACGGAAAAGGCATTCGTTTTGGCACCTCGGTACACATCATTACTGCTGCGGATCGCACGGTTCGGCTTACCACCTGGGCCATGAACGACCATCAAGGTCAAATCGACATCGCTGATGCCGTGTTGCTTTGCCCCGGCGTGCGCATCGATTCCGCCTGCCAAGTCTCTATTGGCGAAAGTTCCATGCTGGCCGCTGGTGCCTACATCACCGATGCTGATTGGCACGACGTATACGATCGCACTCAGCCCATTGGTCAAACCGCGCCAGTAACTCTAGAACGCAATGTCTGGGTGGGCGATGGCGCCATTATCTGCAAGGGCGTGCGCGTTGGCGAAAACTCCATCATCGGGGCTGGCGCTGTGGTCACCCGAGACGTTCCCGCTAACGTTATTGCCGCCGGCAACCCGGCTAAACCGGTCAAGACCTTGGACCCTGACAGGCCCCTCAAAACTCGCCAGGACATGCTTGGCGATGGCGTTGCGGTAGCCGAGCAAATGGATGCCCTGGAACGTTGGCTACGCCAGGACAATGGCTGGTGGCGGTGGCTACGCAGCAAAATCGCGCCAAGCCGTCTGGATTAAACCCTTGCGCTTCGGCGATTCCCTTATTGGCGGGCTAGACGGGAAAAGGCTGGCGCTAGCGAATGATCGCCGGCAACACTGGTGCGATAAGGATTAATGTCCAGCCCGCCTCGCCGCAGGAAGCGGCCGCTCACCGCCAAAGTGTTAGGGGCACAGGCCTGCAAAATGTCGGCATAAATGCGCTCTACGGTGGTTTCATGAAAGGCTTGATGCTCGCGATAGGAAATCAAATAGCTCAACAGCCCTTCGTGACTGATGGCCGGACCCTGATAGCGGACAAAGACCGTTGCCCAGTCCGGTTGGGCGGTAACCGGGCAAAGGCTGCGAAACAAATGGGACACCAGCAGTTCTTCCACTTCCTGACCCGGTGTGTCATGCCGGGCCACCAGTAACGATGGATCTCGCTGATAGCCCTTGATCTCCACGTCGAGGTCGTCAAGACAGTGTCCTTGCGCTGCCATCATGCCAGACGCCAGCTCCTCCATACTCATCAAAGTCAGCCCTACCGGCGCGCCAAAGGCCCGATCAAGGTCAGCCTGGAGCCGCTGCTGCACGTCTTCAGCACTGGCAAATTGGGTTTGTGCAAAACCATTGAGATAAAGCTTCATGGACTTGCTTTCGACGATGTGCGTTGAACCAGCGTCTACGGCAATGTTCAAACCCGCCACCTCTGGTTTGCCCTTGGGGTTCAGCCAGGAAAATTCATAGCCCGTCCAAAGGTCTCGGCCGGACCAGGCGGTGCCATCTGCCAAACCGACCCTGCGCCGCCCGTCGCCGCGTGGCATCGGAAACAGCAAGGTTGGGTCATAGCCATCACGATACTGAGCGTCGATACCCAGCGGCCCCGTTGTCCGATCAGATGTCATGGCGCGCCTCATTTGTTCTGTTATTGCTTTGGGCCTTTGTGCTCGCGGGAAAGGTACCTCTTAATACCGCCAAAGTACGGCCCCGGCGCGACAATGGTAAACCCTTTCACAAATCCTGCCGAGCCAAACCCCGCTTTGCGGATGCATCCCTTAACCGAAACGTTTACCCTCAATTTGACACCGCAAAAGAACCCGCATGCTCGACTCAATTCAAACCGCGACCACTCTCTACGCCACCTACGCCTGGGGGCCGTGGCTGTTGTGCCTGCTGTTGGGGGGTGGTGGCTACTTTCTTCTGATCTCCAAATTCGCGCCATTTCGGTATTTGGGCCACGCCGTCGACTTGATTCGGGGCAAATACGATAGCCCATACGACCCTGGTCACATTACCCACTTTAGCGCCCTCAGCGCGGCTATGGCTGGCACCATCGGCATGGGAAATATTGCCGGAGTGGCTTTGGCCATCAAGATTGGTGGGCCCGGCGCCATCTTTTGGATGTGGGTGACCGCCATCATTGGTGTCGCCACCAAGTTTTTCACCTGTTCCCTAGCGGTTATGTACCGGGGCCAAGACGATCAGGGGGTGCTGCAGGGCGGGCCCATGTACGTCATCCGACAAGGGCTGCCTAAACGCTGGCACTTTCTCGCCTCAATGTTTGCCGTGGTTGGGTTGATCGGCTGTCTACCCGCCCTGCAAAGCAATCAGCTGATCCAGATTTTCCGTGATCTGGTCATGATTGAGCAGGGATTCCTCTCTGCTGACGAAGACCCCTTTGTTTTTAACTTGATCAGCGGCATCGTGCTGGCCACCGTCACCGGCGCCGTTATCTTTGGTGGGTTAAATCGAATCGCCACCGCGGCACGCTTGCTGGTGCCGATCATGACCGCCGTTTACCTCATAGCGGTCATTGTTGCACTGCTGCTGAATATCGGTGCCGTGCCCGACGCGTTTCAACTCATTGTCGTCGACGCGTTTACTGGGGAAGCCGCCGCTGGAGGAAGCCTGCTGGCGGTCATTCTCTACGGTGTGCAGCGCGGGGCCTATAGCAACGAGGCGGGTATGGGCACCGAATCATTGGTTCATGGTGCCGCCAAGACGAAGGAACCCATTCGCGAGGGATTGGTGGCTATGATTGGCCCCATCATCGACACCCTGATTGTTTGCACAGCCACAGCGCTGATGATTTTGATCGCAGGCACTTGGCAAAGTGACGCCTCGCAGGGCGTAACGCTTACCGCCAACGCCTTTTCTACGCTGTTAGGACCCGTCGGCACCTTAGTAGTCTTTATCAGCGTGCTGTGCTTCGCCACTACGACTATATTCACTTACTCGTTCTACGGCAGCCAATGCGCAAGCTACGTTTTTGGTAGCAAGCATATTCGTAGCTACCGAATCGTATTTGTATTATCTATCGTGCTCATCGCGGTGATCTCGCTGGAGGCGGCGGTGAGTTTAATAGACGGCTCTTTTGCACTTATGGCCATTCCCACCATGGTCTCTGCAATTTGGCTGGCACCGAAAGTAATGACCGCGGCCAGAATTTATTTCGCTGGATTGGATACCGATGATGACCAGCACTCTGACTTGGTAACCAAGGCCGACCCAACTATTTCATGATTTTCACGAGGACTGTAAATGACCTATCAAGCGCTGCCTGACCATTTGGCTCAACCTAAACCCGCCACTGCGCACACTGAGCGGGCCCAGCAAAAGGTTTACGAGGCGCTGAACTTTAGCGACCGACAAAGTTTTACAGACGCTCAGCGAGGGTTCATCGCCAGTATCGACCCCATTACCATCACTCGTCCGGACGGTCACGTGACCTACGATTTGGAGGCCATGTCGTTTCTTGATGGCGAGGCGCCGGCGACGGTAAATCCTAGTCTGTGGCGCCAAGCCCAGCTTAATGCGCAACACCACGGCCTGTACGAGGTCTGCGATGGCCTGTACCAAGTGCGCAGCTTCGACATTGCCAACATGAGCCTGATTCGTGGCGACCACGGCTGGATCATTGTTGACCCACTTACCTCCTCAGAATCTTCCGCCGCGGCTTTGGCCCTGGCCAACGAACATCTGGGTGAGCGGCCGGTGGTAGCGGTGATCATTACCCACAGCCATGCAGATCACTTCGCCGGAATTTTGGGCGTTGTTACCCCTGAGCAAGTCCAATCTGGTGAAGTCGCCGTGATTACTCCAGTGGACTTCGTTAACGAATCCCTTAACGAAAACGTGCTTGCTGGCAACGCCATGGGACGCCGCGCCACCTATATGTACGGCAATCTGCTGAAACCCTCACCCACCGGTTTCGTTTCCACCGGATTGGGGGCCGCGCTATCACTGGGGTCTACAGGGTTTATCGTACCGTCAGACATCGTAAGTAAAACCGGCGAAACCCGGCAGATCGATGGCGTGGACATTGAGTTCCAAATGACCATGGGCACCGAGGCGCCAGCGGAATTTGTCTTTTACCTACCGCAGTTTAAGGCCCTGTGCATGTCCGAGATCACCTCTCACCACCTGCACAACGTCTATACGCCTCGCGGCGCCCAAGTTCGAGATGCCCTGGCGTGGGCAGCACAGATCAACGAATCAATTGAGCTGTTCGGGCATCGCCTGGATATTCAGTTCGCCTCTCACCACTGGCCGATTTGGGGACGCGCGCGCGCCGTGGAGTATTTGGAAAAGCAGCGGGATCTGTACAAGTACATTCACGACCAGACCCTTCGACTTGCCAACAAAGGCTTCAATAAAGAAGAAATTGCCGAGCGGGTTAGCCTGCCGCCGGCTTTGGGTCAGGAGTTTTATAACCGGGACTACTACGGCACCGTGCATCACAACGCCCGCGCAGTATACGTTAAGTACCTGGGCTTCTTCGACGGCAACCCAGCCACGCTTTACCAGCTGCCACCAACCGAGCAGGCTCATCGCTACCTCTCCTACATGGGCGGCGCTGACGCCGTTGTCAGCAAGGCCCAGGATTCTTTCGACGCTGGCGATTACCGCTGGGTGGCGGAGGTCCTGAATCACGTGGTCATGGCGGACCCGGAACACATTCCTGGGCGCGCCCTGCTCGCCGACACTTTGGAACAGCTAGGCTATCAAGCGGAGTCCGCCCCCTGGCGAAACTTCTATTTGTGTGGTGCCTTGGAACTGCGTCAGGGTTTACCAGAGTCCAAGGCCTTCAACGCCAGTGGCGGCATCGCCGCGGGCATGCCCATCGAAAACTTTTTCCAGGCTTTGGCCGTGCGCCTTTTACCGGAACCCGCCTTGGATTTGGACCTCACACTTAAGTTCGTCTTCACCGATCTGGACGCTGAATATCTGCTGACGGTGAAAAACAGCGTTCTTAACTACAGCAAGGTACCTCAGGATGCAGAGCCGCAAGCGACCCTGACCCTCGACTCCATGGACTTTAAGAACATGCTCATGGGTGGAACGGATGCGGCAAGCCTGATGCAGAACCAGCGTCTGGGCATCGACGGCGACGCCGCGCGCCTGCTACTGCTTGGTGAGCTATTTGACCAGTTCCCTCGCCGCTATCCCTTGGTTACGCCAGTAGACCAGAGTCTGCGTTAGCGGCACCCGAGCCGGTTGCTACTGAGCCGTGAACTGGGGCCTAGCGCGCTGCAGGATCAGGCCCATTACGGCCAGCGCCACCCCTGCCCCGAGACTGGCTAAATTGGACGGCGGCTGTTCCAGCACCCAGTTAAGTTGCGGCAGCGCGATGAGCAGGCCGCCAATACTCACCAAGGTGCGCACTGCTGGAGAATCGAGCCGACCAAGCCCCGCCAAGTAGCCCTGCAGCCCGGCGCAGATCAGCCACACCCCAACGATGGCTTCCGCAAACACCTGAGCAGAGGCATACCAAGGCCCCTGCAAAATGAAGGCGACGTCCAGCACGAAGATAAAGGGAATGATGTAGATCACGCTGCCTAGGCGCATGGCCGCGAAACCGGTTTTGAGGGCATTCGCCTCGGCAATGGAGGCCGCTGCATAAGCACCCAAGGCAACTGGCGGCGTGATGTAGGAGAGCATGGCCCAATAAAGGATAAACAGATGAACGCTTAAAGGATCCAGATTTTGGCTAACCAAGGCTGGCGCCAACACCACCGCTAGGAAGATATAAGCCGCTGTCACCGTCATCCCAATACCCAGCACGAAACTGGTGAGCGCACCCATTAACAGCAGCAGTCCAATGTCCTCGCCTGCCATGCTCAGCAGGTCATTCACCAGGGTTCCACTCAGGCCCGTCAGTGAGAGAGAACCAACGATTAACCCAACCCCGGCGAGCACAACCACCAGTTCGATCAGCAGCTTACCTACGCTGTAGAAGAGATCTACGACCCCTTGCAAATCCAATCGGTGCTTGGGCGAAAATTGATTCAGCACCAGCAGTGCTGCGGTTGCATAGTAGGGGGCAATGGACTCCTGCTGAAGGAAGATCAGCAGAAAAATCAGCAGCGCAAAGGCACCGAGGTAAAACCAACCCTCGGCAATTGTTTTGCCCAATGCGGGGATATCTTCCTCGGCGAGGCCAACCACGTTCTCGCGCCCGGCGTAGGCGTCAATCTGCAGATACAGACTAGCGAAATACAAAAACGCTGGCAGTGCGGCGGCGGCGGCCACGTCGATATAGGCAATATCCAGAAGCGTGGCCATGACGAATGCAGTAGAGCCCATGATCGGCGGCAGAAGCACACCTCCAGTGGACGCACAAGCTTCAACACCTCCGGCAACCTCCCGGGCCATGCCGGACTTACGCATCGCAGGAATTGTCAGCTGCCCTGTGGTCAGCACATTGGTGACCACGCTGCCGCTCATCGAGCCCATCAAACCGCTGGAGACAATGGCGACCTTGGCGGGACCGCCTCGCTGGCGGCCCAGAATTGCGAAAGCCAGGTTTAAAAAGAATTGACCTCCGCCGGTAAATTGTAGCACCACGCCGAACACCACAAACCCAATGACTAGATCTGCAAAGGCGCGAAATGGCAAACCAAAGACGCTTTCAATGGAGAGCAGGTGATAGGAAGCGGTTTCAGCCCAAGAAGATGGCAGCCCACTTAAGGGGCCAGGCATGAATTCGGTTATCACGGGTAAAACGGAAAACGCGCCGGCAATAATGCACAGCGGCCATCCAGCGGCACGGCGTAGGGCCTCCAGCAACATCAGCCACAGCGCCAGCGCTGCATACGTCGCGTACTCGGGTGCGGCAAACTCCCAAGCCTCGTCCAGCGCCTGCTCCGCGGTGACAAAAAAACCAACCAGAATGGCAACAAACACTATTGCTAAGGGCCAATCAAGCCAAGCCCTGCGCGGATACGTGATGAAAGCCCAGGGCGCCAGTAAACCAAGCAAGGCGTAAAAGTACTGGGTTTCGATTCCCACCAGGGCGCTGAGCCATTGCTGGCCGCCGAACAGACGCAGGGTGTCCATGGCAAGAAGCAGGGCTAAGGCCGCCGTGCCGGCAACCAAATTACGAATCATCGGGTTAGGCGCTGGATTCACGAGGCTTAGTTCGCCTCACGCCAGATGGGGTCAAAGCCAGCGGCCTCAAGCGCTTGAGCCCGGCGGTTCATCCAAGCCTGGCTGAAGTCATCGGGATCTTCCGCCAGCTGGTCCTGCCACGCGGCGGCCAAAACGTCTTGTCGCTGTATCAGGCGCTGATTGTGCGCGTCGGCCTCGTCGCTCCACACGCCTATGGACTTAAAGTAGCGCACGGACCCTTGGTGAAAAGGTACCACCCACATAAAGTTCTGGCGCTCCATAGCCCAGCCGATGCTGCCCGGATCGGCGTTTTTATATTCGTCGTAATGGATGTGTACGGCCTTTGCCAGATCGTGGACGATTTGCTCGTTTTGGTCAGCTAGGGTAATCAAGATCGGGTATGGGTAGGTAGCACCCTCGTGAGGGTTTTCCTCAGAAATGGCGGCTCCACGGGTTGCCATGTGTTTTTGCATAAAGGGCACGACGGCATCCATGCGCTCCCAGCAGCCGTCGTCATCATGAGGCGCAGGAGGCCAAAAAATTCCGCGCGGCGAGGCCTCTAATTTCCGGGTCGGGCCAGATACTGTGGTGGCATAGGCAGCGTCCGCTTGGCCGTTCACAACGCCGGTCCACATGGCGCTGTAACCAGGAAAATCCACGCGCTCAACGTCATCCCAGGTCAGGCCACCGCAGGCCAGAAACGCCTCGGTATTGACGTTCAAAGCGGGTGCGCCGCGGACATAAGGCACTCGCTTACCGCGTAGGTCTGCGTAGGTCTTAATCCCCAAATCGTTGGCAACGCCCAAGGCCTGATTGCTGTCACCATGGGCAGCCATGACAATGCGCAGCGGCATTGGCCCCCAGGTTTTGCCCGCAAATTGAAATACGCCCTCTTGACCGAAGTAGGTAGCCACCCCATTAGCAGAAAACTGTACTCGCCCACGCTGTAGCGGCAACAATCGCGAAACGTCATTCTTCCCGGGCAAAACCCGCAGGTTGACGTTGTAGTTATCTTTCAACACCTTGCCGATAGCCACTGCTTGGTTGTAACCCGTGGTGCCCAGGTTGTAGGCACTCCAGGACATGGTTCTTGGAAAGTTAGGCTTGAAGGCCTCATCGCTGGCCAGGACGGTGGTGCCCGGCATCCCCCCAAGGAGCAGTGCAATCAGCGCCAACACGTTAACACCAGCGATTTTCCCGACTCCAAACGCGTATCGAAACATCCAATCCTCACGATAATTTTACTGGCCCTCTCAGCCTTCCGAGGGCTGACGCGCACCGCAATGTATGGGGTGTCACCCATCGGGTCAAGAGACACCGGCATTTGTCGCGCGCCCTTTGTTGCGCGCCCTAGGGTTTCTCGACCACGCACTCTTAGCGTTTCAACTTTCGGTGAGCTGAGCAATACTCACCGCCACTGTGCTAAGCAAGGGGAGCTACCATGACAGACGCCACAGCCATCGTTCACGCACCCGCCGGTGCTATTGCAGGCAAGAGGAAAAACAACACCCTGTTATTCGCGGGAATACCCTATGCCCAGGCACCGGTAGAGCGGTTGCGATTCAAGCCACCCCAACCCATGTCGCCATTTAGCGATACATTCCAGGCGCTGAAGTTTTCACCGGCGGCACCGCAGATTCCAAGCGGCGGCATGACTGACAGTGCGCCAGTGCGCTGGAGCGAAGACTGCCTCTATCTCAACATTTCGGCACCTGAGGTCGTCGCAGATCCGTCGGACACAGGCGGCCGCGCCGTTATGGTATGGATACACGGTGGCGGCTACACCAGCGGTCAGGGTGCGATCCCTTGGTATAACGGCACGCGTTTCGCGAATAATAGCGACATTGTCGTAGTGTCCATCAACTACCGCTTGGGCGCCTTGGGCTTCGCCGACCTCACCCACTTGGGCGACGAATTTGCCACCTCCAACATCAACGGCACCCTAGATCAGATTGCTGCCCTGCAATGGGTTCAAGATAACATCGCCGCCTTTGGCGGCGACCCAAACCGCGTCACCATTGCCGGAGAATCCGCTGGCGGGTTTAGCGTGGCCACTCTCATGGCCTGTCCCGGCGCTGAGGGTTTGTTTCATCGGGCCATTCCGCAAAGCGGGGCCTGCCACCACACCCTACCCCAGGACGCCGCCAGAACCGCCACAGATTACTTCTTGCAGGAACTCGATCACCAAACACCCATGGCCTTAGAGACCGTGGGGGTCGACGACATCCTCGCGGCTCAGAACGCCACTCTTGCCCACTTCGCCAGGGGCGCTGGCAAGAAAAACGCCCTGGGCACCTTTGTGTCACCGTTTTATCCCGTGCACGGGAACTCAACCCTGCCCCAAGCCCCGCTGGAAGCGCTGGGCCGGGGTGCCAGCGCGAACGTGGCGGTCCTGACCGGCAGTAACACCGACGAAACCACCTTGTGGAGCAGTGGCGATGAGGACCTTGGCAAACTAGAGCGAACCGCAGACGGCTACAGCGCAGCAAGCGCTTTAGCCGTGTATCGCCAAACCCGACCCAATGCCAATGTTCGCGATTTGCTGGTGGCCTTAACTTCTGATCACATGTTCCGCATTCCAGCTATTCGGATGGCAGAGGTGCGGCAGGATGCTGCGCCAACATTCCTGTACGAATTCTGCTGGAAGTCTCGAGCCTTTGACGGCGCTCTGGGCGCAACGCACTCTCTCGAGATTCCTTTTGCCTTTGACAACCTGGATCAGCCTGGTGTCGACCTGTTCATCGGACCAGGCCCGCTACCGCAAACACTCGCCGACACCATGCACAAAGCCTGGAGCGACTTCATCAAAACCGGCAACCCCGGCTGGCCTCGCTACGATACGGCGAGCCGAAAAACCATGATGTTCAATGACACCAGCGAGCTTGTTGAGGATCCTCGCGGGGCAGAGCGAGAGGCCTGGGACGGCCTGCGCTAATCGGCCTAAGTCAGAAACTCCCCAGCGTTCAGGTCGATGGCGTGACGAGCGTGGCGGCGGGCCATGGTGGTAAACATCGTGTCCCCGCGCTCAGTGCGCTGCACCAGCATGGAGGCCACCACCGTCACGGCGAAACCGGCGAAGGCTCCGCGACGATACCCCAGCCAGCAATCTTCCCAGGAAAAGTTCGGCACGCCCGCTGCCACTAAGCCATCGTAGTAATCGCGCACCAGCGATTGTTCCACCCCCTGCCGTACCTCGGGTTCCAGCCCCGCACCAATAAAATAGGCCGCATCGTTCATGGGCGGACCCAGGGTAATACTCTGCCAGTCAACCGCAGTCACGGCCAAACCCGAGTCCGTTTCCTGAATCATTAGATTGTCCAGGCGGTAATCCACATGAACCAGAGAGAACACCTCAGGAAATTCGGCGTTCAATGGTGAATGTTCGGCCTCGCCAACCCGTTTAATAATGTCAACTTCATCCGCCTGTAGGTTGGGTCCGTAGCGCTCAACAAAGCCCGGCAGGGTTTGTCGATACAGCGCCATGGTATCCATGTCCTTAACTTTATCGGCGTCACGCAGCCACTTCAGCTGGTGCAGGCTTTCATCGCACCAAGCAGGGGCCTGCAGCCCCACCAGTTCCCCAAGGGCGGCACTGGCCACTGCCGGCGAGCAACCCGCCAGCTGATCCCCTTGCTGGGCGGGAGCGAGATCTTCCAGCAGCAGGAAAAATTCCGGGCCATCGCCCAGAATCTCGGCGTAGTAACAGCGTGGCGTGCGGATGCTGACCCGGCTTTGTAGCTCTTGGTAAAAGCGCACCTCACGCAGGAAGTTGAGCAGCGCCACACCGGTTTGGCGGCTGCTTTCATCGTCCGAGGGATACTTGCCTATCACTGACTCGGGTAGATTTCCCGGATCCGCGAAAGCAAAGGTATAGCGCACGCACTTGCCAATTTGACCAGTACCCACTCTAGCGGCGGTGAAACCACTGACCGAACCCGTTAGACCTGCTTGGGAAAAACAGTCATTAAACCATTGAGCGGTAATGGAGTCCTCTGTGGGAATATCAAGCACGATTGTGTCCTCCTGGCAGCTTTATTGGGTAAACGATTAGGGTTGCGGTGCCGCCATTAGGTCAGCCAAACGCACGTCGAACAAGGGTGGTGCTATGGTTACCTGGTCTTGGTGGGCGGCGACCGCGGCAAGCATATCCGCCACCACTTCCGGGTGTGCTGAGGCAACGTCGAAGCGCTCTCCAGGGTCCCGGTGCAGGTGATACAGCTGGGGCGCGGGATGTTCTCGCCGCTCAGGCGGCAGCCCGTAAGCTCCTTCGGTTACAAAGTGCAGCTTCCAAGGACCCTTGCGATACGCGTAGAGCGTGCCCCCGCGATAATAAGGCATTTCATCCCGAGCACTGGGGCCCTGACCCAGCAGCCTTGCACTAAGATCTACGCCGTCTGTTGCCGACTGCGCGTCCCCACCAATCAAGGTCATTACCGTAGAAAAAAGGTCAACGGCCGAGCCGATGTCACTGACCACCTCAGGTGCAATGGTGCCCGGCCAGTGAAATATCGTTGGCACGCGCACACCGCCTTCAAAAGTTGTCCCCTTGCCGTCCCGCAAAAGTCCCGAAACGCCCCCCTCCTCAAACATAAAGAGCCAGGGTCCGTTATCGCTGCTGAATACCAGGAG
Organism: Gammaproteobacteria bacterium; assembly: GCA_038104735.1. Lineage (GTDB taxonomy): Bacteria > Pseudomonadota > Gammaproteobacteria > Pseudomonadales > Azotimanducaceae > UBA4421. The sequence continues at coordinate 112,650 of JAYOBI010000004.1, read as the reverse complement.
CGTATTGTCCTCAACGCCAGCGTCAGCTAACGCCTTGCGAACCTGTCCCACGCTCCAGTCGAGTTCCTCGATGACGTCGCCATAGCGGCCGCCCAAACTGCCGCTAACAAATTCGTCGCTGCGAAACAGCGGCGTATGAGGCATGGAATACGGCAGATAGAGGAAAAAGGGTTTGTCTGCATTGCGCCGAATAAAATCCACAGCGCTCGCCGTGGCGCGCTGGGTTAACTGCGTTTGATCCGTGGACGGTTCCACCCGATCAACAAAGCCTTGGGAAGTTTTTTCACTGAAAAACAGCGGCGTCGCAAAGTCCTCGGCTTTTGGATTGGCGTACTTAGCCGCGCGCCGCGCATATGCGGCAGCACGCTGCTCGATTTCACCCTTCAGCGTCATGCTAACCAGGGCGTCAAAATCCGGCTCATCGACCCAATTCATATCGTTGGAATAGGGTACGCCCACCCACTCATCGAATCCGTGGCGCGTTGGAAGCGCGTGCGGCGCATCACCCAGATGCCATTTACCGAACATGGCCGTGGCATATCCTTGGGCTTTCAGCGCTTCCGCCAGCGTCGTCTCGCTTTGGGGCAGGCCCCCGGATTCATTGGGAAAATAAACGCGAATCCGATTACCGTAGAGACCGCTGCGAACCGGCAGACGACCGGTCAGCAACGCTGCACGGCTAGGGGAGCATACCGGGGCGGCAACGTAAAAATCCGTCCACCGCTGTCCCTCAGCAGCAAGGGCGTCAATCTGCGGGGTGCGGTTGTAGGGATGTCCAAAGCTGCCTAGATCGCCGTAGCCAAGATCATCGGCAAACAAAATCACTACGTTCGGGGGAAGTGTGTTACCGACATCAGCTTCCACCCAAGTTGCCTGACCCCCACAGCCGGCGACCGACGCCATGACTCCGGCCAGCAGCAGCAATCTGGCAGCCCACTGAGCACTTTTTCTCTGCACCCTTTTCTCCCCGGTCCTTGGCCTTTCCGTTCTTGGAGCATGCCATGGGGCGTTTGGGAAGTCAGTGGATCAATACAGAAAAACTCCGCTAGGAGACGAAGCCGCCCATGGCCGCAGCGAGACCCGTCACGAGACTTTTCAGGGCCCCCGCGACAAGAACAAAGTCTGCATCGTGCTTGGCCAGCGGGTCATCCTCGGGTACTTCCTGGACGTCCTCCTGCCCGAGCAGCCGCAGCTTGCGCAGCACCAGTTCTTCGTCTATCACCAAGCCGCAAACTTGATCAAAAATCAGCCCCAATCGATCCACCTTAAGACCATCAGTCACATGCCTGCGCACGCTGGCGTCAGCCACGTCAAAGTCTAGCCAATTCACCGAAGCGCGTGAGTCGGCAGGATCGCGCATACGGCATTCACGCCCAAGCCGAAACTGGTCGCTGGGGCCGCCCATGAACAGTTTGCCGATAAATTCTTGGGGCGGTGTTTTAAACGCCATGGGCGCATATTGAAAGGTCACCATGGCGCGCTTGAGAGCGTCCATAAAGTAATCGGCAACACTTTCCGAGGCACTGCCGACAACCAGCACGCCGTCTTGGGGCAGCATAATGGCCTGCACCCGATCCGACTTGAGCAACGCTTGGGGCAGAAGTTCGGAGTACACCTCATCTTTCAGGTCGCGTTTCTCGCTGCGATTGGGTTCGGTTTGAGTACGCTGCTTAAAAGCCTCAATGCGCTGAGCCAGCGCTTCCTGCACCGCCGCCGGCGGCAATACACGCGTTTGAATTCGTAGCTGCAGCAGGTCCGCCCCGGCAACACGCCGGCACAGCAGTCCGCCTGCGTCCGCCAACGGCGCCTCGAAGCCGCCACTGCGTTCGCTGAACGCTCCACACGGTTTAAAACCTGCATTTTCCAGCACTTGAGACAGTGCCTGCTCGGAGTCCGGCCACGGACTGAAGATGCGGTAAAGTCGGACGTTGCGAAAGAAACGGTTCACTGAGGCTCCCTGTAAATGTGAGTCGCGTCTTGACCGCGACGGTGTGAGAATGCTGAGCGCAGGATACGTGAGCAGACATTTGGCCGTCCAAGGGTTTCCGCCTTGTCCGGCTAATCAAGCGCAAAAATACCGTCCGGAGCGTTCGCCCAGCAAGAGGAACTATGATGAAGGCCTTGTACTACCAACCCAGCTGCGGCATTGCCGGCGACATGCATCTTGCGGCGCTGGTCAACCTCGGCGTGCCCGAGACCTACCTGATGGAATTGCTGAGTAAGCTGCCGCTTCAGGACGAGTTTGCGTTGGCCTTTGTGCCTGCCAGCAAAATGGGCATCTCAGGCCTTCAGACTCAAATCCACATTAACGATCAAACAGACCACCGGCATCACAGCACCATCGTAAAAATGATCGAGGACGCCAAACTTCCTGCTGCGGTAACCCAGCGAGCATTAGGCATGTTTGACCTGATCGCTCAGGCCGAGGGCAAAATTCACAACGTGCCACCAGACAGGGTACATTTTCATGAAGTCGGCGCCATGGACTCCATTATCGACATTGTTGGCGCTGCAGCAGCCATTGAGTACTTTGAGCCAGACATCGTACTCTGCGATGCCGTGGAGTTGGGCGGCGGTTTCGTGAACTGTGCCCACGGGCGCCTGCCGGTGCCAGCACCGGCCACCCAGGAAATTCTGCACGGGGTTCCGTGCCGCTACGGCACTCTGGATGGCGAGGCCACTACTCCTACCGGGGCGGCTATTTTGTCTCAGGCCGTAGCTACCTTTCTGCCCACTGGCACCTTCGCGCCGGATGCGGTGGGCTATGGCGTGGGCAAGAAAGACTTTGCGATCCCCAATGTGCTGCGGGTGGCCCTGGGCACCTACGAACCAGCCCAGCAGGATTTGCTTATCACACCCCTGGAACAGCGCTTTGCGGATCTTGAAACCGGTCACTATAAGATTGAGGCCAATATTGACGACATGTCACCGGAGGCTTTTGCGCCGCTCATGGACACGCTGTTCAGCGCCGGCGCCATAGATGTCTACACCCAAGCAATCATGATGAAAAAGCAGCGACCGGCTCAGTGCGTTACTGCCTTGTGCCCAGACAGTCACCTCGAGGCGGTAACCGACGCCCTGCTTAACGCTTCCACCAGCATCGGCTTGCGCATTCTGCCCTTTGCCAAGCGCGTATTGCCCCGACAACAGCGCACTGTTGCAACATCACTGGGAGATGTGGCGGTGAAAGTCATTGCCCGGCCTAACGGCCAAACAACCTTTAAAGTCGAGCACGAGGACGTTCTGCGGGTGGCCGCAGAACATCAATTGGATTACCTGCGCGCCGAGCACCGGCTTCGAGAAGACGTCGAACGCTCGCTAGGCCACGGCTCCTGAATCAAACAAGGTGTTTATCTCGGCCTCACTCAACCCTATCTCGGCCAGAATTTCGCGGCTGTCATTACCCGGCACCGCGACAGGACCAGGCATTTCCGGCTGAGTTCGGGAAAATCTGGGCGCCGGGGCCGCCTGCAGCACACCATTAGCCTCAACTAGCGTCTGGCGTTCGGTGTTATGGGGATGCTGCGCAGCCTCCTCTAACGTCAGGATTGGCGCATAGCAAATATCCGTCCCCAGCATAATCTCGTCCCACTCATCACGAGTTTTGCTGGCCATAACCCCAGCAAATTTTTCTTTCAAAGCAGGCCAATCTTGCCGACTCATTTGACGGGGCAGATCGGCGTCATCGGCAAGACCGGTTTTTTCAAGCAACAACGAATAAAACTGCGGCTCGATAGACCCAATCGAAACAAATTTGCCGTCCTTTGTTTCATAGGTGCCATAAAAGTGAGCACCGCCATCAAGCAAATTACTGCCCCGCTGATGATGCCAAACTCCCTGACCCATGAGCCCGAAAATTGAGTTCATTAGCAGCGCTGAGCCATCGGTCATGGCCGCATCAATTACCTGACCCTTACCCGATTGGCCCCGCTCAAATAACGCCGCCATGACCCCAAAGGCCAGCATCATGCCGCCACCGCCAAAATCGCCAACCAGATTCAACGGCGGCGTGGGCTTGTCGCCAGGCTCGCCGATACCGTGCAGCACACCGGACAGAGAAATGTAGTTAATGTCGTGACCTGCGGCGTGGGCCATAGAACCGTATTGCCCCCAACCGGTCATGCGTCCGTAGACCAGCCTGGGATTCCGTTCAAGACACACATCCGGACCGAGCCCAAGGCGCTCGGTTACACCGGGACGGAAACCTTCCAGCAGCACGTCAGCGCTCTCCACCAACTTCAGCACGGTTTCAACGCCGGCCTCGCTCTTCAAATCCACGGCGATACTCTTCCGGCCTCGGGCCAGCACGTCGTACTTATTGGCGTCTTTCCCCTTGGACGCTGAGCGGTCCACTCGTATGAGTTCGGCCCCCATATCCGCAAGCATCATGCCGCAAAAGGGTCCAGGGCCAATACCTTGAAGCTCTACTACCCGCAATCCTTTCAATGGTCCCATGGCTCTCTCCCTGCTTATGCTTTGTGTTGTTGTGGTCTGAGCAGGATTGTAGAGCCCGGGCGCAAAACAGCCAACCTGCCGACTTTAGTCTTTGTCTTTGTGTTAGCCAGAGTGCGCCCAAGGGTTGCAGCCGGGTCTTTTGCCCCAGGTCTTTTTATCAGAGCTCTTGGCAAGACAAGGTTTGGCTCCGTATGATTCCTGCCCTGAAATACAAGGAGAGGGAGAGGGTTTATGGTTGATCTTGAGGAGCTCAAGGGCAAATTTCTCAACACCGAGTTTGCCAGCCGAGATCTGCAAATCGCGGCCGCAGACTTAACAGCTGCCGCCAAAGCATCCGGCGAAGGCCGTGCGGAGTTCGTTGATGCTTCACACGACGACTTTCAAGCCACGCCAGCCTACCTGTGCAGTATTTCTTCCGGGCGTCATCTGCCAGTGGACTTCCCGTCTTTAGGCGGTATTCCGATGGACGGCGGCAAAGCTGTCGAGCGCTTCGCGCCGGTGCGGGCAGACCAGCCCCTTACCGTTAAGGCGCACCTGCACGACATCTACGACAAGAAAGGACGCTCGGGCCGGATGATCTTTATCGTTGTGCGCACCGAGTTGTTCGATGCAGACGACACCCATTTAGCCAACATTGATTCCAGACTCGTGGTAAGGGAGAAGCCAGACTCATGAGTATTAACACCATTCAAGACGTTGAATTCGGCACAGAGCTGCCGGTTTTTGAACCCGACACATCCTTAGCAAACGTTGGCGTTTTCGCCCGCGCCGTTGGCTGGGGCGGCCCGCGCTTTGAAAGCCATGAGGGTGCTCGCAAAGAGGGGTTTCCTGGGGCGCTGGTGCCGGGAATCATGGGCATGGGTTTTCTCACCAGCGCCATTCACGAATGGGCGCCGGTATGCCAGGTTGAGCATGTAGACACGGTGTTTCGGGCACCCATGCTTGCGGATACCCCAGCCATCATCAGTGCGGTAGTCACCGATATCGACGAAGACGAGGGCATCGTTGAACTGGACATGACGGTAAAAAACACCAAAGACGAAACTCGGGTTTTCGGCACCGCGCGAGTACGGCTACCCACTGCTTAGGCTGCCAGGCATCTGGCACGGTAAAAAGCCGAGTATCAAAGCACGTCGAGTTCGAAGCGGGCAAGTTACTGCTGCTGGTAACTCGACAAGGCTAGCTCAGTACCGACCTTCGGCGCGGCACCTTGGTCATCATCTGCCATGGGCTGCTTTAGCAGCCCCATGGCCCGCCACTGGTCACCCTCTTCAATGACACCAACCTGCACCGCCTCATCCCAAAAAATTGGCCGCCGAAAATAAATCGCCGCAGCAAAAGCCGAGGGACGGCGGTTTTGCCACATATGCGCGGTGAGATAATGCACCCCCATGCCGCCGCCAATCAGCGGCGCACGAAATCCGGCCCTCTCCGCAGCCTCCTGTTCGTAGTGGATGCTGTTGCCTTCCATGCTGTAGGCCTTCACCCGCTCCGGTGTGAGTTGATATGTACCCAGCGCCGTTAACGCCGACACATCCTGAATCACGTCAGCGGGACGGTCTCCGGCCCCCGCGGCAGCTGTCGTACTGGTTTGCGGCTTTAGCGAGGTGCGCGGACAGCTAATCACTCGCTGGCCCGACGCATCTTCGAACCAAACGTCGGTGTCCACTCGAAGCCCTCGAGGCACCGGCGTTACCGCCTGGATTTCACCCCTCACGGTTAGCGGCTCCCCCAGTTTTGCTGGTCGGTGCTGGATCAGCTGCTGCAGCATGTTGATGTTGCCCTCAGCGCTGATGCCGCTGTCAATCCCTGCATGAATGGCCAATCCAATAAAAAAAGCGGGATCCACGTCATCGCCAAACACCTCGGGATCAATACCACAGGCTCCAAGCCGCTGGTGCTGGGTTTGGATTGAGGGCTCAATTACCTGGCTTTGATATTGAAAACCCGCCTCTGGTTCGTGCCAAGTTGTCATGTCGTTCTCCAGCTTCGCCGCAATGATTCTGCAGCTAAAGGATTAGCGAAACATATGCGTGCCGCCGCACACGGTCAGCGCTTGACCCGTGACATAGGCGCTGGCATCAGAGGCTGCAAATACTGCGATGCCCTTAAAATCCTCGGCCTCGCCAAACCGGCGCAGAGGCGTTTGCTCCGTGACCCGGGCCGCCGCTTCAGGATTATCCCAAAGCGCCTTGGCAAAATCGGTGCGGATCAAACCCGGGCAAAGTGCGTTCACGCGAATCCCTTTAGGCCCCCACTCCATAGCCAGATTCCGCACCAGGGCGATGTCCGCCATTTTTGAAATATTGTAGGTACCAAGGGTTTCCGATGGACCAAAGGCGCCAACACTGGCGGTAATCATGATGCTGCCGCGCCCCTTAGCTAACATGTCTGGTGCTACCATCTGACACAGCCAATGGTTGGAACGCAAATTAGAATTCATGGTTTTGTCGAAGACTTCGTCGGGAATTTCCGACATTGGCCCGTAAAACGGATTGACGCCGGCATTAGCGATTAAGGTGTCGATAGCACCAAGACGAGATCGGGTTTCGTCCACCAAATTTTGCAGCTGTTCCTTGTAGCCAATGTTGCAGGCAATGGCGATGGCCCGCTCCGCTCCAACAGCGGCGTTAATTTCCGCTGCGGTCTGTTCGCAGGCATCCAGCTTGCGGCTGGAAATTACTACCTGGCTGCCGTGCTCGGCCAGCGCAAGGGCCATGGCCTTGCCCATACCTTTAGATGCCCCAGTGATCAGTGCCACCTGACCCGTTAAATCAAACAGCTGCGTGGTTACCGCCATTACTCTCCCCTCTCCATATGGTGTTTGTTACGCGCCAGCAGTGTAAATCACATCGCCGCCAACTGCGTTTAAATTCGTCTTGCCGCAAAAGGCCATGGTCAGATCCAGCTCTTTCTCAATTATCTCAAGGCACTGGGTGACCCCAGGTTTGCCCAGTGCACCCAGACCGTTCAAGAAGGCTTTGCCGATAAGCGTTGCATCTGCGCCCAGTGCCTTAGCCTTAAATACATCCTGGCCCGAGCGGATACCGCCATCCAGCCACACCTCACAGGCGCCGCCTACCTTCGACACAATTTCTGGCAGCACTTCGATACTGGCGGGAGCGCCGTCCAGCTGTCGGCCACCGTGATTTGAGACGATAATGGCATCCACCCCTAACCCGGCAGCGATAGCGGCGTCCTCAGCGTCCATAATGCCCTTGAGAATTAGCTTGCCACCCCACTGCTCTTGTACCCAAGCCACGTCATCCCAACCTAACGAGGGATCCAGCTGCTCGGCGGACCAGGCTGACAGCGAGGTCAGGTTTTCCACGCCTCGAGCATGGCCCACCACGTTGCCAAACGTGTGGCGACGGGTCGCCAGCATGCCAGCGCACCACCGCGGTTTGGTTGCCATGTTTAGGAAATTTTCCAATGTCAGCTTTGGCGGGGCCGTCATCTGGTTTTTCAGATCCTTGTGGCGCTGCCCGATAATCTGCAGGTCCAGGGTCAGCACCAAGGCACTACAGCCAGCATCCTTGGCGCGCTGAATCAGGGCGCGAATAAAATCTCGATCTTTCATCACGTAAAGCTGAAACCAGAAGGGCTTTTTCGTCTGTGCAGCTACGTCCTCGATAGAACAAATACTCATGGTGCTCAGGGTAAACGGCACACCGAACTCCTCCGCTGCCTGAGCCGCCAAAATTTCGCCGTCGGCGTGCTGCATACCCGTCAGTCCCGTGGGCGCTAGCGCCACCGGCATGCGCTGCTGCTGACCCAGCATTGGGGCTGAGCAACTGCGCGAGCTGATGTCCCGAGCTACACGCTGGCGCAAACGAATTTCCGCAAAAGCCTGCTGATTGCGACGAAAGGTGCTCTCGGTCCAGGAGCCGGACTCGGCGTAGTCATAGAACATTTTCGGCACCCGGCGCTGATGCAATGCGCGCAGGTCCTCTACACAGGTTATGGTTTTCATCCGCTCCGCTGCCCCAGCTCCAATTTTCTTTAACGACCATGGTAGCATCCGTTGACGTCGTATTAGGGAGAGAGATATGGCCCTCGCGTTTACCCAGGACCAGGACCAGTTTCGGGACAGCATTCAGCGATTTTTAAAAGACAAAATGCCAACCACCGAGGTACGCAGACTCATGGCCACGGATCAAGGGTTTGATCCAGGCCTGTGGCTGCAGGTCAGCCAACAGCTCGCCTTAACGGGCATTCACCTGCCTGAGGAACTGGGGGGCGCAGGATTCGGTGCCGTCGAGCTGGCGATAGCCTGTGAAGAGATGGGGCGTGCATTATTCTGCGGACCATACTTCAGTAGTGCAGTACTCGCCGCTCACGCCATGGTGCTTGCAGCGGACCAAGATCAGCAAGAACAGTGGCTGCCCGGCATCGCCAGCGGCGACATTCGGGCAAGCCTGGCCATTACCGAAAACGCCACGCTTTGGGATGACGCCGACATTCAAACTGCCGCCACCACCGCAGCAGATGGCAGCACACAGCTGAGCGGACAAAAACATTTCGTTCTCGACGGTCAGACCGCTGACCTGCTGATTGTGGCCGCCCAATCCACAGCTGGCATCGCCCTATACTTAGTCGACACCCAGGCCCAGGGTCTGAGCATTCGTCCGCTAAACACCATGGACCCCACTCGGAAAATGGCCAGCATCACCCTGGCAAGCGTGACAGCCACAAAGCTCGCCCGCCAACCCGACACTTTGCTGCAAACCCTGCTGGACGTGGCCTGCATTCACCTGGCCAATGAGATGGTGGGTGGAGCCCAACAGCTCCTCGACTCGGCAGTTCAGTACACCCAGCTGCGCTATCAGTTCGGTCGCAGTATCGCCTCTTTTCAGGCCATCAAACATCGACTGGCGGACTTGCTGCTAGAGGTTGAGCTAGCCCGCAGCGCCGCCTATCAAGCAGCGCAAACGCTGGCTGAGTGTGGGGACCTGGGCCGTTTAAGCGAAGCTCAGCAGCATCGCCTGAGCGAACACGCCAGCCTTGCCAAGGCCGCGGTCAGTGAAACCTATCTACAGGTGGCACTAGAAACCATTCAACTGCACGGCGGTATTGGCTTCACCTGGGAAAATGACACACACCTTTGGTTTAAGCGCGCCAAGAGCAGCGAAGTGCTATTCGGCACACCTGCCGAGCATCGCGAACGCATGCTGTCTGCCATGTCACTGGCAGCGGAGCCTGGGGCCACCACGGAGAACGCGCCATGAACACGACGAGCAACATCCAAAGCGAAGTAACCCAGTGGCTGCAAAACCATTGGGATCCCAATATGGATCTAATCAGCTGGCGCTCTCTGGTAGCGGATTCCGGCTGGGGCGCTCCAAGCTGGCCTGGCGAGTATTACGGCAAAGACATGAGCCCGCTGGAAGCCGCAGCAGTGGAACAAGCGTTCGCCGAATTCGGTGCAGTCGGCGCCGCGCAAAGCGGCGTGCGCATGCTGGCAGCAGTTACGCTGCTAGCCCACGGCTCCCATGAGCAAAAGCAAAAGTATCTGCGCGGCATTCTGACCGGTGAAGATCAGTGGTGTCAGCTGTTCAGCGAACCCGGCAGTGGATCCGATCTTGCCGGGGCTACCACCCGCGCCGACTTGCGCGGGGACGAGTGGATTGTGAACGGGCAAAAAGTCTGGAATACCAGCGCTCACCACGCTCAATACGGGCTGTTGCTGGCACGCACGGATTGGGATGCCCCGAAACATCAAGGGCTCAGCTATTTCATTATCAACATGGAGCAGCCCGGCGTAGAGGTGCGGCAGCTAGCACAAATGAACGGCCACGCCTCATTTAACGAGGTCTTCATGACCGACGCGGTAGTGAGCCGAGAGGATCTGGTCGGCGCCGAAGGCGACGGTTGGAAATGCGCGATGACCACACTGGCCAACGAGCGGCGTTCCTTCGACCGCGCCCGTGACGTCAGCGGCCGCAAGGACCGACAGGGCAAAATCTTCCAAGATCTCGAGGAAGAATTTGCCATCGCCAACGAACCTTATACCTGGTACCCCCAGCGAGCAGGACGAGTGGATCTTATTTTGCCCAGAGCCCAAGCCACCGGGGCTATTCATGATCCAGCCACTCGCCAGGACATTGCCCGTCTGCACATTTTAGCCGAGAGCGCTCGATGGACTGGTGATCGAGCCAAGGCTGCGGCCAAAGCCGGCAAACCCCAGGGACCTGAGGGTTCCCTGGGCAAGTTAGCAGCCAGCAACGTGGCTCGCCTGGCCTCCCGAGTCCACACCGCCATCAGCGGCAATGACGCTCTGCTTACGGGGCCAGACAGCCCTATGGACGGCACCATTGCGGAAATTCTTGTATCCACGCCGGCTATCTCCATCGCCGGTGGCACCGATGAAATCCAAAAAAACATCATCGCTGAGCGGGTGTTAGGCCTGCCCAAGGAGCCCCGATTTGATGAAGGCCCTTTCCGCAACGTGCGCCGTAACACGGGGCCGGCAGCAGACGGCGACAGCTAAGGACACAGATGCACAACAAACCCTTGAGCGGCATTCGCGTTATTGAAGTAGGTCAACTGCTGGCTGGGCCCTTTGCCGGCACCCTGCTGGCGTACTTTGGCGCCGAAGTAATCAAGGTTGAACCTCCGGGCTCAGGGGACCCAATTCGCGGCTGGCGCTTGCTCGACCAAGATGGCACCAGCTACTGGTGGCGCAGCCTTGGCCGTAACAAAAAGTCGCTGACGCTGAACTTGCGCGAAGACGAGGGCCGAGAACTGCTCGGCGAACTGCTCAGCGATGCCGACGTGCTCATCGAAAACTTCAAGCCCGGCACCATGGAAAAATGGGGCTTAGGGCCCGACGACGTCAGCAAGCGGAATCCACAGCTGATCTACACGCGAATTTCCGGCTACGGTCAAACCGGACCCTACAGCCGCAAACCCGGCTACGCATCGGTAACCGAAGCCTACTCGGGATTTCGCTACATCAACGGATTCGCTGACGATGTCCCGGTACGACCCAATCTCAGTCTGGGCGACAGCGTAGCCGGCCTGCACGCTGCCATTGGCATCTTGCTGGCTTTGCTGGCACGCAAATCCGACCAGGGCCAGGCAAATGGCCAGGTGGTGGACGTGGCGCTGTATGAGTCCATGTTCAACCTCATGGAAGGCATCGTGCCGGAGTTTTCCGGAGCCGGGGAAATTCGCCAGCCTGCGGGGTCGACCATCACCGGCATCGTGCCCACCAACACCTACCTCTGTGCAGACGGCAAACATGTGGTCATTGGGGGTAACGGCGACTCTATCTACGTGCGCTTAATGACCGCTATCGGCCGAGAGGATCTGGCTCAAGATCCTCGCCTGGCCAGCAACCCCGGGCGGGTCACCCATCAGCAGCTGATCGATGGCGCCATCGCCGCCTGGACAGACCAACTCACCAGCGCCGAGGTGATCGAAGCCATGGAAAGCGCCGACGTGCCTGTAGGTGCCATATTCAGTATCGCTGACGCCTTCGAGGACCCACACTATCAGGCCCGCGGAATGTTCGAGGAAGTTCGGGTACCGAATCGAGAGGATGCCCTGGCAATTCCGGCGATCTTACCCAAACTCGTGGGCACCCCGGGCAGCACCGAATGGCCCGGCGGCGAGGTGGGTAGTCATACCGACGAGCTACTCGCGGCGCTCGGCCTGTCGCCCCAGCGGATCGAAACCTTACGGGCACAAGGGATTGTCTAAAGGACTCAGCAAAGTGTTCCTTAGGCGAAAAGACGTCCGCATAAACTGGAGGAGAATCACATGAGCAACACCATCGACACTGGCACCCAAGAGCTGCTGTGCAGTATCGACCAGCGCGTGGCCACCATCACGTTAAACCGGCCTGACAAACGCAACGCGCTATCGGATAACCTCACGCCGGCACTGCGCCAAACCCTGCTCGACCTGGAAACTAACAACGACGTTGGCTGTATTGTCATTACCGGCGCAGGTAATGCGTTTTGTGCTGGCGGCGACGTTGGCGGCATGGCTGGCAATAAAGAGCAGGACGCCGGGCCGCGGCCCACCATGCAAAATCGCGTTCGCACTCTGATCCACAAGCAAGAAACCCTGAGCATGCGCCTGTTCAACCACGCCAAACCGACGATCGCCGCCCTGCCCGGCGTGGCCGCCGGTGCGGGCTTTTGTATAGCCCTGGCGTGCGACATGCGAATCGCCACTGAGTCAACTTTTGTAACCACGGCCTACCGCAATATTGGTTTCTCCGGAGACTACGGCGGCAGCTGGCTTCTCAATCAGCTGGTTGGGCCGGCAAAAACTAAGGAACTGTTCTTCACCGGCCGCCGCGTCCAGGCAGACGAAGCATTGGCCCTTGGCATTTTTAATCAGGTGGTGGCAGATGCAGACTTCGCCAGCGCTGTTAGCGATTTAGCCCGCCATATCGCTGCAGGCCCTCCCATTGCCATCGGCTACATGAAAGAGAACATCAATAGCGCTATCGAAGGATCCCTGCAGGACAACCTGGCTCGGGAAGCAGACCGGTTAATTCGCTGCGCGGCCACCGACGATCACAAAGAAGCTGTCGCCGCCTTCATGGCCAAGCGGCCGCCGGTGTTTCATGGTCGTTAAGTTTTTGGTGGTTCAATTCTTGGTCGTTAATTTCAGCCCAATAATTTAAGAGAGAGCATCATGGCGCACTGGCAAAATTGGTCCGGGCGACTGTCCAGCAAACCCGATCAGCTGGCGTTCATTTACAGCGAAGATCAGGCCGGGGCGGTAGCCAAAGCTGCCACCGCTGCCGGCCAGAGCATCAGAGCCGTGGGCTCTGGGCACTCCCACAAAGAGCTGGTAGTGGACGGCGACATTATTACCGACCTGCAGGCACTAACGGGAATACTCTCGGTAGATAGCGCCAAGGCCACTGCCTGGGTGGGTGGCGGATCCAAAATCCATACCCTTGGACCTGCCCTGGCTCGACACGGTCTGGCTTTGCCCAACCAAGGCGATATAGACCAGCAAAGTATCAGTGGTGCAACCGCTACCGGCACCCACGGCACCGGGGCGACTTTGCAAAACCTTAGCAGCCGAGTGGTCGGAGCCCGCATTGCCCTGGCCAGCGGCGAAGTGGTGGAATGCTCGGCAGAACAAAACCGCGAACTGTGGCAGGCCAGCCGACTGCACTTGGGCGCTTTTGGTCTCGTTACCGCCTTGGAGCTGAGCTGTGTGCCCGCCTACCGGCTACAGGAGCAAAGCTGGACCCTGCCGTTAGACCAGCTACTTAAAGACCTGGCTACCCTCGTCGCTGACAACCGCCACTGTGAATTCTTTTGGTACCCACAAACCGACAGCGCAAACCTCAAGGTGATTAACGTGACCGACCAGCCAGCCCAGTACCCACTGGCTGGCGAAGGTAAACGCTGCGGCTGGAATTACGAGGTGCTGCCTAATCACCGCCCCCACCTACACACGGAAATGGAATACAGCGTCCCAGCCCAGCGCGGGCCTGAGTGCATGCAGGCCATTCAGCAGCTGCTCAATACTCGATTTACCGACGTGCGCTGGCCGGTGGAATATCGAACCCTTGCCGCCGACGATGTGTGGATGTCTACCGCCTATCAGCGAGATACCGTCACTATCTCAGTGCATCAAGGCGCCGACCTGCCAGATGAGGCCTACTACCGCGCTTGTGAGGAGATCTTTTTAGACTTTGACGGGCGGCCTCACTGGGGCAAGTGCAATTACTTGAACGGGTCGCAACTGGCCGCACAGCATCAGCGCTGGGAGGACTGGTGGTCTATTCGAGATCAGGTAGACCCCAGCGGCACCTTTTTAAACCCTTACTTGAACAGTATCCGGCCCTAAGGTCGTCTGCCCTCAAACCGATAAGGAAGCATCATGTATCCAGCCTATACCTCTAAATTTCCCGAGCTGGGCTTTTATGGCCTGCCCGGACACAGCCGCACCCCCAGAGACATTTTAGGACAAGCCCAGGATGCTGAGGCCCTTGGTATTGGCAACATCATGATCTCCGAGCGCGCCGACTATAAAGAGATTTCCGCGCTCTGCGGCGCGGTAGCCGCGGTCACGGACAATCTGTACATCGGCACCTCCGGCACTAACCTCAATACCCGCCACCCGGTCATCACCGCCTCCATGGGCTCTACCCTGAACAGCCTCTCCCAAGGACGGTTTGCTTTGGGTTTGGCTAAGGGTGTCGGGGTGCGCTGGAAAGCCATGAATCTCGACTTCCCCACCTTTGAACGCGAAGCCGAGTTCATTGCGCTCATGCGCAAGCTTTGGCGCGGTGAGCGTGAACTCAATCACGCAAGCGCCTTGGGAAACTACCCTGCGCTGCAGCTGGCCCACTACGTCGACGAGGACATCCCGGTACTGTACGTGGGCTTTGGCTCCAAGAGCCTTCGTGAAGCCGGCAAAATGTACGACGGTGCCCACTTGCACACCTTTATGAGTGACCAGGCGCTGAGCGAGGCGGTAGCCCACTTTCGCGCCGGCGAAGCCGAGGTCGGTCACTCAGGCGGGAAGCTCTGGTCGGTGTTCGCCACCGCCTGTGATGTCAGCGAGGAGCGATACTTAAAGCTCATTGTTGCCCGCCTGGCAACCTATCTGCAGATTCCTGGCTACGGCGAAGCCCTGGTGGGCGTCAATCAGTGGGATATGGAGACCTTAAGTGCTTTTCGACGCGCACCCATAGTGGCCAACATGCCCGGCGCCATTGATAGCGTGGCGAGCTTTGCTGAACTGGCTGAAATCGACAAGCTCATTCCGCAGCACTGGCGTCCAGCGGCTATCGGCGATGCAAAGACCTGCGCCCAGCGCTGGGTTGACCAATTCAACGCTGGCGCCGATGGCATCATTATCCACGCCAGTACGCCGGAGGAGTTTGCGCCGGTGCTGGCGGAATACGAGAAAATCAGACCCACTGACTTGTTCCAGCACCGTACCAATCGGCCTGGCTAAGGGAGAAAATCCTGGCTGAGACCAGTCAGCAGCAGGCGGTAGCTCAGAACAGCTGCAACAACCCGCTGGGCGCATCTACCCAGCGGTCATAACCTGCGGATTGAAATTCTTCCTCATTACCGTAGCCATAGAGCGCGCCAACAAACCCCATACCGTTGTTTTTTGCACCAACGGCATCGTGACGTCGATCCCCCACCATGATGGCGCTGGATCCACTGAGGCCCGTCTCTTTTAGCGCGTACCGAAGCAACTCACTCTTGTCCTGTAACGAGCCGTCTAACCCAGAGCCAAAGGTGCGCTGAAAGTAACCGTCCAGCTCAAAGTGCTGCAGAATTTGATCCACAAACACCAGCGGCTTGCTGGACGCCACGTACAGCGAGTATTTCTCCGCCAACCCGGCGAGCACATCAGGAATGCCCGAATAAACACGATTTTCGAATAGGCCAACGCTGCTGAAGCGCTGGCGGTACAGGGCCACGCCTTCCGCAGCCCGCTTGGGACTGACCAGTTCACTGAAGTTGTCCGACAACGGGGGGCCAATACACCAGGTGAGCTCGTCTTTTGTGGGCACGGGCTCACCCATGTGGCGAAGGGCGTGTTGTATGCAGCCGGTAATACCCTCCTTGGGATCGGTCAGGGTGCCATCCAGGTCAAAGAAAATCGCCTGAATGCCGTTGAAACTTTGCATGCTTGTTCCCGTTCCGTGCTTGGCACTATGATGATTTAAACCAAAAAGGACGCAGTTTAGTGGCCATATCTCCAGATTTTCCGAACATTAGCAACCGCCGCATTAAAACCAACGGCATCGAGTTAAACATCGCCGAACAAGGCGATCCCACCGCACCCTTGATTATCATGTGCCACGGATTCCCAGAGTCGTGGTACTCTTGGCGACACCAGTTCGCACCGCTAGCTGCCGCAGGCTATCACGTCGTCGCCCCGGATATGCGCGGTTATGGCGATTCCGACAAACCCAGCGATATTAGCGCCTACAACCAGTTCCAGGTCGTCGACGACATCAAGGGACTGGTCCCAGCACTCGGCTACGAGACCGCTATTGTTCTCGGCCACGATTGGGGTGGCCCCACTGCCTGGGCCTGTGCCCTTTGGTATCCCGAAGTCTTTACCGCCGTTGGTGTGCTGTCGGTACCCTTTAGTGCCAGGGCCGACGCGCCGCCACTGGATACCATGAAGGCTTTTTTTGCAGGCCAATTCTTTTATCAGCTTTACTTTCAGCAGCCAGGCGTAGCCGAGGCAGAGTTTGAAAAGGATGTGCGCACCGGCCTGAGAAAGTTCTACCACCTGCTCGCCGGGGAAGGCGACCTGGGGCTCTTGGCAGAGAAGTCCGAGCACGACGACATGCTGAGCAATCTGCCGAACCCTGACCAAATGGGGCCATGGCTGTCAGATTCCGACCTGGATTTTTATGTAAACGAGTTTACCCGCAGCGGTTTTTTTGGGCCGCTAAATTACTACCGCAACCACAACCTCACCTGGGAGCTCAGCGCAAATAAACCCACAGAAATTCATCAGCCTGCCCTCTTCGTTGCCGGGGAGCGCGATGGCGTGATTGTCATGGCTGGGCCCGCGCTGGAGAGCATGCCCAACTTTGTCAGAGATCTTCGCACCAATGTCCTGCTCCCCGAAGTCGGACACTGGACCCAACAGGAGGCACCGGACGCGGTAAACCAACACCTGCTGGACTGGCTACAGGGACTGAGTTAATCGCCGTGAGTCAAAGCAGCAGCGCCGGGGTTTTTCAGGACCTAACCATTATCGACGTCTCCGGCAGCGTCGCCACCAGCTATGCCGCAAAGCTGTTTGCTGACTATGGCGCCTTAGTAGTAAACCTAGAGCCGGCTCAGGGATTTTTAACCCGGCAGCTCGCGCCGCTGCTGGCCAGCGGTGAAAGCGCCATGCACGGCTACCTGCATACCAATAAACAAAGCGTGGTCGGTCAGCAACGGTTTTTGCGCGACGAGCCCGTTACCGCCCAAGCCGATCTGGTCATTTACGATCCGAACCACCTACCGCAGACAGACTTTCTCACCGATATTGGTTGCAGTACTTGTGCAATAAGCTGGTATGGGCTGACTGGGCCCTACGCAAATATGCGGGGTTCAGACGCTACCATTCACGCCCTATGTGGCCTGATGCGCGGCATCGGCACGCCTGAGGGCCCGCCCATCATCCCTCCCGGGTATCAGGCACAAATGATCGGCGGGCTAAGTGCGTTCAACGCTGCCCTCGGGCATTTACTGGCGGTTAAATTGGGTAATCTCCAGCCCGGCTTTCAGCTCGATAACAGTATTTTAGAGGCCAATATGTGCTTCACTGATCTGGCCGCCGTGAACGCCTATAACGACAATCCGCTGCCTCCCCGCATGGGTATCAATCGCTTCCCGCCCACCTACCCGCTGGGCATCTGGCCCTGTAAGGACGGTTGGCTTGGAGTCACTACCCTCACGCCCAGCCAGTGGAAGGCCTTTTGCAAATTGCTTGGCATGGAGCATTTCGCCGACGTTGAACTTTTTCAAAGCAGCGTAAGCCGATTGGAGTCGTCAGACCTGCTGGAGCCTGAAATCCTCCAGGCTCTAACTCAGCACAGCGCTGAGGATTTGTTTTACCGGGGTCAGGCCATGCGGATTCCGCTAGCTCGAGTGCCTACCATGGAGGAATTGTTCTCTGTAGACCAATACGCCCACCGCAACGCCTTCAGTAAGGTCAGCGTTGGCGACGCGTCCTTTGCGGCGCCATCAACGCCCTTCCGCCTATTCGCATCACCACCGAATTTTGGCGGTCCGGTCGCAGCGTTAGGGGCGCACAGCCAACGCTGGAGTCAGGCACATGAGTAGCCTGCCGCTGTCCGGCCTGCGCATTGTCGATTTAACCATGGGCTGGGCTGGGCCCCTGGCAACCCGAACAGTTGCGGACTTGGGTGCCGAAGTCATCAAAGTCGAAAGCTGTCAGCGCTTTGACTGGTGGCGCAGCTGGGAGGCCACACCCGAATGGGTAGCCGATAACGGCGCAGAAAAATCGCCGCAATATCTCTCCGTGAATCGCAACAAGCGCGATATCACGCTCAATCTGGAGCATCCCACCGGCCGGGAACTGCTGCTGCAGCTGGTCGCTACGGCCGATGCCTTGGTGGAGAATTACTCCGGCAGCGTGCTGCCAAAACTCGGTCTGGATTACGCAACGCTGGTTCAGAGCAACCCGGAATTAGTCATGGTGTCCATGCCGGCCTTTGGCAGCACCGGGCCTTGGGCTGAATTTCGCGCTTACGGCTCCACGGTGGAACATTCCTCCGGGCTACCCCACCTAGTCGGTGACTCGGAGCAACCGCCGACCATGCAGCATGTCGCCTTTGGCGACGCGGTGGGTGGACTCAACGGCACCGCCGCCATCCTGACCGCACTGTGGCACAAGCAACAAACCGGCAGCGGCCAGTTCGTGGATTTGAGCCAAGTGGAGTGTCTTTTCCCTCTGGCCGCCGAGGGCATTTTGCAGCAATCGGTGACCGGGGACGCACCCCAGCGCAGGGGCAACGCCCACCCCCAACACGCGCCCTATGGGGTTTACCCCTGTGCTGGTGAAGACAGCTGGGCCCTCATCGAGGTCACGGATGAGACTCAGTGGCAGGCCTTCAAAAGTCTTGTGCCCAGTCTCGCCGAGTTTTCTGACATAACGGATCGAATTCGTCGACGCAAAACCCTCGATACTGCGATCGGGCGCTGGACTCAGGGGCAGTCCGCTGAAGCCGTAATGCAAACCCTGCAATCCCACGGCATTACCGCGGCCAAACTCAATAATGGCGAGGATTTGCTCAAGGAACCACAGCTGGTGTATCGCGATTATTTGCAATGGTTAGAGCGTGAGCACGTAGGCCTGCAGCCTAACGCCAGCGCGCCATTTCGACGCGGCGAAAAGCCCATACCGATTCGCCATCCGGCCCCGACACTTGGCCAGGACAACGACTATGTGCTGCAGGAGATTCTCGGGCTCAGCACCGACGATGTCGCCGAATTGGCGCGCCTGGACATTATCGGCACTAAACCCAAGTTACCAATCTGACCAATCTGGGCGGCCTAGGCGCCCGGGGCCATATCCAGCAAGTCGGTGAAACCCGATGGTTTGTGCGGCCCAATGATGAGCTGCTCTAATACACCGTGGCCTTGACGCTGACCTAAAGACCCAGTCATTTGAGTCTTACAGAAGGCTTGGATATGCAGGGTGTGGGCATCGTCCACCTCACTGAGCTTGTGCTCCTCGTAGGTGTTGGCCGGGCCGCCGTGATAGGTGCCATGACCAAAGGTTTCGTGGCCGTAGCCAACGCCTTTCATGTACCAGTGATACTTGGGTTCCATAGTAATTGTGACCTCCCCAGCCCCTTGCCGACGCTGCCACTGAATCTCAATGCGCCTGGCGTGGCGTGTGCCCGGGATGAAGTCGATGTGTGATCCCACTTGTGCCATCACCTCGGCCTCGCCCTCGCCGTTGAGTGGCACGAAGGCACCTGCGGTATTCCACGGATCACCGAACTCATCATCGTTGAGGTGATAGAGAGAAACGCCGTCCTGCCAATTGATGGGAGCCCACAGCCAGTAAAACTGATGGAACGGCTGGGCAGAGGGATTTACTTGCGGATCTCGCTCACCAATGGGACGCACGCCCCAGGAACGATCGCGAGTTCCCCACCAACGCACCGGGGCCACCTCAATATGCTCACCCTGATGCTTAATCCAGCCTTCCCAAACACCGTTTTGGGTCAGGCGCGTGTAGTCCATAAATAAGGTAGACCCCAGCCGCCGGGTAAAGCGTGGTTCTTCCTGAGCCGGCGCGCGTCCGCGAAACAATAGATCCGCTTCGATGCCGTGCTCTTTAGCGTTAATGCGAATGCGCAGGCACTGCAGAGGCTCGACCACCTCCACCGCAATGCTGCCCACCTGGGTATCCATCCGCTCCATACCCAGCGCTCTCGAGCACAGAACATTGTGCTGAACGCCGTTACGAATTAGGGAAAAACCCGCGTCAATCACGTCCAGATGCGGGTAAATGCCCATGCCTAAGGCAAAGAAAGTATCTCCCTCAATGTCGTAACCGTTGAAAAAATAGCGGTCGTAAAAGTTCCGGCTTTGCCCGGCGTAAGCAATGGGTTCTGGGCTTTGGTGAATTGGATAATCGTCTGCCTTCGACAACATGATTGACTCCCCCGCTGATTCAACTGTCCACCCAGTGTAGCCTCATCCTAGTGTTTCTGGCAGATTGCCTGCGAGGATTTTATTCAGTGACGGTTTGCCAAACCGCACCGGAACTACGCCAGCGGGAGACACCATAATGACAACAATCAATAGCGTTCTCGGGGAAATCGACAGCAAGGACTTGGGATTTACCCTGATGCACGAGCACGTTATGGTCGCGGCCAGCGGTTTGTCCACCCACTATCCAGACCTGCTGGGGCCCAACCGTGAGCAGCGCGCAATCGAATGTCTGAAAACGGCCAAAGCCCACGGCATCGATACCATGCTGGACGCCACCACCTTTGACCTTGGGCGAGACCCCGGACTGCTAAAAACCGTGGCCGCAGCCTCGGGGGTGAACTTGATCAACGTCACGGGTTGGTGGCTGGACGTGCCCCGCTTCATGCAGGGCGTGGGCGCTAATCAAATGGCCGATGAGTTCATCAAGGACCTCACGGAAGGATTTCGCGGCACCGATATCAAAGCAGGCATGTTGAAGTGCGCGGCAGATTTTGAAGGTGTCACCCCACCGCTTGAGACCATGGCCCGAGCCGTGGCTCGGGCACACCTACAGACCGGCGTGCCCATCATGGTGCACTCCTATCCCACGGGCCAGGTCGCTCGCCGCCAGATCGAAATTTTTAGAGAAGAAGGTGTGGATCTCGGCAAGGTCAAAATTGATCACAGCAACGACACCACGGACACCGAATACCTAAAGTGGATTCTCGACCAGGGCTGTTTTCTCGGTCTGGATCGTTACCCCGGTCGGCTGGTAACGCCGCACATGCGTACAGTGACCCTGAAACGCTTAATGGACATGGGCTACGGTGAACGACTGTGTCCTTCTCACGACTGCATTTGTCTGCACATTCACAATGAGCAGCCCGATGGACGCATTGCCGAGCAGCACGACTTTCACAAGAGCAACCCAGATCAGTACCTGTTCATGCATCGGCACGTGATTCCGGAACTACAGCAGCTTGGCGCCACTGAGCGGGACATTGAAATGCTGTTTGTCGACAACCCGCGCCGGCTTTTCGAGGCCTAATCTACCCAGTGGATACCGTGCAAAATACTCAGTACCGCTCCACGGTATTTTCGAAAATAAATCCGCCGGTGGGCATGGCGAGCCTGTGCCGCGCACCCTCCATATCCGGGTTCCATTCGTCGTAACCCGCATCGCCCTTCCACATAGCGACCCGTTCGCCAGTGGCGGCAGGCACCACCCGGGTGTTGTAGGTAATTCCCGTATTTTCCGCAAAGTAATCTACCACTGCGTCTGCCGAGGCCTTCAGCGACAAATGATAAAGAGTCACCCAGGTTGGCGGCACCAGGTCAATTTCCCCAGCTGCGTGCCGGCGTAGCGCTTCTTCAGGACTCAGCCAGGCGTGGTCCTTGATTTCGCCGTCGTCAATGGCAACGTCCATGTCACCTTGTACCTTGGCCACAAAAAACCAGGTTGCGAAACGCTTTTGCTGTCCCGGCGGCGGCGTCCAGTGAGACATAAATACGTAATCCTGAGCGTCGACTGTAATACCCGCCTCTTCCTGGGTTTCACGCACAGCGGCGGCGCGAGCGGCGGCCTCGAGCTTGGCCGCATCCGCTACTCCGTCGGGATAATCCGCCGGGTCGATCTTGCCACCGGGAAACACCCACATGCCGCCAAAGGTGATTTTGGAGTTCTTGCGTAACATCAGCACCTCAACACCGGCATTGCCCTGGCGCACCAGAACTACCGTCGCCGCCGGGATCAGCGTTGAAACGTTGGGATCATCCTCGCTACGGAACTCGATGTTGCCGTACATGTCATTGCGGTGCTGGGCGGCTTTATCCGTGGGTTCGGTCATGGGTTGGTCCTTGTTCTTTCTACCAGATGATGTTTTTGCGCTGAGTGCAATTCGGCTCTTTTTGGCGATGAGTCAATTAACTTAAGTCCGATTGGGCTTGCTGAACCGCAACCGACCAATCTTCCCACATATCCGCGCTGACGGGTTTACTGCGTAGCTGATCCAGCTCATCGGTCCAAAAATCCGCTAACACCGCCTGACGAATTTGTCCGCTGTAGTTTTGTCCCGCGGCGTGGGCCAGCCGATGGTGCCAAAACACGATATCCCCGGTTGCGCCGTGACACTCTACCGGTTCTGTGTCAGCAATCACACGCTGCAGCTCAGCCTGATACGCCTGGCTGTGAGCAATACCCTTGAAGGCCGGCAGGTGAGGATAGTAGGGCACCCTGGGTTGATCGTAGCGCAAGGCAAATGTGGGGAAGAGCCGGGTGTGTGAGCCGGGCCAAACTTTGAAAGCACCGCCGTCTACGGGACAGTCATCCAATAACCCCACCACGCCGAGCTGAAACGGGTGACCGTCGGTGTGGACCCCGTCAGCCTCGCGCGGCTTGTTGCCATAGGGCAAGGTGCAGTAAACCCCTCGAGCGCCGTCATTTCCTAATGCCGGGTCCGTGGGTCCACCGGGCCAGGCCGCGCCGTGACTACCCATGGGCTGACCGTCTACCACAGCTTGGCGCAAACGGCCGCCCAGCAGCTGCTCAGCCATGGCGCAAATTGACTGGGAATAAATCAGCCTGACAACTTCCGGACTCACGCCCAAATACCGGTTTAGCCAGCGATAGCCGCCGCGAAAATGGCGCTGGTCGGTGCTTTCGTCGTGTTCATCAAAGGGGCCAATAAAACTGGTAGGGGTTTGGGCCTGCAAACGAGATTGTGCCGGTAGTGCCTGCCACATCAGTTCGCGCACCCGCTGGCAAAGCTGGTGATCCATAGCTTTCGGCACGATCAAGTAACCATTTTGTTTGAAAAAAGCGATCTGCCTCGAGTCCAGCATGCTGGCTCCCGCTCCTGCGCAAAACCCCAAACATAGCACCCGGCAGATTGAGTGACCATCGGCAGCCGGCGTAAAAACTTTTTCAGCAGCGCCATCTTGAGTTAGCGTAGGCCCCTCATTCTAGGAGGGATTCATGGCACTAGCGGACCTACGCATCATCGATTTAACAGACGAACGCGGCATTTACGGCGCTAAGCTTTTAGCGGACCTGGGGGCTCAAGTGTTGCGCCCAGAGGGATTGCAGGGGGATCCGTTACGTCAGCGCGGCCCGTTCGTATCAGCCGCGGGCGGTGACCTTTCGCTATGGCATAGCTTTTTTGCTTCTAATCGCACCTTCGTTACCGTCGATCAAAACGACCTTGCCGCGGATCAGGCTTTGCAAACGCTGTGCGAGGGTGCGGATCTGATTTGCGTCTGCCAGAACAGTCCTGGCGCAGGGCTGGTGGATCTGAACGCCGCCCAGCAAGCCAATCCCGCTCTCGTCGTTGTTGAACTGTCGTCCTTTGGCAGCCAGGGCCCTTGGGCTGACTTTTTAGCGCCGGATATTGTCGCCGGCGCGCTAGGCGGCGCCGCTGCTACTACGGGGGATGTTGACACCCCACCGCTAAAAAATTTTGGCGAGCTAAACTTCATGATCTCCGGCGCTTATGCCGCCATTGCAGCCCTTAGCGCCCTGTACGGCAGGCGCCGCTCCGGTCAGGGCCAGACCGCCCGCCTTTCGGTACATGAATGCATCGCCTCGTGTCTTGAGCATGTGTTCATGTTTTATTTTTATCATCAACGGCTAAATCGGCCCGAGGGCAAGGTACTGCCAAGACGGGGTGCGCTGCATTGGTCTGATGCCTATGGCGTTATGCAGGGTCGTAACGGCTGCATCATGGCCACACCCGCTCCGGACTTTGACAATCAGCTGATGTGGCTGATTGAAGAAGATGTGCACGAGGACCTGAT
The DNA here is from genome assembly GCA_038104735.1 of Gammaproteobacteria bacterium. Lineage (GTDB taxonomy): Bacteria > Pseudomonadota > Gammaproteobacteria > Pseudomonadales > Azotimanducaceae > UBA4421. The sequence goes on along the minus strand of JAYOBI010000004.1, from coordinate 88,222 downwards.
CGATCCTAAATACATGGAGCCTGAAAATTTGCGCCTGCGCACTCATCGAGTCATGGACATCATGGGGCGCTGGATCGCGGACAAGGACGTTGAGGCCTTGTTCCACGAAGCTCAAGCCAGGCACTCGCCCTATGGCTGGGTCCTTCCCATCGAAAAGGTGGCGGAGAACCCCCAGCTCGCCGCTCGTGACTGGTATGTGCCCTATCAAATCGACCAGCACACCATCACCTCACCAGGGGCTCCCTACCACTTTAGTAAAACCCCTTGGCAGCTCAAGCCCTATAAGGCTGAGGCCAGGGCCATTACTGAAGCAGCCCAGCAGCTCAACTGGAAACCTCGATCACCGTCTTTATCGGCCGCTAAAAGCCTAACGGCTGCCCCAGGAAACAAGCCGCTAACCGGCCTGAAGGTCCTGGACTTCACTCACGTTCTCGCCGGTCCTTTCGCTACTCGCATGCTGGCGGATATGGGGGCTGACGTAATCAAGATCAATTCCAGCGAACGGGCGGTGACGACTCAGGACCCACACCATCCTTACTACTTAATGTGGAATCGCAACAAGCGTGCTCTGGCACTCAAAATGTCTGACCCGTCAGCCAAAGAGCTAGCTCGCCGCTTAGCCGATGAGGCCGACATTGTCATAGACAACTTCTCGGTTGGGGTGCTGGATCGGTGGGGCATTGGCTACGACCAAGTGAGCCAGACCAACCCGGGCGTTATCTATGTTCAAATGTCCGGCATGGGCGACGGCGGGCCCTGGTCAAAGTACGTAACCTACGCGCCAACCATTCATGCTCTTTGCGGACTAACCGCCACCACCGGCGTACCGGGCCGAGAGGACATCGGCATTGGTTTTTCTTATAACGACCATCAGGCGGGTTTGCACGGTGCCGTTGCGGTTCTTGCGGCGCTCAACGCTCGCCATCAATCCGGCCAGGGCCAGCGCGTGGATATTTCTCAGTTCGAGGTGGGGATAAATTTTATCGGGCCATCCTTACTGGACTATGCAGCCAACGGCACCAAGGCAAGACCAACAGGCAACCATCTGCCTTACGATGCTCTTGCCCCCCACGGCTGCTATCGATGCGCCGATGCCGCTAAGAACACCGACGCGGATGAAGACACGAGCGCCATGGTCGCCCAGCGCTGGATTGCCATTGCCTGCATGACCGACGAGCAGTGGCAGGCACTTAAGGCGCTGATGGGATCGCCGCAGTGGGCTGACCATGAGTCCTTGGATACCTGCCACGGGCGTTACCAGCAGCGAGATACCCTAGACCAGAATCTCGCGCAGTGGACTCGCCAGCAGCCTGCGGAAAACCTGATGCTCGCTTGCCAGCAAGCGGGCATCCCCGCCGGGGTTGTACAAGACGGCGCTGATTTAGCCGAGCACGACCCCCAGCTACGGCTTCGAGGATTCTTACAGCCCTTAAACGATGTGCACCCGACCTTGGGACCCACCTGGATCGACCGCTTGGCCATTCAGTTTGACGCCACACCCTGCGACGACTACCACCGAGTGCGCTCCGTGGGCGAAGACAGCGCTGAGATCTTGAAAGACTGGTTGGACATGGACGATGAGACCCTGGCTGAGCTGGCCCGTGCAGGGGTTTTAAGCTGATGGCGGCGCCCTACCGCTTAGTCCAAACCCACACCTGAGGAGCAACCCATGCTGCAACTGATTTGGCAAGGCGAATACGCGATTTTCGCGCTGCTTATTATTGCGCTGATTTTGTCCCTGACAGTTCACGAGCTGGGGCATGCCTTGGTAGCCAGCTGGTTTGGCGACGACACGGCGCGGCGGGCCGGTCGTGTGACGCTAAACCCCTCGCCACACATCGACCCCATGGGGTTAATGATGGTGGTTTTGGTTGGCTTTGGCTTTGCGAAACCCGTGCCCACCAATCCCGCTAACTTCACTAGCCCGCGAGCCGATCTGTGGGTGGCCGCGGCGGGCCCGCTCATGAACCTTATGCTCGCGCTGATTTGCTGGAACGGCTTTTTACTGGCCTGGCAAGCAGGCTGGCAAAGTCCCGGTGCTCAGGTGTTCTTTACGATTCTTGCCCAGATCAATCTGCTGTTAATGGTGTTCAACTTACTGCCCATTGGCCCCCTGGACGGACACTACATTGCCCCTCACGTAATGCCGGCCAAACTGGCGCGGCTGTACCGGTATTACAACGCCCGTTACGGCGCCATGGCGCTGTTGGCTATCGTCATTGCCAGTTTGTTGGGACTCCCGGTGCTAACCGCGCTGGCGGAGTTTTCGCTGACCTTGCTTGGGTTGATCACCCTGGTATGAGGCCTCGGCGACGCGCCGGCCGCCGAGATTGGTTCGCAAATACCCTAGGCCAGTGCCTGCTCTAAATCCGCGATGATGTCGTCAATGTGCTCGATGCCGACGGACAAGCGGATTGCTTCTGGCGCCACACCAACCGACGCCTGCTCCTCCTCGCTGAGCTGACGATGGGTGGTTGACGCTGGGTGACAGGCAAGCGACTTCGCGTCACCAATGTTGACCAAGCGCTTAAACAGCTGCAGGGCGTCGTAGAATTTCACCCCGGCATCGAATCCGCCCTTCACACCGAAGGTCATGATCCCAGACGCGGCCCCACCCATGTACTTCTGGGCTAACGCATGGTGAGGATGGTCCTCTAAACCGGCGTAGCTCACCCACTCGACCTTATCGTGACCGCGCAGGTACTCGGCCACCGCTAGGGCGTTGGCGCAGTGGCGCTCCATACGCAGGGGCAAAGTTTCAATACCCTGCAGCAGCTGAAAGGCACTCTGGGCTGACAGCGCCGCGCCGGTGTTTCGCAAAGGCACCGTGCGGGCTCGACCAATGTAAGCCGCTGGACCAAATGCTTCGGTGTAGACGACGCCGTGGTAGCTTGCCTCTGGCGTGTTCAGTCCAGGATACCGCTCGGCATTTTCCGTCCAGGGAAAATTACCGGAATCCACAATTACGCCACCCAACGTAGTGCCGTGACCGCCCATGTACTTAGTTACTGAATGCACAACGATGTCGACACCGTGTTCGATGGGTTTCAACAGCGAAGGCGAGGCTACGGTGTTGTCGGCAATGGTGCAGACCCCATGGCGGTGAGCCATCTCGGCAACCGCTGCGATATCAACAATATTGCCTGCGGGATTGCCGATGGTTTCCATAAACACGGCCTTGGTTTTGTCATCTATCAGCGCCTCCAGAGCCGCCACAGAATCGTCGGCCGCAAAGCGCACGTCGATGCCCAGAGCAGGGAACATGTGAGCGAACAGCGTATAGGTGCCGCCATAGAGCTGGGGCACCGTGACGATGTTGTCGCCGGCTTGGGCGATATTAATGATGGCGTAGTGAATCGCCGCGCTGCCAGCCGAAACCGCGAGAGCGCCAACGCCGCCTTCCAAGGCCGCAATGCGCTGCTCTAGAACATCACAGGTGGGGTTCATAATGCGGCTGTAAATGTTGCCGGGCACGGCTAGATCGAACAGGTCTGCACCGTGCTGAGCGTTATCAAATTCATAGGCAACGGTTTGATAAATTGGCGCGGTGACCGAGTGGGACGTTGGATCTGTGGTGTAACCCGCGTGAATCGCCAGTGTTTCGTCTTTCATGACCTCTTTTTCTCCTTCATTGGCCGCAATCGTGGCGACATTGTATAACCTGGGCTGAGTTCAGCAGCGTTGGCTTGAAGCGCGGATCTTGGACATCGATCCCTGGAAGCCCACAGGCTGTGAACCGGCAAGCCGCTGCTGGGCGCCTATTGTGCCCTCGCCCGAGCGGGAAACCTAGAGACCCACGGTCTGAACCCGAGTCTGAGTTCAGTTAAACGTCGCTCCGTTAACACTGCATGAACTCCAAGGGACCTTTGTTCCTCACCCAGTTAGGTGCAAACTAACTGCTTCATGGGATCAAGACATTAAGGTCGAAACAACACATGGACTGGATCTCTCGCCACATTCACTTACCCGTTGGCGCGCGCTACATCAATCGGCAGGTGCTGGGCATTTTTGTGGCTGCCCTGGCTGTGCTGCTGTCCATTGCTCTGGGTGACCGGCTGATCCGATTTCTTGAACGGGCCGCCACCGGCGGCCTTCCCGGAGATTTGGTGCTCTACCTGTTATTCCTACGCGTACCAGAAATGTTGCAGCTGGTTCTGCCTTTTGCCCTCTACATCGCGCTGCTGATGGCCTTGAGCCGACTCTATTCCAGCCAAGAAATGGCTGTGCTTCGAGGCGGCGGCATGAACACTGCGGTTCTGCTCCGCTGGCTGATGCCGGTTCTAGTCCTCACTACGTTACTGGTGGCACTCACTTCCCTGGTGATTACTCCCACCGCCAAGCACCAACTGGAACTGGAGCTAGAAGCGATCCAGCAAACCATTGGACTAGCCGCCGTGCAGCCCGGTGTGTTTCGCGTGGAGGACGATGGCGAACAGGTCACCTACAGCGGCGGCCTGGCAGACGACGATCAAACCATTCTGGATGTTTTTATCCAACAGCGCCTGGACAACGGGGAACAGGTAACAGTCTGGGCCCAGCGCGGCAAACGCAGCGAACCCGATGAGCGCGGCCGGCAAACTCTCACCTTGGAAAGCGGTCGGCGCTACCAGGGCGCACCGGGCAGCCCGGCCTATGAGGTCATGTCCTTTGATCGCCTCACAATCAACATCGAAACTGAGCCAGTGCTTGAGCGGATCAGAGACGCGGACTCCATTGCTACAGCAGATCTCGATAACTCCGCCGCCCAAAGCGCCGAGCGACACTGGCGAATTGCCCTCCCCATTTTTTGTTTCATTCTTGGATTAATCGCCATCGCCAAATCCACCGTGCCGCCCAGAACAGGTCAATTCGCCAGCATCGGGCCGGGGCTGGCGTGGATGCTGGGCTACTATTTGGTCATGGTATTCAATCGATGGCTTATCGACGAAGGCCTTGTCAGTGCTCACATAGGAATCTGGCCCGCCCATCTACTGTTCGGCGGCTATGCCATGGTGGCTTTGCGCAAGCTCGGCATGCCAGCCGAAGATTCGTAAGCACAAACCCATTTTCTCAAACAACAAGGGCCAACCAGCATCCATGTCTGAGCTAGGACCACAAGCGCCGCCCCCTGAGGAGGCGCAAGCAACCGCCGAAACCTCCCCAGATCCAAACTCACTGGTTCAAGCTACAGGCACCCTGGCCAAGTTGCTGGGCTTTAGCGGCCTGCTTCCCATGGTAGGAGTGCTCGCGGGCCAATGGTTTTTGCCGCAGTTCGCCAATCCGCTGCTGTATCTGGCGATGCTTTATGTTGGCGTAATTTTTGCGTTTCTAGGAGGTATCCAGTGGGGGCTCGTCCTGCTGGCGCCATCGGCGACTGCCGCAAAGACAAGCCGCCGCCTGGTGGTTAGCGTGCTACCAGCACTGGTCACCGTCGTCGCACTGCTCATTCCCCAAGCTTTGGGCTGTCTGCTATTAGCGGCAGGGCTGTGGGCGCTTTTGGCTTTTGAGTGGAGTCATCGCCGCGGCGCGCCTCACCCGACTTGGTACATGCCGTTGCGAATCAATCTAACCGTGATGTTGAGCGCTTTTCTTACCGCCGCACTTTGGCTTGCTTAGGGCGCCATCGGCCGTTGACGCTTTGCACACACTAGCGCCGTTTAAGCTTGCGTCCTGCCCATGAACCGAGACCGCCCATGCCCAATCAATCTTCCGAACTGACTGAGTCCGATATCAGTCGAATCATTGAGATGGCCTGGGAGGATCGGACACCCTTTGAGGCGATAGCCAGCCAATTTGCCATTAGTGAGTCTCAAGTGATTAAGATTATGCGCGGCAACATCAGTGCCGGGGCTTTTCGGCGCTGGCGCGCCCGAGTCTCAGGCCGCAAGACCAAGCACGCGGAACTTCGCCAGCCTGGGGTATCCCGTCATCAGTCCAGCACTCACAACAAGGCCAATCGCTAACGCCGGGTCACCACCGATTTGCGCGGTGGGTTTATTCTTTGCGGGTGGCTTGCTACTGCCTTGTTCCCCGCCTGCTAATCGCTCTTTTGAATATTCCCCATGGTGCCCATAACCGTTGACACCAAGGTCGAAACATCGCCCAGCTGGGCTGGCACAATCATGGTGTTGTTGGTCTTGGCCAAGTGACCAAACTCCTTCACCCATTGCTCGGCCACGCGCAGGTTGATGGCGTCTTTGCCACCGGGCTCACTAACCGCCGCGGCTACGGCTCTGACACCAGCGGCAGTTGCTTCGGCAATCAGGCGTATTTCCTCGGCACGACCTTCGGCTTCGTTGATTTGTCTGAGCTTCTCCGCCTCGGATAGGTTGATGGCCTCCTGCCGCTCACCTTCAGATACGTTGATGCGCGCCTGGCGCTCGCCTTCCGAGGAGGCAACCACCGCACGGCGCTCTCGCTCGGCGCGCATTTGTTTTTCCAGCGCATCTTTAACGGAAGCTGGAGGCACGATGTCTTTGATTTCGTAACGCAGGATTTTCACCCCCCAAGGCTCAGCCGCCCGATCCACGGCTTGTACCACTTGGGAGTTAATAGTTTCGCGCTCCTCGAAGGTGCGGTCTAACTCGATTTTGCCGATCTCGGACCGCAGGGTGGTTTGCGCCAGCTGGGAGGTGGCGAACAAGTAATCCTGAATACCGTAACTGGCCGCTCGAGAATCGTTCACCTGTAAATAGATGACGCCATCAATTTCCACGGAAATATTGTCCTTGGTGATGCAGCTTTGAGAGGGTACGTCGACGGTCTGCTCCTTCAAGGTGTGCTTATAAGCTACGACGTCGACAAAGGGCACCAGAATATGGAAGCCGGCATCCAGAGTTTTGGAATACTTGCCGAGCCTTTCCACGACAAATTGTTCCCGTTGGGGTACGACTCGGGCCGTCTTGAGCAGAATGACCACCACCGAGATAGCCACCAAAACACCGAGAAAAAAACTCATATCCATTAGCCGTGCTCCTGCTCTGGGGTTATTGGCTCGACGAGCAAGGTATTACCCTCGCGACCGGTAATTTTGGCAATGACGCCACTTGCGAAAGGCCCCTGAGTGCTGCGGGCATTCCAGTCCGCGCCACGATAGCTCACTCGACCGCGGCTGGGGTCGGCCTCGCTGAATCCCTCCACCACCGTCACTTCTTTGTCGATGTAATCGTCGTCTGCACTGCCCTGCACTGACTCGCCAACCATGTGCAGCCTGAGCCGTGAGCGAACGCCCACAAGCAACACCAGGGTTAAGCCCGCAAACAACATAAAGGGAATGCCGCTGTGATTCGGCATCCCCAGCCACAGGGCTATACCGGTGATCGCCGACGCCAGCCCGATAAAAAACAAAATAAAGTTACCCATGGTGACTTCGGCGAGAATCAGCACAAAGCCCAGCCCTAGCCACAAATATTCGCTGCTTAAATCCATAATGCCTCCGCTACCACCCGATGCATTTCCGTTAAGACAGCGTAAAGGTACCCTGAATCACCTCAACGCACTCCCCAGAAATTTGCGTCTTTAAAACTTGCCCATTCTGGCAGGTCACGTCCACTGTTATTCGGCTAGGTCGAGACATTTCTTCACCCTGAATAAACTCGTAACGGCCAGTCCCCTCCAGATTTTCTTCCACAGCCAGCATGCTGGCTAGGGCGCCGGCCGCGCTACCCGTTGCGGGGTCTTCGGCAATGCCATGCAGAGGGCCGAACATGCGAGCACAAAAAGAATGAGAGCCTCGAGCGAGCGCATCACGGCAGTAGACGTACACTAGAGTCCCATCTTCGCTCCCTGTGGACTGTGCGCTCAACTGCCGGAACCCCTCTATTTGCACCTGGCAGGCGGCCAAAGCCTGACGGTCATTCACCTCAAGGACGACACACTCCGCCCCGACACTGACAATTTTGGTGCGCTCCTCCGCCGCTACCAGCTGCTCAGGAGCAAGACCCAACGCTAGAGCAATATCCCACGCACCGTGGCCAGGGTATTGCTGAAATGGCTGGGGCGCAGCAATAGTCGTTGTCGTAGGCTCATCAGCCGAGTTCAGGTCGACCAACACCTCCACCAGACCCGCCTGCTCTTCAAAACGCATCCGACATTGGCGCTTACCATCCTTAAACACTTTTTGCATAAGACCATCCACCGGCGCTGCAGCAGGACGTGACGCCGGCACGAAACCTGTGCCAACGTTTGGATGACCCGCAAAAGGCAGTTCTGTTGTGGGGGTGAAAATACGAATTGCTGCGGTATTGGCAGGATTATCGGGCGGCAACACGAAGGTTGTCTCTGAATAGTTCATTTCCGCAGCGATGCGCTGCATGTCATCGCCACTGAGTTGCTGTACGGCGAAAAAAACCGCTAACGGATTGCCGCCAAAGGTGCTTTGGCTGAATACGTCAACGGTTACGAATTCCAGTTGCCTGGGCTTCATGTCTGTATAACCCTTAGTTACTACCCTAGTTACTACCCT
>JAYOBI010000004.1:68919-79679 GCA_038104735.1 Gammaproteobacteria bacterium | reverse complement strand
TAGTTACTACCCTAGTTACTACCCTGCCGGGATTACTTAAAAGCGCGCTTCGTTCAGGGAAGGATCCTGCTCCTCGGTATAGCCTCCTCTTGGCGAGCTGTGACTTGGGCATCGGCCTTTTCGGCTTGGCCCGCTTGAATGATTGTTTCCTGGGCCTTCAATGCTTCGTTTTGCGCCTCTTCATTGGCCAAAACCGTGTAATGACATCCATCCCCTTTCATCTGGTAATCACCGTTACTGTACTTTTCGGCAAGGTACGCACATTGACTATCCGTACACGCTTTACAGTGCATGGCATTGGCAATCATTGGCGCAACCAATGCGGTGATGAAACCTATTACAGCAAACACTCTCATCTTTTTTCTCCTACTTAAAAATTGTTATCACTCAAAAGCTCGGCGCACTGTTTGCTAACATTTTATATAAGCCGCAAGCTAATTCCCGAAAGCTATCAATCGAAAGCGATTAACAGAAAGCTATTAACAGAAAGCCAGGCAGATTTAATCTTTGACTGCCGAAGCTGGACCTCCCGCCAAGCACCGTCGAGGTGCATTTGCCGAATCTCCACTCGGTTGACGCTAAAGGACGCTATGATTAACGCTTTCTAACTGCGACCCAATTCATGAAAGCACTTTTTTATTCGGAACACGGAGCAGTCGACGTTCTACGCTTCGGCGACCTGCCAGATCCATCCATTGGTCCAGTCGACGTCGTGGTTGAAGTCGCGGCTACCGCCGTCAATCGACTCGACATCGTGCAGCGCAATGGCTGGTTTACGCTGCCGGGTTTTTCTCTCCCCCACATTGCGGGGATGGATATGGCGGGCACCATCGTCGAGGCGGGCGATAAAGTCACGGGGCTTGCCGTGGGAGACCGAGTTGTTGTGGATCCATCTTTGCACGCAGTCCACGCCGACTCCCAGTTTGCCGGTTACGGTGATCGCTATGGCGAGCTAGGCGTTTTAGGGGCGACCCAACCCGGGGGCTACGGCGAATTTTGCGCCGTCAGCGCCGATCACGTGCACCGCGTACCCGATGACATGCCATTCGCCACGGCGGCCGTGTTCCCCACCGCCTGGATGACGACCTTCCATGGGCTATTCAATGTGGGCCAACTGACGAAAGGCGAGACACTGTTGCTGCATGGCGGAGCCAGCGCGCTCACCTTGGCGGCGATCCAGCTGGCTCGAAAGGCAGGTGCGCGGGTGTTGGTCAGCGCCACCAGCGATGAAAAAGCCGCCGCTGCAGCAGCACTGGGTGCCGTTGCCGCCAACAGCACCAACACTGATATTCCCGACTGGGTCAGGGAGCACACTCAAGGCAAGGGGGCAGACATGGTACTGGATCACGTTGGCACTGCCCTTTGGGAAATGTCCTTGCAGTCCCTGGCACCTCGAGGACGGCTGGTGAGCTGTGGCAACACCACCGGAGATCGAGCTTCCATTCCCTCGTTAGGTTTTCTTTTTGGACGCGGCATCCGCATCCTGGGCAGCGACGCTTACGACTCCGCGGATTTTGCTAAGGTCTGGCCGCACTACTGCGACGGCGTCCGACTGGGGCATTTTGATCCGAAAATAGCGCAAACTTTCGCAATCGCTGATGGCCAGTCGGCTCAGGCGCTATTTGAGTCTGGCAAGGCCCCCGGTCGCGTGGTGCTGCTTCACGAAACAGACGACTAAGTGGCGAGGCTAGCCAATCACCCCCTGACCCGCCAACTCCTGCATTTGCTCAAGGGTCAGACCCAAGTCAGCCAGCACCTCAACGGTGTGTGCTCCTAGATCCACTGATGGCTGTAGAGGCATGCTGGGGCTATTGCCAAAACGCAGCGGGGTGCGGGGCTGGCGCATGGGGCCGCCTCTGGGGTGGTCAACGTCCTGGAGGATTTGCGCTGCCTGCACTTGAGGGTCTTCGATGACCTGAGCACGGGTATTAACCCGGCCGGCGGGTATTTCGTTGTACGCGAGCAATTCCATCAGCTCGTCAGTAGCATACTGCCGACAATCGGCGCCAAGGTAACCTGAGACCACGGCACCGTCCGCGGTCTCACTGATACCGCACACGTCTGCCAGGTCACCAGCGTACTGGACCCCTTGACCCTTGAAGGCGTAGTTCCACATCAATTCCGGCCAATTAAAGTAAACGGCGGTGTCGAGCATGGACAGCTGAACATGCTGACCGCCGCTGCCTCGCTCCCGCGCCAACAACGCGGCGGTGATGCCTTGGGCCGCGGTGAGGGCTGTCACCTTGTCGTAAATGATGGATCGCACCATCTGTAGCTCTGCGCCGTTTGCTGGTTGCTCGCCGTCGTCGCTGGCCGGATTCATGCTAAGAGGCGCGGCACCCTGCACATCAAGAATGCCGCTCAGGGCCTGAATTACGTAGTCGTAGGTTTTTTGCTCGGCATAAGGGCCAACCTCACCCATGCCGTTAATAGAAACGTAAATAAGGTTGGGGCAGTCCTCACGCAGGGATTCGTAATCCAAACCCAAGCGCGCCATCTTGCCAGGCCGGTAATTTTGCAGCAGCACGTCAGCCTTTGCGGCTAAGCGGCGAATCAGCTGCTGACCTTCGGAATGTTTTAGATTAATTGCGACGGAACGTTTGTTGCGATTAATCATCGAGTAAATTGCGCTCAAGCCATTACGGGACGCGCCCAGCCCCCGAATACCATCGCCCCAGCCGGGCGGCTCGATTTTGATGACGTCCGCACCTTGATCCGCCAACACCACAGCCGCCATCGGGCCCGACACCACCGAAGACAAATCCAGAACTCGAAAGCCGCTGAGCGGGCCGCGTTTTGTATCCGCTGGGTTGTCTGGCTGGTTGTCATTTCGTTGAGCTGCCATGGCGTTGGGGTCCGGTTGGGTTACAAAGTGTGGCTTGATCCAAGGTTTGCCCAGGTTAAGGGCACTATGCCCTGTTGGGGTTGTTCCTTGGGTGTGGCCCTCATACTATGCTGGCCCTTCACCACATACCATATCTTGGTAGTGCCGCCCCATCTTTCCACAACATCGGATCCACAACATCGGAGCGAATATGAAAATACTGATTTCTCATCGTCAGTCCGCACCCACTGCGGTTTTTTTGGTTCTTTGCGCACTGATTTTGACCTTGGCTCTTGGAGCCTGCTCGCAGGGCAGCGATGGCGCTAGCGAAGTCCAACGCCAGACCCTGACCCAATGGCTGGATGAACAGTACGAGCAGGAACTCCAGTTTTCGCCCATTGAGCTGACTTTTTTGGGCCGCAAAGAGCGCAATAACGAACTGGACGCCTTCACCTACGAGGCCTTTACCGAGCAGTTGGCCTGGAAAAAAGCCTCGGTGCAGGAAATGCAGGCGCGCTTTGACACTGCTGAGCTTACGCCGGACGAGCTGCTTTCTTACGACCTTTGGATTTACCAGCTGGAAAAAATGCAGGCGAGCCAAGCCTTCTTTTACGACGGTTTGGTGTTTGACCAAATGAACGGCATCCAGAGTTTCGTGCCGACATTTTTGATCAACTTTCATCAGGTCGATAGCCCGGAAGACATGAGCGCCTACATTCAGCGCATTGAAGCGGTAGCGCCGCGCATGGCTGAGGCAATCGAAATTGCATCTCAAGGTTTAGCGAAAGGCGTGATTTCCCACGGATTTGCTCTGGACGGCGTGCTCGAGCAAACCCGTAAAGTCATCGCCGGTCAGCCTTTTGACGCCCAGAGCGATACCGACAGCGACCTTTGGGCAGACATCAAAAAAGAAATCGCTGGCCTTCAAGAAGCACAGGCCATCGATGCCAAAGCCGCAAAGCAGCTCACCGAAGAAGCGAAAACCGCCTTGCTCAACCATTTGCTGCCGGCCTATGAGGGTATTATCCAGTGGGCTGAAAACGCCAAAGATCGAGCGCCCCAAGCCGTTTCTGGCGTCGGTGCCCAGCCCAATGGCGCAGCCTATTACGCTTATCGCTTGCGGGATCAAACCACGACCGACCTGGGCGCAGACGAAATCCATCAAATCGGTTTAGCGGAAGTGGCGCGGCTACGCGCCGAGATGGAGAGCATTAAAGAACAAGTGCAATTCGACGGCGATCTGCAAACCTTTTTTAACCACATTCGTGACGGCGAGTGGAACTACTATCCAGACACCGATCTGGGTCGGCAGGCCTATATTGACGACGCCACCGCAGCCATCGAGGGCATTAAAACCGAGCTGCCGAACTACTTTGGCTTGCTGCCCCAAGCAGATCTGGTGGTTAAGCGCGTGGAGCCATTTCGCGAGCGCGACGGCGCGGCCCAGCACTACTATCCGGGCACGCCAGACGGTGCGCGCCCGGGTATCTACTACGCTCATTTGTCTGACATGACGGCGATGCCGAAAAATCAGCTGGAAGTCATCGCCTACCATGAGGGCTTGCCGGGCCACCACATGCAAATATCCATTGCCCAAGAGTTACAGGACGTGCCGCTATTTCGCACCCAAGCGCGCTTTACCGCCTACTCTGAGGGCTGGGGTCTTTACTCAGAATTCTTAGCCAAGGAAATGCCAGGAACCTACGCCGACCCGTATCAGGACTTTGGCCGGCTTACCGGCGAAATATGGCGCGCCATTCGGCTGGTTGTGGACACGGGCCTGCATGCCAAGGGCTGGAGTGAACAGCAGGCCATCGACTACTTTGCCGCCAATTCACCCGAACCTTTGGAGAGCATCCGCTCTGAGGTGCAGCGTTACATCGTGATGCCCGGCCAGGCTACAACCTACAAAATCGGCATGCTGAAAATTCTCGAGCTCAGAGCCAGGGCAAAAGCCGCATTAGGTGAGGACTTTGATATCCGCCAATTCCACGATACGGTTTTAGGAGGTGGGGCATTGCCGTTGCCACTATTAGAACGTAGAGTCTTGCGCTGGATCGACGAACGGACCAAATAGCCCGCGCAGCTGAAACCATGACAACAAACGCCCTTCCAATCAGACGAAACGTCCGGGTCATGGACCCCGGTATCCGTCGCGGCTGGGCGCTCAGTCGCCGGGTGTTGCTTACGGTGTTGTGGGGGGCTGCCATTACCCTCAGCACCGGGGCAGATCACCTCCACACCACCTTAACCGCAGATCATACCGACTGCATCGTTTGCGAGACGAGCAGCGCCAAAGGCGGCGCCTGCGCAACGCTTACCCATACTTCTTGGTCTGACGGACACGCGCTTGTTGCTACCAGTTCGCCGACCAGTTTTGCGCTGACCCACTACCCTAGTAGCAGTCCCCGAGCCCCACCGAAAACACTCCCGCTCAGTTAACTATCAAAAAATAGCCGGTCCAGTTGCCGTCGGCGATCCTAGTTTTTGTTCTGGAGACATTATGTTTATTCAATCTTGGTACGGATCCCGTACCGGTGGGCGCGCCCTTGTGGTCGCCTCAGTTTTTTTGTTTACCTCTTTTGCTGTGCTGACGAGTTCTACGGCCTTGGCCGACGAAGCGGTTGCAGCAGCGGAAATTGAAGAGGTTGTGGTTCGTGCCCATCCGCTGTCAGCCGAGGGGTTAACCCAAAGCGCCATTTCTCTTGATGGCGACGCCCTGGCCCGCCGCCTTGCGCCCAATCTTGGTGAGGTACTGGCCACCCAACCTGGAATTCACTCGTCTAGTTTTGGCGCAGCAGTGGGCCGCCCGGTCATTCACGGCCTGGGAGGTGCGCGGGTAATGATCATGGAAGACCGCCTGGGAACCATGGACGTATCGGTTACCAGCGGTGATCACGCCACCACGGTCGAACCTTTCATCGCCGATAGCGTCGAGGTACTCAAAGGCCCCTCCACCCTGCTTTACGGTAACGGCGCGGTTGGCGGCGTTGTCGACGTGCATACCGGGCGAGTGCCCCACGGACAGCGGGGCGAAGGCATCAGCGGCCGAGTTTCTGCCCAGGGCAGCGACAATGAAGACGAGCACGCTGTTGCTGGCCGTTTGGATGGCCGCAGCGATGCCATTGCTTGGCATATCGATGCATTTGATCGTCGCTCAAGCAATTACGAAATTCCTGGCGAAGCCGAATCCGCAGCACTAATCGCGCAGGAGGAAGCAGAAGGCGAGCCCCACGACGAGGATGAAGAAGCCGAAGGCGTGCTGCCCGGCAGCCACTTTTCCACTGACGGCGGCGCGTTCGGTATCAGTTACGTCAGCGACAATTGGTTTTCGGGAATCGCCATCAGCCAGCTCAACGCAGTCTACGGTCTACCCGGCGGCCACGGGCATCATCACGAAGATGAGCACGAGGACGAAGATCATGAGGACGAACATGAAGATGAAGAGCATGGAGATGAAGAAGACCATGCAGACCACGAAGAAGAAGGCACTCCAATCCTAGACCTCGAACAGCAACGCATAGACATCGAAGTAGGACGAGCTGGGCCCCTTGGAAACTCACAGAGCAATCTGTTCGCCAACTCTATTGAAAGCATCAACTTTCGGTTGGGCATTAACGATTACGAGCACGCCGAGATCGAACCCAACGGCGAAGTTGCTACATTCTTCGAAAATGACGAACTACAGGCGCGGATCGAAGTGACCCATGCCTTCACCGACAGCAAGCATGTCTGGGGACTGCAGCTGGCGGACCGCGAATTCTCCGTGACCGGTGAAGAAGCCTTCGTACCCGCCGTGGACAGTGAAAACCTTGGCGCATTCTGGTTGAGCGAGCGCGACCTGAATAACCTTGCCGTGGAAATGGGACTACGGGTGGAGCAGGTGGAGCACAAAGATCAAAGCTCCGGCAGCAAAAAGGACTTTACCGCCACCGCAGGCTCTGTTGGCGTGATATATCCCATCAACACGGATCTCACCCTAACCGCGAATCTTGGCTACGCCGAGCGTGCCCCAGTTGGCGAAGAGCTGTTCAGCAATGGACCGCACTTAGCTACCGGTCGCTTCGAAATCGGCAACGCAAACCTGGACGAGGAAACCGTGGTGCGTACCGACGTTCTTTTAGGCTGGGCAAAGAGTAACGTTGAGGTCAACCTCAACGCCTACTACGCCTCCTTTGACGACTTCATTTATCAAAACCCGACTGGCGCTGAGATGGACGAACTGCCTGTATTCCTGTGGAGCCAGGCTGACGCCAAGTTTCGAGGTTTGGATGGGGAACTGCGCTGGAGCAACATCCAGGTGGCCGGTGGCGACCTCGCCCTGCGCGGATTCTTTGACGTCATTCGCACCTCGCTGGATACCGCCAGCGAAAGGGAACTGCCGCTGATTCCAGCTGATCGTATCGGGCTGTCTCTAACCCAACAGTGGGGAGACATCACGCTCATTCTCGAAGCCATACACGTGACAGAACAGGATGAAGTGCCCAGCTACGAACTGCCGACGGACAGCTTCAACGACTACGACGCCCACCTTGAATGGCGGCCCACCTTGGCCAACGGCCAAGCGGTAACGGTATTCCTGAGAGGCGAAAACCTCAGCGATGATGAGCAGCGGCTGCACACAAGCTTCATTAAGGACAGCGCTCCTCAGCGCGGTCGGACCTGGACCTTGGGCGCTCGCTACCAGTTCTAACCAACCTCACTTAAACCCGCCATCAGGCTCGAGGCCCTTCGAGCTTGGTGGCCCTTGTCACTGCGGTTTCCTGCCGTACTACCTGAGTGCTTCAGACAACCAGCCCCCGCAAACCGGCGCTTTTGCCGAGTTTTGCTCGCTGGGCTTTTTTGCGAGACTTGTCAGACCCAGGCGCGTGATCGAGAGCGCGCCACCCAATACACGAGCTTTGCTATAGGAATACGCACCCCATGAAGCCAACAAGAACGCTGAGACGAATCGGTTTGACGCTGCTCGTCGGCGCCTTTAGCCCAACTGCGGCGTTGTGGGGTGCCCAGCTGGAGGCATGGGAGCATTGGCTGCAGCAGGATCCAAGCTCTACTGTTCAGGTCGACCATGGCGAATGGCAACGCTTGCTGTCCCAGCACGTTAGTGAACACCAGGACGGCATCAATCGGGTGGCTTACGGGAATTTTGACCAAGCAGGGAAAGCCGCACTAAATCGATATCTAGCGCAGCTCAGCGCGATAGAACCAACCAAACTCAATCGCCAACAGCAACTCGCCTACTGGATCAACCTTTACAACGCCCAAACCGTCAAGGTTGTTCTGGATCATCCAAGCAAAGCCAGCATTCGCTCCATGGGCCCGTTTTTCGCCTTTGGGCCATGGGATGAACCCTATCTCAGCATCGAGGGCAAAGCGGTCACCCTGAACGACATCGAGCATCGAATCCTGCGACCCATCTGGACAGACCACCGCCTGCATTTCGTTCTGAACTGCGCCAGCATTGGCTGCCCAAACCTCAGCCGCCAGGCGTACACCGCCGAGAACGTAGAGCGCAGGCTCGCTGAGGCCGAGACAGCGTTTTTACAGCACCCCAGAGCCATCACGATAAAGGCTGATAACAGCCTGCAACTGTCCAGCCTCTTCGACTGGTACCTCACCGACTTCGCAACCGACGACGACGCCTTACTCACCTATCTGGCGACCCACCGCCAGGACCTGGACGACTTGCTAAACCGGCTGCAGCGGCCCTATGGATTGTCCATCGACTATGTTTATGATTGGGATCTGAATAAAAACACGCAATAAACTCTGGGGAGAGACAATGAGCGCAGCAAACTACGACACGATTCTGACGTCACTGGATGATGGGGTAATGACGATCACCATGAATCGTCCCGAGCGATTAAACGCCTGGACCTATCAAATGGGCGCTGAGCTCCAGGATGCCATTGAAAGCGGCAACGAAAACGCCGACGTGAATGTCTTTATCCTCACCGGTGCCGGCAGAGGATTTTGCGCTGGTGCCGACATCAAAGATCTATTCAAAGACCAGGCAGACTCCGGCGGCAGCAATGAGCGCGCGCCTCGGGACTGGGTTGGCTTGGTGCGCGGCTCCAAGCCCATGATTGCCGCTGTGAATGGCGTCGCTATCGGAGTCGGGCTAACCCAAATATTGCCCTGTGACTTCATCATGGCCGGCCCGGAAGCCAAATTCAGCGCGCGCTTTGTCAAAATGGGCATCGTGCCGGAGCTGGCAAGCTCCTACTACTTAGTCGCCCGAGCTGGCTTTGGCTTGGCTAACCGAATGATGCTCACAGGCGAAACCATTGATGCCGTAGAAGCCCAGCGCATTGGCTTAGTGGACGAACTGGTTAGTGACGCCGACTCCTTGCTGCACCGCGCCAGAGAACTGGCAAAACAGATTGGCGAAAATCCGCCCCGCACCTTGAGCGTGGTCAAAGAACTGGTAACCGCCAACATGGCGGAGCCGGATATCAAGGCGGTTCAGCGGCGAGAAATGGCGGCTCTGCAGGAAGCCTATAAAAGCCCTGAACACCACGAAGCCATTGCTGCCTTTATCGAAAAACGTCTGCCGAACTTTAAGAATCTCGGCTGAAGCCGGTGTCAGGATCCTGGTGCTGCAGCGGGCATCCGTTCGCGCTGCAGCCAGTACAGCCCGCCAACCACTAGGACATTAAGCCCGCCAAGTGCCTGTAATCCAACAAGGCCGGTAGTTAACCAGGAAGCTGTCGGGGCATCCCCGGCTAGGACCGGAATCCAAAGCCCTGAGCTCAACAGCATAAGCCCCCGAACCGCATCAGCTGCGAAGCGCTGGGGGCGATGCTCCAACCAAAGTCCAATGGTATACATGGACCACGCCAACAGGACGAACAGACCCCATACCAGCGCCGTGGCCATGCCGGTGTAGGCAGCCGTTAGCCCAAGGCCTGCAGCAGTGAGCACCCAATATTGCAGGAAGGTATAGATTTTCGAGCTTACTGGCACCACCGGATCGTACTGCGCAGACCACTCATTGGCGTCTTCGACCTGCTGCGCTATACCATACGGCTGCCACCCAGGGCCCTTAAACCAAACCGCGGCTTTGTCTCGCCAGCGCGGCGCGGCAAGCGCCAGCTTCAGCGTCTGCCACCATACGCTGGCGTTGGCCCAAATAGGATTCCAGCTGCTTAATCGATGGGTGATACCGTATATCGGCTTTTCATCACTGCGCTCGTCGCAGAAAGTACCGAACATCCGATCCCACAAGATGAACACCCCGCCATAATTTTTATCAATGTAGGCGGGGTTTTTGGCGTGATGAACCCTGTGGTTTGACGGCGTGACAAGGATGTAATCCAGCACCCCTAAACGATTCACGTGTCGGGTGTGGACCCAAAACTGGTAAACCAAGTTCAGGGAGCCAACGCTGATCATGACCTCGGCTGGCGTGCCGGCCAAATACATGGGCAGGTAAAAAACAAAGCCAAGGTAGTCGGTGCTGGTTTGCCGCAGCGCGGTACTCAGATTGTATTCCTCGCTTTGGTGGTGGGCGCTGTGTGATGCCCACAAGATCCGCCACTGGTGCCCGAATCGGTGCTTCCAGTAATAGCAAAAGTCGTAAGCCAGAAATGCGACTACCCAATGCCACCACTGGTCCGGCGACCATGCCACCACTCCTGCCAGCGCCACCGCCTGCGTAAACACCACGGCGGCAAAGCTTAAACGCAGCACACCCATCAATTGACTCAGCGTGCCCATCATTAAGCTTGCTAGGGTATCGTTCAGGCGATAGGTCTGGTGCTGCTTCCAGTAGCCCCAGAGCAGTTCAACACCCATGGCGAAAATAAAAAAAGGTATGGCCAGTTCAACAAAATTCATGGGCGCAGTTTAGAGGTTTCGGCTTTTAGCGCCAGCGAGGAATATGGACTTAGGCCGACCCCAGCGCAGGCACCGGTTGGAGTATTAGTGATGTTAC
>JAYOBI010000004.1:0-68819 GCA_038104735.1 Gammaproteobacteria bacterium | reverse complement strand
TTTTCCAGTACTAGGCGCAAGGCTCGGCAAAAGCCATACTGAGCGCAATTCAGAGGAGGGAATTTCATGCCACGACTATCACAAATATCACGAGCCCAAGCAGATGCCTCGGTGCTGCCCTACTACGACGCACTGTTTGGCAAAGACCGTGATCCGGTGAAGGAGCCAGGTACCGCCACGGGTACACCAGGCAATTGGTGGACCGTGTTTGCCCAGGTACCAGACTGTCTCATGCACATGGTGGCGGGTTTTGAATTTTATCGAGACAAAAAACGCAAGCTTTCGCCCCGGCTACGCGAACTGGGTCAAGCCCGGGCAGGCTTCGCCAGAGGTAGCCAATTTGTGTTCTCCCAACACTGCAAGGCGCTGCGGGCAGCCAAACTCTCGGAAGCGCAAATTGAAGCCATTGCCCATTGGTCATCCACGGATCTGTTTGACGATGTGGAGCGCGCTGTTCTGGCTTACACCGACGACTTGGTGTTGCAGGGTGGTCGCGTCAGCGACGGCACCTTCGCAGCGTTAAAAGCACATTTGAGTGAAGTGGAGATTATCGAGCTGACCTACACGGTATGCACCTACGAAATGCACGCCACCATGACCCGAGCACTGCGGCTGGAATTTGACGATGTGGAAGAGCGAATTAAGGAGGTGCCGGTACCTAAGGGCGAGGCCCGAGACATCGACTTCTTCAAAGACGTAAAGTAAATCCCGTACCGAGTGCAACGCGAACAACAATAAAAGGTGACCAATATGTCAGTAACCGGCCAATGCCTATGCGGCGAGATCAGCTATCGGATCGATAATCCTCCAGCCATGAACGGCGTCTGCCACTGCAAAAACTGCCAACGACAGGCCGGCAGCGCTTTTTCCACATTGGCTGGTGTGCCCGTCAACGAGCTGCACATTTCCGGCGAGCCGAAGCTCTATGTAGATCCGGATACCGTCAGCGGCAATAGCGTGCAGCGTTTCTTTTGTGGCAGCTGCGGTTCGCCGATTTACTCAGCGGTGCAAAGCTCCCCGGACATGGTGTTTTTAAAAACAGGCACCATGGACGACAACAGTACCTTCCAGCCCCAATTCCATGTCTGGTGCGATACCAAACAGCCATGGGTGGATATTGCTGAGGGCGTACCTGCCATTCCTAAGAACCCGAGCTAACCGCAGCCGCGGCATAGCCGCTCAGCACGCACCCGATGAGGGGTTGCAATCTTCAACCCCCACTATCGGCTGCGGTTGCGGCTACTTCGTTTGGGCTTTCACGATGTTCATCAGCTTTTCACCGTATGGTGGTCGTAAACCCAACTTTTCCGCCGGATTAAACGTTGCCTGCTTGAACACCGATTTGGCGTGGCTGAAGGTGCGGAATCCATCCAAGCCATGATACGCACCCATTCCTGACGGACCCACACCGCCGAAGGGCAGGTTTTCTTGCGAAATGTGCATGATCACATCGTTTAAGGTAACGCCCCCAGACGTGGTGTGATTGAGTACCTGCTCGGTTTCTTGTTTGTCGTTACCAAAGTAGTACAAGCCCAATGGCCGGTCGTGGGCGTTGATGTAATCTACGGTTTCTGCAAGGTCGTCGTAGGGCTTAATCGGCATGATCGGCCCAAAAATCTCTTCCTGCATAATCGCTGAATCTTCCGGTGGGTCTATTACCAGCGTCGGCGGAATCTTATGCGCAGACTGCTGACGAAAGTCCTCATTCGCCGGATTGATTTCCACTACCTCAACTCCCCGCTCTCGCGCCTCCTCTAAGTAACCGTTGATGCGGTCGAAGTGGCGGCCGTTTACCACCGACGTATAGTCGGGGTTGTCCAGCAAGGTAGGAAACATCTTTGCCACCGCCCGCTTGCTGGACTCGACGAATTCTGACATCCGCTCCCGAGGCACAAAGACGTAGTCGGGGGCGAGACAAATCTGACCGGCGTTTAGAGTTTTGCCAGCCATCAGGGCGTCTGTTGAACCATCCATCTCCGCTTTCGGTGAGAAGATTACCGGGGATTTTCCGCCCAGTTCCAAGGTCACCGGCACAAGATTTTCAGAAGCTGCGCGCATCACGTGCTTGGCGACAGAGGTGGCACCTGTAAATAGCAGATGATCGAAGGCCAGCCCAGAGAAATCCGCACCGGTTTGGGGCCCGCCGGTAACCACGGCGATCTCATCGTCGTTGAACTCTTCCGCAAATCCCGCCGCCATTGCCGCTGACGTGGCCGGCGTGTATTCGCTTGGCTTAATCATGCAGCGGTTCCCCGCGGACAAAATACCGGCCAGGGGCGCAAAGGTCAGATTCACCGGGAAATTCCAGGGACTAATGACGCCCACCACCCCCAGCGGCTGATACTCGATCCAGGCTTTCGCCCCAAGCAGGGCTAAGATTCCTGGGCTGACTTTGCGCTTTTCTTTTTTCTGCCAGGTTTTTAGATGCTGCTGGGCGTGCCGCAGCGGCCCAACGGAAGAGGCGATATCAGTGAACATGGATTGATGCTCGCTGCGATGACCAAAGTCTTCGTTCATGGCATCCACAAACGTCTGTTGATGCTTTTTCACCACCTGAATAGCGCGCTCCAGACGATCTACGCGGGTTGCCGTGGTCACCACGCCCTCTGCCAAGTAAGCTGCGCGCTGGCGATCCAAAATATCCTGCATCACGGTTTGGGGTGTGTCTTCGTAGATTTCACTTTGTGACTCACTCACAGTGTTTCTCCTGCCTTTGTTTCATCTTATGTGTCAATTTGCGTTTCGCTGCTCTTTGCGGCGCTAGCTAATCGCTGGCGCGCTGGCATCAACGTATTGCTCCCGCAGCGTGCGTTTAAGCACTTTACCCGTAGCGTTGCGAGGCAGAGCCTCGATAAACGACACGCTGCTGGGCACCTTGAACTTAGCCAAATTTTGCAGGCAGTGAGCGACTACCGCATCTTCGGTTAACGTTTGCCCAGGCTTAAGCACTAAAACGGCCTTACCGGTTTCACCCCAACGCTCGTCGGGCACACCGATAATGGCAGCTTCTGCAACTTCGTCCAGCTGATATAGGACGTTTTCCACCTCAGCGGGATAGACGTTTTCACCCCCTGAGATGTACATATCTTTCCAGCGGTCGACAATGTAAATGAATCCCTCGTCGTCAAATCGAGCCGCGTCACCGGTTTTTAGCCAACCATCCACAAAGGCATCCGCTGTTGCTTCCGGTTTATTCCAGTAGCCCGGGGTGATGTTGGGTCCGCGAATCAGCAGTTCGCCCACCTGACCCCGGGGCAACGTAACGCCATCGTCATCGACAACTTTGACTTCCGTGTGCAGCAGCGGTTTGCCCGCCGAACCGATCTTGCGCATTACGTCGTGAGCGGCCAGCATCGTGCCGCCCGGACTGGTCTCGGTCATACCCCAGCCCTGAATCAACGACACGCCGCGATCAATCCAGCCGCGTAAAATCGCCTCGGCGCAGGGGGCGCCACCAACCCCTGCAGTTATAAGCCGACTTAAGTCCGTGTTAGCAAAATCCGGGTGCTGCATCATGAACTGATAGGGGGCAGGCACCGCAAAGAAGTGCGTTACGCCCAATTCTTCGTCACCTAACACCGCCAGCGCTCGACCCGGATCGAACTCACGCGTGAGCAAAATCCTGCCGCCGCAGTGCAGTACCGGATTGGCGTAGCAGTTCAGACCGCCGGTATGGAACAGCGGCAACACCACCAGCTGCACGGTTTCCGCACTAATGGCGGCGGGCATGCCCAAATTCACCACGTTATAAAAGTTCATGCCGTGAGTAATCATGGCCCCCTTGGGGTGACCCGTGGTACCAGAGGTATACATAATCATGGCCACGTCATCATGAAAACATTCTGCGGTCTGCAGCTCGCCGGTGGCAGATGCTAAGGCCTGACGATAGCCGCAGTCTGACGCTTGGGAGTCGATGAGCAGCGAAGCAGCAATGCCGCAGAGACTCACCAGCTGGGTGGCGGCAGCGGCAAATTGTTGGTCAAAGATCAATACCGCCGGCGCACAGTCAGTGAGAATGTATTCCAGTTCCGGCACGGTTAAGCGCCAGTTTAACGGCACGCAAATCGCGCCAATTTTGGAGCATGCAAACTGCGCTTCAAAGACCTCAGGACAATTGGGCGTCAATAACGCCACTCTGTCGCCCTTGGTCAAACCCTGGCTTTGTAGCCACAGGGCTAAACGGTCGGCCCGGTCATTTAACTCTCGGTAGGTCAGCTGCAGCTGCGTGTCCAAATCAACGATGGCCACTTGATCTGGACGCACCTGTGCGTGGTGGGCGCTCCAGTCATAATACTTTACGTTCATCCGTGCTCCTGTAATTTACTGGCCTGGGTTCGCTGGACTATACCCCATCCGAATCAAAGCCAAGCACGCCCACAAACCACCAGCCGTGCTGCCCATGGCAGTCAGCAAGAGGTTTGACCAAAGGCAACCCCCCAATTAGGGTCTTTATCCATCGTGATCTAACTACAGGACCTCTATATGCAACCGCGCACCCGCACAGCTGCCATTACCGGCCGCACCTCAACCCCTGGCTTTTTCTCGCGCGGCGCAGCTCGCCTTTTACTCGTTGTTTTTGCGGCGGCGCTTTGGGGGTGCGACACCACTCCCCAGCCAGATCAGATCCTCATCGACAACGTTGACGTGATTGATCCAGTTGACGGCCTGATCGCCAAACAGCAGGTACTGATAGAAGCAGGACGAATTATCAGCGTTACCGATGCCGGCACAGCCCTTGCTGAAAACCCAAACCGAACCGTGCGTGACGCCGCCGGACAATTTCTGATTCCCGGCCTCTGGGACATGCACGTGCACTTCGTCTTTGATCCGGCACTGACTGACGAGATGGCTGACCTGTTCCTTGACTACGGTATTACCAGCGTTCGCGACACTGGCGGCGACATTGAGGCGCTAGCAACACTGAGAGACACCCTGCCAACACCCAAACCCAACATCTACATATCAGGACCGCTGCTGGACGGAAAGTTCGTGGTCTACGACGGCACGGATCCTTCACGCCCCGAGCTGGGAACGCCGGTTCTTACCCCCGATGACGCAGACGCCACCGTAGCCGCCCTACAGCAGGCTGGCGCCGACTTCATAAAAGTTTATGAGCTCATACGGCCTGACACATACGCAGCTCTCGTGGCTGCGGCGCGGGCGCGCCAAATGCCCGTAGCCTCTCACGTGCCGCTGATGATGACTGCCGACACCGCTGGCCCCCTGGCAGACTCCATGGAGCATCTGCGCAACATTGAGCTTGCTTGCGCAAATAACTGGGAACAACTGCTCGACCAACGGCAACAGCGCATAACCAACTTTACCGAGGGCCTAGGCCACAGCTTACGCGCCGGACTGCACAGCGATCAGCGCCTGCCCGCCATAGCCGCCTATGACGAAGTCCGGTGCAATGACGTGTTGGACACGCTAACCAATACCATCCAAGTGCCTACCCTGCGCCTGAATACCGTGCGCCACTTCAAACCGTTTCTGCGGGACGATTGGCCAGACGCTTTCGCCGCACTGCCATCCAACACGCAAAGCACCTGGAACAATCTGATTGCAGCCTTTGAAACTACGCCCCAGACAGACCCAGCGTTTTCTGACTGGAGCGTTTTTCTAATCCAGCGACTGTTAGCGCGGGGCGTGCCCATTGGGGCCGGAACAGATACACCCATCGGTCTTGGCATTCCCGGTTACAGCCTGCATACCGAACTGGAAATGTTAGTGCTTGGTGGCATGACGCCTTTACAGGCACTGTTTGCCGCCACCGTTACGCCAACCCGCTTCCACAACCTGCAGGAGGACGTGGGGCGCATCACGCCGGGCATGCGGGCGGATCTTGTACTGCTACACAGCAATCCTTTAGTAGATATTCGCCATACCCGGGACATTGAGTCGGTCATGCTCGACGGTGCGTGGGTTAGGTGAGTGCATCAACTTACCAACGCCGCAAGGCAATGCTGACAGACTGTGCAGAACCCGCCGGTAGAGAAGCCCAAAGCCTTGATAAACAGTTGTTAATCGGAGACCTTTAGACGGTATTGATTTCGACCATATTGATTTAGACATTACTGATTCGTGGCGCTAGTCAGAACCTTGGCGGCGTCACCGGAGACAGCGATGGCCCTTGCCAAAGAAGACCTAGATCAAATCAAGCACCACTTTTTCGAGTGGGCAAACGAGTGGGCGAGTGACGCACAGTTCACGCCCGCGCCCGAACGAATCGGTACTCACTTGCTCGAGCGCATAGTACGCGTTGAAGAAAGCCTGACCCAACAACTGGAGCTGAGCAGGCAGATAATCGAGGACATGCGGGAGCGCTTCGAGCTTGTAGACAAACGATTCGAGCTTGCAGAAATACGCTTTGAGCAAATCGACAAGCGTTTTGAGGAAGTAGACAGGCGCTTCGAGGAGATAGACAGGCGCTTCCAAGAGGTGGACAGGCGCTTCAAACAGATAGACAAGCGCTTCGAACAGATAGACAAGCGCTTCGAACAGATAGACAGGCGCTTCGAAGAACTTACCCGGCGCATAGATCGCCTTATTATTTGGTCCTTTGGCACGACCCTAGCCACCGGCGGTATCGTCATCAGCGTTCTTAAACTGTGGGTCTAGTCACCTGGTGCATCTCAGACCAATCAACCGCTAACTTGGCGCACCAAACCACTTTTTAACGCCGGGAACCCAGCTGGCTGGTAGGTAATGATGATCGCCCGCCGTGACCGTTCGCTCAGATTTGGAGCCGAACCATGCACAACAAAGGGGTCAAAAAACACCACGGACCCTGCAGGCGCCTCAACCGCTACCTGAGCGCTCAGATCAATGGCATTGGGGTTGGTATAAAAACCCGCCAGTTGCCGGTGGTCGTCGCACCCAGGCAAACAACCGTGCCGGTGACTGCCCGGTATAAATCGCAGGCAGCCATTTTCTTCAGCCGCATCGTCGAACAGCACCATGGCATTGGGCAGCCGCTCCACATGCGCGCTATCGTGTATCCAATACGGTGCGTCCTGATGCCAGCCAAAACCCGAGCCAACCACCGGATGCTTCAAATTGAGCTTCGCCGTCCAAAGGGACAGTTCGGTGCTGGCCACCAGCTGGCGCATAGGGTCACACAGCCGAGGATCATCGATTAATGCGCTTAACTGGGGCGACACATCGTTTACCGGCTCGATCACTCGCAGACGCTCCGCATTCTGGCAATGCTCAAACTGAAGGGTAATGTGATCGACATCAGTAAAACGGTTGCCGTCTAGCCAGTACTCTTTTACCCGGGAGCTGCCATCCACCCTTGAAGCAAGGGCCAGCGCTTTTTCTTCCGCCGCGTCAGCGGCAAAGCCAAAGCCCTCACACTCGTCGCTGTCAAAAACACCTTGCAGAACAACAAAACCATTAGCGCGATAAGAAACCAGTTCTTGCTGGGATAAATCAAACCGCGAACGAATTCTCATTTTGGCTCCATTCTTTGCCATCCATCCTCTATAGCCCACCACTGATCGGATTCAAACTGACATTGGTATGCCAGCCCGCAATCTCTGCTCACGGCGTATACATGCCGAAATTTTTGCGGAACCGCATTCCCCCGCAAAGCTTTCTTACCCTAGCATGACTGGAGAAATCATGAATAAATCCAACCTTTGTAGAGATACCTTGGCCACTTGCCTTGGTCTCCTACTATTCCTGAATCACAGTTCGCTCTACGCAGCGAACAGCGATACTGAACAAAGAAATGACCGATCGAATGTCATCGAAGAAGTCATCGTCACCGCAACAAAACGGGAAGCCTCGATACAAGAGGTTCCTATTGCCGTTACCGCCATCTCAGGAGAGAGCTTGATCCGCGCCGGAGTTACAGATTTACGCGACCTTTCAACGGTTGCCACGAGCTTTAACCTGAACTCATCCCAAACGGAATCTCAGGGTACAACCCTGCGCATTCGCGGCGTGGGCACAACTGGCAACAACATCGGATTGGAGAGTGCTGTCGGCGTATTTTTGGATGGCGTTTACCTGAGCCGCCCAGGAGTTGCTCTTGGGGATCTTATGGATCTTGAATCCGTCGAAGTTTTGAGAGGCCCCCAGGGAACCCTGTTCGGTCGCAACACCAGCGCTGGCGCACTCAATATCCGCACAAAGCGCCCGAACTTTGAGGAACAGGAGCTGTTCGTCAACCTGACTGCCGGCAATTTCGGCTTAAACAACTTTCAAGCAGGCATCACAGGCCCCTTTGGTGAGTCTGCAGCGTTCCGTTTTTCCGCCGCAGTCCGAGACCGAGACGGTTTCTTGGAAAGTAGCACCGGAGCAGAAAGTAGAAATCGAGATCGCTACCTGTTACGCGGTCAGGTGGCCTTTGATCCAAGCGACCAGTTGGCGGTCAGAGTCATTGCCGACTACTCAGAGGCTGAGGAAAACTGCTGTGATGCGGTATTTTTGAGTCAAGGCACCGCCGTCGCGGCGGGTGGCTTCACCGCTGCGGGTCTACCGAGCAATGGCGGCGTGACCAACTTTGGCCCAACGGCCTTCGACAACCGACGCTCAAACGCCGAGCAATTCGAGAACCCCAACAAGCAGTGGGGGCTATCCGTCGAGGCAAATCTCGAGCTAAGTGATACAACGGAAGTTACCTACATTGGCGCTTACCGAGAGTTCAGAGCCGACAGTGTTCAACACTCTGATTTTGTCGCGCTTGACGTATTCTCCGTTCAGCCTTCCGCGGCTGGTGGTTTGGTCTCCTTCGACGACATAGAAACCATTACGCACGAACTTCGCATCGCTGGTGAAACGGATTTCGTTAGCTGGCTAGTCGGCGGCTTTTACTCGGACGAGACTATTGTAGAAAACCAAGGGCTCGGTTTAGGGGCTGATTTCGCTAGCAATGTTGACGCTAACCTTGCTTTCTTAGCTATGAACCTCCCCGCTTTGAGTGGCATTACCTTAGCAACAGGTGGCACCTTCGCCGATGTCATCGCCGCGGAGTCACAGACTATTGCGTTCGCTGGAGGCATTGATCCGGGCGGCTCATATGCCCAGAACATCTTTCGCCAGGAGGGCACATCTTGGTCGATCTTTACTCACAACAGCTTTCACATCACGGAAGATCTAGATTTTGTGCTGGGTTTGCGCTGGACTGACGAAGAAAAAGATGGCTCCTTTCGCCAGCCTTTCGCGACAAACAACGCCTGTCTCAACGCGATCGCCAATCAGGGAGCGCTCAATACGGGTGCCGCAGCTTTAGGAAACGCGGGCTTAGCGACCCTGGCAGGAACCTTTGGGGCGATTCATCGTGGGTATACGTGTTTTCCGTTCGCAACACCTGCAAATACGGGACTCGCTGGAACTCCGAACACCTTCGAAAACACTTTTAGTGACGATGAATTGGTGTATACGGCCAAAGCCGTTTACCAGTTCAACGAAACAATCAGCGGTTATGTCAGCTTCACTCATGGCTTTAAGGCTGGCGGCTTCAACCTTGATGCTACAGCTGCCGCTGATGGCGGTGACCCGCGCTTTGACTCCGAGGTTATCGACAGTTGGGAACTGGGTCTGAAATCAGACCTCTTCGATCGCCGCATGCGCGTGAATTTGGCGGTATTCGACTATGACATTGAAAACTTCCAGGTTCTTGAATTCACCGGTGTTCAATTCGCGACTTTCAATGTGCCCAAAGCTCAGAGCAAGGGTGTGGAGATTGAAGCGCTAGCGTTGCCTATTGAAGGATTGGAGGTCTCTCTGAACTACACCTACGCCGACAGTAAATACCCCGAAGACTGCGACAACAATGATCCAAAAACCGCCACTACGGTTAGCGATCTTTGCGGGGCACAGTTCACCAATGCACCCAAGAACGTCGTTACCGGTGGATTCAGCTATGACGGCTACTGGGGTGACGGCATGCGTTGGTTCATCAACACCAACGGCAGATGGGAAGATGACCGGCGCACCAGCACCAAGCCGGGGCTGGATTTCGACATTCAAGAAAGTAACTTCAAGTTGAATGCACGAATCGGCATTGGCCATCAGGATAGATCTTGGACGGCGGAGATTTGGGGGAACAACGTTACCGACAAGCAAACGAAAAATGTGACGTTCAATACGCCGCTTCGACTTGGAAGCAGAGCCACCTTCCTTGAAGCCCCTCGCACCTATGGAGTTACGCTTCGAACCGAAATGTAACGACGAGTATGGCCCAAGCGCCGCGCATTACGCGCGGCGTTTTTTCTTCAGACGACAGATATCCACAAAGCGCTGCCAGCAACACATGATCCAGAGCCATCCACAAAAAGCCTAGCGCCTGGCTTCCGTCACGGCGACTCTCGGGTGGCCTTTTTTTTACCCCTCCACACAAAACAACAACCCGCCCTAATCACAAAACCAGTCCTGCCCCGCCCTGCTCGTACCAAGACACGCATCTTATCTCAGGCTAAACTGTTTTTTGGCTTATCGCAGCGGTCATTGGGGAGGACATCATGAGCGAAGCAGTTGTAAAACAAATACCAATCCAACAACAAGTATCTGCCGATGAATGGGCGGTTCGTCAGGATCTGGCCGCCGCCTATCGCCTAGTCGCGAACTACGGCTGGGACGACATGGTGTTTACTCATCTATCCGCTCGTGTGCCTGGACCAGACGATCACTTTTTGCTCAACCCGTACGGCTTCCAATTCAGTGAGGTCACCGCATCGAATCTGGTCAAAGTAGACCTAGACGGTAATGTGGTGATGGACAACGGCTACGAGGTCAACGCGGCGGGCTTCACCATCCACAGCGCCGTGCACATGGCGCGGCACGATGCCGGGGCCGTCATGCACCTCCATACCGATGCTGGCGTTGCGGTGTCGGCTATGCAGGAGGGGCTGCTGCCCATTACCCAGCACGCCCTGTTCGTTTATCACGATACGGCTTACCACGATTGGGAGGGGGTTGCTCTAGATCTGGACGAGCGCGAGCGCGTTGTGGCCGACCTTGGCGACAAGCACCTCATGATGCTGCGTAATCACGGCACGCTGGCCGTGGGGGACACTGTGGCGTCGTGCTTTATGCGCCTGTATTACATTGAGCGTGCCTGCAAAATTCAGGTTAGCGCCATGAACGGCACTTTGAACATGCCGAACCAAGGTGCCATCGACATGATGCAAAATACCTTTAACAACCCTGCCTCTTGGGAAAGTCTTAGCGCTACGGCCTGGCCATCCATGCGGCGCTTGGCGGATCGCTTGGATCCTAGCTATCAGAACTGATCGACACTAAGCCAAGTCCGTGTACTGCAAAAGCTAAGGATTCGTAACGTGCTTCAACAATCTGACGACAACGTCTTCTTCTCTGCGCTCATTGTGCTGGGCCTGATCTGTTTCGGTTTCTTCATTCTGGCCAACACCGGCTTGCTGCAGCTTGCGCTGACATCAGACCGCAGCATGATCAGTTGGCTTATCTTGGCCCTGTACAGTGCTGCAACTCTGCAATGGCTTTTGCGGGCACGAGCGCTTGATCAAGAACTGGTCTTAAGCCGTGCCGCCGCCGGTGAGGATGCCCATGGCATCACGCCTACTGGCAACAGCTATGTGTCCCGCATACTCAACGCCACCGCATCTACTCTGCCGGAGCGCCAGCAGCTCATCGAAACCCTGGGGGACGAACTGGGCAATAAGCACGCTGCCGGTCATTTTGTTGCAGACCTGCTACTGAAGCTTGGGCTGACCGGTACAGTTATCGGATTCATTCTAATGCTGCTGCCCATTGGCGAGATCGAGCAGTTTGACCCATCGCTAATGCAGCAGCTGCTAGCCGCCATGAGCGGCGGTATGGCAGTGGCCCTCTACACAACCTTGGCAGGATTGGTCACCAGCACGTTGTTGAAAATGCAGTATTACCTGCTGGATTCCGCCTTGGCCAAGCTCATCAACCGGCTATTGCTGCTGCAGCCGAACCCCCGCGCCGAGCAACTATGAAGCATCGCTTTCTGCAGCAGGTGAACGATCAAGACGTCTTCACGGATTTGTTGTTCAACACCCTGCTGGGCTTCGCCTTCATGTTTGCTATTGCCTTCATGATGATGAGCACGCCGGAAAAAACTGGTGATATCGAGAGCAAGGCCGAAATGCTCATTACCATCCGCTGGGCGGACCAGCACCCAGACGATGTCGACGCCCTGGTGGAAGACCCCCGCGGTGGCCTGGTCTGGTATCACAATCGCGACAGCGGTTTGATGCACCTAGACCGTGACGATCGTGGCGTATTTGCCGATCAGATCACCGTCAACGGCATCAAGGTCAACAACCCGATCAACCAGGAAACCGTTACCGTGCGCGCTGCACAAGCCGGCGAGTACGTGGTTAACCTGCTGCACTACAAAGCAAACTACTCTGCTCCGCTGCCGGTCTCTGTCAAAGTCGAAAAGCTCAACCCCAGCGTTAGTCTGGTGTATTACGACACCATCGAGCTTACTGGCAGCGGCGATGAGCAAACTGCCCTGCGCTTCACTCTAAACGCCAGTGGCGAAGTCACCGATGTGAACCAACGTCCCAAACGCCTGCTGACCTTGGCGACCGCAAAGTCATGATGCCCTCGCTCCTGGTTCTCGGCCTTGCCTACGCAGTAGTGGCCGCCCTGCTGCTCACGCTGTGCGTCAGCCTGCCGGGCCGGCGGGTTCTTAAGTTGGTGTTAATTATTGGCGTCAGCCTTTTCTATGGGGTCACTTGGCTAGGCCACCAAGGCATGCTTGGCTGGCCTACCGCTGAGGATATGCCGGAGAATTTTCGCGTGCTGTGGATCACCATAGACGAGCCGGATAAAACCACCAGAGCCCCCGGCGGTATTTTTTTCTGGGTGCGTGCTCTTGATGAGGCCGGTATTCCCTTCGGTTCACCCAGGGCCCATTTTGTGCCCTATACCGACCAGGCCGCCGAAGAAGCTGAGGCCGCACTGGGCAAAATGGAAGCGGGTGACGTGATGAATGGCACCTTGTCGCGTAATGCGGTGCAGGAACGCGGCGAAGCGCCAGAGCGCGAGAACGAAAGCCTGGGCAACGACGCCATATCAGGCGACGACGGTTACCGGCCAACCTTTGAACTCATTGAAGTAGCGCCGCCGACACTGCCGCCAAAACCCTAGCGCTGTAAGTCTGACGCAGCGCGGGTCTTAACGGAAAGGGTGAGCACGGTTGGTCGGGTGCCGTATGGCCTTCGGGTAACCCGCTAGCCTGCGGGATTCAACTCGCGGACCACTTTGGCCTCATAGTGCTTTTGAGCTTGGCCAGATTGGATCAACATTGGGGCGACGGAGCAGCCCCCTCCTGCACCGCTCCGTCGCGCAAGCCAATTCCCTCGGTATTCCCCTACTGCCAGGTGAGCTGGCCCATCTCCACTTCCCCCGCGGCCGCCAAGCGGTCTTGCTCGGCCCGGGCTTTAACGTAGTGATGAATCATGGTGGTGTCTTCTTCTGACAGCACGTCGTCGAAGGCCGCCATACCGTTGGCCGCCAGCAGCCCGTCCATAACAATCTGGTTGAAGGCGGTGTGGGTTCCTTCGGTCATGCGCCGCAGATCAGGAATCGATCCTCCCGAGCGCACGGCCAGGCCGTGGCACACTGCGCAGTAATTGTTGTAATGACGCTCACCCGCAGCGATTTGGTCGCTAGACGCGGTGAGATTGGCCTGTACTGGAATGCTGCGATCTCGCACCGATGGCACGGGCAACTCTCCGGCACCACCAACCTTGAACACTAACAGTCGCCCGTAGTTGTTGTAGGTCAGAGAAGCGTGCTCGGCTACCGGTGGCAGCGGCTCGCCGCCAAACAGATCACCTCCGCCGGTTCCAGTCAAAACGGACAGATACTGCACCCCATCAATCTCAAAGGTAATTGGCGGCGCCAGCATCGACGTGTAGGTGTTGAACTGCCAAAGTGCGTCGCCCGTGTCTTTATCGTAGGCCGTTAGCATTCCCAGAGCGTCGCCCTGGAATACCAGTCCGCCAGCCGAGGACAGCACACCGCCATTCCAGTAGTGAGGAATTTCCACAACCCACTTGTCTTCACCGGTGAGCGGGTCGAAGGCCTTTAAATAACCCTTGGGCGTAGGCTGATCGGCAATGTTGTCGACAACCAGCTGGGTAATACGACCGAACTCTAGGCCGGTGTTCCAGCCGCCGGGATTGCGCTTGTAGATACCCGACTGCTTCCAATCTTCGCTCAGACCGTAGATCAGCGGATTATCCTGAGCGGGGATGTACACCACACCCGCCTCTTCATCTACGGACATGGCCTGCCAGTTGTGGGCGCCCAGTGGCCCTGGCAGCACCCACTTTTCCCGCTCTTCATAGTCGAGCTCTGGATTTTCCACCGGACGGCCAGTTTCTAAATCCACATGGCTGGCCCAGGTTACGGTGGCAAAAGGGTTAGCTCGCAGCAGCTTGCCATCGGCCCGGTCAAGTACGTAAAAGAAGCCGTTCTTAGGCGCCTGTAAGAGCACCTTGCGCATTTCGCCATCTACTTCCATGTCCGCAAGAGCGATGTCCTGGACGGCTGTGTAATCCCAGTTGTCGCCCGGCGTTGTTTGGTAGTACCACTTCATGGCGCCGGTATCGGCATCTAGGGCCACGATGGAGGACAAAAATAGGTTGTCGCCGCCACCCGGGGAGCGAATCACTCGAGTCCAGGGCGAACCGTTGCCCACGCCAAGATAAACATTGTTGAAATCAGGATCGTAAACGATGGAGTTCCAGACCGTGCCGCCACCACCAAATTCCCACCAGCTGCCGCCTTTCCAGGTTTCGGCCGCCAGCTCCATTTCTGGATGCTCAAAGGGCAAAGATGGATCACCGGGTACGGTGAAAAAGCGCCAAACTTCTTCGCCGGACTCCGCATCGTAGGCGGTCACGTATCCACGGACACCAAATTCTGCACCACCATTGCCAATGAAAACTTTGCCATTGGCTACGCGGGGTGCACCGGTAATCGTATAGAACCGGGTTCGATCAATCAGGGTATCCACGTCCCAAACTACCGAACCGGTGGCTGCGTCCAGGGCAACCAAACGCCCGTCCAAAGTACCAACGTAAACGCGGCCTTTGTATACCGCTACGCCTCGGTTAACAACGTCGCAGCAGGCTCTTCGCGCCCACTCGCCGGGTACTTCCGGGTCGTACATCCATTTGGTGTCACCGGTGCGGGCGTCTACGGCGTACACGCGGCTCCAGGTGCTGGTGAAGTACATGGTGTCATCGACAACAATTGGCGTCGCTTCCAGAGCGCGATTGGTATTCATGTCCTTGTACCAAGCCAGCCCAAGTTGCCCTACCGTGTCTTTGTTGATTTGCGTCAGCGGCGAATGTCGCTGTTCTTCGTAGGTGCGCCCAAACGCCAGCCAGTTCCCCGGCTCGTTCTCGGCGTTTTTGATGCGCTCATCGTCAATAAACGCTGTGGTTGGCGCCACACTGGCGGTTTGACCGCTGTTTTCCGTGGCGTCTTGGGACGATTGCGGTCCCACAACTAAATAGGCGGCGACTGCTAACACCGCCACTCCCAGTACTGCTGCGAATCGATTCATTTTTCCCAGTCTCCCTCTCTTTCAACTCTTGAAGTTACCTCAATCCTCACCGCGATAAAACCTTCGGCGGGGAGGTCAACGATATGTTCACTAAAACTCGTTTTAGCCGTCAAAAACCGCTGCTTTGTCTAAGAAGTTCACCCGGATTCCGTCGAGTTTGCGCCGGATCTACGGGCTACTGTCCGCCACGTCCTCAAGCAGATCCGCCACGCGCCGCTGCCAGCCTTGCTGCAAAGTCTCGGACCACTGATCTCCTAACTCGGTTTGCAGCACATGGCCCAACGCCTGAAAGTAGGCTGTGTACATGGCGGCGCTGACGCCATAGGCGGAGAGATGATTGGCGATCTCCCAGCGAAAATAGCTGGCTGGCCCCTGAAGTTCGCTATCCATCAGCAATTCAATTGTTTGCTCGAGCATACGCCCGCGCATAGGCTCGTCGGAATGAGACATCAGCATCTCAGCCTCGGGACACAGCTGAAAGAAGCGCTGATAAAGGGGTTCCAGCAGATCAACGTCTCGCTGGGCGAGCAGTTCAAAAGCTTGAGTGATTTCGGCACATCCACGCCCAATCAACGCAATTCCCCCGTTTCGACCCGTTAGTCTACCATCGCTGGCATCAACCCAACTGTCAGCCTGGCCGATACTCCGGCACCTCTTCACCACCGATAAACGCTCGGATCATATCGTTCACGGCGTCTGGCTGCTCCTGCTGAACCCAGTGAGATACCCCAGGCAGGTAGCGAATCGTGAAATCCGTCACGTACTCTCCAGTGGTCAGCGTCGTGCTCTTATCCAGCGCCACATCATCCTCCCCCCAAATCATTAGGGTGGGCGCTGTAATTGGCGTACGTGGATCCACTCTTGGACGACTGCGTTTGCCGCGCAGCAAGCCTCGATAAAAGTTGATCATTGCCGTCAGCGCACCGGGCTGGGCGGCATTGCGCCGATAGACTTCACGGACGTCTGTTGGGAACCGGCTCTGGTTGCTGGTCGTGGTAAGAAACATGTCCGCGATGGCCCGTGCCTGGTCTCGTCC
This sequence comes from Gammaproteobacteria bacterium, assembly GCA_038104735.1. Taxonomy (GTDB): domain Bacteria; phylum Pseudomonadota; class Gammaproteobacteria; order Pseudomonadales; family Azotimanducaceae; genus UBA4421. The sequence goes on along the minus strand of JAYOBI010000004.1, from coordinate 52,242 downwards.
AAGCCAATATTCAGGCAGCCAGGGAATCTGGAAAAAAAAGACGTACCAGCTTTTCTTCAGCTGAGTCCAGCCGAAGGCGTCCTGCATGGCTTGGGGATGAGGCACATTGCAAATAATCAGTCGCTTCAGGGGCATTCGCTGCCGCAAGGCAAATTCCCAAGCGATCACTGCCCCCCAATCATGGGCGATCAGGGTTACCTGCTCTTTACCGCTGGCCTCGATGATGCGGGCAACGTCTTCAACCAGCTCATCCAGCCGATAGGCCTGGAGCCCTTCAGGACGACTGCTGCTGCCGTAGCCGCGTAGGTTTGGCGCCCACGCAGTAAATCCGGCGTCCGCGAGCATCGGTAGCTGATAGCGCCAGGAAAAACTGTGTTCAGGAAAACCATGTAAACACAGCGCCAACTCCTCACCATCGCCGCATTGATCCACCTCGAAGTGGAGCCCATCTCTCACTGCCAGAGTGGTTGTTGATATCTTCGGGTCGCGCATTGAATCCGGCACGATGTCCATAGTCCCCTCCATATTTTGCCGCAGCCTAGTGCAATCGCACCCAAGGGCAGATTAGAGCTTGCTTGCAGTCATAATCCACAGCGGATCAGCCCCAAGAGGCGAGCGATCATGAAACGCGATATCGCCAAACCCCGCCTGCTGCAAACAGTAACCGACCAACTTCATTTTGTCGTCTCGCTCCATGCCCTGAAAGGCAGCGATGGCTTTGGTGGGAAACAGTCGATGAGACATAGCAATGGCGATGGCGCCGCCAGGTTGCAAAGCGTCAAGCACCGATTGCAGCACCTCAACGGGCTGGATTAAGTATTGGATAGACACCACGATGAGCGCCCGGTCAAAACTGGCCTCGGCAAAGGGTAACTTGGGTGTTTGATTCAGATTGTGCACGCACCACTCGGTGAGCTGGGGGTTTGCCGCCAGTTCCTCGGCATTCATACCCAAGCCAGCGACACGGCTGAGCTGCAGCTCTGGCGGCAAGTGCGATAGCCAGGAGGACATCAGGTCAAGGACGCTGGCCTGAGCCGGAATGAATTCTCGATAGAAGTCAGTGAGAGATGCCATGGTTGCGTCATCGATGTGGGCCACCATGCGGGCATGTTCGTAGAACACGTCATCGGCATCGTCGTCGGGACGCTGAAACCAAAAACTGGGTAAACCGAAATAGGTTTCTTGGCTAGTTTGCTCGGACATCAGACTCTCAGCACGGCTTTTGCTCGGATAGTAGCCCGGCTGTGCCGATGAGGATATCGTCAGGAAGTGCTGGGCAGGCATCGTCTAGCTTGTTAACAGCTCGGCATTGGCGGCTAGGCGTCAAGTAACCCTCTTGCTTAACCCGCGCCCGCGTAATACCTTCACTCTAATGGCTGCCATTATTTCATGCATGCAGAGGCAGTACCCAACTTTCACCGGCGCAATGGAGGCTTTATGGCCACTGACCGACCTTTGCTTTTTAAGGGCGTACCCGGCTCCCCCTACACTCGTAAAATGCTGGCCTACCTTCGATTTCGCCACATACCCTATGAGTTATTAATTGGCGATCAGGCGGCAAATGCGGGTTTGCCCGAAGCCAAAGTACATTTACTGCCGACCTTTTACCTGCCTAACGCCCAAGGCTCCCTGGAGGCTGTAGTGGATTCAACCCCGCTTATTCGCCGGTTTGAAGCCGACTTTCTGGGTAGGCAGTCCATTCCCGGCAATCCGGTTTTGGGGTTCATCAATGACCTGCTGGAGGACTATGGCGACGAGTGGCTGACCAAGGCCATGTTCCACTACCGCTGGCACTATCAGGACGACATCGCCACTGCGGGCAAAATCCTGCCGCGCTGGTCCAATAACCAAGCATCAGAGGACAAGCTATCCCAGCTTGGTGACTACATATCCGAGCGGCAAATTTCTCGCCTCTACGTTGTCGGATCCAATGATGTGACCGCGCCGGTGATCGAAACCAGCTACCTGCGGTTTTTGCAAATATTCGACAGCTTGCTGCAGCGTCACCCCTTCGTTCTTGGTGATCGCCCCAGCAGCGCGGATTTCGCCATTTACGCCCAGCTAACCCAGCTGGCTAAATTTGATCCCACGCCCATGAAGCTGTGCTTGGAGCATGCGCCGCGCGTTCACGCCTGGACCGACATTGTTGACGACTTAAGCGGTCAGCCAGCTGCCGACGACGCTTGGCTTGAACCGGAACAGCTTCGTCACCACCTCGGCGACCTGCTCAGCGAGGTGGGCCGGGTTTACATTCCTGCACTGCTAGCCAACAACGCCGCCATAGAAGCTGGTAACGAGCAAATGGATACCACCATCGACGGTCAGCCCTGGACTCAGCCCACGTTCCCCTACCAGGCCAAATGCTTGCAGGCCCTCAGGCACAGCTACTTCAACCTGGACCCCGCCGATCGAGAAGGTGTCGACGCCGTGCTTGCAGGCACTGGCTGTGAGGCCTTTTTAGCGACCTAGCTATGCGACTGAGTACACGCCTGCGCTCACTCGCCATGAGGATCTTGGCCTCTGAGCGCTTGCTTCAGCGTCGACGGCAGACCGCGCGGCGGCAGCGGCAACGCCAGGGCAAAGCGCCGCAGATTCTCTATTTTCATCAGGCCGATGACCCGTACAGCTTCATCATGGTCCAGCAGCTGCAGCGCTTTGCGCCCTACACCATCTTACCTATTACGCCCTACTTGGTCAGCGGCCCTGACCAAGCGTTTCAAGGTGACGCCCAGCGTTTTAGCGCCTGGGCGCTAGAGGATGCCGCCAGTATTGCGAGTTTTTTAGGCGAGCCGTTACCCGCTCCGGCTAGCGAATCGCAGCCAACCGGTCCTGACGCCAATCAAGTCGCCATGGCCAACGGTGTTCTCAGCTCGGCTTTATCAGATCCCGATTTCTTGCATATCGCTCACCAGCTAGGACAAAAGCTGTGGCGTCAGGAATTGTCCGCGGCCGACACGGACCAAGACGCGACCGCTGCAGCCTTGGCCCAGGGCAACAACCTGCGGGAGACTCTAGGACACTACCTTGGCGCTGCGCTCTACTACGAGGGCGAGTGGTTTTGGGGAGCCGATCGTCTGCCTCGGCTTTGGGATCGTCTCGATGCGGAGGGCTTTGCAGTAACAGAGCACGGTCCTTACGACCCCTACGCAAGCGGCGCCCGACGGCGCCTAACGACTGGTCCAGCAGCCCCTGCCCGGCAAGTCACTCTGGAGTACTTTCCGTCTTTACGCAGTCCTTACACGGCCATTGCCCATGAATCGGTCAGTGAGCTGGCAGCGCGCACCGGTGTGGAGCTGTCATTGCGCCCGGTTATGCCCATGCTGATGCGAGGTATTCCCGCACCTCGCGCCAAACAGTTTTACATCATCTCGGACTGCACGAGAGAGGCCAAAGCCAAGGGCGTACCCTTTGGTAACTTTGTTGACCCTTTCGGCGAACCGGTAAAACGGGGCTTTCGGCTATTCCCCGGCGCCCTTGCCCAGGGCAAGGGTATGGCCTTTATCGGCAGCTACCTCAGTGCGGCCTTTGCCGAGGGCGTCGACATTGATTCAGAGCAGGGCCTAAAACAAGTCGTTAGCCGAGCCGGATTGGATTGGCACAGCACCGCCAATCACCCGGACAACGACCACTGGGCAGAAGTCTTAGAGGAAAACCTTCAGGCTATGCTCGACGCCGGGCTGTGGGGTGTTCCCAGCTTTCGCATCAGCAGTCCGGGCGAAGCGGATTTTTGCTGCTGGGGCCAAGACCGCATTTGGCGGGTAGAGCAGGAAATTCTTCGACGCCAAGGCGGTATTAGTGAGGAATAGCTCGCAAACCGCCCTGCCCAAGCCAATCTTCTCAACAAACCATCCCATGGAACCACGCATCAAGAAATCCATAAGCTAACGCTAGAGGACCCAATAATGACTCGAAAAACTACTACTATCATTGCCCTTGCGGTTGCCCTTCTGCTCGTGATCGGCATCGGCCTGTTTCGCGTTCCTGCCGTGCAGGATGCGCTTATGAAGCGTGCAGCCACCACCATGCTGAACTCGTCAGCGACGTCGTTTGAAGGCCTCAACGTGGTGGTATGCGGCAGCGCATCGCCGCTGGGCAACAGCATGACGCGTGCTCAGGCCTGTATCGCCGTGGTTACCCCAGAGCACTTTTTCCTCATCGACGTAGGTGCCCGTTCGCCGGTTCGCATGGCTCAAGCCCGGCTGCCTTTGGGCCGGATCACCGGTGTACTGCTGACCCACTATCACTCTGACCATATCGCATCGCTGCCCGACGTGAACTTACAGTCTTGGGTAGCTGGCAGGAAAACCAGTCTGCCCGTTTACGGCCCCAGGGGTGTCGACCAAGTGGTTGCGGGGTTTAACCAGGCTTACGCTCTGGACCGTGGCTATCGAGTGGCCCATCACGGTACGGCATTACTGCCGCCAGCCGCGGGCCCAATGACGCCGGTTACTGTGGAACCGGGCATCGTTTGGCAAGACGACAGCCTGACTATCACCAGCTTTGTTGTTGAACACGATCCCATCGATCCTGCGGTAGGCTATCGCGTGGATTACCAGGGAAGATCGGTTGTGGTCAGTGGTGACAGCAACGCCGTACCCAGTCTCTTTGCCGCCGCGAAGGATAGCGACCTACTGTTTCACGACGCCCTCGCCAGGCACTCTCTAGACATCATGATGAACGCAGCCACCGCTGCGGGTCGTAACTCGCTGGCAAAGATCATTCACGACGTTATCGACTACCACGCGGATACGCGCACGCTGGAACAGGCCGCCGAGGACGCCGGCATCGGCCAGCTGGTTCTTTACCATTTGGTACCAACGCCAACAAACGCGCTAACAGAATCTATCTTCCGAAGAGGCCTGAGAGACGAAACCCTGTTGGCCGACGACCTGCAGACTTTTGAGCTACCCATAGGCTCCACAGAGATCCTCATTAACTGAGTCGATCCCGCTACTGAGCCCACTGGCATTACCTGCTAACCTTGTGCCCTCGCAAGGGGAGCGGGTATGCCCATTTCTTCATCAGGACAGACCACTCGGCCTCGGGTAACTCCCCGTTGGTTACCCGCTGCCCGCTCGCCTGAAGCAGCCCGAATTTACCGAGGGCAAACCAATCTGCCGCCGAGGTGCTTTGAATGAAAATCACTGCTTTGGAAACCTTTATTGTCGCTCCGCGCTGGTGCTTACTAAAAATCTCCACCGACGAAGGCTTAGTGGGCTGGGGAGAACCCATACTGGAGGGACGTGCCCACACGGTTGCCGCGGCCGTAGCGGAACTTGCCGATTACTTGATTGGCGAGGATCCGCTACAAATCGAACGACATTGGCAGACCCTGTATCGGGGCGGCTTTTACCGCGGCGGCGGCATCCACATGAGCGCCATTGCCGGCATCGACCAGGCCCTATGGGACATAAAGGGGAAGTTCCACAACGCGCCAATCCACCAGCTATTAGGCGGCCAGGTTCGGGAGCGGATTCGAGTTTACGCCTGGGTCGGCGGCGACCGGCCTGCAGATATCGTCAACAGCGCCCAACAAGCCATCAGCGACGGTTTCAAAGCCACCAAGATGAACCTCACTGAAGAAATGCAAATTGTCGATAGCCACAGCAAAATCGATGCTGCCGTTGCTCGTATCGCCCACTTGCGAGACGCCGTGGGTAGCGCTCTGGATATTGCCGTTGATTTTCATGGCCGGGTGCACGCGCCCATGGCAAAAACGCTGATTCACGCTATCGAGCCCTATTCGCCGCTTTTCGTGGAAGAACCGGTGCTCAGTGAACACCTGGAGGCTATGGCAGATCTACGCCGGCAGACTCACATTCCAATCGCCACTGGCGAGCGCTTATTTTCACGGTTCGACTTTAAAAACCTCTTTACCCTGGGCGCTGCGGATATTATTCAGCCGGATCTATCTCACGCGGGGGGCATTACCGAGTGCAAGAAAATCGCGGACATGGCAGAAACTTGGGACATCGCCCTGGCACCCCACTGTCCGCTCGGACCGATCGCCCTAGCCGCTTGTCTACAGGTGGATGCAGTGTGTCAAAACGCCTTCATTCAGGAACAAAGTCAGGGCATTCACTACAATCAAGCCAACGATCTGACCCACTATCTCAGCAACCCCGAAGTTTTTAATTTCACTGACGGCTTCGTGCAAATTCCACAAGGCCCTGGCCTTGGTATTCAAATCAACGAGGATGCGGTGCGCCAGCGTGCGGAGGAAGGACACCGCTGGCGCAACCCGATCTGGCGCCACCCAGACGGCAGCATTGCCGAGTGGTGATGTGCCCGAAAAAACAACCACGCCGGGAAAACCCCCAATAGGAAGAGCAAGGAATACAACATGAGCAACATCGCATTTATCGGTCTGGGCAACATGGGCAGCCACATGTGCGCCAATTTAACCAACGCGGGACATCAGGTTGCAGCCTTTGACCTGAACCCTCAAAGCATCGCCGACGCCCAGGCCGCTGGGGCCAGAGCCGCAGATAACGTAGGCGACTGCGTAGCCAATGCGCAGTTTGTGATTACCATGCTGCCGGCGGGCAAACACGTGCATTCAGTGTACTTTGACGCCGATGGCGTGACCGCAAATGCTCCGGCGTCGGCCCTGCTCATCGACTGCTCTACCATCGCTGTGGATGAAGCGCGCAGCATCGCTGAACAAGCCAAAGCACTCGGTTTTTCAACCCTGGACGCACCGGTTTCTGGCGGCGTCGCAGCCGCCAAGGCAGGCACCCTAACCTTTATGGTGGGTGGCGACGCGGCTGACTTCGCTGGCGCCAACTCGGTGCTGTCGGATATGGGGCAGAACATTTTCCACGCCGGCCCGTCTGGTAACGGCCAAGCGGCAAAGACGGCGAACAACATGCTGCTGGGGATATCCATGATCGCTACGTCCGAGGCATTCAACTTGGCGGCAAAACTTGGACTGGATGCGCAGACATTCTTCGACATTTCATCCAAAGCCTCAGGCCAATGCTGGTCGATGACGAGCTATTGCCCAGCACCGGGTCCAGTGTCCACGTCCCCAGCCAACAACGACTACGAGCCGGGGTTTGCGGTGGCGATGATGCTGAAAGATCTGCGTTTAGCTCAGGACGCCGCCGCCAGCTCTGGCGCGTCAATTCCCTTCGGCGAGCAAGCCGAGCGTACCTACGCGCTTTTGGATGAGCAGGGACAAACGGGCAAGGATTTTTCCGTCGTCATGCGGCACATCGAGAATCAGTAGCGAACCCTATCGCCCCTGAAACTCGGCTACCTGGTCGGACAATGCCCGGGTCTGCGGTGATTCCTTAGCGTCCAGCAGCCCTACCACGGCATCAAGCAGGCTCTCGAAGAACAGGTCGCTGGTCTTACCGCGAAAGGCGTTGGGCTGATGAGAATGCGCATGCATGGAAACACTGATGAGGCGAATCGCCGTCTCTAAACGGCGTTGATAGCCATCCGTGTCTAGATGCGGCAATGCTTTTTTCAGTAGCTGGTTAATCTGAACGTCAGTATCCCCCGGGTCTTTGCGAACTGCCCTGAGGACCCGCCCGTCACCACTGGCTAGCTGTAAGCTGAATGCTCTGAGATAGCGACGAAAGTCCGCGTGCTCCCGGGCCAACCGAAAAGTGGGCGCAACCATAACCTGAACAATCTCTCGCAGTGACGGCGGCTGGGGCTTATCCGCCAACTCCGCCAGACATACTAACCGCGCCGCAATGATTTGCTGGTCGCGAAACCGGTGGGTTGCCGCTACAAGACCCGCCATGTTCTTAAAATGGTATTGCAGCGCCGATTCGTTTTTTTGTCCCGCCAACTCGAGAATGTCTCGAATGGTCACGTTCGCGGATCCATTTTCCGCGATGAGCCGCTCAGCGGCTCTGATCAGCGCCAGCCGCGTGGTTTGACCGCGGCTGGTTTTTGTTTCCGTTGAGTTAGCCACGACAACAACCTTAGGCCAATCTGGCCGCACCCCAAACGTTATAGCCCGCAACCCGGGGGGTTTGTGGCAAATACATTCCCTGCCACTGAGTCACTGTTAAGGGGCTTGTTTCCAGCAAACCGCGAATGTCGCGATTGATATGACAGCCGCCAGCAATTTTACCCCAAATACCGTCTAGTCGATGCTGCCACTTTTTTACCGAGGCATCTGGTGCTAGGGCATGTTCGGCGATCAAGACGATCCCGCCAGGCCGCAGCACCCGGGCAACTTCCGCTAATGCTCGAGCGGCATCAGGAATCGTGCACAAAGTGTAAGTGATCACAGCGGTGTCAAAGGCGTCGGTGTCCAGCGGCAACTCTTCTGCGCTGGCTTCACAGTATTCGATAGGCACTTGAGCCTTGGCCACTTTTTCTGCGGCCAGCGCCCAGCTTTGCCGACTGGGATCCACGCCCACCACGCCGCTAACGGATTCGGCCTGATAAAACTCAGCATTCAAGCCGGTGCCCACGCCTAGCTCCAGCACACGACCCCGTGCCTGGGGCACTACTTTGGCGCGCTGTTTGCGTACCGCCGGTGCACCGCAAGCGCAGTTAATGACGTGAGGAAGCAGGTATTTTTCGTAAATGGACATCTGGTGTTTCGCTATGCGCCGCGGCTGAATGCGCTACTTTTACTACAGGGTGCTCAATATGCCATAGCCGATGGTGATTGAGACCCCCCACAACACAACGCCAAAGACAACGTCGAGACGTTGCCGGTGCTGCTCCAGCCACTCCCCAAGGCTGCCACCGCTGACTAGGATCGCGATTAAGGCGTACCACCCAGCGTCGATGGCGCCGGCCAGGGACGCCGCATAAAGTTGCGCCGTGAGCGTTTGGGATGGAGTTAAAAACTGACTAAAGACGGCAAGAAAAAACACCATGATTTTGGGGTTGAGAAAGACGATCAGAAAACCATCGCGAAAATAGCTGCCGGCATCTGGGACATGCTCCGGCGCTGCGCCTTCGTAGTTCGCCCGGAAATCGTCAAGCCCGCTGCGGATCATCCCTGTGCCCAGAAAGCATAGGAACACTGCGCCGGTTAGCTGCAAGGCCACCATAATTGTGCTCAGGTGGGTCAACAAAGCAGCTAACCCGAACACCACGGCCAGTGCATAAAGCCAAACGCCCAAGCCGTGAGCCAGGGCAACGATTAAGCCGGGCCTGCGGCCGCTGTTGACTGCGTGTCGCATGACCAGGGCCAGGCTCGGACCCGGAGACGCGGCGCCGGCGAACAGCGTCAACGCCAATAGCAGCCAGCCTGTCTCACCCATCTGCCATGCCACCAAACATTATTCGCCATGCACCCCGACGCCTAAGGGATCGTAGCGGTACAGGGCATCCATGGAGTGCTGACCTGCCCGTCCTGCTGCCCGATCTCGGAACCAAGCGGGTAAGCCGGACAAATGAAAGACCCGGGCATTGCGCCGCGAACCCCGCTGCACTCTTGCGGTTCGGCTGCGTCGCAGATCCGCATAGCGCGTCAAGGCGCCAACCGTGTCCGTTGACCCGTTAACGCAATTGGCCAGAACGATTGCATCTTCAATCGCCATGGCTGCACCTTGGGCCATAAAAGGCAGCGTTGGGTGACAGGCGTCTCCCAACAAGGTCACGTTGCCCTGACTCCACGCAGGCATAGGGGGACGATCAAATAATCCCCACTTAAACAGTGTTGACTCGTCGGCTTCGGCTAGCAGCTGCTGAATGGACTGATGCCAGCCGGTGAAATCCCCTTGCAGCTCGGCAACGGCACCGGGCTCCGTCCAGGACTCTGCGTGCCATGTCTGGGTTTCAACCACACAGACGCAGTTCACGAAACGTCCACCGCTGACCAGATAGTGCACAAAGTGCTTGCCCGGACCCCACCACACCGTAGTTGTCGGCACCGCGAATTCCGCAGGCAGCCGCTGGATTGGCACCAACATTCGCCAGGCCATGTTGCCGGTAAAGTCAGGACGCTGAGACCCCCAAAGAGTTTCCCTTACTTTGGAGTGAATGCCGTCGGCCCCTACCAACAGGTCGCAGCGATGTTTCAGGCCGTTCACTTCCAGCTCTACGCCATTGCTATGTTGCCGCAAGCCCTCAACGCGCACGCCCAGCTGCACGTCGATATTCGGTTCAGCCAGGGCAGCCTCCGCCAGCACTTTAAGCAAATCACCTCGATGGGCGTGATAGTACGGCGCTCCATAGCGAGCCCGGGCCGTATCGCCTAGCGGCGTTCGCGAAATTAATTTGCCGCTGCGCCAATTTCTGATCAGCGTAGCTTCCGGCAGCACGCAAACCTTAGCCAGCGCTTGGCCTAAGCCTAGCTGTAAAAGCACTTTCGTGGCGTTAGGCGAAAGCTGGATGCCGGCACCCGCCGCGAGAAAGCTTGGAGCCTGCTCCAGCAAGCAAACGCGCTGCCCGCTGCGCGCCAGGCACAGGGCTGCACTGAGTCCGCCAATCCCCCCACCGACAACAGTAATCGATAGGGCCTGACTCAACTGCCGGATACTCGACGATCGACGCCAGCCCAGAACGGCTCGCGCAAATCCTTGCGCTTAATCTTTCCTACGGGACTTTTCGGCAGAGGGTCAGTGGTCACGGTAATACTGCCTGGCTTTTTATAGGACCCAAGGTCTGCGCTGACCATCTCAACGAGTTCGTCCGCCGTGACGCTTGCGCCTGCCACCACCACACAAAGCGCGTGAGGGGTTTCACCCCAGCGCTCATGCGGGATGCCGAACACCGCCACCTCCACGACCTCGGGATGGCCTGCCAGAACATTTTCAATCTCCGCAGGCCAGATATTGAAGCCGCCGGAAATAATCATGTCATCAGCCCGATCCACCACGTAGAGATAACCGTTGGCATCCAGCTTGCCGAGGTCGCCGGTTTTGATCCAGCCGTTGACGATACGTTCGGCGGTGGCTTCCGGGTTGTTCCAGAATTGACTCATCATGCCATCCGAGCGTGCGACGATTTCGCCCACTTCATTGGCGGGCAGCGGATTATTCTCTTCATCCCAGATCTCGACTTCGGCGAAGGGCAAGGCCAAACCGCAGGCCCGAAGCGGATTAGAGCCGTCGATTTGAGCGAACCACTGGGCTGAGTTCATCATAGAAATTGGCAGCACTTCAGTCTGGCCGTAGCCCTGATAAAGCACGTCGCCAAACACCTCTCGCGCGGCTAACGCCGTTGCATCCTGGATGGGTGCCGCCGCTACCAGGAGACACTTCAGGGAAGAGTAGTCGCGTCCTCGGGCGCTGTTGTCGTGAACGACCGCGTTTACCATGGTGGGCACCATGAAGGCGAAGTTAATGCCTTCTTGCTCGATGACTTCCAGGGTTTGCGCGGTCTCAAAGTGATCAAGCATGATGTTGCAGCCGCCGGCTAACCAAATCGGGAGGTACTGGTAACCTGAACCGTGTGAGATCGGGCCCAGGTGCAAACACTTATCACCGGGTTCTACCGGTGGAAACGTATAAAACCAATCTCTGCCCGCATCCAGCCAAGCCTTGTGCGTATAGGCCACGCCCTTGGAGAGCCCCGTGGTTCCACCGGTGTGCCGGATAATGAAATAGTCAGTTGAGGCAACCGCTACGTTTGGATCCTCAGCCGATTGGGCTGCCAGCCAGCCCTCATAGCCTTCGTCTCTGACGAAGATGTGCTCGAGGTCCGGTAGTTCATCCTGCAAACCCTCCACCTCGTGGGCATGGTTGGCGCTGACAAGCAGAGCCTTGCAGTTGGTATGCCCGAGCATGTGGGCGTGGGCCGGACGGCCATTGCGCGGATACAGGGGCACTCTTACTAAATTGGCAATCGCCGCCGCCTGAAAAAGATCCGCGGCTTCAACGGAATTATCTTCCAGCACTCCAACGCGATCACCCGGGGCAAGTCCCATGGCAAGCAAGCCGTTGGCCAAGCGAATACCCCGCTCCCAAGCCTGAGCAAAGGTCAGACGTACGTCGTTGTGCACAATGGCCTCACGATGACTGTAATGATGAGCGGCTCGCCGCATTAGCGTGCGTACGTCCATAACAACTTTCTCCCCATTTTTTTATTGGCCCCGATGCTACCTGTCGCCTTGGATAATTTGTAGCCAGCCTACAAACCGTCACCGTTGGCAAAGCCTCGACACCACGTTGCCCAGATCCGCCGTTGCTGCCACTATCAAACCATCCGATGGTTCTGACACGGGGGGATGATGCAGCAACGCAGTCTATGGACGCTGATTTTGATTTGGATGGCTTATCCACTAAGTGCGCTGGCCACGCCATCGGCGACGGAAGTTTTGAACTATTTCCCAATGCCCAAGGGCCTGGGCACCTCAGGCCAGCCCGCCCCGGAGCAGTTTGCGGCAATCAAATCTGCCGGCTTTGATGCAGTCATCAACCTGGCTATGCCCACCTCGGACAACGCCCTTGCCAACGAAGGCACTTTAGTGGCGGAGCAGAGCATGACCTACGTGAACATACCGGTCCCATGGGACGCGCCCACGGAAGCCCATATCCAGCAGTTTTTCGGCGTGATGGACACCTTTGTTGGCCAAGGCCAGAAAGTTTGGGTTCACTGCGCGGCCAACTATCGGGCCTCGGCGTTTACCTATCGCTATTTAACCCAGCGACAAGGATTATCATCTGACGCGGCCAGCACCCCGTTACTGCTGCAGTGGATACCCCAGATGGACGACAACTGGCGGCGCATTTACCAACCCGCTGCGGTGCCGTCACCATGAGCGCCAGCCTGCTTGCCCAGGCTCACGGGCTACTGCCAGAGCTGGCCCAGCGCAGTCAGGAAATCGATGACCTGCGCCAGCTGCCTCAGGACCTCGCCCAGTGCATGGCCGACCTTGGTTTCTATCGTTTGATCGCCCCAGAGGATTTAGGCGGACTGGGTGTCGCACCCGGCTTGTTCTGCGAGATTTGTGAGATCTTGGCCACCGCCAACGGTTCCGCAGCGTGGTGCATTTTCATTGGCGCAACGTCTCAATACCTCTTTGGCGCTCTGCCGAAATCCCAGCTACAAACCATGCTGCAAAATCCCAACGTCATTACCAGCGGCGTATTTGCCGATAGCGGTACCGCCCAGTATGAAGAACGAGATGGGTCGCCAGGCTATCTGATCAACGGCCATTGGCGCTGGGGTTCGGGTTGCCGCAATGCCCAATGGATCTCCGGCGGCATCCACGAGATTGATGCTCAAGGCGAACCGGTGCGCTCGGCCACCCCGCTAACCCGCGCATTTTTCACTCCGGACGAACTTGAAATCGCTGACAACTGGCACGTGTCGGGCATGCGGGGCTCAGGTTCCAGTGATTACGTGGCGACCAATGTTTGGTTACCCGCGCAACGTATGGCCGGCGACATCAGCGACACAGAACACGCCAGTAAACCGATCTATCGATTTCCTAAATTTGCTTTGTTAGGCGTTCCTATTGGGGCCATTTGCCTAGGCATGGCCCAAGCCAGCTTGGATGAGGTTGTTAGGACATCGAAAGAAAAAACCCCACAGGGCAGCCGCCGAACATTGGCGTTGCGTCCCTCTTTGCACATTGATGTTGCGCGTGCCGACGCTGCGCTAGCCGCCGCTCGGAGCTACTTTTACCAAACCATCGAACAGGGCTGGGCCTCAGCTCAAGAGCAACCGGGAACCCTGGAGGATCGCCGCAAAATGCGCACGGCAAATGTTCACGCGGTCACCACCGCGATCGATGTTATTGACCAGATGTTCCGCTTGATGGGCGGCAGTTCGGTGTATGAAACTTCCTGCCTGCAGCGCCACTTTCGCGACGTCCACGTGGCCGCAGCCCACATGATGGTGGGAGAGCCTGTAATGGAGCTGGCTGGACGCGTAATGCTTGGCCTGGACGAACAGGCCCTGGGATTGTGAGCATCTCGAAATTTAATTTCATTACAGCAACGCACTAAGGAGCCGGTTTTGTCCCAGGCACTAAAATTTGGACTCGCAACACCGAGCAATCTCTGGAAACTCGATTGGGCCCAACGCCAGCAAACGGTAGAGCAAATCGCCGACTCGGGGTTCGATCACATTTTCATGGCGGATCACGTGTCTTTCCGCAACGGGTCGGGCACCGACGGCTTCGTTGAGGTAGCGGCCTTGTCCCAGCTGCATCCCTCGCTTGGGGTCATGACGGGTATCTATCTTCTGCCCCTGCGCCACCCGTTACCGATCGCTCGCCAGCTAGCCACCATGGCGAACCTGGCCCCGGGACGCATGATTTTTGGTGTTGGTATTGGCGGCGAAGACCCTCACGAACTGGAGGTTTGCGGGGTTAATCCGAAACGACGCGGCGTGCGTGCCAACGAATCCCTGGCCATTATTAAGGGCCTGCTCGCCGGCGACAGCGTGACCTTTTCCGGCAAGGAGTTTGACGTTCAAGACGCGCTGATTCGCCCTACACCCAAAAGCCCAATACCCGTGGTGGTTGGCGGACGATCCGACGCGGCCCTGACCCGCACGGCGCAATTTGGTGAGGGCTGGCTCGGGGTCTGGTGCTCACCAACCCGTTTTGCCCAAGCCATCGAAAGCGTCAAGACCCAAGCCCAGGAGCTTGGCCGAACCCACGTAGACTGGATGCACGGATACCAACCCTGGGTCGGGCTCGACTATCGAGACAGCGCAGCCGCAGAGGATGCGGTAAAGACCGGCATGGAAGCCTTTTATCGAATCCCCTTCGAAAAGTTTCAGCGCTATACACCCAGCGGCACGCCAGCAGAGGTGGCAGAACAGCTGGCTCCCTATATCGAGGCCGGTGCCAGTTTGTTCAATCTGAAAGTGTGTGCGCAAAACGCCGAAGAAGAAGTGGCCTTGGGTGCTGACCTGGTGGGAGAACTGCGGCGTTGTGGAGTGACGCTGGCCAGCTAGTGTTTGGCAGCAGTCATGTCTGCTTTGCGGCGTACAGTCACCGTCCTTTCTTTCCAACCATCCCACACCGCCTGGGCTTCCACCTGACCATTGAACTGACGATTCCGGTGCAACGTCACGCTAGCGCTCAAATTGGTTATCAAAGCAATCGCTGATCGAGGCTCCCGACGAGTCTGAGGGCATCATTAGCCCGGATTTGTCGTTAACAACTTAAGGCGTTAGCAGCCCGATAGGATTGCAGCAATACCAAGGCTGAGCAGCAAACCGTGCATCAGATCTTACTTGGTTACCTGACGCCGATGACTTCCGGACAAACCAAGCGTCCGGCTAACGCATCATCAATGGCCCGCTCCGCCAGCTGGATGCCGGTTTCGTATTTACCGATGGCAAAGTGCTCATTGACCCCGGTGGCCAAGCCGCGCTGAATGCCCTCGCCAATCTGGAAGTCCTCGGCAAAAACCGTTCGTACAACATCATAGTTGGCCTGCCAGTAGCGCTGGGTTTTTTCGTCCATTTGCTCTTTCGGCACTAGCATCATGCATTTGAATACACAGGTTCCCGGGCCTGTTGGTATTACCGAATGTACGTACACGTGATCTGTCATCACCTGCAGGAAGTTGCACGGGAATACGTAGTTTTGATCCATGTAGTTGGCCCGATAGTCCCAATCCTGCTCAGGCTGTTCGCCTAACTTGGGTACCTGAGCTAAGGGCACTGCGTGGCGCACATGGGGATATAAATCTACGAAGACCGAGCGATTGTCGAGATAAGCGGAACAGGCGGTGTGTTTGTGGGCCGAGCAGAAATGGTAGGACTCCTGGAACCCCTCGAGAGCAATACGCCAGCCCATGTTGAGATCAACCGACCAGGCCTTGAATACAGCGTGGCTTGCCAAGTCAACGGATTCAAATTGCTCCTGCAGGGGAGCAAGCCATGCGTCGATGCTCACAGGCGCGGCGCTGACGCTGGGGCGGACCCAAATCAGACCAAAACGCTCGAAAGCCGGAAGCTCTACCAACCGGTATTGGTCTTTATCCAAGGCATCAAACCCAAAGGGCTGGCGCATACCCCGCAGCTTACCCTCCAGGTCATAAGTCCAAGCGTGATAAGGACAGGAAAACGTACTGGCGCTGCCGCTAGCATCGGTAACAATTCGAGCACCTCGGTGGCGGCAAACGTTGACGTAGGCCTTCACCTCACCTGCCCTGGTACGGGTAACCAAAATGGGCGTGCCAGTTTCGTCGTGGGTAAAATAGTCTCCGGGTTGGCTGACCTGCTCCACATGACCGACGATGATGGGGAACTGCCGAAACAGTACGTCTTGTTCACGAATGAGGCGCTGAGGGTCCGCGTAGTTGCTAACCGGGTTATGCAACACCTCGGGCTCGAGATGCGTTGTGCCTTCTTGATGATATTGCAACGTCGTGCGGATGATCTCGATTTCAGCGTTAGTGCTTAGCATGAGCGTACTCGTCTTGTTCTGTCATTTTCACTTAGCAGCAATGCGCGGTGGCGGACGTCGCCAACAATTAGATCAACGCTTGCGCTTTATGCTCACTGTTCCTGCCCAGCCCATCGTCAGCCAATACCGGGACGGGGTGCCGGACAATTTAACATAGCCCCAGGCCAAACTAACGCAGTGACGACCCTAACAATTCCCTGGCAATTACGTGGCGCTGTACCTCGCTAGGCCCCTCGCCAATGCGCCGAATCCGCATCTCGCGAAACCAACGCTCAAAGGGCAAGTCTTTGGCCACGCCCAGGCCACCAAACATTTGCATACAGCGGTCAACCACTCGGCCGCCCGCCTCGGTTGCCACCAGCTTCGCCACGGCTGCCTCTTTACGGAAGGACTCTCCACGCTGAGCCTTGGCTGCAGCCTCCAGGGTCAGCCACAAAGACTGCTTAATATCGATTTCGTTATCTACCAGCATCCACTGAATTGACTGACGAGATGACAATGGCGCACCAAAGGTTTCGCGTTGCGGCACATACTCCAAGGCCATTTCCTGCGCTTTGATCGCCACACCAATACAGCCTGCCGCGTAGGGAATTCGCTGTTTGGTCAGACGATCGTTCGCGATCGCAAAGCCTTTATTCAGTTCCCCGAGAATGTTGGCGGCGGGCACCCTCATGTCATCGAAACTCAATTCGGTGGCGTATCTGGCCGATCGCAGAGTATGAACTACTCGCCGCACGGAAAACCCTGGGGTATCCGTGTCTACAATAAAGCAGGTCACCCCATCTCGGCCCTTATCGTTAGCTGTTCGCGCAAACACCAAACCGTACTGTGCTTTATCAGCGCCGCTAATCCACAGCTTGCCCCCATTGATGATCCAGTCATCTCCGTCTTGTACTGCCTTGGTCTGAATCGCCCGAGCAGGGTCTGACCCCCCGGACGGCTCGGACAGACCGAAGAAGCCCCGTTTTTCCCCTCGCAAAGTCGGAAATAAATACTTCTCCTTCTGCTCGTCCGTCGCCTCAAACAGCTGCGCCAGCCCGGCACCACCAAAAGTGCCGTAGCAAGGTACATAAAGGCCTGCACGATGCTGGGCCATTTCCACCGCCACCAGGGTGCGGGTGACTAAATCAATGTCTGGACCGCCAAACTCAGGGGGGATATCTAAGCCATACAAGCCCATGGCCTTAGTCTTCTCAATCAGCCGAGCATTATCGTCAGCGGACAATTCCTCAGCGTCGGGATCAAGGTGTAACTCCAGCGGCAGGATCTCCTCGCGCACAAACCGGCGCACCATGGCAATGACGAGATCTTGTTCTTCGGTAAGCTGTAAATTCATCCTGCAGGCCTCAATTGTCCCAGGGCTAGGGGCGGATTCGCCAAGGGCAACTGGCCATTGTCGTGAATGTGGATCATCAACAATTCTTTATAGCGGCTCATGTACGCCGTGTTCACTTCCCAGCGCACAAAGACCGCCTCCGACAGGCGCTGAAATGCTTCTGCCACCTCGCCTTTTAGCCCGAACCGACTTTTTCCACCCGCATAACCGATAAAAACAACGTCCTGTTGTTCATTGGCGATTTGGTAAACCCCCAATGTCCCGGCCAGCTGGTCTGCCGCAACCTCTTGGGTCAACCATTGTTTGGTCAATCGAATACTCACTGCTTCTGTGTCCCTTACATCCCGCTCTGCCCCGAGCCTACTAGCCGCAGAGGAATGCGCCAAATCTAGACTTTGGCAGCACCTGCATAATTGATGTCGTAGGCCCGCTGATAGGCTTCGCGTTGATGGTGACGGCTTCGGTAGCGCACAAGCTCAGGGTGCAAGTCAAAGCGGTACCGCGCGGCCCAGTCCAAACAGGAAACCAGCATGACGTCGGCAAGCCCAAAGCGCCCATTGACCAAAAAGTCTTGGCCTGTCAGATGCTGGGCGATTACTGCCAAATGCTTCTCGGCGTAGACTTTTGCCGACTCCACCGCCGCCGGCGCTTCGCCATAAATCGACTTTAAGTCCCCATGACGGCGCATGACGTAAAGCGCAGTTTCGTCCAGCTCGCCATAGACATAGGAAATCCACTCGTCCTCCCTGGCTTGAGTTTCTACGGCGCCGGGAGTCTGTAACGTTTCCTCGCTGCCGTAGCGGGCTATCAAATATCGGCTAATGGCTACGCTTTCGGATAAGCTAAAATCAGCATCCTGCATAAAGGGGATTTTCTGCTTAGGATTCAGGCGCGTGTATTCTTGCGTTTGGGTCTCGCCAGTGCGCGGCCCTATTGCCGCGAGTTCGTAGGCTAACCCCAGCTCTTCCGCCACCCAAAGCGGCCGAAAAGTTCGCATTGTGCCCGCACCCCAGAACTGAATGTTTCGCTCGTTCACAAAGCCCTCCTACTCTGCAAAAACCAAGAGTAGGGTTGTGCAGGCAAAAAATATAGCGATTCGGGGCTACCCTTGAGCGTTTGCGAGGTTAGCGTTTACCGCGAAACTGATTCATCAGACCAACCTGCTTGAGCAACAGCAACGTGGCTAGCCATGTCATCGGGTGCTCTCCCTGCAGTTCTTTTTCGGCCATATCGCTCTCTATCACCACAAGCTCCACGTCCGTCTCCGCTACTGCCGAGGCGTTACGCGTGGCAGCGCCCATCAAGGCGCCCTCACCAAAACACTCGCCTACGCCCAAGGTCGCGATGTGCTTGCTTTGCTCAGAATTAATGTTCACCTGACCTTTTTCGATGAAGTACATCTTGTCCGCTTCAGCGCCCGCCTTAAAAATCTGCGTTTCCGCGGCAAACTCAACGCTGCGCAGATCTTCGTAATTTTTGTAGATGAACTCATCTTCAAAAACAATGCTGGCCTTGGTGTCTTTTGCCGTCTCCTCAAAAATACGCTTCAGGCTGTAGCGCGCAATCGTTCGCGCAAATACACCCGCACTGTTCACGTGCCCACGCATCGCCGCACCGTCAAAAACATGAAGCTGCATGGCTTTATTTACTTGAAAATCAAAATCGCTGACTCGAGATGCAATGCACTCTGCAACCCCGATGGGATCCCCTGCCTTAAACAATTGGCGACCAGCACGCCCGGTTTTTGGGTCCTTTTGCCCAATAACCAATAGCTCGCCTTGTTCTATGACAAGGACTTGGTCTTTGGCGTTAAAGTCAAAGTATTCGTCTGCAGCTAGGGTCACAACCCTTCTGCTAGCCTCCAGTGCCGACAGCAGTTCGTTTATAGAGGTCATTTAGTTTGTGCTCCGCTTACTTATTTTTTTATTGCGGTGTCTATCCATCCTGCGTCACTGATAGGACGCACTCAATGCCCGAGTGAGCAGCTGCGGCCTCCTAGTCGCGCTTTACCAAGTCCTGACCATTCTCACGGATATAGTCATCGGCGGATCCAAAGCTGGCCTCTGTGTTTAATAAACCAGTACCGGGCACATGATTCACCTCTACGCGGATGCCGTCCGGATCTTCGAACAGAACGTAGTAGTACTCTGGCGCCCAATCCCGTTCTTCTGGACCGCGCACCATGGTGGCACCCAAAGATTCCGCTAGCGCCGCCGTTTTATCCACGTCTTCGCGAGTCCGCGCGCGCAGACATATATGATGTAAACCAACACGGTATTGTTCGAACCGCTCACCAGCGAACTCAGGGTCACAGCGCCTTATGCCGATGGCTGTGCGCGCACCGACGTGGTAGAGAAAATCTGGCCCGTCATTCACTTTTGTCATACCAAAGGCCGGCAGCAGCGCACTGTAAAACCGGTGCGCTGCATCAAACTGTGTGACCGTTAAAATCACGTGGGCCATGCCGTTTATTTCAATCACGTTTAACCAACTCTCAGTGGACTCGACGCCAAGACTAGCGATTTACTGCGCCTTCCGAAATGCCCGCAACCGAGTTACCAAAGGGCTGGGCGGCACTTGTTGTGGCCAGCTTACTAGCGCGGCAGACCCTGCCAAGGCTCCCAGTGTCGCCCGGCAAGAAAGCCGCCGATGCCCTGCCCGAGACAAGTCATCGGACTGAATCCGCTAGAGCGGATAGAAGGTCATCTGAAACTTGCCGGTAGATATGTCCAAAACCGATTTGCATAGGTTCTGATTCCCGTCAGACACATCATCTAGCGAATAGTATGTGACAACGGTGCCTTCGCGCTTCCATACGCCCTGCCGAGAACCAGCCTGTCGAACTCCCTCGTCACTAATGCCCATACCACGGCCTGTGAAAGCACCCTGACTGTCTGAATTGGGGTTCATCGTCATGTTATAGGTCAGAAACACTCGACCGTATCGACCAGCGATACCCTCAACCGTAACTACCCCGGCAGAGTCGGTAAGCTCAAGGTTCAGCATTTTGCCTTCGATAGTAAAAGACTCTTCCGGCACCGTAATTGCTGGCGCCGCCAGCACCGCAGTAACCGGCCCAACAGTCATCAGTAAAAGCGACATCATTAACTTTTTCATGAGGTTTCCTTCTTATTATTGTTGTTAGATTCGTGGCGCTACTTAAGAATGTATGCGTCGACTCGGGCCTCGCCTTTTGCGGGCTCCAGCGTCACAACATCCAGATTTTGCGAGCCATCACCTAGCTGCACAACATTGTGCATGGTGATCACTGCGCCCTGGCGCTGGTAGTAACCGCTAAAGCGCCCGAACACGATTTCGTTATTCTGCACCCCTCGCCCTTCTCCGCTAACGGTTCCACTCGTTGGTGAGGTCTGAGTCAGATTATAGGTGACGTACACCTTGCCGTACTCGCCCATATCGCCTTCGGCATTGATCGTGGTAACAGGGCCAAGAGTGACAGAGGTGACACCGAGAACTGCAGACGCCTGACGCTCCTGCAAAGTCAGCGCATCGGCTACCGTTAGTTGACTGACTGCCATCATCACGATTGCTAAAACAAGCTTCTTCATTGCATACCTTCTTTTTCTTATTGGTTTGTTGTTGTGCGAAATTTACTTACGCCAGAACGTAAGCACCACCGTTATAGCAGCTTTGCGATTATTGCGCCCCCGCTATCATCAGACGGCCCACACCCCCGCAAACGACAAACCAGGTTGCAACTTGCACTCTCTGTCAACGGGCCGGTTTTGCTTGCTGGAGCAGAAACATTCATGATGGGCGCTTGCCTGACACTCGCCTGGAGGAAGCGAAAACCATGGCCGATTTAGCAAGAAGCAATCTGTTGAAGGTTAAGCGCTTCAAGGAAAGTAAGGAAAACTTCGAGCGGCAAGTTGAGCGTTCGAACTGGTTTTATCTTATCTCGGCAATTCTACTGCTTGGTGCTCTGCTCACCCAAGGCGGCATGCTGACCCAGACCGCTCTTGTTCTGTTGGCTTTGATTGCCCTGACACCAACCGTCAAGCCGAGAGCTGTGAACAAATTCGTCACAGTGATTGAGCGCAATCACGACCTGTGGATGAAGCAGAACAAAATTGCTTACTACTCCAAAAAGAACGCGGCATTTTTGCTAGACGATGGCAAGGACAGTGAGATCTACCGTTTTCACGATCCTGCCTGCGACGAGTGCTGGCACGATGAGGATGCCCTATTTAATTTGGATGAAAACCGCATCCTCTACCAACGCGATGGCACACCGGCAGGCCGCCTGAAGCGACAAGACACCCCCCAGCTTGATCTGCTGGATTTTTATTGGCAGCGGATGAGTTTACAGACGGCACTCACCCTTTATGTGTCTTTCGGCGAGCGCAGTCTGAAGAACGCCAGCGCTGCCATTGGCGATTAGGTCGGATTCAGGTGAGCCCGCTACTGAGCGCTTAACCCGGCGCTGAATTGCCCTTTTCGTTCCTGGCGTTTCACCTCATCACTCGGCTCTGTCACACGCTCCAGGGTTACACCAACAATCGTGCCGGTAAACGCAAAGTCGTGGGGATAAGCGCCCACTGGCGAGCCGGTGTCTCGGCCCACATCAAACGTTTCACCGCTCATCGAGAAAATCACCGGTACCGTGCGCTCGATCCGCGCCGTTGCCATCACGATTTCGTTTACCTCCAGCGACACTTCGCCGCCAGCAGCGAACCCACCATCGTGATCGTAATGCACGCATATGCGATGCTCCCCAGCTTCCAACTCACCACCCACAACGGTGGTAAGTTCGTGGCCAAACCAGTTGTACACATAAGTAGGTCGCGACTGATCATCAACGTATAGACTCCAACCAGCCATGTTGCCACCCTGACAGGCGATGACACCGGAGCTTGCCGTGTCCACGCTGACCCTGGCAGAAATCCGATAGGAGGTATTCTTCAAATTCACCACGCCATGTTCCGGCATGCGCACATGCATGGGGCCGTAGGTCATTTTAGTGTGACCCTCTAGCGAGTGAGGCGGCGCATAGTCTCCGCCGCGGCGTGCTGATGCGTCTCGCAGCGGGTAAACCCCATAACGCTGGGCCTCGGCTTCAAACAGCACCCGCATTTCCGCCAGCTTTTCGGGGTGACTGGCGGCCAGATCGACGCTCTGGGAAAAATCGTCAGTAATGTTGTACAACTCCCAGACTTCCTGCTCACCATCGAATTCATAGCCTGCAAAACGAATCCAGGGCAGTCGGCCATGGAAGCAGGAGGCTATCCAACCGTCATGATAAATCGCCCGATTGCCTAAAATCTCAAAGTACTGGGTAGCGTGAGGGCTGGCACCCTGGCCGTCATGGAAGCTGGCCACCATACTATGGCCGTGTACCGGATCCTGCTTGATGCCATTCACTCGCTCTGGCATGGCGATGCCCGTAACCTCCAACAGCGTTGGAAACCAGTCAATAACGTGATGAAACTGCTGGCGTAACTCGTCTTTGGCGGCAATCCCCTTGGGCCAGGACACCGCCAACGCATTGCGCGTGCCACCAAAATGCGAGGCTACCTGCTTCATCCACTGAAATGGCGAATCCAGAGCCCAGGCCCACCCGACGTTGAAATGGTTTTCGCAGCGGTCAGTGCCGAAATCGTCCATGTGTTCGAGCAGCCATTCGGGATCTTCGTGCACACCATTCTGAAAAGATGGCGCGCTCCAAGCTCCGTGTACCGTGCCCTCAGCCGAGGCACCATTATCCCCAGTGAGATAAATGACTAGGGTATTGTCGAAGGCGTCTTGATCCACTAGGTAGTCGAGGATTTTTTCCACTTGAGCGTCGGTGTGGGCCATGAAGCCCGCGAAGGTTTCCATCAATCGCGCCGCTACCGGCTTATAGCGGTCGGGATATTCCTCCCAGGCAGGCACCTGCTCGGGCCGAGGAGTAAGCGCTGTGCCCGGCGGGATCACGCCAAGCTCGAGCTGCCGCTGATAAATACTGTTTCTTAGAGCATCCC
Source organism: Gammaproteobacteria bacterium (assembly GCA_038104735.1). Taxonomy (GTDB): domain Bacteria; phylum Pseudomonadota; class Gammaproteobacteria; order Pseudomonadales; family Azotimanducaceae; genus UBA4421. Next base: position 28,628 of record JAYOBI010000004.1, on the reverse strand, counting down.
AACCCTGGTCAAACTGGCCCTTAAACTTATCGATCCACTCCGGCGCCACATGATGAGGAGCATGCACGGCCGCCGGCGCAAAGTAACAAAAAAATGGCTTATCAGGCGCAGAGACTTGCTGGCGTGCAATCCACTCAATCGCTTTTGCCGCCAGGTCTTCCGTTAGGTGGTAGTCGGGATTGTTGCGGTGCGGCTCGACTGGGCTGGTTTGATCATAGACTGGTGGCTCCCAGTGAGAAGCTTCGGCGCCGATGATGCCGTAAAAGCGCTCGAAACCCATCCCCGTTGGCCACCGATCAAAAGGCCCAGCCGGACTTTGCTCCCATGAAGGCGTTAAATGCCATTTACCAAAGCAGCCGGTGGAGTACCCATTTTGCTTGAGTATTTCCGCAATGGTCGCGGACTCCGGCGGCATGGCGCTGTCGTAAGCTGGAAAGCTGTTGGCTATTTCGGTAATGCCACCCATATGCACGCTGTGATGATTACGCCCCGTAAGCAGGGACGCTCGCGTGGGTGAGCACAGGGCGGTGGTGTGGAATTGGTTGTACTTCAGGCCGGCTTTGGCGACTTTATCAACGCCGGGCGTGGGTATGGGACCACCAAAGGTACTGCACGTTCCAAAGCCCACATCATCCAGCATCACCAGTAAAATATTCGGCGAGCCCTGAGCTTGTTTGTTTAAGCGCATGGGGCTGGGGCTGGCGTCTTGAAACAGGCGCTCCACGCGCCCCGCAAAGGCTGGGGTAGGTTTGGGTATGTCCGTCATGGCAGCTTCAGTTGGTTAGTGTGTCGAGGTCAAAGCACCCGAAGAAGGCAGCGATCTGCTCTGGATTAGCGGTGCGTACCGAACCGTCAGCAATGGCCTGGCTGAGATTCAGCTTACCGCCCAGAATACTGAACCAGTGGTCGCTGCTGACTGTCATGGAGAGCGCTGCGCTCTCGCCATCTGTCGGCACCACCACAGCGTTACGAATAACTAAACCCGCCTGGCCACCATCTGCGAACACCACTTTAATGTGCTGCTCCTCGTCGCTCGCTCGCTCGGGCACAAGCAATACGCGCAACAACGCCAGGGATTCTGCTGCCGGACGCCTGGCTAATTCACGCTTTTGAAACCGATGACCGCGAAAGCGGTCCAGGTTACTCGAGCCATCAAGCTCCAATGCCCGCGTTAAGCACCAGTTTCGTATGTTGGCGGCGGTAGTGGTGTAAGCAATGCCGCGCAACCCCTGAGCGAGCCGGCTCCGATCCTCCGCAGCACCGGCATCGGCTCTACCTTCGTCGTTCAGCGTTGCTCGCACCAACCATGAGGCAAGCTCAATAGCCCAGCGATAGTCATGGCTTTGTAAAGCCTCGTCGATGGTGGTGCGCACTTTGTCCACGCCGCCGAACCCGGCTACGAGTTTTTGCGATCGCTCCGGAGCCGGCACCGGGAACAGATTGGCTTCGTCCTCGTCGAACCAACCAAATAAGCCGGTATATATCTGCCGCACATGATGCTCTACCACACCGTAAAACTGTTGGGTCGTGTAGTGCTGCTTGAAGTACTCGGGCAGCCTAATCGCTGCAATGGTTTCATTCAGGGTTAAACCACGGTTTGCACAGCGCACGGTTTGATCCCACATAAATTGAATGGTGTCCCGATAATCCCTGGTAATTCTGGCGATTTCGTCCTTGCCGCTCATGGGCGGCCCATGCGCGCCAATCATATCCTGAGCGCCTAAGGCATGAAGTTCATCTAGGCCGCGCAGCAAGATCCGTGGATCCCGGTATTCTTCGCCACGAATGGCAAACACGTTAAATAGCGCGGGCCACAGCAGATTGTTTACCGCTAGCTTTAACTCGGGAAACCAAATGGTGACCGAGTCTGTGGCGTCCGACGGCGCGGGATAAAATTCCACCTGCAAACCTGCAATGCTCGCCTTGGTGGGTGTGTCGAAGGTATGACTCGCGGTGACATAGCCATGGGTAAACGGTGCGTGATCCGGGTTACGGAAAAAGTTCCCCAAACCTACATTCACTACCCCATCAGGACCGTCCTCGGGCATGGCAATGGCAAACTGATGCACCAGTCCGCGGGTGACCCGAGGCGCAATTTCACCGCCAAAGCGATTCAAATTCGCTTCGATTCCCGAATGCCCCCAGATCGGCAGATCAGGATTTTCCTGCAGCAGTGTTTGGGTGCCGGCAACGTAGTGAAAATGCGTGTAGATGCAGGCCGCCAGCGGCGCATCGGTTTGCCTGCGGACCTCTGCAAGGGCCGCTGCCATTTCCTCGTTGCACTCGCCGGTATCGATAACGATGAGACCCTCAGGCCCCTCTACAAAGGATTGATTAGACAGCCCGTTGCCGACCAAAGACCATGCCTTGTCACCCACTCGATAGAGCTTGCGCACCAGGCGCTCACTGTGGGCTATGGTTTGTGGATGCGCTTGCTGCCCTCGCTCTCCGGTGCCGGTTTGCCCCGGCTCAAAGGAATCAACGATTTGCATGTTTGCCTCTCCCCTACGATAGAGCGTTCAGTGTAACCAAAAACGCGGGAAACGCAGCACGAGGCCCGGGAGGACAGCTAAACAACGCCTCTGGGTTTAGGAGGCCTCAACGGTTTTCGCTTTCGCCGCCAGCTCATCGAATTCAGTCTTGCTGACTTCAATTACATGGTGCCGCCCACCCATTAGCGCCGCCTTAAAGACCACCTTGAAATAATGCGCGTCTTGATTCAGATCCACCTTGCCCTTGAATTTTTTAGCACCATTGAAGCCCGTGACGTTGGGTACGCCCAAGCTCAAACCTACCTTGGTCTCAACTCTGTGCTTACCCTTCGGTACCTGAGCCACAATGATTTTGCCCTGACCTAATTTGCCCAGCTTCTCTTTGCCTAATTTTAGCTGCACCACCTGAGTCAGGGTCATTAGATCGGTAGCGCGCACAAACGACACCTTGGCCGTATCGTTTGCCAAAGCCCAATTCGAAATCAGGCTCAGCATAAGAGCCAGCGTTATACCTATCGTCCCGCGAGCCATCGCTAGTTGAATTTTCATAGCTGTCCCCTTTTCGTGAGCCGCCCACTAGGCAGCCTGGCCCCTGCTTGCGCGCAGGGGGAATTGCTACAAGCGACGGTTATTCCGCCACCATGGCTTGGCGCATGGAGTCCGTGTCCTCAAAGGCGGTAAACGACGAGATCCTGCCATCTTGCACCTTGAACATGTGCAAGGTTTGAGTGTCCAGGCCCGTAGCCGTCATCTTGTTGTGGACATAAACCGTATCGCCGACCACATCGGTATTAATCGGTGTGAGCGTAAAGTCAGGCCAGTGAATAGCGATCTTGGCAAACACGCCGTCTATCACCGCCTGCTGGCCGATGAAGGTTCCAGACTGGGGCAGCTGACCGAATATCGTAAACGTCAGATCGTCGGAATGCAGGGCTGCCCATGCTGCAGTATCCCCTGTCGCAAACGTGGCGTAGGCGGCAGTAACTAATTGCTCAGGCGCTGCATGGGAGGACTCGTGATGACCAGCGCTGACCGAGGCGGATAAGCTCAGGCATAGCATAGCGATCCAAATATTGAGTTTGTAAAGCATGGCGACCCTTCTTTTTTGTTATTTGATCCGGAACCATAAACCTTTTGTTGACGACATACGAATGAAGCCTGTGTCGGGCTGAAGCCTGCGTCGGGCTGAAGCCCGACCTACCGAAACATCTAACTGCGGAAATACAAAACATTGCGTTGCGATGTCGGGCTAAAGGCCGACCTACCGAAACATCTAACTGCGGAAATACAAACATTGCGTTGCGATGTCGGGCTAAAGCCCGACCTACCAAATCATCTAACTACGGAAATATGTCAGGCTTCAGCCCGACGGATTTACTACCGCGGCACTTTGCGCATCAGCAGAAACACCAGTGGCGCAGTCACAGGCAACAGCGCAAACAGAGTTACCAGACCCAAATAGAACGCGCCGCGCTGCAGCGAGTCAGCGGCCTTGGGCTGGGGCTGGCGAGGTTCAAAATACTCTCCAGAATAGAGGTAGGGATAATCACGAAATCGCTCATGCATGCTGCCGATCCAACGTCGTATCCGCGACAGCCGAGGATCCTGGCGCAGCGGTTCTAGGGGCGGAATCGGAATACTCGAGTGGCATTGGACCACGCCAAACAATAGAAAATCTCGAACGCCGGGATCAGAGCCATCCAGGAAAGGTCCTTTCGATGATGCCAGAACCTGCTCCCAATATAGGTACTGATCGCCAAAGTTACTGGGATCTTTTGGTTTTCTAACAAGCTTCACCGTGTTGATAAGCAAGAACATATAAAAGCAGACAAAACTGCGGAAAAAATTACGCGCGAGCCGCCTGTATGCGGAGGGTGATCTATCACCTGCGTCAGCAAACGCCGCGAAAAAATCTAGCGGATTGTCCGGCCGGTGCACAACGCCTTGCCACGCCACCTTGACTGCCTGCAGATCGTCATCAGATATCTGCTCACAACCTAGACTGACTAAAATCTGCGAAGACTCGATTTCCCAGGGACCTTGATCGATGGAGACGGCGGGCATCAGCACACCCCATCGCTTGAAGGTCTCTAGCGGTGGAACTTGGCGCAAGTTGTGTTCAATGCCCCGGTCATGCAGTGCCAACATCACCGCTTGCACCCATGGAGAGTGGTAGCCACCGTATACTTCTACTTTCATGCTTACTCGCGAGTTCGTCTAGGTTACTTTCGAAACAATGTGAGATGCCGTATCGCCCGCGTTCAGCCTTCTTTTAAGCCAAACGCTTTGGCCGCGCCCGCTTTCCCTCTGGCCTGCCGGGGGCTGGGTAACTAGGAGCATCGAGGTCTAAGCCTTTATCTGCAAGAAGATGCACACGCCCAAGATCACAACAAATGCTGCCAGCAGCGCCGCAACATACCCTTTATGAGGCATGACCCTCGCGATTTCCATAGGCTGTCCTTGCTCGTTACCAGCCGGGACGCAAGCGGCCGCCGCGGACGTCAAAGGTGCCTCTGTTCGAGCAATGCTTCCGGCAACGGAGATACAACTCAACGTCACGATGAAGCCAATGACATTCCACCACAACCAAGATACCTCCGGGAAAAAGCCCGCCACAAAGATATTGGCCAATAAGCCGAACCCAAAACCCAGCAGCGCCCCCCACTGCGGACACCGCCGCATCAGCAGCGCTGCACCGATCAAAGCAAGCAATGGACCGTTCACCATAGAACCCACTTTATTCACCGCTTCCAGCACCGTTGGCGCTATTGCCTCTACCTGAAACGCAAACACGACGGCGAACAGCCCCCAAGCTAGAGTGCACAAACGCCCCCATAACAACAGTTTTTCTGACGACGTATCTGGCGCAAGGTGTGGGCGCAAGAAATCTTCCACCGTGACCGCAGCCAGACTGTTCAGCGCAGAATCGATGGAGGACATGGACGCTGCAATCAGCCCAACCATGACCAAGCCGACGAAACCTGGCTCAAAGTAGCTCATCACAAAAACCGGAAATACCAGGTTAATGTTTTTCTCACCGGCGCTGGTCTCCGGTAGCGCACCAACGATGGAGGCGTCCTGCAGAGAAAGTGCAGCGAGGCCTAGCCCGAGAAAACAGTACAGCAACACGATAGGAAAACGGCAGATACCGTTTAACAGCAGCACTCGGGCCGTTTCCGCTTCACTGCGCGCTGCCAAAATACGCTGAGCCTGACTTTGATCGCAGCCGTAATAAGCGGCATAGAGGAACAGCCCGCCAATAAGCATGGGCCAAAAACCGTATTCTTCGCCGTCAAAACCCCAATCGTTCACCAAGGCGTTGTTGCGCTCCGAGGCAAAAAAGTCCCATACGATCAAATCGCCAATAAAAAACAAAGAAAAAATCACGGCGCTCAGCAGCAACACCAGTTGGATAGCATCGCTAATCACGACTGCGGTTAAACCGCCTAGATAGTCGTAGAGCAGCGTGGCACTCATGAGCAGTACCACGGCAGTGAAAAAGCTGAGATCGAGAATCAACGAGACAATCAACGCGCTGCCATAAATCGTTACCGCCGTTGCAACACCGCGGAACAACAAAAAGCAGCCAGCCGCTGTTAGCCGAGCTTGGCGTCCCACTCGGAGTTCCAGCACAGCGTATATGGAAGTAATCCCATGCCTGCGAGCCGGCACCATGATCCAAAACAGGGCTAGCATAGCTAGCGGTACCGCCAGTTCATATTGCAGCCAAATCATGCCCCCACCCGCGACGAAGCCGACGAAGGCAGGCGCACCTAACAGGCTGTTAGTTGAGCATTGGGTGGCAATGGTGGACGCGGCCAAGGTGCCCGCTGGCAAGCGGTTATCACCCAAGAAATAGTCGTCTGGCGAAGTTTGTCTGCGGCTAAGATAAATCGCCAGACACAGTAACGAAGTCAGATAAACCCCAATGACGATCCAATCGGCAAGCTGCAAAATTCTGCTCCTTACACAGGCACCGGTAACCCCGAGATCTTTTTTGGTAACTGAAGCGGCGCGTTTCGACCACAGCAGGAATAACTACCAGGGATTAGACCCTTCAACGGTAACCGCAAGGAGACAAAGAGATAAAGGCCCTGATTTGTCATCAACTTTGACAAGTTAAGCGTCAGCTAACCCTGCTTGAGACTCACAACTACAACCCCACGGGCTCTGGAAATACCGAACCGAACAGCATAGTTTTGACGGATTGGGAAAATACAAATCGACGGAGGCTAGGATGACCAAAGCAGCTAGCGAAGATATCGCCAACACCCCTCTGGATAAAATCGACGTCAGTCAGCCTGACCTTTTTATGCAAGACACCTGGCAGCCTTGGTTCGCGCGACTACGACAGGAAGCCCCAGTGCACTACCTATCCGACAGCGCTAACGGCCCGTTTTGGTCTGTTACCAGCCATCGGTACATTAAAGAAGTAGATACAAACAACGAAGTGTTTTCGTCAGAGGCTGGCGGTATTTCTATCGTTGAGCCCTTTGCCGTGGAAGGTCAGGTACAGGCCAGGAATTTTATTGCCATGGACGAACCTGAGCACGCCAAGCAAAGACGGGCCGTTGCCCCAACGGTAGCGCCCACCAACCTGGCGGAACTCGAGCCGCTGATTCGAGAGCGTGCCGCAGACATCCTCGACAATTTACCGGTCGGAGAAACCTTTAACTGGGTTCAGGAAGTTTCGGTAGAACTCACCGCCCGCATGCTGGCCACGATTTTGGGGTTTTCCTACGAGGAGCGGCACAAGCTAATCCATTGGTCGGATATCACAACGGCGGTACCTCAAGTCACTGGTGATGCCAGCATCGACATGGAGCGGCGCTATGAAGAACTTATGGAATGCGCGGCCGCCTTTTATCAGCTTTGGGAGTCCAAAGCCGGTCAGCCACCCTCCTTCGACCTTATCTCCATGCTGCAACACAACCCCAACACGGCGAAGATGCACGAGGACCCTGAGTTATTCCTCGGCAATCTGCTGCTGCTTATCGTCGGCGGCAACGACACCACCCGAAACAGCATCAGCGGTGGCGTTATCGGCCTTAACCAATATCCCGATGAGTACCGCAAGCTGCGGGAAAATCCAGCGTTGATTCCCAACATGGTGGCCGAAATGGTGCGCTGGCAGACGCCGGTTATTCATATGCGACGCACGGCGCTGCAGGACTACGAATTGGGCGGCCAGCAAATAAAGCAAGGCGACAAAGTCGTGATGTGGTATCTCTCAGGCAACCGCGATGAGTCTGTGTTCGAGGATCCTGATCGGCTGATCATCGACCGGCCAAATGCTCGCACCCATGTGGCGTTCGGCTTCGGTGTTCACCGGTGTATGGGCAATCGGATGGCGGAGCTACAGCTTCGCGTTCTTTGGGAAGAGATCATGAAACGCTTCAAGAACGTTGAGGTAGTGGGCGATGTGGAACGCCTGCCGAACAACTTCATCCGCGGAATCAAAACTGTTCCGGTTCGGGTGCATGCCCATTAGCGCGGTGTCAAAAACCACCTGACGAACACCACGCGCCTCGTGATTGGGGCGCTACCCAGCAGCCACAGACAAGGCCCCTAAAATTAGACCTGCGATAAAAAACGGATAACGCTATGCCCATTAAAAACGTCTTCAAAGAACTGAAAACGCTGACCCAATCTATCGAAAATCTCTCCGTGTCGGAGTTCCTTCAGGAACAAAAGACCGGCGAGGATTTACTGCTGTTGGATCTTCGTGAACTACAAGAGCGCGTGGACCTCGGCACCATTCCAACCTCAAAACACGTGCCCAGAGGCATGCTGGAATTTTGGGCAGACCCGTCCAGCCCCTACTACCGAGACTTCTTTGCGGGCGAAGATCAAAGAATCATCGTGTTCTGCGCGGGTGGCGGACGATCCGTGTACGCGACGCTTGCGCTAAAGGATATGGGATATCGCAACGTTGCCCATATAGCTGAAGGCTTCAAAGGCTGGAAAGAGAGCGGCAACCCCATCGAGGACGTGGCTGCCACCAGCCGCTGGGTACGACGTTAGCAGACGTATTCACGGGGCACATCGTGTTTGGGGCCCGAGGATATTTGCAGATTAGCTGAATCGCCTGATGGCGCGACCTGCCTGGGCCTACCCTTAGGGCGCCGGGGGGGCCTGCTCCAGCAATCGATCCAACTGGGCGTGAAAATGTAGGAGCGCTGGTTCAATGCGACCATAGAGAAACTCCGGCAGCGCCCCGGCATCCAAGGTTCTTTGAATCTCCGCCATAAGCGCAAAATCCTCCCCGCCAGTTACAGACAGTAGAAGATCGAGGTTCTTAACAAAATAATTTCGTGCTTTCTCAGTCGCGGGAGCCTGGGGCGCATAAACCGAAGTCGTGGTTCGCGTCTGGTTCACCCCTAAAGGTTCCACCACCCACACCTCAAAGTGATCCAGCTGATGCACTACCAGACCATTGGGCATCAGAAAGTACTGAATCGTGCCGTAGGGAAACAACGACCACTCGGCTTCAGGCTTGGCAAATTCATCAAAGACGTTGTTGCGAAGGCCAACGGAAAGCAGGTTTTTGCCGAAAGCTTCAAAGATACTGCAGTCCGAATTGAACGTCGGCGCTATTGACGACCGGTGCAGCGACCGGATGTGGTAACTCTCGGAAAAGGTATCGAAAAACAGCTTCCAGTTAATGTCCCAGTCATGCACCCGCGTATCGATGTGCTCATAGGAGTCGAGCTTGAACGCGCCGAGGTCATCCCCCATGCCGCCCAGAGTCTCCGCAAGATCAATAGGCGCCTGTCCCTCCGGCCGCAGGAAGATCAGGCCATGGGCCTCTGCCACGGGACGGCTCAGCAAATTGCAGTTTTTTTCAACATCGTCAAAGGCGCCGCTATCTCCGGGGCGGGCCCGCAGCGTGCCATTCAACTCATAGGTCCATGCATGATAGGGACAGGCCAGGGTGGAACGCAGGTTGCCGGTGGAGAATGGCTCCACCAGCGGTGCGCCGCGGTGACGGCATGCATTCACCAGAGCCTGGAGGGTGCCATCGACCTGACGCACGACCAAAAGGGGAATGCCCCCTACCCGCAAGGCCCGATAATCCCCAGGATTCGCCAGGTCGGCACTAAGGCCAAAGAACACTACTCCTTGTCGGAACAAACAGGATCGTTCAAGGGCAAAGCGCGCCGGGTCGCTATAGCTCTGCGTGCTTTGCCAACGGCTCTGAGGTGCATGAAGCCCTTTCAGACTGGGGCCTGCCTCCGCCACCTGACGAAGCAAGGCGATTTGTCGCTCCTGACGCATGCCTTAATCCTTCTGCCCGGTGCGGTGCCCGGGCTCTGCGTGATAGTCCTCAAGGCCCCGCTGGCGCGTCATCGTCCAATAATCTACCAACCGAAAAGGCATGGGAGATCGCACCTGGCCATTACGGTTTCGGTAATAGGTGCCGGTGGCGGGATGGCTCCAAATTAACTCGCTATGCAAGCGATCAACCTCTGCGCAGTAAACCTCGCGCTCTTCGTCCTTACACTCGAGCACGGCAAGATCCCGGGTCATCATTTCCCCCAAGCGCTCGGCGATGTAGGCACTTTGGGTCTCCGCAAGCCACATGCCGCTGCCACCGTGACCCATGTTGGTATTGGGTCCGTACATGATGAACAAGTTGGGGAACGCTGGAACCGCCATGCCAAGCAATGCTCGAGGATTGTCTTCAGCCCAGTCCTCAGCCAGGGAGCGCCCGCCACGGCCAACAAAATCAATGCGCGACGCCAGACTGGTCACATTAAATCCCGTCGCATAAATGATCACGTCGCAGTCGTACTCGGCACCGTCCGTGGTTTCGATACCCTGGGCCGTAAAGCCCTTGAGGGGCTCAGTCACCAGGGCAACGTTATCCCGGCGTAGAGTCTTGAACCAACCGTTATCAATCAAAATACGCTTCGCAAATGCCGGATAGTCGGGCATGCATTTTGCGAGCAGATCTTCCCGCCCGGCCAGGGAGCTCTCGATAAAGCTCTCCATTTCCTGCCGATGCCGTTCATTGACTCGGTTTAAAGACCGCTGCGGTTGCTCCCAAGCGGGGTCGCGCTGCAAAAAGCGCAGCAGCCCGTCGCCGTAACGCCATAGCTGGGCAAAGCGATACCAGCGATCGTAGAGAGGTAAGTGCTCGAAGAGCCATTCCCCTTCCTCGGCCAGCGTCTCCTGGTACTCCGCCACTGGCCGCGCCCATTGCGCTGTTCGCTGGAAAATCGTCAGCTGTTGGACCGTCGGTGCAATGGTGGGCACAAGCTGCATGGCCGATGCGCCCGTGCCAATCACCGCGACCCGCTTGCCGGTGAGGTCCAGTTCTTGCGGCCACTGGGCGGTATGGACCTGGAGCCCAGAAAACGCGTCGGCACCGGGGAAATCTGGCTGCACAGGGTGATTAAAGTGCCCGGTAGCTGTGACCACTACCGCAAAGTGCTCTTGGCGTTCACCGCCGCCGTCCCGCAACGTGACCTGCCAACCCTGCCGGTCGTCCTGCCAACGAGCCCCCACTAATGTCGTGTTGAAAGCGATCTTGCCTGTTAGATTTTTGGCCTGGGCAAAATCCTCAAGGTAGGCCAGAAGCTCAGGCGCTTGAGAAAAGTAGCGTCGCCACTTCACGTTGGGATGATCGGAAAAACAATAAAAGTGATTTGGCGTATCAACACCGCAACCCGGATAGCGATTCTCAAACCAGGTACCACCAACCCCGCTATTTTTTTCCACCAGCTGCCAGGACACACCCATGGACTCCAAACGCTTTGCCATGGCGAGGCCACAGGCCCCGGCACCCACGATGAGCACCCGCGGCCCGGCAGCCGGGTCCCCTCTTGGCTTAGGAGTTTCGTCGACAAAACCGAACTCCACCCGCACCATGGGGACATACTCCGCCGGCACCGCTTCGCCAAGAAAAAAAGAAAGCAGCTGCGCAAATTTTTCCGGCCCGGGATCAGTCACCTTGGGCGCAAGCCCATGGCGCTCTAGGTGATCCAGCAGAGCGCCACGGATCGCTGCGGCCTGCTCGTCATCGAAGCCCGCCATTGGGTCAGCGATGAGGCGCACATCTCGTTGGGGAGCGTAAGCTGGGGACAGCCACACGTCGTCTGCAGTGAGGTGATAGAGACAAAGAAGCAGCACCCGTAAATCCCCCGCTGCCAGAATGCGCTCCAGTTCTTGCCGCTGCGGCAATGGGTTCGTTGACCTTTGGGATGCCATAGAGCCCACCGTACCCTAGTTCCGGTCTACCATGTCTTTATCCAGGCGACGCCAGGTCAGAAGAAAGAACAGCGAACTCGCCGCATACAGCAGCGCCATAATGACCATGGCGGACTGCAGGCTCTGGGCGTACACCGCGCCGCAAACACCCTGCAAACTCTCGCCCAACTCGCCAATAGCCCGGGGATGGCACTGATTTCGGGTCAGCTCTTCTGCAGCGACACCGAGATCGGTTATACCGTTGACGAAGAAAATGTCGGACATAAATCCGATAAACAGGGGACCGCAACCATAGCCGATCAGATTGGCGATAAATAACAGCACCGCCGTTGCCGTTGCACGGACACGCATGCTAACGACTCCCTGACCAATCGTGTATTGGGCAGCAATGTAGCCATATTTTACGAATCCCCCAATGACCAGGCCCAAAGCGGCAAACAACAAATTTTGGGTCATAAAGGCGAAAACATAAAACGGCACCGACAAGGCCAAGCCCAGCCCGGGCACCCAGGCAATGGCGCCCGGGTGTTTCTTGTAGAGCTTGGTTGCCAGCCAACCAGTCGCAAAAGTACCCACCGCCGACGACAACGAGACCGGCGTGTTAATCCAAATGGCCGCTTCACCTGTTGTGATGCCGTGAGTACGTACCAAGAATATGGATTGAAAGGATGAGATGCCGTAGCCGCAAAATGCCGCAACCGTGGCTCCCGCGGTCATCCACCAAAAAGCGGGCTTGGTCATTAACTCGCGAATCGCCTCACGCAGTTCCACAGGTTCTTTCGATTTTGCGCCCTGAGGATCGGTGAAACCTCGCGGCGGCTCTTTCACCGTCAGCTTAAACACCACGGCAACCAATATGCCCGGCAGCCCCACAACAAAAAACGCTGTGCGCCAATCGAAAACGTCCGTCACCCAGCCACCGATCAGGTTGGCGAACATGGTGCCTAAGGTAACGCCCATGGAATACACACCCAGAGCCTGCGATCTGTCACGGGGTGCGTAGTAGTCTGCGATGAGAGAGTTGGCCGGCGGCGTACATCCGGCCTCACCGATGCCGACGCCGACGCGACACATCAGCAAAATCCAGAACGCGCCAATGGTGACCGAGCCGACAGTGACATCCGTGGCTAGCCCACATAACACCGTCATCAGCGACCATAGCGCGACGCAGACGGTCATGATCCACACCCGATGAGCGGCATCCGCATAGCGCGCCAGAGGAATCCCGACGATGGTGTAAAGAAGGGCAAAACCAAAACCCGTCAACAGGCCGAACTGGGTATCAGAAATGCCCAGCTCAGGCACAAGATCAGGGCCCACTACCGCGAGCAGACCGCGGTCCACAAAATTCAGAATGTAGATCAGTGTCAACGCCGAGAGCACGTAGGTTCGATAGGGTTTACTTCCAAAACCTGTATTTTGACCCGCCTCCTCATTCGCCACTGCAGCGATGCCGCCTGAATCTTGTTCGTTCTTGCTACTTAGCCCAGACATGTATCCCCTATCCCTCATTTCCTGTGATCTTTAACCAGAAACCGGAAAGACCTGTTGACCTGTTTGGCACCGGCACCGAAATCATCTGCTACCGCGCAATGCCACTGCACTGAAACACTGTGATAAAGCGCCCTCAGCATCAGCTTGGTAAGTGTCAGGTCGCGCGCTATCCCCACACCTGCATCGCTAAGCTTATCCTTGTTGGGGGCCATTGACGCTAGTGCCCGGCTCGTTGTAGCAACGGGACGCTTGGGAGCACTGTTTAACCTGGAAAAACCCCTCTTGGCCCTAAAGTTCTCCGAAATCGCACCGACCTTCATCTGTAGCGGCAAGATTTTGCCGGTTGCAAAGGAAAAGCGGCGAGAGTCCGCCGCCTCACGCGATACCAAGCCGTCCTTCTGAGAACGCCAGGGGACGCTTAAACAAACGACGAGAACCATCTGATCACCAATATGGGCCTTTTACTTTGAGCTTGATCGTAAATACCAATATCAGTTCCCTAAACGCACAACGCTCCTTAGCGTCGTCGAGCAGTGAGCTGGCAACTGCCATGGAACGCCTCTCTTCGGGTAAGAAGATCAACTCCGCAGCGGACGACGCCGCAGGCTTTGCCATTGCGGAGCGTATGACCGCTCAGGTGTTGGGCCTTAATATGGCGGTAAAAAACGCCAACGACGCGATTTCGCTGATGCAAACCGCGCAGACTATGTATGCCGATCAAACCGATATAGCCCAGCGCCTTCGTGAACTCGCTGTGCAGGCTGCCAACGATACGAATTCCGTTGAGGATAGGCAGTTTCTACAAAGCGAAGTGGATGCGCTGGTTCTGGAAACGGGAAGGATCGCAGATGACACTAAGTTCAATGGCGAGTTGATCGGTGGCTGGAAAAACTTTCAGCTGGGCACAGAAGCAGGCCAGTCGCTGGAAACATACATTGGCACGCACAGCGAATACACAGGTTCCGCGATGGGACAGTTAACGCAGGCGGTAAGCGCTGGTGCAACCACTCTCGAAATCAAAAGCTTGTCCACTGGGCACGCCTTTGCTGCGGGAGATATCATTATTGCTGGCCTCGACAACAGCAGTACGGGTTTGTACGTTTCTGGGGTTCAGGAAGCCTCCAGAAATGATGACGGGACATTCACCCAAACGATTACCCTGGCGGATGGCGTTGTCTCGGATCTTGACGCTGACTTTCACCTGATAATGGCAGTCGGCGAAATTGATGCCGATACCGGTGCTTACATTTCCGGGGGGCGCGGCAGTTTACAAAGAATCGACTTGGTCAATGACGCTGCAGGCGCGCTGATCGGGATCGATTCGACCCTAAACACCATCGCCAACTCGAGAGCGTCGGTAGGTGCTCTGCAAAACCGTCTTGAATACACAGTTTCTAACCTGATGAACGTCAGTGAGTTCACCGCCGCCGCACGGTCAAGAATCGAGGACGCTGACTTTGCCGCAGAAAGCGCAAGACTTGCCAAGGCCCAGGTACTGCAACAGACAGGTACTGCCATGTTGGCTCAGGCAAACTCATCCTCACAGTTAGTTTTGTCGTTAATTCGATAAGCCGTGCCAGCATCGAGCAAACCAAAGCTCGTAAGAGATGCACCTGAAACCGATACCGTGAGTTGCCTTCGGCCTCAATAAAAGTGAATGACGCTGGCTGAAGGCTGGTCAGGCGGCCTCGCAAGAGACCGCCCATAGAGACCTTGGCGTTACAGGTCAGCCAACACTGAGTTGATGTTTGTACGGTGAATCGTTCTTATACCAGCGACCTTTTTCTGGAACGCTATGTAGTCCTTACTTGGGTTGCCGTTAGCCAGCAAAATTCCCATGTTCGCAGCACCGGCAAATGCCAGATGGGTAATGTCCGCGCTTGCCCCACCTTGCACTCGCCATAATCCCCAAGCACCACTGACCTGGCCATTTTCGGTTTGCGCAGCCATCAATTTTTTATACGCGGCGACGTAGGCAGCTTCGTCGGATATCGCCATTTGCCAAACCACGTATGCGGTGTCTTTTGTGTAATCACCACCGGCAGCGAGGGTCCTCATCAATTGCTGGCTCTTGACTTCGCCACGCTGGGATAGTGCAGCGGCCGTGTCTGCCCATGCTCTGCATTGGCTTATTGCACCGAAAGTCTGCGCCATTGCCTTGGCGTCTGCAAAATTCCAGATCACAGAGTGTGTCACGTCCTCATCACCATTCCACGTCTCACGCATTACGCGCATGGCTGTGGGCATGTCTTTCCTGCAATCGGAAGACGCAAAAGACCCAAAAGCCGCCGCCACGCCCGCTTCATCAGTGGTGTTAACCTGAAACACAGCAGCAAACTCAGGAATGTTTGTTTGCTCCGCAACCACCGTTCCCGCGAATAAACCCGCTATAGCCATCACTGTTGCGATTAATTTTCTCATCACAGACTCCGTATTATTTTTGTTTAAAGATGCTGAAGCATCGCCAGCAGACTACCAGCTTTAAAATTGAAAGTAAGTATCGAACGCATCGCCATCGCCAGCCATCAGCTTGTGTCACTGACGAGTTGTCTTTAGATTTATGTTCCTGAGAGTGGGTTGGTGCTCCCATCGCGGCTTCCTAGAAAACCAACTCCAATGCGGGAAGATGCGGTCACCAAAATAGTCTTGCGGAGTGGCAATGTCCTTCGCCAGTATCCGGTTTCCTTTCGAGAGGCGAACTGCATGAAAATCCTAAATCGTCTAATACTGCTATTGGCCCTCTCATTTTTATGGATCGCTGGCTGGTCGCATAACGTGATGATCACAGTCGAAAACATCAGTGAGCCAGGCGAACTGCACATCGCCATCTACGACTCCAAAGAAACGTTCGAACAAGACCGTGGCAAAAAAGGGGGGCCTGCACCGGGCATCGTGGATGGCCTTATTGTCGCTGTGGATTCCAGCAGCTTCTCTCACGCCTTCGAGCTTCCAGCAGGGGTATACGCTGTTGGCGTGTTCCATGACGTAAACGCCAACAACCGTCTAGACACAAACCTGTTTGGGATTGCAAAAGAGCAATTCGGCTTCAGCAACAATGTCGTGGGCCGTTTTGGACCGCCTAGTTTCCAGGCGGCTTCGATTCAAGTCTCCGGTCCAGCGTCGTTGAACATTGAGCTGCGTTGACTCGCGATGCCCAGCCCTAGCAAACTATGGATAAGATCAACCTAACTATTTTTCTCCGTTAGGCCGCACATCTGGTCCGCTGTTCTCGAGTCTTGCTTTAAGGTTTTTGCTGGCAGCTTCATACAGCAACCCCACTGGGGCAGGATCCCAAAAAAGCACATACAGCCCGGTATAGTCCTCGTGTTGAATGACTTTTGTACCGCCGGGCACTGCCTCCAAATGCCAGTTGTGGTCGTAGGTTAAAATCAGCGGGTAGCCACCAGCCTGGTGAAGCCACTGATTGGGCACAAAATCCTCTACCGTGACTTGAACCGGACTCGGTTTTTCTCCCATCTTTAAATGCAGTGTTAACGAGCTGTTTGGTTGAAGAGGTCCCTCGTAGTGCACGAATATCGGATTCCAGTCGCCATAAGCCTCAGCGTCGGTAATTGCCGACCAAACTTCATCCGGCGCGGCGTTAATAACAATTTCGTTGTGCACCGATTTTTTGGCGAGTAATCCCGTTACTACCAAGGCAAAACAAACCGCCAAACCCGCTGATAACCACCTGTTCATTTAGATTCCTCCATAAGCTGCAGCTGCGAACCTGTGAGGTTCTGGGGCATTTCGACAAAACAAATGTGCATTCGTGATCCGAAACAATGCTTTAAATTGGCGTGTGTTGAGAGCTCGTGAAGCTTCTGAGATTAAGTTGCTGCTGGATCTCTTTACTCGTTCTGGTTGCCGCGGCGTCATAAGGAATACCAATCGAATCGGCGATGCGCACCATTCTTTGAAAATTGGCAGCGACGCCAGCTGCGTCGACCATAACGTCATGTCCTGCAACCTCGATCAGCGATGTTCGTGCTGCGGAAATCGACCGTTCGTCTCTGCCGGCAACCGCCTCAGCGAATCGCATAAGTTGAGAGCCGAACTCTATTCCTTGGTCCGCGCTCACTTCGTCGCCCCCAATGGCTTGAATATCAACGTCAGCATCAGTGTCCCTCGCGCTCGCACGGAGCATCGCTGCATGCGCGTTAGTTCAGTAAAAACACTCATTCACTGCGGACACCCGTCCGGCAACTAATTCCATTTGCAGGCGATTAATCGATCGCGTTTCGTCTTTGAAATAGGCCGCCATTTTCTCAAGAGCGATGTATTGCGCCGCTGCAATCTTGCGCCATTCTCTTAAGGCATTGGGAACCAGCGTTAGCGCGCGCACGACGTTTGGTGCATATCCTGCCCAGAGATCGGCTTCATTCCCAACAGCCCCATCCGGCGGTACCGTGGGGACGAACCCCATGTCATCCACCAGAACCTCCGGCACGTAGCGGCTCGGCTCCCCGAGTTGTGGTTTGGGCAAAGACTCCATCGGCAAGCCGAGCGCACGGTGAAACTCATCGATGCTGACTACTGCGACAACAATACCCACAAGCTCGACGTATGCACCTTTGCTTAGGCCAGCAGCCTCGTTGTTATCGATATAGCTCTGCGTGATCCGGCTTTGATCGGTGACGATTCGATGCACAATGTCGACGACGCTTAAGGGAAGTTTACCCACGGTTTTATGCTCACCCTTAAAAGCATAGGGAGACAGCGCGTTCTTTCGCTCGGCACAAAAATCGCAATCTAAGGCAATTCGGCTCTCTTCAGCGATAGCCACACGCTCCGCCCCGTTCCACCATGTGCCGGGTTGAGACAGCTTCAGCCAATACTCTCTATAGGCTGCAGGGATATCTGGTCTGATCGAAAAAGCTAACTTCTCGTAGTTGAAGTCAATCACCGTACAGTGCTCCTAACGTCTTACCTCAAGAAAGATCATTCCTTATTTTTCAGCGCCCAAAGACTTACAGGCAATGGGCAAGGGCTGAAGCGTCAAAGTAGCCCAACAGAGGCTGAAACTGCGAGCCAGTAAATCGCCGCTGTCCGGTCGGAGCCTCCCAAGCTACTTGGTCCCAAGCTTGTGCCCAGCATCGCCTAGGCCTGCAGAGGCTCTTTTGTATTTCCCTTTTTGGGGACGAGGCGAATATTGTATTCCCTGCGTAAATCACAGAGTTTGGTTTCTAACATCTCGCCCGTCACTGCCGAATGGGGCCATTGTTTGCTCATTCTTCGCACCCGAGTAAGCCAGGTCCAAACAAACACAGGAAGATACTGGAATACGTATTTCAGCGTGCCCATGAATACTCCACCCATCATTTCGATGCCCTCTTCCCGGAGGCGCTCAATCTCAGGGTCGGCTGCGTAAGCTTTTAGCTCGGCCATGGTTATGTTGCAGCCAAGCAAGATCCAGGGCTTGAGCCCTATCTCTCCGTCCAGTGACGTGTCATACCCAAAGATTACGTGGGTCAAATCGTGGTCGGTAAACAGCTTGCCCCTTGCCAGAGATACAGCAGCCACCTGCGGATTATTCTCATACAGCTCATCCAAACCTTGTTGCAGGGTTAAGTCGCAATCCTGATTTAAAAATTTCATATCGTTTACCTCTCCACTTCGAAGGTACACCAGTTTGTATTGCACTATCAAAAGCCGCTCTTGCATTTATCCTTGCTTGGAATGTTTTGCACACCCTCCGGCACTTGGTTTTGCGTAACTCCACGCTGATTGATTATTCGCGTCACTCCATTGCCATGGCGCTTACAAGGGTGATGCAACGCCCCGTGCTTCTCCAAATCACTCGCTGGGATCTCTCAGAACCACCTCAGAGGAAGCGACAAACTGACCAGACTCACTTTGACTTTGGCTACTCTCAGGATGAGGATGACCCCTCCCACCAACGGATCAGCGGCATGATTAGACTTGTGTTTGCCCTAAGACGTCAAAGTCATCTGACGCTAGCAGAGTTTCAGGATTATTGGCTAAACCAGCACGGTCCTTTGGTGGCCAGCTTCGCCACCGACCTCAACATTCTTCGCTATGTTCAAACTCATACCCTTGAATCTCCCATGAACGTAGCCGCGCAAAAGGCGCGCGGCAAGATGGAGCCTCATTTCGACGGCGTTGCCGAGCTGTGGTGGTCATCTGAAGCCGAGCTTGTTGAGCAGATGAGCCAAGCAACTGGGGCGGCTGCTAAAGCTGGTGCAGCTCTTCTTGAGGACGAATCTAAGTTCATAGATTTGCCCAATTCACCCCTCTGGTTTGCCTACGAGTACCCTCAAATTAACCCGGCACCTGAGAACATTACGGCAAAGCCGAAGAGCAACATTCTTCGTGTGTTTTTCCCGTTGCGCCACCAGGCCAACTTGTCGGAGGAAGAAGCCAGGCACTATTGGTTAACACACCATGGCCCAATTGTTCGATCCCACGCGGAAGCTACTCGGACTTTGTGTTATCGACAGGTACATCGCGCGAACTCATCCTTGGACGCTGGGGTTCAAACAGCCCGCGGCACCAACATTGACTCCTATCTCGGTCATGCGGAGGCCTGGATAGACATGAGCCAGGCACCAAACACCGACGAAGCACGTCGTGCCAATGCCGCTTTCATCGCTGATGAGCACAACTTCATAAACATGGAGCGTTCAACCATCTTGTTTGGTAAGGAACACACGATCATCGACAAAAGATAGCGGTATGGGGTTTAGCTACATTGAGAGTCACCTCAAGATAGACCCGGATGGCGAGGCGCTTCTCGTTACGCGCCCCACCCGAAACTTCTAGCGTCAGTACTTTTGACCTTATCGGCTACAAGCCTTAACCCACCGTGGATGGGATGGCATCAGCACTGTGCACGGGGCGTTCTATGCAAACAGCTCGTCCCCCGATAAGTGGGTAGCGCCGAAACCACATGTGGGCCGGGCTTCAGCCCGAAGGGGGAATGTCGGGTTAAAACCCGACCTAGGATGATGATGCATATGGGGAGGATATCGGGTTAAAACCCGACCTACGATGATGATGCATATAGGGAGGATGTCGGGTTAAGACGCGCCCCACAACCGAAGAGTCGTAGGGCCGGACTTTGAAAATGGCGGAGCGGACGGGACTGGATATATTTCCTAATACATTGTTTTATATAGCTTTATTCGACATCAATACAATTATGCCCCCATAAATGCCCCCCAAAAAATGAAGCCATAGCTAATGCGAAACAGGGCAAGCATTATCATTGAAAATTGCTTGTAATGAGAACCGAAGCAACGCGGGGAGCATCGCCGAATCGCTTGGCACTTCCGCGTCTGCCCTTGATATCGCATGGTTACTGTCTCAAGACGAACGTGCAGTGCCTACTCCTGGTACGCACTCGATTAGTCACCTTGATGGATAAGCAACTGGTAAAGGGTTATCGCTAAGTTCGACAGATCTGACGGCTATCGAGCAGGCGCGAAGTGCAGGTTGTGGTCCTAAGGCCACCGTTACAGCACAGGTCAATGGTGTGGAGCGCAGAGATACTCTTAGAGCCAAAACTACGCAGAAATAGGTCCAGACGCGATCGTAAAAAGGTTCGCTACGACGTAGCGAGACGATGACAGCACTGCACGACTACACAACCTAAATCCAAAGATTTTTACTTCAGCTACACCTCTCCTTTCGCCTATTTTGCTTCAGTATTTTGGCAATGGCCGGAGGTTCCGACTGCACCGCTCTGTTATAAATTGGGAAGCTGTTGGCTATTTTGGTGATCCCTGGTGCACATGATGTGACGATTAAACGTTCTTCGCAAAACTTACCGGCATGCGGATAATCGCGTTAAACCAAATGGAACGCAGCCATTGCGGATCATCAATCGGGTGAATATCCGGTAGCCGAGTGAACAGTTCTTTCAGCAACGCCCGAAGCTGCAGTCGCGCTAGACGTGCGCCCGTACACACATGGGGACCCGTGCCAAAAGCCAAGTGTTTGCGCGCATTGTCTCGAGTGATGTCAAATCGATGCGGGTCCGCAAACATCTGAGGATCGCGATTGGCCGCCGCATAAGACAGCACCAGTTTGTCCCCGCGTTGAACCGTGCAATTCCCAATCGTTGTTTCGCAAGTAGCTGTGCGACGAAAGTTTGTGGTTGTCGACGTATAGCGAAGCACTTCCTCTATCGCGTTATCCAAGTACTGATCCAAGTCACTAAGTAACAGTTCACGTTGCTCAGGGTGCTGGCTCATTAGGTTTATAAAGTGCGACGCTGTACTGCGCGTGGTTTCGTGACCCGCAATCGCGAACACCTGAAAAAAATGATCGATTTGATTTTGCTCTAAGGCGAGACCCGAATCATTAACAATGGCGCTCATTAGCGAAGCATCTGGCTCGCACCGAAGCTTTTCTGTTAGCTCTCGAGAAATAGACGCAAGCCCTTCGCGAGGATCAAAATCAAGCTGGTCGCGAGATTCCACGTCTGCCATTGCATTACCGCATTTCACAACCTGGTCACGAAGCTCCAGGGGAACTCCCATCAGTTCGCAAAAAGTGTACACAGGCAACTTTGCGGCAACGTCAAAAACGAATTCGCAGCTATCGAGAGCACTAATTTCGCCAATCAATTCTGCCGCGAGACGCTCAACCGTCGGGCCAATTTCGAGCATCGCCTTAGGGGAAAATGGCGGCGTAATGACGCGTTTAACCGCAGAGTGATCGGGGGGCCTCATACCCATGAAATTCGCCCGCATGTTGTCCAGACCAGGGCCTTCCTGGTCCCAAATCACGAAGCCTTCATCGTAGGAACTGAACCGCTCTTGATCCCGGGAGACTTCAAACACGTCCTGATATCGAGTTAACACGAAAAAGCCCTTATTCATCGTAGAAAAGGGTACCTTGGCCACGTAATCGGGATTTGGTGGATTCCAATGCAACCCCTTTTGCGCGCGCCACAGGTCAAACAATCGATGGGGCGGCCCTTTATGATCTACGAACAAATCTGGGTTAATTAGGTTGGTTGAGGAATCCATAATTTTTTACTCCACACGCAGGGTGACTTCGCCCAATTGATCAAATAGCGCCACCAGCGAATCGCCCGCGTCAAAAGGCACCGCTTTGATAAAAGAACCAGACAGAATGACATCGCCTGGCTTTAGACTTGTGCCAAACTGCGCCAAAGTATTAGCCAGCCAGGCAACTGCATTGATGGGATTTGCCATAACCGCTGAAGACGTGCCCGACTCAACAATTTCACCATTAATCGATAGCGACGCCCCGATTCGGCGCACGTCCACGTCGGTTAATTTCATTGGATTAGCGCCGAGCACGAGGCCCCCGCACCATGCCGTATCAGCGATACTGTCGACTAATGGATTTACACCAGGTTTTTCGTAACGAAAATCCACGATCTCCAACGCTGGCAGTATGAAGTCCGTTGCGCGAATTACATCAGCCACATGAACCGATGGCCCGACCAACTCTTCATTCATTACGAATGCCAGTTCAACCTCCACCAGCGGCCGATTCATCTTGGCGCGCTGCACAACCGAACCCTCCATGACAAACCAGTCGTCGTAAATAAAGCCGTAGTCAGGTTCTTTCGCGCCGGTCATGTCTCTCATGGCCTTAGAGGTCAGCCCAATTTTATGACCTTTGACCTTGCGTCCCGCAGCGAGTTTCAGATCGCGCACGGCCATGGCAATGGCATAGCCGTCATCAACAGTGACTTCAGGGTGAAGCACCGATGGCGCTTTTGTTAACACACCGGTTTGCTCGGCACGCCATATGCCGTTTGCGATGGCGGTGACTTCCGCCTCGGTCAACATCAATCAGAACCTTTGGCTTCTTGAGCATCCCACCAATCACCACCCAGAGCCACTCGCGTAACCTCATCGGTGTCTGTTGGGTGATGTCCAACGTTATGGGCCGGCTCAGGGACGTCCTGCACCGTATTGGTCAGCCGACCAAGTCCCGAAACTTCAACTTCGACAACATCCCCCGGCCGCATGGGCCTGGAATTAGCCGGCGTGCCAGTTAAAACAATATCTCCGGGCATCAACGTGATATGACGACAGAGGTCTGCCAATTGGTAGTCGATGCCGAAGGTCATTTCCGACAGCGCCCCTTCTTGTACGACCGCACCATTAATGTACGTCTTTAATGTTGACTGTCGAACGTCGACCCCGCGCACAATGCCCGGCCCGAGCGGGCAAAAGCCATCCATCCCTTTCACCCGGGTCATACCGCCGGCGTCAGTCTCACGAAAATCCTGTGCGCCAACATCGTTTGCCGGTGCGAATCCGGCAATGTAATCCCAGGTATCCGCAGGCGCCACGTTCTTCATTGGTCGTCCAATGATCGCTGCAACCTCGCCTTCATAGTTAAGATATTTGCAGTTAGCCGGCCGGTTCAACATGCCCCTGTGTGAATTGACCGCCGTGACCGGCTTCTGAAAATACGTCGGCGTCTTTAAATTCGGCGCACGAAACTCAATCCGCCGGGATTCAAAGTTCAAGTGAATACATAGGATCTTAGTGGGGTCGCAAGGCGGTAGGTAGGTGGCCTGGGATTCAACAATCCGGCGACCGTCCATAAGAACTAATTCTTCACCGTCGACGGTTGTCCATTCCTGCCGCCCCTCGAGTAGTATGCGGCGCCGTTCACAGCGTTCCCCTTCTAGTACGTTCATGGTCTCTTCTCTCTCCGTATATCTCTCAATGACCGCCAACTGCGTGGCTGCCACGAGGCGTTAGTGGAAAAGACGCAAATCGCGTTTCTGTGAAAAAATCGCGACTAAGCCCACCACCCTCGCGACCGAGGCCACTGTTCTTCATGCCACCAAAGGGCTGTCGCAAATCGCGATCAAATCCAGAGTTAATCCAGATCATGCCGGTTTGCAGACGATGGCTGACGTAATGAGCGGTGTCTTGGGAGCCGGTCCAGATATAGCCGGCTAATCCGTATTTAGTGTTGTTAGCAATGGCAATCGCTTCTTCGCGGGTATCGAATGGAATGATCGTGGCGACTGGGCCAAAAATTTCTTCTTGGCAGATTCGCGATGCAGGATCAGCGTCAACTATCGCTGTTGGTTCGATAAAGTAGCCATTGACCAAGCCTTCGGGCCGCCCTCCCCCAAAGAGAACCTTGCCTTCCTCACGCGCAATTTCTAGGTAACCCATTACACGCTCATATTGCCCCTTGGAAACCAATGGGCCCAAGCGTGTGGTGCGCTGGGTCGGATCACCGGGCTTCCAACCTGCTGCCGCTCGCTCGAACTGCTCAAGAAACTCATCGTAGATTTCGCGCTGAACCAAAATACGAGAGCCGGCTACGCAGACCTGGCCGCTGTTCATAAAAATACCCATGGCTGCAGCAGGCACCGCCTTAGCAAGATCTGCGTCAGCGAAGATGATGTTTGCGGATTTGCCACCCAACTCGAATGACGTACGTTTCAAACCTGCTGCGGCACGGCCGGCAATGTCTCTAGCTGTAGCAGGCGACCCGGTGAAAGAGACACCGATGACATCTTCGTGTTCGACTAAAGGAATGCCAGCCTCTGAGCCATAACCCAAGACCATGTTGTACACCCCTGCAGGCATGCCTGCCTCCTCGAAGACCTCGCATAACACACCAATGGATAGAGGGGACATTTCTGACGGCTTATGCACTGCGGAATTGCCGTAGGCAAGGCAAGGCGCCATTTTCCAGGTCGATAACATGATCGGCCCATTCCAAGGTGTGATCAGGCCGAAGACTCCAGCGGCGTCGGTCATGGTATAGGTCAACAGCGAGTCATCACGATTAAAGGCTTGATCACCAGCTTGTTCTTGTTCCTCGGCAAAAAACCGCAAGTTCCAGGCCGACCGCTCGATCATCGGATGCGGACGGTTACCAAAATCCGGCCCGATAGGCCCGCCCATTTCTGCCGTTTGCCGCAGCAGAAAGTCCTGAGAGCGTCGTTCTAGAAGATCAGCTGCCTTGAAAAGAACGTCGCGCCGAAACGACGGCTTTGCATGGGACCATTCACCGCCGTCAAACGCTTCTTTAGCCGCCTTTACCGCCAGGTCAACGTCCGCTGAATCACCTCGCGCTACTGCAGCAACGGCCTTTTCAGTAGCAGGGTTAATTGCATCGAAGGTCTCGCCAGACACAGCGTTGACGAACCGTCCATTAATGTAGTGCAACTGATTTTCGATCTTCAACTTCGGCGCCTCACTCACATTCAAACTCCAGGATTAAACTCATGTCCGTATGTATCGCGCACAAAGTACTCTGACTCATGGGTTGCAGGCCGAGAACCACAGCCAATCTCAACCATGAAACCCGACGGCGATACGCAATAGAAAGAGAACATATGATCATTGGCATGTTTGCCAGGAGAAATAGCGATGTGATGCCTATCTTTAATGCGCTCGTAGGTGAACAAGACATCATCCAGATTATCAACCTCAAACATAATGTGGTTGATTCGGCCCTTAGGCGCCATACCAAACGCAAGAGTGTGATCGCGCTCGTTGCAATGCATGAACATTACTTCCATCGGATTGCCATCAGGCGTTTGCATGAGGTACTCAATGCCCCCTCGCATGCCCAACGCAGAATAGAACTGATGAGTCTGCTCGAGCCCCGCGTGCGCAACGATCATATGTCCAAGGCCACCCTTCCCCGTCACGAATTTGCCAAACATTCCTCGTCCCGGATGGAAAGGTAGATGGGTGTCGATCCTAGGCCCGTGAAAAATCTCCAGCGGATTTCCAGCCGGATCCTCCAATAGCATGAGTTCTAACACACAGCGCTGACGAGCGATTTCGACGTCAGCCACTTCGAAGTCGATACCTAACTGCCTAAGGTTTAATTGCATCGCGCGAAACTCTTCCGCTCCCGCGACGCGCAAACCAATGCCAATAAGATCATCAGCATCACTCCGTTCGAGGATTACCCGGTGATGCCACTGATCAAGCCTAAGAAACACAGTTTCGTCACTGCTATCAGCACCAAGCTCCATGCCTAAACCGTCTGCAGCGAATGTCCGCCAGGCATCCAGATCCGACACACCAAATCTGGCGTAACCCAGTTCAATCACTGCTGACATCGCTGCCTCCTGCTTTGTTGTATTTCGAGGGTTTTCATTCCCGGACAAACACCCGGGGCCTCATTCACATACGACTAGACTAATTCCGCATCTCTCAGCAATCAATAGAATTCCAATTTTTCTATAAATTTGGGTTAATTAAAGTTTTCTATATATAATATGCATCATGACAGGATTAAGAGCCCGAAAAAAAGCCGAAAGCCGGCAAAGAATGCTGGACGCAGCAAAAACGCTCTTCGTCCAGAATGGCTATAGCAAAACCAACATGGAAGACATTGCTGAGCGAGCCGGATTGGGGGTCGCAACGCTCTACAATTACTTCAACACCAAAGAAGGCGTCTTCGCAACGATGGCAAGAGAGGATATGTCCGTCCTTCAACAGCGCGGCGAGCAGACCCTTGCCCGGCAAGATGTTGATCCAATTACGGCCGTCTATGCTTTACTTACTGTTTACAACCAAGTGTTCGAATTCATTTCCTACGCGGTCTTACACGAATTCCAGGACCAGGCTCGAGCACCAGGGCCATTGCATGACGTTTCCGTGTGGGTGAATGATTGGCAGCAAAATCAAGTCGCGCGCGCGCTGCGCTTTTGCCAAAGCAAAGGAACCCTGTCAGCCGAGCTGAACTGCGAGCTAGTCGCCGAGCTGGTCATCGATCAGCTTGTCAAGCACGCTCAGCGTCTTGGCAAAATTGCGGCGATCCCTCCAGACATTAGCCACCTAAAAACTATCTTGGAATTAGTGCTGCATGGTTGGAGCAAGACCGATTGAGTATGACCCGATAACTCGTTGGGCCAAGCTTACGAGCCAAAGCAAGAACGCAAATTCACCGCAAAGGCTAATCCAGCCGCGCATCAAACCATGCTTTGAACGTGACAAATTCCCAGAACTTCAGCAATCAGACTCAAGGGTGATAACCAGTGTTAACGGCCCTTCGGAAATCCCAAATAGATACCGACTGCAATATCCATATGGCTCATCGTATTTTTTCGACACCGAGGTCTCTGGAGGCATCATAAAAACCGCGACTGCTAGCCTGTCGTTTGTCCGGATGGCAGGGGAATACTGCAAAGTATCTCCCCTCATGCGGGATGGCCCCCAAGTAGATCCATGAATCGTTCGAGGGCCTCAAACCGAGCAGGACCCAGCGGACCAGCCCCATCGAGCCCGAGCTTTAAGGTGGTCACACCCGCGGCTTCGTAGGCCTTGATGCGCGCCTTCACCTGCGCATCGGAGCCGAGCAGCTGGAAACCCGTGATCATCTCGTCGGGCACTAGCGCCGCAGCGCCCTTGCGATCTCCTGCAAGCCAGCGGGCCTGAATGTCCCGGGCAACGGCTTCAAAGCCCGCGCGATGGAAGGCTTCGCCGTAGAAGTTTGTATCCCCCGAGCCCATGGCGCCGAGGGTAAAGGCCACCCCAGGGCGGCGCTCGGCTAGAAGGGCCTCAAGATCGTCGCCGAAGCTCACCCGAGCTGATACGCAGCGATCCAGCGCCCCTAGAACCCGTCCCACCTCCCGGGCCCCGGCCTCAAGGTGTTCGAAATGGGCCTCGGGATAATCGGGGGAGAAGGAAGTCCCCAGCCATCCTTCCGCCGCAGCGCCCGTGTAAGCCAGCGCCTTCGGGCCCAAGGTTGCCAGATAAATGGGGATGGTGGCGGGCGCATGATCAATGCGTAGCGCCTTGCCCTGCCCTCCGGGGCGCGGAAGGGTGAGCGTCTTCCCTTCGTAGACGACCTTCTCTCCGGCAAAAATCAGGCGGCAGACCTCCACCGTTTCCCGAAGGCGCGTCAAGGCCGGATTGAAGGCCACACCGTGAAGCCCCTCCACCACCTGAGGCCCACTGGCGCCAAGACCGAGAATGAAGCGCCCTCCGGTGAGATCGTGGAGCGTGAGCGCGGTCATGGCGGTCATGGCTGGCGTACGCGCGGTGACCTGCATGATGCCGGTGCCCAGCTGAATGCGTTCCGTGTGCGCAGCCAGATAGGCGAGCGGCGTAACCGCATCACTCCACCAGGCCTCCGCAGCAAAGGCGGTCGCGACGCCCAAGCGCTCCGCTAGGGCGACCCAGTCCCGAAGCAGGGCAAGCTGCCCCGCCTCCACCCGCGGTATCTCAATGGCTACGCGCATGCCCCGCCTCCCTAGGCCTAGCGCTCGATGCGCACTTCCCCGGCCACGTTATCGACGATCACGTGCGAGTCGAAATAGGTTAGCGTGGGGCGAACGCCGAAGCGACTTTCCATCATGGGCCACCAATCGTCGTTGAACCACGCTTCCGCCTTCTCCCGGGACGCCCAGAGATAGACCCCGCCACCGCCCTCATCGCCGTTGAGGTAGTACTTCATCAACAGCCCGTCGAGCCCAAGGTAGGTCGG